>NZ_CP022437.1:1858895-2478526 GCF_002224365.1 Virgibacillus necropolis | reverse complement strand
CATGTAGCAGAAACTACTGTATCTGTGGTTAACCTTCCAAATGATGAAATGAAAGGGCGGATAATTGGACGTGAGGGTCGTAACATACGTACATTAGAAACCTTAACTGGTATTGATTTAATCATTGATGATACACCAGAGGCAGTAATTTTATCAGGTTTTGATCCAATTAGAAGAGAAACTGCTCGTATGGCATTAGAAAAACTTGTACAAGATGGTCGTATTCATCCAGCTCGAATCGAAGAAATGGTTGATAAGGCTCGTCGTGAAGTTGATGAATATATACGAGAAATTGGGGAAGAGACAACGTTCGAAATCGGAGTACATGGTCTACATCCAGATCTTGTCAAAATACTCGGACGTTTGAAGTATCGTACTAGCTATGGACAAAATGTATTGAAGCATTCTACGGAAGTTGCTTATCTATCCGGATTGCTAGCTGCAGAGTTAGGCGAAGATGAAAGGTTAGCACGTAGAGCAGGACTCCTTCATGATATTGGTAAAGCGATTGATCATGAAGTTGAAGGAAGCCACGTGGAAATTGGAAAAGAACTTGGTATAAAATACAAAGAGCATGAAGTGGTTATTAATGCAATAGCTTCCCATCACGGTGACGAAGAAGCTACTTCAATTATTTCTGTTTTAGTTGCAGCAGCAGATGCGCTATCAGCTGCACGTCCTGGTGCAAGAAGTGAAACACTAGAAAATTATATCAAACGATTAGAAAAACTTGAAGAAATTTCTGAGTCATTTACAGGTGTTGAAAAATCATTCGCAATTCAAGCTGGTCGGGAAATTCGAATTATCGTTAAACCAGATGAAATAAATGACCTTGATTCCGTTCGGGTTGCTAGAGATATACGAAAACGAATTGAAAATGAACTTGATTATCCTGGTCATATTAAAGTGACTGTTATCAGAGAAACAAGAACAGTAGAGTATGCGAAATAAAAGCGGACATCAATCCGCTTTTATTTTTTTGGCAGTAAATAAGTGTTATGAAACACTATTCTAAAATAATATGTTGAACTTTTAGCTATTATTATTTGGCAAATAGTTTTTCAAAAAAAGAGAGGATGGGTACATATATGAAAATATTATTTATCGGTGACGTGGTAGGCTCTCCAGGACGAGATATGGTAAAACAATATTTACCAAAACTAAAGGAAAAGTACCGTCCTAATATGACGATTATAAATGGTGAAAATGCCGCGGCAGGTAAAGGAATTACTGAAAAAATTTATAAAGAGTTTTTGGAACTTGGAGCACAAGTTGTAACAATGGGTAACCATACGTGGGATAAGAAAGAAATTTTTGAATTCATCAATGATGCAAAATATATGATTCGTCCGGCGAATTTTCCTGAGGGCACACCTGGTAATGGAATTGTTTTTATAAATATAAATGGTAAAGAAATAGCTGTTATCAATATACAAGGCCGCACATTTCTTCCACCGCTTGATGATCCATTCCGTAAAGTGGATGAATTAATTGAAGAGGCAAAAAAACGCACATCTGTCATATTCCTTGATTTCCATGCAGAAGCAACAAGTGAGAAACAAGCAATGGGTTGGTATGTTGATGGACGGGTAAGTGTTGTTGTTGGTACTCACACACATACACAAACGGCCGACGAAAGAATTTTGCCGCAAGGAACTGGTTATATAACCGATGTTGGAATGACTGGACCGTACGATGGAATCTTAGGGGTAGAAAAGGATGCCGTCATAAATCGTTTTTTAACAAACCTACCTGTACGTTTCGAAACCGATAAAAAGGGAAGAACACAACTAAATGGATTTTTAGTCACAATAGATGAAAAGAGCGGACAAGCATCACGTGTAGAGCGTATACTAATTAATGATGATCATCCATTTTTTGGTTGACTAGTTCATTGTAAGAATCTTTAATGCATAATAGGGTAATAAGCTATCATCTCCGTGAATATAGTAGTAATAGAACTACATTAGCATATAAGGGAGGTACTAGTAATGGATGTATTAAAAGTTTCAGCAAAATCAAGCCCAAATTCAGTAGCAGGCGCACTTGCAAACGTATTACGAGAACGTGGCACAGCAGAGATGCAGGCTATCGGTGCTGGTGCGATAAACCAGGCCGTAAAAGCTGTAGCAATCGCCCGAGGTTTTGTCGCACCCAGTGGAGTGGATTTAATATGTGTTCCAGCATTCACAGATATCATGATTGATAATGAAGAACGAACAGCGATTAAGCTAATAGTAGAACCGCGATAGAAGTGTGTGTGGATTATTATATCGAAGTGCTATACATTTTAATGTGTAGTGCTATTTTTTTGTCAAAAATGGCACATTTACACGTGAGTGATGATTTTTACTTGCTCTAACTGGCTCATCTATTGTTTTATTAGTATATAGGCTTTATACTGTAATAATGAAAATCTATGCACCTCTGTTTATGTTTAAATAGAGAAAGGAGCTACACACATGAACGAACAACAGCGTAAAGAAATGTCCCAAATTAAGCAAAGAGATGCCGCGGACAGAAAATCCGGCCAGGACAAACCTTTGCAAGAGAAGACGAGTTCAGACTTCGCAAAATACTTTGAAACTACGTATGAACCTCCAAATCTTAATAAAGCTCGTAAACGTGGACGGGACAAAGTAAATGTTCATTATGATTTTGGAATTCCTGAAGATATTGAAAATATTGGAGTAGGAAAAAAGTTCTTAATCCGTACATATGGTTGTCAAATGAATGAACATGATACAGAGGTAATGGCGGGTATTTTAACAGAGTTAGGATATGAATCAACTAACAATACCGAAGATGCTGATATTATTCTACTAAACACTTGTGCTATTCGTGAAAATGCTGAAAATAAAGTGTTTGGAGAGATTGGACATTTAAAACCATTAAAACTAGAAAAGCCAGACTTAATTTTAGGTGTATGTGGCTGTATGTCCCAGGAGGAATCGGTAGTTAACCGTATCTTGAAAAAGCATCCGCAAGTGGACCTCATTTTTGGTACGCATAATATTCACCGTTTACCACAATTAATAAAAGAATCATTCTTTGGTAAGGCAAAGGTCGTTGAAGTGTGGTCCAAAGAAGGGGATATAATTGAAAACCTTCCTAAAGTTCGTAAAGGTAAAATAAAAGCTTGGGTAAACATTATGTATGGTTGCGATAAGTTTTGCACGTACTGTATTGTACCAATGACTAGAGGTAAGGAACGAAGCCGTAGACCAGAAGATATTATTCAAGAAGTACGTCATTTAGCTGCACAGGGCTATCAAGAAATTACCTTATTAGGTCAAAATGTTAATGCCTATGGAAAAGACTTTGAAGATATTGCGTACGGTTTTGGGGAGTTAATGGATGATATCCACAAGGTTGATATTCCTAGAGTAAGATTTACTACCTCACACCCGAGAGATTTTGATGATCATCTAATTGAAGTATTAGCTCAAGGTGGTAACTTATTGGATCATATACATTTACCTGTGCAATCAGGCAGTAGTGATGTATTAAAATTGATGAACCGCAAATATACGAGAGAGCAATACTTAGAATTAGTTGCAAAAATTCGTAAAGCAATACCAAATGCTACGTTAACCACTGATATTATTGTTGGTTTTCCAAATGAGACAGACGAACAATTTGAAGAAACGATGACACTAATGGCGGAAGTAGGATTTGAGGCCGCTTATACGTACATTTATTCACCACGAGATGGCACACCAGCTGCGAAAAAGACGGATAATGTGCCAATGGATGTGAAAAAACAACGCCTATATCGTTTAAACGACTTGGTTAACAAGCAATCTAAAGAATCCATGAAACGATTAGAAAATAAAGTGGTAAAAGTGCTAGTTGAGGGTGAAAGCAAAAAAGATCCAGATGTTTTGGCTGGCTACACAGAAAA
Organism: Virgibacillus necropolis; assembly: GCF_002224365.1. GTDB lineage: Bacteria > Bacillota > Bacilli > Bacillales > Amphibacillaceae > Virgibacillus_F > Virgibacillus_F necropolis. The sequence goes on along the minus strand of NZ_CP022437.1, from coordinate 2,474,622 downwards.
GAATAAACTTGTAAACTTTAAAGGACCAGAATCTTCTATTGGAAGAATTGTGGAAGTTCACGTAACGGAAGCAAAAACGTGGTCATTAAATGGTATCATGGTAGAAAATACAGTTGAGGTGAACTAACATGGCTGAATATACACGTAAGCAAGTATTGGATGAAGCAAGAAACCTAGCCCAAATGCTCGCTAATACAGAAGAAATAGATCGTTTTAAAGAAGTTGAAGCAAAAATTAACGAAAATAAAAAGGTACAGAAACTTATCACTAAAATTAAAGCATTACAAAAACAGGCGGTTAATTTCCAGGCATATGAAAAAAGGGAAGCATTAAAGAGAGTAGAAGAAGAAATAGATCGCCTGCAAGCAGAAATAGATGATATTCCGGTTGTTCAAGAATTCAAGGAAACACAAATTGTTGTAAATGATGTTTTGCAACTTGTATCTGGTACGATTGCTCGCGAGGTAACAAACGATGTAATCCGTTCAACAGGTGGCGATTTATTATCAGGAGAAACTGGTTCTAAATCTAAAAACGGCTCAGCATGTAGTCACTAATTTAATTGTCCAGGTAGGAAATGTAATATTTCTTACCTGTTTTTTTTGCCTCATGAACCCAGTCTAGGCAACCTTTCTTAGGGAATAAAAGTTACCCTCTTTCTTTTTCATTGTTTTGTTATGCACTTTAGGTATTTGTCTTGCATAAAATGACTATGAAAAATGAGGAGGTAAACGGAATTATGACATATCTTGATCAAGAATATAGAGAAATTATTACCAAAGCCGTTTGTGGCAAGGGGCGGAGGTTTGTTGAAGCAACACATTCAGTTTCAGCATCCCATAAACCATCTAGCATTTTAGGGTGCTGGGTAATTAATCATTTGTATCATGCAAAGAAGAAATCAAAAGACACTGTTGAGGTAAATGGAAGCTATGATATTAATATTTGGTATTCCTATAATGATAATACCAAGACAGAAGTGGTTACAGAAAGAATTACGTATTGTGACAATATTAAGCTTTCAGTAAAAGATGACCATTGTATTAATGATGATTATGACGTAGTAGCCAAGGTGCTTCAACAACCAAATTGCTTGGAATGCAAAATAACAAACCAAGGTAATAAAATTGTAGTCGAAATAGAAAGAGAATTTTTGGTGCAAATCATAGGTGACACTAAAATTTCTGTAAAAGTAAACCCTGATGGATTTCATCATCAAGACGATGACGATGATTGGGATTTTGATGTTAGTAATGATGAGCTTGATGAGATCAATCCAGATTTTCTTGATGAAAAAGAAAAAGATTAATACTATTACGAGAGAAATTTCTCTCGTAATTTTTTTTTTGAAAGGCTGTTTTCGTATAGTTTGTTGCTCAATACCACCGAAGTTGATGTAAACTGCGACATAACCTGCCGCTCAGAAATACATTACGATGTAACTGCTGGTTGTTTTCCGCTACGGACCGTTGCGCACCTTAGGGCACGGCTTCAGCCTCCTCGGAAGAAAACCACTTCCTGCGGGGTCTTCAGACTCGTGCTGTTCTAAGCAGGAGTCAACGGTCCTCCGCTCCAAACAACTGCCATAATAGTGGATATTTATGCTTTAATCAATAAAGTGATTACTATTTTTTCATTATTCGACACTACATCAGCGAAGGAAAAACACGGAGACTCCTGCGGGAAAGCGAAGACGATGAGACCCCGCAGAGAGCGGTCTTTGCGATTGAGGAGGCTCATCGCGAGCCCGCGGAAAGCGTAGTGTTTTTCCGTAGCGGTTACAGAGCACCGAAAATGATTTTAATTATGTCACATTATATATTTTTTGTGTCAAAACAACAATCTTTTAGAAAATAGTATTTTGGAAAAATCAAAGCTCATTTTACGGTATCGCTTATACGTCCGCTTCTAAACAGTCGCCTCTGCTTTTCTTGATCCAGCTACGGCTTCTAGCGACGTACAAATAGTTAGTCCTGATGAATGTACGTAAAGTTCGACGTACTTTCACAGTTCTATCTATTTGTACGTCGCTAAACAGTCGCCTCTGCTTTTCTATTTATGCTATAATTGCTTGAGAATATTTTGTTGTTTTTGGAGGAATAGGCATGTCGAAATATACACCGATGATGGAACAATACTTAGGAATAAAAGCTGACTATAAGGATGCTTTTTTATTTTTTCGCCTTGGCGATTTTTATGAAATGTTTTTTGATGATGCAGTTGTTGCAGCCAGAGAACTTGAAATAACGTTAACGAAACGTGATGCAGCAAACGATGATCCAATTCCAATGTGCGGAGTACCATACCACGCTGCGGCAAATTACATAAAAAATTTAATTGAAAAAGGCTATAAAGTTGCCATTTGTGAGCAAGTAGAAGACCCTAAACAAGCAAAAGGTGTGGTTAGACGAGAAGTTGTTCAATTAATCACTCCAGGGACCGTAATGGAATCTAATATGTTAAGCGAAAAAGAAAATAACTATATTGCCAGCCTTTCCTATTTTAAAGATGGATCTTATGTAATTGTTTATAATGATCTATCGACAGGTGAAAACAGAATTGCACTTGTTTCAAATGGATGGGACGCAGTAATTCATGAACTTTATAATCAACCAATCAAAGAAATTGTCATTTCGTCCAAAATGCCACCAGATCTTCAGCAACAACTCAGGGATAAATTGAACGTTACATTATCCTATCAGGACGAAATATCCTTTAATGGTGAATACAGAAGTTTAGTTGATGATATAAATGATGAACGTTTAGTTAAAGCATTCAGTCGGTTGTTAAATTATGTGCAACATACACAAAAACGTTCACTTGATCATTTACAACCGGCCAAAATCATTGAGCTAAAACAATTTTTAAAGCTTGATATGTACTCGAAGCGAAATTTAGAATTAACGGAAACAATAATAAAAAAGGGTAAACATGGTAGTTTACTATGGGTTTTAGATCAAACAGTCACTTCAATGGGCTCAAGGCTGTTGAAAAAGTGGATTGAACGTCCATTGTTAAACAAAAAACAAATAGAAGAACGGCTAGATGTTGTCGATGCATTTTATAATGGCTTTATGGAACGTGACGCACTAAGAGAAGGTTTAAAATCGGTATATGACCTTGAGCGTTTGGCAGGACGCATTGCATTTGGAAATGTAAACGGTAGGGATTTGATTCAATTAAAACAATCCTTAGCAAAAATTCCAGATTTACTATCAATTCTAAATCAATTTGGTTCCAAACAGATTGATAAGGTCGTAAAAGAAATACATTCTCCAAATCAGTTAGTAGAGCTTTTGGCAAATAGTTTAGTTGAGAATCCTCCAATTTCTATCAAAGATGGGTCATTAATCAAGGATGGATATAATGAAACCTTGGACAAGTATCGTGATGCCTCTAGAAATGGGAAACAGTGGATTAAAGAATTGGAACTGCAAGAAAAACAGGAAACGAAAATTAAATCATTGAAAATCGGCTATAATCGAGTATTCGGTTATTATATAGAGGTCACTAAGGCAAATCTTCATCTCCTACCAGAGGGGAGATATGAACGGAAACAAACGTTAACAAATGCAGAAAGATATGTAACACCAGAGTTAAAAGAGAAAGAACAGCTTATTTTGGAAGCAGAAGAAAAAAGCGTTGAATTAGAATATGAACTATTTCTTACTATTCGTGATCAATTAAAAGCGTATATTCCTGATCTGCAAAGGCTTGCCGAAGTAGTTAGTAAAATAGATGTGTTACAGTCATTTGCTACCGTCAGTGAAAGCAATAACTATAAGCGTCCTAGTTTTGTAAAAGATAATCTTTCCATCAAAAATGGACGACATCCAGTAGTCGAACAAGTTATGAAAAATGGTGAATTTGTACCTAATGATATTTTTATGGATAAAGATTCTGATGTCCTATTAATTACAGGGCCAAATATGTCCGGGAAGAGCACCTATATGCGTCAACTAGCGCTAACCGTGCTCATGGGGCAAATCGGATGCTTTGTGCCGTGTGAGGATGCTGCGTTAACTATTTTCGATCAAATCTTCACGCGAATCGGGGCAGCTGATGATTTAGTATCTGGGCAAAGCACCTTTATGGTGGAAATGCTTGAAGCAAATCATGCAATCTCAAATGCTACTAAAAATAGTTTGATTCTTTTAGATGAAATCGGACGTGGAACAAGTACGTATGATGGAATGGCGTTAGCACAGGCCATCGTCGAGTACATTCACAATCATATTCATGCTAAGACGCTTTTTTCTACCCATTACCATGAATTAACCACACTTGACCAGTCACTAGCTAGGTTGAAAAATATTCATGTTCGGGCAGAAGAGTATGAAGGTAATGTTGTTTTTTTACATCAAATAAAAGAAGGTGCAGCAGATGAGAGCTATGGAATTCACGTTGCAAAACTTGCTGAGCTTCCAGAAAAATTAATCAATCGAGCATCATCGATTTTACATGATTTTGAAACGAAGGATGAGAAAAAAAATGAAGTACATGAGGATAGCGCAAACCAATTATCCTTTTTTGCCGAGGAAGTACCATCAACTCGAACGAAAACAGTAGATAGAACACACGAGTCAATTATTGTAGAGCTAAAGAAAATAAACTTGTTTGACATGACACCGCTCGATGCTATGAATGAGTTGAGCCGTTTGCAAAAGAAGCTTAGAAAGTAGGAGTAGAAAGGATTGTTTTGATGAAAATATTCCAAATGTCTGATGCGCTTGCAAATAAAATAGCAGCTGGGGAAGTTGTAGAACGGCCAGCATCAGTCGTAAAGGAACTGGTGGAAAATAGTATAGACGCCAATAGTACATGGGTTAAAATTGAAGTTGAAGAGGCAGGGCTACAGAAGATTAAGGTTACCGATAATGGGGTTGGAATGTCTGAAACAGATTGTGGTAAATCGTTCTTACCTCATGCTACTAGTAAAATAAAAAATGAAACAGATTTATTTCATGTTAAAACACTAGGTTTTCGCGGAGAGGCATTGGCCAGTATTGCAGCTGTAAGTAGGTTGAAAATAAAGACGTCTGAAGGTGATCAATCAGGTACTTGTATCGAACTTGAGGGCGGAAAAATAATCAATCAGTCTAAAAGTGATGCTCGCATGGGAACGGAAATTCTTGTGGAAGATTTATTTTTCAATACACCCGCACGATTAAAATATATGAAAACCATTCATACAGAACTTGGCCATATTACGGACTTAATGAATCGTTTAGCTTTATCTCATCCAAATGTACGGTTTGAACTGACACATAATGGGAGACAATTATTTAAGACGGCTGGTACCGATGATTTGCTTCAGGTTATCTCCCAAGTTTATGGTATGAACGTTGCAAAGAAAATGGTGCCTGTAGAAGAGAAAACATTAGATTTTCACATTAATGGATATATTGCAAAACCTGAGATAACGAGGTCCTCGCGAAATTATATTTCTACCATTATCAATGGAAGATTTATTAAGAGCATCCCTTTATCCCAAGCTATCACTAGAGGCTATCATACGCTACTCCCAATCGGTCGAATGCCTATTGTTGTTCTGTCGATAACAATGGATCCAATTTTAGTAGATGTAAACGTACACCCTACAAAACTTGAGGTTAGATTCAGTAAAGAAAAAGAGTTATTTCAACTGATTGAAAAAATGATTCGACAAACATTTCGACAAACTTCATTAATTCCTGAAATGGAACAAGCTGAACCAAAAAAACAACAATCCTTTCAGCCTTCAATAGCTTTCGATGAACCAAAACAAGTGAGGCCTGAATTTAATTCCCAACCAATAGGAAATCAAGAGCAACGGTATGAACCAGAACAAAAAACTAATGAACGAACTGGATTTCAGATTAACGAAAGTGAATTTATTCCGTCTGATAAAGAAGTAATAGATACAACTAACCAGCCAACACGTAAACAAGAACGGGTACCAATCATGTATCCAATCGGACAATTACATGGTACCTATTTATTAGCGCAAAATGAGAACGGGTTATATATGATTGATCAACATGCAGCTCAAGAACGAGTAAAATATGAATTTTTCAGAGATAAACTAGGACAATCAGGAAATACGCTTCAAGAATTATTGTTACCAATGACATTTGAATTCTCTAAGCAAGAATCGATTTTTATTGATCAATATGAAGAAGAATTTAAAAAAGTTGGCTTGTTCTTTGAGGAGTTTGGTAATCAAACCTATATCATTCGATCGCATCCTACATGGTTCCCGGCAGGCTACGAGGAAGAAGTTATCCGTGAAATGATTGATCAGATAATGCATGATGCAAAGGTGACGATTGAAACAATTCGGGAGGAAGCAGCTATTATGATGTCCTGTAAGGGTTCAATTAAAGCTAATCATTACTTAAATGAAAAAGACATGTTCCACTTACTCGAAGATTTACGCAAGACGACAGATCCCTTTACCTGTCCCCATGGACGCCCGATTATCGTACATTTTTCTTCCTATGAATTAGAAAAAATGTTTAAAAGGGTTATGTAACTAGGAGGAAATGATGAAACAGAAAGTTATTGCTATTGTAGGCCCTACAGCTGTAGGAAAAACAAAACTAAGTGTCGAACTTGCAAAACAATTTAATGGTGAAATCATTAGTGGAGATTCTATGCAAGTATATAGGGGTATGGATATAGGAACTGCCAAAGTTAGGGAAGACGAGAAACAGAGTATTCCACATTATATGATTGATATAAAAGAGCCAGATGAAGATTTCTCGGTAGCGGATTTTCAAGGCAAAGTTCAGGATTATATTAATGATATTACAGCTAAAAAACGATTGCCAATCCTAGTTGGAGGTAGTGGTCTTTATATTCAATCAGCATTGTACAATTATAACTTTACAGGTGATGCAAGAGATCCGTTACGAACAGCCCAATTAGAAAGTGAACTGGAGAAATTGGGCGTTAATCATCTACATGACCGTTTAAAAAGGCTTGATCCAGAACAAGCATTGAAAATACATCCTAACAACCATCGCCGCCTCATTCGGGCTCTTGAAATAATCGAGACAACAGGAAAAACAATGACCGAATATCAGAAAGAACAAAAAGAATCACCTTATGATCCCATTTTTATCGGGTTGGAAATGGAACGTCTGATGTTATACAATCGGATTAATAATAGAATTGATAAAATGATTCAGGATGGATTACTTTATGAGGTCCATCAGTTGTATTCCAAAGGACTTGAAAATCATCAATCTATGCGAGGTATTGGTTATAAGGAATTCATCCCTTATTTTAAAGGAGATTATTCTCTTGAAGAAGCAATTGAGATATTAAAACGCAACTCAAGAAGATTTGCCAAACGGCAGTATACATGGTTTAAAAATAGGATGGATGTAAACTGGTATTCTGTAACAACTGATACAATTGATGAAAAATTTCGAACTATTTTAACGGATATAGCAGGAATGTTGAAAGAAAAGTAGAACTAAATATATATAGATAGAAAAGGAGGAAACACCGATGGCACAATCAGTAAACATACAGGAACAATATTTAAATCAATTAAGGAAAGATCACATTTCAGTTACCGTATTCTTGGTAAATGGCTTTCAATTAAGAGGGGTCGTTAAGGCTTTCGATAATTTCACTGTCTTATTAGAGGCGGATGGTAAACAACAACTTATTTTTAAGCATGCAATTTCAACCTTTGCACCTGTTAAAAATATAACACTAGAGAAAGAATGAAAACAAAACCAGAAACTCAAGTAGTAGTTGAGTTTTTGGTTTTTTAATTGGGCGTTTGTCACAACTTTTTCATTTCGTGCGTATACTAAATTGACTAAGGGGTGATGATTTGGAATCGCAAATGATGCAAAATAAAAATGGGCAAATTAATATTGTTTTATATGATAAGGATGGCGTTAAAGTAGAGTCAGATCAACGTCAATCGTATAACGAAAGTAGTCCATTTTATCGTATTGACCAAGAGTTCTCATCATTCGTAGGAATGGACTATTTAAAACAATCTATCAAAGAAATATATGCAATGATTACGATTAATGAAAAACGTAAGCAAGTTGGTCTGAATTCATCCAATCAAGTGTTGCATATGTTGTTTAAAGGTAATCCTGGTACTGGAAAAACAACAATTGCACGGAAATTAGCTTCTGCTTATTATGATATGAATATACTTTCAAAAGGACATTTTATTGAAGCGGAACGAGCAGATTTAGTTGGTGAATATATCGGTCAAACCGCACAAAAAACCCGTGCCATCATACAAAAAGCTGCTGGGGGTATATTATTTATTGATGAAGCATATTCCCTTGCCCGTGGAGGGGAAAAAGATTTTGGTAAAGAAGCAATTGACACATTGGTAAAACACATGGAAGATGATCATGATGATTTTGTGTTAATTTTGGCGGGATATCCGTATGAAATGGAACGATTTTTATTGCTGAATCCGGGCTTAAAGTCCAGATTTCCTTTCATTCTTGATTTTGAAGACTATGCAGTGGACCAATTAGTGCAAATAGCAAAGAAAATGTTACGTGAGCGAGAATACCAATTAACAAATGAGGCAGAGTGGAAACTTAGAGAACAAATTATTTTGGAAAAAAATCATTCGCCTAGCAATTTTTCAAATGCACGTTTCGTCCGAAATGTTATTGAACATTCAATTCGCAAGCAAGCAATGCGTATATTAAATCTGAATAATATTTCCACTGATACATTGATAACCCTTACAAAGCAAGATTTGGTCTTTGATAAAACGCCAAGCCACTAGGTAAGCTAAGTTAAACCTTATCATACAAATTGTGATAAGGTTTTCATTTTGCTATGATAAGTTAGAGATAAAAGAAAGAGGTTTGATAATATGCAGGAACAAATATTAATTATGGCGGTTAAACATCCCACACAAACAGATGAGCATTTTGAATCTTCCTTACAAGAATTATCTTCATTATGCAATACTGCAGGTGGTACGGTAAAAAAGATTGTTACCCAAAAAAGAAATCGAATTCATCCTGCAACATATATTGGTGAAGGTAAAATAGATGAGATAAGTAACTTTGTCGAGGAATTAGAAATTGACATTGTTATTTCAAATGATGAGTTATCTGCCGGACAATCTCGAAATTTATCCGAACGATTTGGTGTACGTTTAATCGATCGGAGCCAGCTTATACTTGATATTTTTGCAATGCGCGCAAAAACGAAAGAAGGTAAACTACAGGTAGAGCTTGCACAACTGGAATATTTATTACCTAGACTTCATGGTCAGGGAACAGCGTTATCACGCTTAGGTGCAGGAATTGGAACAAGAGGTCCAGGGGAAACCAAGTTAGAAACAGATCAGCGGCATATTAGACGGAGAATATACGATATACAACGTCGCTTCAAAGTCGTAGTAAGTCAACGCGAGCAATACCGGAAACGCAGAAAAACAAATCAAGCTTTTCAAATTGCGATTGTGGGATACACAAACGCTGGAAAATCAACGTTATTTAATCGGATTACAAAAGAACAATCACTTGAAGAAGATCAATTGTTTGCAACGCTCGATCCATTAACAAGACATTTTCAACTCCCGTCTGGGTTCCAGGCATTGGTGACAGATACGGTTGGGTTCCTGCAAGATCTTCCTACCTCACTGATTGCAGCATTCAGGTCAACATTGGAAGAGGTTACGGAAGCAGATTTTATCTTACATGTAGTAGATGGTTCTGATCCGGACAAAGATCAACAACAAGAAACTGTCCACAAGCTACTCCAGGATTTAGATGCTACATCTATACCAACGCTAACGGTATATAATAAGAAAGATAAAATAAGCGAAGAGTTTATCCCTAACAATCATCCATATATTGTGATAAGTGCATTTAATAAAGAAGACATCACCAAATTGTTTGTCAAAATTGAATCACTATTAGAAGCAGAATGGGATTGGTATTCAACAGCGCTTGATCCTGATGAAGGAAAGATGATTAACAGGTTAGAGCATGAAACCATCGTAAAGGGAAGAGAATTTGACGCAGAACTGGACCAATATAAAATAAATGGTTTTATCAAGCAAAACCATCCAATCCAAAACATACTAAAGGAGCAATAAGTGATTCATGATAGAAAAAATAGCAAAAGAGGCCGAATTAGACTGTAAAGAACAGCATGAAAAAGTAGCATCAATTGTAGAACATAATCAAAAACGTGTACTCGATGCATTTAAACGTAATCGTGTAAGTGATAGTCATTTTAATTCAACAACTGGTTATGGATATGATGATTATGGAAGAGAAGTGATTGAAATGGTTTATGCAGACATATTCGGTGGGGAAGACGCACTTGTTCGTCCGCAACTAGTTTCAGGTACACATGCCATATCAACAACGTTGTTTGGGTTATTACGTCCATCTGATGAGCTTATGTATATTACGGGGAAACCTTATGACACATTGGAAGGTGTTATTGGAACACATGAAAATGACAATGGATCGTTACTAAATTACCAAATTTCCTACAACCAAATTGACTTGTTAGCAAATGGAGAAATTGATTTTAATCACGTAAAACGTTCTATATCAAAACAAACAAAAGTGATTGGTATACAACGTTCTAAGGGTTATGCGGACAGGCCATCCTTTACTATTAAAGAGATTGAAGAGATGGTAAAGTTTGTTAAGAACATTGATAAAACAATCATCGTATTTGTTGATAACTGTTATGGTGAATTTGTTGAGGAACAGGAGCCTCTTCATGTTGGTGCAGATATAATTGCAGGGTCTTTAATTAAAAATCCTGGTGGTGGAATTGTACGGGCTGGTGGGTATATTGTTGGGAAAAAAGATCTTGTAGAGAAATGCGCACATCGATTAACTGCTCCAGGACTTGGTAAAGAAACAGGTGCCACATTAAACATGCTACAAGAAATGTTTCAGGGATTATTTATGGCTCCGCACGTTGTAGGAGAGGCACTGAAGGGTGCTATCTTTACGGCTAGATTACTTGAACTTGCAGGGTTTTCATCAATTCCTCATTATCAGGCCAATCGAACTGATCTTATACAATCTGTAACATTTCAAACAGCAGACCAAATGATTGCCTTCTGCCAAACAATTCAACAGAATTCACCTGTAAATTCGTTTGTCACTCCATATCCTAGTGGGATGCCTGGGTATGATAGTGAGGTAATCATGGCAGCAGGAACATTTATTCAAGGTGCGAGTTTAGAATTAACAGCGGACGGACCAATTCGGCAACCTTATACTGCCTTTGTTCAAGGCGGCCTGACGTATGAACATGTAAAGATTGCATTAAAGGAATCGCTAAAAACTCTGTTAATAAAGGATTAATATTCAGCGGAAAAAAAGAAAAAACGTACCGATAAAGTTTCACGTTATGGAAATAGGGTATAAGACAAGTGGCTCTATAATAGTATTTTTAATGATGTAAGAAAACCTTACATAGTATTGACAAATAACCTTACATATTATAGAATATAAATATCAACAAAGTAGGAGGGTGTCCAATGAATGATCAGGATCGCCGTTCGATGCCCTTATTTGCAATTGGGATAGTTATGAAATTAACAGAGTTAACAGCCAGGCAAATTAGGAATTATGAGGATAATAAGTTGATTCAACCAGCAAGAACAACAGGAAATCAACGGTTATTTTCATTTAATGATGTAGATCGCCTACTAGAAATAAAGAACCTTCTAGATAAAGGTGTAAATCTGGCTGGAGTAAAATTATTGTTGGATTCAAGTAGCAATAATAAAAGTTTTACAGAAGAAAAGCGAACAGAAATTACAGATCGTGAATTACGGCAAATGTTAAAACATGAATTGTATGAAGCTGGACGATTTGGTAAATCAAGTTTACGACAAGGTGAATTATCAAGATTTTTTCATTAAAATTACATGTACCTAACCCAAGGAGGATGAACGATGAGTTCAGAAACGACGAAGAAAAATATTTATAAGATGATTGAGGAAGAAAATGTACGATTCATTCGTTTGCAATTTACGGATATGCTTGGAACAATTAAGAATGTTGAAATCCCATTAAGCCAACTAGAGAAAGCATTAGATAATAAAATGATGTTCGACGGTTCTTCTATCGAAGGATTTGTTCGCATTGAGGAATCTGATATGTACCTATATCCTGATCTGGATACATTTGTTGTCTATCCTTGGACATCTGATAAGGGTAAAGTAGCGAGATTTATTTGTGATATTTATAACCCCGATGGAACACCATTTGAAGGTTGCCCAAGGTATAATTTAAAACGCAATCTGAAAAAGATGGAAAAGTTAGGTTTTACCGCTTTTAACATCGGTACGGAGCCTGAATTCTTTTTATTTAAACTAGACGAAAAAGGTGATCCATCTTTAGAGTTAAATGATAGAGGCGGTTACTTCGACCTTGCACCTACAGATTTAGGTGAAAATTGTCGTCGTGATATCGTACTTGAATTAGAAGAAATGGGATTTGAAATTGAAGCATCACACCATGAGGTTGCTCCAGGGCAACACGAAATAGACTTTAAATATTCTGATGCGGTTAAGCATGCTGACGATATTCAAACATTTAAATTGGTAGTAAAGACTATCGCTAGAAAACACAATTTACATGCAACGTTTATGCCGAAACCATTATTCGGAGTAAATGGATCTGGAATGCACGTAAACATGTCTCTATTTAAAGGCAATGAAAATATGTTCTTTGATGAAAAAGGTGATATGGAACTTAGTGAATTGACAATGCAGTTTACAGCAGGAATCATTAAGCATGCTACAAATTTCACAGCCATTACAAATCCGACAGTAAATTCATATAAACGTCTCGTTCCAGGATATGAGGCACCATGTTATGTGGCGTGGTCAGGTCTTAACCGTAGTCCACTAATACGTATTCCTTCCTCAAGAGGATTAAGTACTCGAATTGAAGCTAGAAGTGTGGACCCTGCTGCAAACCCTTATATGGCCATGTCAGTCCTTCTTGCTTCTGGATTAGATGGTATTGAAAATAAACTAACACCACCTAGTCCAATTGATCGTAATATCTATGCTATGGACAAAGCTGAGCGTATAGAAAATGGAATAAAAGATCTTCCAGCAACATTAATGGATGCACTCGTAGAACTTGAGAAAGATGAAGTCATTAAAGAAGCACTAGGAGATCATTTATATGAACACTTTGTAGAGGCAAAAGAAATTGAATGGGATATGTTTAGAACGACCGTTCACCCTTGGGAGAGAGAACAGTATTTGACTAGCTATTAACGTTGAATTAAAAGGGTTTATATCGTGGTTGGGATTTAAAATGAGTATCGAAATGTAATGTACACCCAAGAAATATCCACAAAAATATAAAAAAATAATTTATTTTAAAATATCGTCCATGTAAGATTCGAATTGGGCGGTATTTTTTTGTTCCATTTTCTTTGATACGTGAGAGTATACATCAGCAATAATTTGATAACCTCCATGTCCTAAACGTTCTTGTACATATTTCATATCTGCCCCAGATTCTAACAATAATACAGCATGTGTGTGACGTAAAGAGTGAATCGGTAAAGGTGTAACTCGACTAATTCGGATTCAAAAAAGTTGAAATTAAAGAGGTATTTCAATGAATAAAACACAGAACTTTATTGAAACAAAAGAATATAAGAGATTTGCAGAATTCTGTGATGCATATATCAAATATAAATACATCGGCATTTGTTAAGGGCTTTATATAAAATAAAGAATCAAGGGGAAGAAGAATATTATCCCCACGATTCTTATGAAGATATCGACCGGATTATTATGGACGAAATTGACCGGCTAAAATTACAGCCTATAGAACAACTTCGGGACATCTATGATAAAAATGACATAGCGATGATATTCATTGGAATGCCTGGTATTGAGAAGCGATTGGTACGATATCCTCAGCTCTTCTCTAGAATTGGTTTTGCACATGAATTTGATAACCTTAGCAAAGATGAAACGAATCATATTTTGGAATATAAATGGGGAGAATTAGGTCTTTCCATAAAACTTGAAGACTTTTCCGATTACGAAGCAATCACCAGCAGTATTAAGATTACCAATGGAAACTTTAGGCTTATACAGAGACTTTTCATGCAGATTGATCGATACTCGAAATTAATAACCTCCAAACTATAAAAACTGAAGTTGTCGAAGCTACACGAGACATTTTAGTTATCGGTTTCAAATAAACTATTGGAAAGCCATCATTAAAAGATGGTTTTTTATTGTACACCTAACGTGCAAAATATCGCCTTATAAAGATGCAAAATAACATTGAAAGTGACAATATACCAGTAAAATCAAGGTATTGGCTAGTGTCATAAATAGGTGTGCTTTTAATGAAATATGGATATGCGAGGGTGTTTACTACACATCAAGATTTAGAATCACAATTGCAGCGATTAGATCAAGAAGGTTATGAAGTAATTTTTAAAGATAAGTTTACTGGAACTAAAAAAGATCGACCTGAGTTTAATAAGTTGCTAGATACGTTACAAGTAGGAGATACATTAACAGTGACAAAACTAGATCGTTTTGCACGTTCAACAGTAGATGGAATCAACACTATTAAAGGTTTGTTTGAAAAGGGTGTAAAAGTCCACGTGCTGAATATGGGACTTGTGGAAGATACACCAACAGGGCGACTAATTTTTAATGTTATGAGTGCCTTTGCATAATTTGAACGTGATATGATTGTAGAACGTACGCAAGAAGGAAAAGCAATCGCTAAACAGCGTGATGATTTTAGAGAAGGTAGACCTAAAAAATTTAAAAGAGAACAAATTGAACTTGCTCTATCGCTTTTAAATAGCCATTCTTATAAAGAGGTTGAGAGAAAGACTGGTATTTCGAAAAGTACTCTTATACGAGCGAAAAGGAAACATAATCATACACATGTAGCTTTGAAATAAATTCAATAATTTAAAAGGTAAGTCAATGGTTTGAATGTAGGAAAAGATACCTTTTCTTACATTCATTAAAAATGCCTAATTTAAAGGCCCTACTGCAAGTTAAGTTCTTTTAGTTTTAATGCAATATAAATACAATTGTGTTGTATTAAATAGCTAAAAAAGGGTTATTTACGCTTTTACGCAATACAATTTGCCTGAAACACAAAAAACTAATGCAACACAACTCTTAACGTACGTTTATCGCGTTTTGCTGGCGGTATCCCTATTGGAAAGAGAATCTGGCACACCATCGTCAATTATTGAGTGCCAAGCAGCTTTTGCATATTAAAGGTTGGTAGGAGTTATATGCCAAAGTCTAAATAATAACGGTACTTACTTCCAACATAATAACACTCTGTATATTCAAAAAAGTTCTTACTTTTTTGAGAAGTAAAGCGTACCCGTTTAAGAATAGGGTCAGTTTCTTTTACTTTTAGTAACTTTTGCAATTCTCTTGTTGCCGGGATCGCTTCAATATATTCTCTTTCTTGATTGGCAACAATACCTAACGTACGTAGATAGTCATAGAAGGAACCGTAATAATCCTTAGATTTTAAGGAATATTCTTTTTTATAGGATAGATACGTTTTAAAATAGACGAAAACATCCTTTCCATCACCACGAACTCTTTTAAGAATGAATATTTCTTCTCCTACTTTGATATTAAGAAACTTTGCCACCTTTGGATCTGCATGTGAATGTTCTACTTCTGCAAAAACAGTTGTCGCATTTTTCCCTTGTTCTTGCAATTCTTGCGTAAACCCTTTAATAATTGTTGCATATTCATCCTTGTTTGGTGCCATTTCTTTTACAAATGTTCCAATTGCACGTTTGCGATATAATAAGTTTTCGCGTACCAAATCACCGATGGCTTTTCTGATAGTAATCCGACTAACATGGTAATGCTCACACAATTCCATTTCAGTAGGAATACGTTGGCCCTCTGCCCACTTTTCTGTTTGTATATTTAAACGTAATTGATCTGCTATTTGAGCATAGAGTGGATAGGCTGTTTGCTTCTTAAGCATCATTTTCCTCCCTTTAAATTATCTTTGTAATAATATTATAACATATACTATAACAATAGCCTATAAACATTGGTTTAAGCGCTTTTTAAAAAGACAATTTAGCTAGGTTAGCTATGCTATAATTATCATTAAGATAAAATAATAACTTGAGGAGGAAAACGCATTATATATAACTTTCAACCAGATATAAAGATAAATAATGTATGTAAGGCTTGTTCCGGTCATTCAGAAGTTACCAGAGAGTTGAACAATAAGATTGATACGCTAAAGGCTAATGTTATAACAATAGAATGTTATCCGACAATTAATGAAGAAGAATTAATGAATAAAATAATTGCTCCTTTAAATCCATCCCTGATGATTGATGCAAGCGAATTGTTTTATGGTGTAAAAAAAATCAATAATATGATTGAAAGAAATATAACAGATGATCGCATTTTTGGTTTAATGAGTCATCATTCATTAAGTGATTTCATTGATCCGCAGCATGCTAATATTTTGGAGAAGGAGATCAATTTAAAACTCCACAATAATGAAAGGGTGATCATATATGGTGTAGGGGCTAGCTTAGTATATCCAGCAGATCTATTAATCTATGCTGATTTATCTAGATGGGAAGTTCAAACAAGATATCGTTCAGGGAAATATAGCAATTGGCAGGCGGATAATGCTGGTGAGGATTCTTTACGAATGATTAAAAGAGGCTATTTCTTTGAGTGGCGTGTGGCTGATAAATTAAAAAAAGTATTATTTAACAAAATTGATTACTTTTTAGATACTCATATAGAAGGGAAGCCAAAGTTAATCGATGGTAAAAGTTATAAAGAAGCAATGAGCCAAATTACTAAACAGCCATTTTCTTTGGTGCCATTCTTTGATCCCGGTATTTGGGGGGGCAACTGGATGCAGGAAAAATTTAATTTTCGTAGAGAAGAGATAAATTTAGCTTGGAGTTTTAATGGGGTGCCAGAAGAGAACAGTTTAATTTTAAATTTTGATGGGGTAAAAATGGAAGTGCCAGCTAATAACCTTGTATTCACTCAACCGCTAGCTTTATTAGGGGAGAGAGTCTGTGGTCGTTTTGGGGCGGAATTTCCTATCAGATTTAATTTCCTGGATACAATTGGTGGATCCAATCTAAGTTTACAAGTTCATCCAAAGACGGATTATGTTCAAGAAGTATTTGGGGCAAATTATACGCAAGATGAAAGTTATTACATACTAGAAGCACATGATCATGCGAAAATTTATTTAGGTGTAAAAAATGGTGTAGGTAAAGAAGAGCTAATGACTCAATTAAAAATAGCAGCAAATGGGGAAGGAACTTTTCCAGATAAGGAATTGATTTATCAACAAGTAGTAAAAAAACATGATCATTATTCGATTCCTGGTGGGACCATTCATTCAAGTGGCGCCAATTCAGTTGTTCTAGAAATTAGTTCCACACCAAATCGTTATACATTTAAACTATGGGATTGGGATCGGGTGGATCTGGATGGCCTGCCAAGACCTGTCCATTTAAATCATGGTGAACCTAATATTGATATAACAAGAGATGAGGACTGGGTAAAAAAAGAACTGGTTAATCCTTTTGAGGTCATTAATGAAGCGCCTGGTTGGCAAGAGGAACGTACTGGTTTACACGAATCCGAATTTATCGAAACAAGACGCCATACTTTTTCTGTACCAGTCATGCATGAAAATCACGGTAGTGTTAACGTTTTTAATCTTGTTGAAGGGGAAGAAGCGATTGTTGAAAGTATGGACCATTCATTTGCCCCTTTTATCGTTCACTATGCACAAACATTTATTATTCCTGAACAGATAAAAGAATATAAAATTAGTCCTTACGGAAAAAGCTTGGGTCAGACAATTATGACTATTAAAGCATTCGTACGTTAAATAGGAGGAAGATTGGTTGTTCAAACAATATTATTTATGCTTAGATATTGGTGGTACTGAAATTGGGGTGAATTTATTAAATAGTGATAAAAAACCTTTTTACCCCGAGAATATTTGTTACGAATCAAAAGCAAAGAAAGATCAAAATAGCATCTTACAGCATTTTAGAAATATTATTACTGAACACCTCCAATTTTCCAACATGAATGATGCTGAATTATTAGGGATTGGAGTTGCTATTCCAGGACCTTTTGATTATGAAAATGGCATTAGTTTAATGCGGGGAATTAGGAAGTATGATGCTATATATAAAATCAATCTAAAAGAATTGATGATTCAGTGGATTGTTGAGTTAGGTTTTAATGATACAACGCCGCTGATCTTTGAAAATGATGCGACTAGTTTTGCCAAAGGTGAATATTATTACGGTGTTGCAAAGGGAATGAATAAAGGTATGTTTATCACATTAGGAACCGGGTGCGGCTCAACATTTATTGAGAATGCTTTGATTGTCAAAAATAAATATGGTTTAAATCAAACAGGAATGATCTACGATGCACCTTTCCTGACTGGGACTATTGATGAGTATCTGTCAGCAAAGGGACTAAAGGATGTTGCTAAAGCAAATAATTTGATGATTCCGGATGGCTATCAACTCTTTTTAGCTGCTGAAAAAGGTGACATGATGGCTCGAAAAACTTTTAAACAATTTGGAAAACAAATTGCGCGTGGACTTAGTCCATTTATTCTATCATTTGAACCGGATATCTTAGTTCTTGGTGGTCAAATCAGTCAGAGCTTAAAATGGATGATTGCAGGTATGCATGAACAGTTAACAAAAGATGGTGAAAAACTGCCACTAATTTATAAAACATCTGATACTAGTTTAGCAACGTTAAAAGGTTTGGTCCAAGCCTTAGAAAGTAATAATAAAATTTAATAAGGGGCGGTATTATGAAAAAAAAGTGGAAAATCTATTTAATCCATCATTCGCATACGGATATTGGGTATACCGAACGCCAAGAAAAAATTGAACGTTTTCATGTGGATTATATAAAAAGGGTAATTCATATTTTAGATGACATTACGACGGGTAAAAAACCGGACTGGGCAGGTTATAAATATACTTGTGAGAACTATTGGCAAGTGGAACAGTTTTTGAGGAGCAGTACTAAAGAAGAACAAGAGAAGTTTGAATATTATGTTCATGAAGGCTTGATTGACATTTCCTTAACTTATTTAAATTTAACGGAGTTAGTTGACAAAGATGTTTTAGCCAAAAAGTTAAGTGATGGACGTAACTATGCTAGTAGGAAAAAAATGAAACTAAATTCTGCTATGACTGCTGATATTAATGGTTATTCTTGGGGTTATGCTGAGACCATGTATCAAAACGGGATTACAAACTTCTTCTCATGTTTACATACACATCATGGAATGTTTCCTTTATATAAAAAACAAACACCGTTCTGGTGGGAAACACCAAAAGGTCATAAAGTTTTAGTATGGAATGGTGATCATTACCAATTGGGCAACGAATTTATGTTACTACCTAATACGAATATATCTTATCAAATTCGTGACGAGTTTACTGGTGATTGGGATAAAGATCAATTTGAAATTACAGAAGAAAGGGTTTTCAGATACGTTAAAAACCTAGAAACAGAAGGCTATCCATACTTATTTGTACCTGCAATGATTTCCGGCGTGATGACTGACAATGCCCCGCCAAATCCTAGAATGATGGAAATTATTCATCGTTTTAATGAGAAACACGGGGAGGAAATTGAGTTTGAAGTGGTCACATTAAATCATTTCTTCGAGATTCTGCGCAATGAAACAGTTGATATACCTACTTATGCTGGTGATTGGCCTGACTGGTGGGCTGATGGAGTCGGTTCGACACCTGCACCGACGAAGATTTACCGAGATGCCCAGCGGAAATATCAATTATCCAAAAAACTGGACCCTAATATGCAACTAGGTAATCCAAGTTTTTTTTCAGAGGCTGAGCATCAATTGATGATGTATGCAGAACATACTTGGGGCTACTCATCATCGGTAGGTGAACCTTGGAACACTTTAGTAAATGATTTAGATTATCGCAAAGGTGCATATGCAGTAAACGCAAACTCACTTATTTCACGAAATCTAGATGAAGTATTGGCTAATTTAGGAGAAGAATCATTACAGGCAAGCCGTGAGAAGTACTTTAAGGTTATTAACCCGCATGAGCGTCCAGTTACTGACTATACTAAAGTTCATATTAAGCATTGGGAAGATGTGGATGGTGAATATTTTCATTTCAAACGAGACGGATTTATAGAGGTCGTAGATTGTCAAAAAAACGAAATCCTAGTGTCGCAAGTTGTGATGATTCCAGGTGGAAATGATATTGAATTTAAGATTTCATTAGCTGCTAAGGAAGAACGCTTAGTTATAATCCGCCAAATAGTTGAGAAACCAGCCGGTGGGACGGAATCTAACCATGCCTATCGTGGAAATGATGGTGTGTCTGATTTAGCTCCTTATCCTGGTTGCCATCAATTGAAGAATCATCATGTTGTTGAAACAGATCACTACCGTATTATTTTTAATGACACAACAGGGATTGAACAAATGATTGCTAAAGCAACAGGTGCAAACATGATCCACCCTAATGCGGTTCATGCCCCATTTACGGGTGTATATGAAAAAACACCGATTACAACAGATGCTTGCCAAGAACGACGCAGAATGGGTAGAAACCGTAAAGGTCGTATTACCGAGCGTGATGTCGCTAAATTGGTTGCCATTGATCAAGTGGCTGATGGTGCGCTTTATACGACAATTAAGATGGAATTTGCCTTAAAAGGTACAAACATGTATGTGGTGATGCTAAAGGTTTATAAAGAATTACCGAAGATTGCCGTAACTGTTCGGATTCAGAAACAAAATGAGTGGGCACCGGAAAATTTATACATTCCACTGCCGTTTGGTGATGGTCAAAATCATGAACTATATGGTGAAAAATCAGGGTCTATTTTTAGACCAGCGATTGACCAAATTCCTGGAAGCAATATTGACTTTTATTTATTACAAAATGGCATGGTCTTTAAAAATAAAGACCAAAACTTGATGGTTGCCCTAAAAGATAATCCATTAATTACCTTGGGAACTTTAGCGCATCATGAGATTGAGTTAAGCAGTGAGCGAACACAGGCTAAAAATAAAGATCTTATTTATTCATGGGTTATGAATAACTTCTGGGAAACGAATTTCAAAGTTGATTTATCTGGCTTTTATGAGTTTGACTACCAGTTATATCTTTCAGTAGATAATGAAACACCAGAAGCATTAATTGAAAAATGTCAGGAGTTAAATGAAGGTTTGATTACTTTTGCATATAATCCAAAAGAAAATGAAGTTAAATAAAGGGAGGAGCGGTAGGCGATGAAAAAGAAATTACATGTAGTCTTCAAAACCCATTTGGATATTGGTTTTACCGATCTTGCAGAAAAAGTAACAATCAAGTATTTGGATGACTTTATTCCTCGAGCTTTAACAATTGGAGAAGCATTGCCAAAAAAATTTGTTTGGACTACAGGGTCATGGCTGATTGATTTTTATCTCAACCATCCAGAGGTGACGAAAAAAGATAAAAAAAGAATGGAACAGGCAATTAAAAATGGCATAATTAAGTGGCATGGCTTACCTGTAACGATCCATACAGAACTGATGGACCGTCGCTTGTTTGAGTATGGTTTATCGATTTCCAATGCGCTTGATTTAAAATATAATCAACAAACAATCGCGGCGAAAATGACGGATGTACCCGGACATTCGATTGCCATTGTTCCGTTAATGGCACAAGCA
This sequence comes from Virgibacillus necropolis, assembly GCF_002224365.1. Taxonomy (GTDB): domain Bacteria; phylum Bacillota; class Bacilli; order Bacillales; family Amphibacillaceae; genus Virgibacillus_F; species Virgibacillus_F necropolis. The sequence goes on along the minus strand of NZ_CP022437.1, from coordinate 2,452,870 downwards.
GGTTTGAAGTATTTACACATTGGGGTGAATGCCAGTTCTGCGATTCCAAACGTATCGGAAATGTTTGTTTGGCGTGCGAAAGATGGATCGGAAGTTATTGTCCATTATGCACAAGATTATGGGGAAACATTTATGCATGATGGTTGGCAAGATATGCTGTATTTTGCCCATAGTCATGATAATCAAGGACCACCTAAAGATGCCGCAGAAGTGACTGAACTTTTTGCTGAATTAGCGGAAGAATACCCTGGTGTAGAGGTGGTTGCATCAAGCCTAGATGAGTTTGCTAAAGCGGCCTGGGTTAAAAAAGATACCTTACCAGTTATTGAAGAAGAAATTGCTGATAGCTGGATTCATGGGGTTGCTTCTGATCCGAAGAAAGTCGCAGATTATAAAATCCTTTTAGATTTACGTGATACATGGATAGAAAGTGGTGCGATGGCGATTGATAGTCAGGAGTACAGAGACTTCTCAGAACAATTAATGTTAATTGCAGAACATACTTGGGGTGGTAATGGCAATGTCTTTTTACCAGATTATCGGAATTACCGACTAGCTGATTTTAAGAAGGCCAGAGAAAAAGATAAAATCACTTTTAATCATAATCGCAATACCATGGATTTTGCTGATCTAATGGCTCTAATTAGCACCAATATCGATAATAAAGCAGATGCTAATCGTAGGTCATACCGTTTATATGAAGCCACTTGGGAAGAACAAAGGGATTATGTGAATAAGGCGATAACTGCTTTAAGTAATGGGCATCGCAAAGAAGCCCTTGAAGCAGTTGATAACAAACGTACAGTAATTAAGCCATTAGAAAACATCACAGAAGATGTTGTGCCAGGTAAAACGTATCAATTTGATGGAATAAGCCTAGTATTTTCGACAACAGGGGGTCTAAATCAATTAGAAATTAACGGACATAACTTGCTAAAGGATGGAAAAGAATTTGGTAAACTATCTTATGAACGCTTTGATTTTGCGAACTATAACAATTATTTAAGTAAGTATAGTCGTTTAACTAACCGAACATCCAGTTGGGCTTTGGTTGATTTTGCGAAGCGTGGTATCGAAGCTTATCAAGAAATTAGACACGAAGTTTTAGTTCCATCAATTGAACAATCTAGCATTAAATGTAAAGGCAAAGCGGTTGAAGTTAATTTTGATTTAGTTTTTAAAGCACATGAACAAGAACAATGGGGCGTACCTAAAAAAGTAAGACTAACATATCAAATCAACTTAATAATGAAAGAAATAGCTGGAAGTCTTAAGTGGAATGACAAACAGGCAAATCGAATGCCTGAAGCCTACTGGTTAGAGACTAGTTTGACAGTGGCCAATCCTTATCGTTGGAAAATGTCAAAGCTAAATGAAAAACTTTCACCATATAACGTGGTAGCGAATGGGAATCGAAATATTCATGCTTTAACAAAAGAAGGATTAACCTATCAAGGAATTGAAGGAAACCTAACGATTAATAGCTTTGATGCACCTTTGTTCTCTTTTGGTCGTCGTGGTTTACTTAATTTTGACAATCAACAACCGTCATTAAATGATGGAATTTATGTGAATCTCTACAATAATACGTGGGGGACCAATTTTCCAGCGTGGTTTGAAGATGATATGCTTTTCCGTTTTGGCGCTAAATTAGCTTGAGTTGGTTTAAGGGCATTTATCTTTTGGGAGATCATGCTCAGGAAATAAACCAGGAAGGTATCACCTGCTGCAATAATGGATGAACTTCAATATATTAGTGAAGGATATGTATCAGAGCTTGTTCACAACAGTTTAGAAAAGATAGATTATAAAGAACTTATAAATTACTATAAAATTAATCTGTTGGATGTTTAATAATAAAAGGAGGCCTTCAAAGAGTCCTCCTTTTATTATTTTATTTTAATTCACTACAGGTGCATAAGCATATTGAACTACAATTCAGGATCTCTACGATAAGAAAACTCCGTTACAGATTTTCCTGTAGTAATTGGAAGAGACTCACCATTTGGTACATAGTAATCTTCAGTTATTTCCCCATCTGAAACAATTGTAGTCTTACATATACCTCGTCATACTGATTCTCATTATAACGAGAAGTAGGTGGCCGAGTGCATATGTACCAAATGAAATAGATGCCGGGAAGACGTGTACACCGTTATAGTCGGTGTGTTCACCGATTAAGTTGATGCGGCCCGGGGCAAAAAAAGACCTTGGTATTTCGGTTGTGTTGAATTTTGTTTGAAATGCTTGTATTAGATTTGGTTTAGTCATGGGAACCTCCAGTGTGCGTTTTTGATATTTTTAAAAGTATTTTTAATAAATAAGTAAATATGTTAATATATTAGTTAATTAAATTAATTAAGTTTAGTTTACTATTGTTTGGAGAAATGTGCGATAGAGGGAAATGAATAAAATTGTGAGTTGACAAAATGAAAGTTAAAAATTGGTCGCTCTAGTAACACAGATACGAATCAATAACATATTGTCATTTGGAGGTCAATAATGAATACTGCTAAAGATTATCAATCGCTTTCAGTACTTGAAAGAAATCGTCTTATGGATCGATCCTATTTTATGTCTTATAACAATATTAATCATGCTTTATCCTATGAAAGGGGAAATTCGAATGGCTTTACCTCTCTGAATGGGATGTGGAAATTCTATTATGCAGAAACGCCTGAATTAAGTCCAAAATCTTTCTATAATATCAGCCATGATGTCAGTAGTTGGAACGATTTACAAGTTCCATCAAATTGGCAAATGAATGGTTACGGGAAGCCGCATTACACGAACGTTCAGTATCCCTTTCCTGTTGATCCGCCACATATTCCATCTGAAAACCCAACTGGCTCATATCGAAGAGACTTTTATGTAACCAAGGAACAGTTGGATGAATTGATGATTCTTCGCTTTGAAGGAGTAGATAGTTCTTTCCATGTTTGGATTAATGGTCAATTTGTGGGTTATAGAAATTGGGACTATCTGCAACGAAAAGCAGATTCATTTTCATTGCGACGCTGTACAAGGTGTCGGAAAGCTGCACATTGATGCTCAAGACTTAAATGTGGATACCTTGTCTGTCTCTGCACATAAGTTTTATGGGCCAAAAGGCATAGGTTGCTTGTACATAAAAGATCTAAATAAAATAAATCCACTTTTACATGGGGGTTCTCAGGAAAAAGGGCTAAGATCTGGGACCGAAAACGTTTCAGGGATTGTAGGTTTTGGTGTTGCCGCAAAAAACGCACTTAGGAATAAAGAAGAAAACCTTAATAAAATAAATGGATTAAGGAATCTTTTTTTAAAAGGTCTTTCAGAGAACTTAGTAGATTGGCAAATAAATGGGAACCGTTCTGTACCTTCCACATTAAGTATATCTTTCTCGGGGGTCAGGGGAGAAGCCCTTGCATTTGCACTTGATCAGCTTGGCGTGTGTGTTTCAGTTGCCTCGGCATGCAGTTCATCGTCATCTAAACTATCCCACGTGTTAGTATCCATGGGGAAATCAAAAGAAGAAATAAGAAGCACAATACGTGTGAGTATTGGTAAGCAGAATACTTCTGAGGAAATAACCACAGCTATCCAAGCTATTTCATCTACCGTTAATAAATTAAGATCATTTTCGAATACGTTCCGTACCGTAAAAGCCAATGCTAGTGGGAAATATTGACGAAATATACGAGTTCACATTGAGCGTCGTTTTCTAATCGGTGATTATATTACAAAAAAACTATGTAATGGTTTTTATCTTTTGTATTGAACAAATAAAAAATAACTTTGCCGTCATTTAGAAGATGATTTCCCATATTGAACAGGGGACATCTTCTTTTCTTTCTATTCATCTTTTTAATTTCGTCATAATCAGTTATGTATTGTGTAAAGCTGTTCAATTCTACTTAAACAGCTTTACTTAATTATCCTTTTACTTTAAGAAGGCGTAAGGCATTCAAAATCACGATAATTGCAGCCCCCGTATCACTTAGTACAGCTAACCAAAGTGTTAGCCAACCTGGAAATATGAGAACCAATGCTATAAATTTTACAATTAAGGAAAACCAGATATTTTGTTTTATAATCGCTAGTGCTTTTCTGCTTAACTTAATTGTATGTGGCAATTTTTCTAGGTTATCTGCCATTAAAATAATATCGGCAGTCTCCATTGCGGTATCAGTTCCCGCACCGCCCATAGCAATACCTAAATTTGCAGTGGCAAGTGCTGGTGCATCGTTTATGCCATCACCAACCATCGCAACCTTATGACCTTCATTTTGTAGTTGTTTAATTGCATCGACTTTATCCTCAGGCAATAGTTCTGCAAAATACCGATTTACATTTGCTTCTTTTGAAATCATTTTTGCAGTACCTTCATTATCACCAGTTAGCATTACAACTTGATTAACGCCAACCTGTTTCAAGCCATTCAGTGCCTTAACAGTAGTTGTTCGAATCGTATCAGAAACAGAGATCACACCCATTATTTCTATTTGTGTACCAATTATCACTACTGTTTTTCCTTGACTTTGTATCTCCTTTACCTGGGTCTTCACGTTACCCAGAGGTATATGCATATCTTCAAATAGTTTTAGATTACCAGCATAATGAATTTCTCCGTCAATTGTAGCTTTAACACCTTTACCGACTATACTTTTAAACAATTCACCATTCTTAGACTGAATCCCTTTGTCTTTCGCATATCCAACAATCGTTTTTGCTATAGGGTGTGTAGAGTAATCTTCTAATGTTAATGCAGTAGAAATTAATTCTTCCTCTGACACGGTTAATGCATTAATTTCGAAGACTTTTGGTTTTCCTTCGGTCAATGTTCCCGTTTTATCAAATGCTATCGCATTAATGGCGCCTGCCTTTTCTAAGAACGTCCCACCTTTTATTAATACACCGTTCTTTGCTGCATTTCCGATAGCTGAAACAATAGCAACAGGAGTAGAGATAACCAATGCACAAGGGCAAGCAACAACTAATAATGCAAGTCCTTTATAAACCCATTCCCCCCAAGTTCCAAAGCCTAAAAGTGGTGGTAGAACGATAACAACTAACGCTAAAACAAATACAATAGGTGTATAAATACTGGCAAACTTATCGATAAACGCTTGGGTGGGAGCCTTTTGTTCTTGTGCTTCTTCCACCAAATGAATGATTTTAGATATTGTCGTATCTTCTACTAACTTGGTGACTCTGATATCAATTGATCCATTTTCATTAATTGTGCCTGCATATACTGAATCTCCAATTAATTTATCTACTGGGATGGACTCTCCTGTTATAGGAGCTTGATTAACACTGGTTTCACCCTGGATGATTTCACCGTCTAATGGGATTCGGTCACCAGGTTTAATAACTACTGTTTCACCAACTGCAACATCTTCTACCTGCTTTTTAACTAATTCTGATCCAACTTTTATCCAAGCCTCTGATGGAGCTAAATCCATTAGATTACGAATAGACTTTCTTGTTTGTTCAATCGATCTATTTTGTAGTGCAGTACCTAATGCAAATAACCATACCACTGTTGCACCTTCGAACCATTCCCCAATTAACGCGGCTCCAATTGCCGCGGCAGACATGAGGACATTCATATCTAATGAACGACTTTTTATAGCGTAATAAGCGCTTTTTACAGGCTTAAATCCACTTATAACAATAGCAACTGCATACAAAATAGTTGTCAATATAGGAGAGATTCCATTGTAAGAACCAATAAAACCAAGAGCGATTAAAATACCAGTGAAGATAATTAATCCATATCCTTCTTTGTTTTTTGGTGTTTCCGTAGGTTTGCTACCATTTTCAAAAACAGAAGCCTTAAAACCAATCTTAGAAACTTCTGAAACGATTTCATCAACACTATTTTCATGTTCCACTTTCATCTTACCAGTTGAAAAATTAACGTTTACATTTTTAACTTTGGGGATTGTATTTAAATGATTTTCAATACTTTTAGCACAACTACCACAGTCCATTCCTTCAACACTATATGTTTTTACTTTTTTGTTTTGTTTCAGTGGTTCAGCCGTAAACCCTAGCTTTTGGACTGTATTTTCCACTTGATCGAAAGAAAGGCCATCATTACCGACTACTTGCAACTTGGCAGTGTTGTAATTTACCTTTACTTCTTTAATGTCATGTAACCCATTCAACCCTTTTTCTATCGTTAATGCACAAGAAGGGCAATCCATTCCGTGTATCCGATACTCCACTTTTTTACCTTCAGTAGATGTTGTATGATTAATTGGGCTTTCTTCCATTTTACTACTACAACAACTTGATTTCTCTGTACTTGTGCTTTGGTTTGTGTCTTCATCATTGCTACTGCAACAAGATGATACACTACCTGTTTTTTTTATATTTGTGGAATTCAAACTTTCGTCCGTACTACTACAACAGCTATCAATTTTTTCTACATTTGACCCTTCCACTTTTTCAGATTGACTGCTGCAACATCCTTTATTACTTTCAACCGTAATAAGTTCCTTTTCATTTGAACTACAACATTTATCTTCCATTATTACACCTTCTTAACCTATATGATTTTCACAACAATTAACATCGTTTTGAACGTCTTCAAGCACGACATCAAACGTGGTTAATAAATCACGTACTAGTTGATTGCGAACACGGTAATATACATATTTTCCGTCTTGTCTTCCAACAATAAGTCCACACCCCTTTAAACATGCCAAATGCTGTGAAATATTTGACTGATTCCCTTCTAGGTCGTCAACAATTTGAGAAACTGTCCTTTCCTTTTCTTTTATACATTCGAGTATTTGAATACGTGTTTTATGTGAAAATCCATGCAAGAATTTCATCTTCGTGTCAATATCTGCCTTTAACATTCATTTCCCTCCTTATATTAGACTTTATTAATATGTTTTGATAGTATCATATTAGCAATACCTAATATGTGTGTCAAACTTCGGATTTGTGAAGAGCATTTGAACAATACCTGATTAATCCATGTTCAAAGAGGTATAGTGGTAAAATAATTTTAAAACACGAATAGTGAGAGGGGTTATTATGAAAAGTGAAAATTCGCCATTTAAAACCGTTGTGATTATCACATTAGTTATTGTTGCATTAATAATTGCTTTCGTGGTTATAAACAACAATAGTTCTGAATCCAACGTAGAAACAACATCTGACAAACAACCATCCATTGTTGGACAACCCACATTAGGCGATTCCGATGCGCCTGTAACTGTTGTAGAATTTGGAGATTTTAAGTGTCCTGCCTGTAAAGTTTGGGGAACAGATATCTTTCCACAATTAATACGTGATTATGTTGAGACAGGGAAGGTTAAGTTCTCCTTTATAAATGTCTTATTTCACGGCGAAGAATCAAAGTTAGGTTCACTAGCAGCTGAATCAGTTTATCAACAAAACCCGGATGCTTATTGGGACTTTCACAAAGCACTTTTTAAGGCCCAACCAAGCGAGAACCATGATAGTGAATGGATCACAATAGAAAAGATTCTAGAAGTAGCTAGTAGTGTCCCAAACATTGATGCAGATAAATTAAAAATGGCTATTGAAAACAATTCCGAAATGAACGAAGTAAACAAGGATACAAAATTGGTAACAGATTTTGAAATACAACTAACACCAACGATTATGGTTAACGGAACCATGATTGAAGACCCATATGATTATGAAGCAATTAAACAAGCTATAGAGAAAGCATTAGAGGAAAATTAACAAATGAATAAAATAAAAATTAAGCAGTTTTCATTATATTTTGCTTGGTTGGTTTCCATTGTTGCGACACTTGGAAGTCTCTATTTTAGTGAAATACGAGGTTTTATTCCATGTGAACTTTGTTGGTATCAACGGATTGTGATGTATCCCTTATCTTTGATACTCGGAATAGCAACATTTAAAAATGATTGGTCTGTTAAAAAATATGTACTACCAATTGCGATTATCGGTTGGCCTATTTCACTTTTTCACTATTTGGAGCAAAAAATACCGGGTTTTGCAGAAATAAAACCATGTGCAAACGGCGCTCCATGTAGTGCTGAGTATATTAATTGGCTTAGCTTTATAACAATTCCATTTTTAGCATTCATTGCATTTAGCCTAATAATCATATTCATGCTCCTGATAAAATCAGAAACGAAAAGTAAATAAAGAAGGTGCAATTCCTTATGGAATGCACCCTTTTTATTTATACATACCTACTGAATGCTTATCATTATTCCAAAGTATGCGGCTAGTACCATTAACAGTGAAGAGAAAGAAGATGCAAAAATGGATTGTCTTTTGGTGGCTGCAAAAATAGTTATTATCATAAATAATAAACTTAATATGAACAATAAATAACTTTCAAAACCAAAGGACATCGTAACTTTAAAGGCATCAGTACTATCAGCATTTTGAATAGCACTTATGATCTTTCCGTCATATAGAGCATTAAAAAGGGGGGAAGCCCCTTCCGTTTTTATTAAACTATAGATTTGGTGTGGTGGCCACGACTGTCCCATAAATGCTGTCAATCCAAACACAATTAAAGCATAAACGCTTTCTAACCTTGCCCATTTCAACGGATTAAATGAGTCTTGAGGATTCCTTTTTCTAAATAGAATTCCATTCATTGTTGCAAATAAAACGAGTGAAATAATTAATATGTGTTTAATGACTAATGCCTGTCCATAGTTAACGATAAGGCTATTTTTATATTCCTGAAGTATAGTAGCATTAGGATCATCATACGAGTTAATATCAATACTCATTGTGAAATATCCTGCAATAAAAGTAAGGATAAGACATACCACAGCCACTGGGGTAAACCACTTTAAAAAGGTAAACCAATTCTTTTTGTTTTTGGAAAACCAACTAACAATAAGAAGGAGACCAATCCAAACGGTTACAGCTAGGAAATGAAGTGTATGGAATAGAAATCCTTGCCATTCCGAAATTGTTGATGCGTGGCTTGAATTTGTATAACCCAAGAGCATTAGTATGGTAAGTATAAGAGCTAGACCTGTTAAGCGTTTGTTTGTTATAAGGTCTTTAGCAATTAATACACAAATAAGGATAGCTGAAATTATGGCGATAAATAGCCAAGATTTCCCAATTTCAAAAGTAAATAAAACGTTTTTAAAGATGAACCAAAATCCATAATCACCTGATAGTATTTTAGCGGTACTAACAACAGGGAGAAGAGCAGTCAGGGGAATTAGTCCTGCTGCTAAATAAAGGATCTTCTTTGGTATGTACAAAGGGGGTCTTTTGCTTTCTGGAACCAAAAGCAGAATTAATGACCCAATAAGTATAGAAAAACAAATATATAAAATAAACTCAGTAAACGAAACGAATAATGTCAATAGCGATCATCCTTTATTTTTACTTCTACTAAACCACATCCAAGCCAGTAGTATGATTCCTGCAATAATTAACAATGAAATAATTCCAAATACGAAAGATGATTCACTGTCCCTGTTTGTTTTCCCTTTAGCATTTTGATTATCTGTATCACTACCGTCTTGTGATGTAACCGTTTCTTTTTTAGGTTCAGCAGTTGTAGCATTTTGTTGCTTTTTTTCACTCTTAGACGAGACACTTTCCTCTTGATCCTTAATTGTAAACGAATACTGATTTTCTATAATGTGACCATCCGCGCCAAGAACTTTCCAGTTCACTTGGTAAGAACCCGGACTTAAATTTCGGCTGAAGGTTGCTTCTAAAATATTGTCAGTACTAGTAATTGAAGCTGGTTCAATTTTTTCATCATTCGCGTTTACTAAATAGAGTGTACTTCCATTTTCTATCTTGGTATTAAAAGATAATTCTATGCTTTTAATTGCCTCCTTCAGCTGGGCACCATCTTCAGGTGTTGCTTTTTCTAAAACAGAATGTGCATCGGTCGTATCAACTAGAATAAAACTGATGAAAAACAAAGGCGCTAACGAATGTATAAAGGGATTATAGAATATAGTCCCACTGCAGTATCATCCAATATTTCCTGAATACCGTATTTCCTATTATCATACATTCTAAAGGCCATATCTAATTTAGGTTGGCCTTTTTGGTCATCCACTTTTTTCCCCAAAGTTTATTCCTTATAATAATCTATAAGCTCTCTATAATCCACATTGTCTAAGCTTTTGTGAACAATTTCTGAAACATACCCTTCACTAATATATTGAGGATCATCCATTACTTTTTTTTCAATTTTTTCACTCAATATACTTATTAGTTCTATATAATCGTCTGATTTAGCATTATCTAAAATTATGTCAATTTCCCCATCGAACCATTTAGAAATTAAACTTGTTTCAATACTTGTAAATTTTTTCATTTCAAAACTATCCCCTTTTTCATAATTTGTATCTAGTTAATCACTTTAAATAATAATTCTATCCCTCTATTGCATTGCGGAAAAAATAGGCTTCGTATATTGGCGGCGCGTTCGAAAAAGTACACTTTTATGGACGGTTTCTTTTTGCCTTTATTTGCTATCATTTAACGTTCGTAAACAACTGAAATTAATTTAAGAACGTTCTTCGTTTCCCATATATGTTTACGAACACTTTATGTATAATGAAGTTTATAGAATGATTTCTGTAAAGGTAGGGTTTCAAAATGGAAAGTAGACGACTCGGATATATACGAGTGAGTAGCAAAGATCAAAACGAAGAACGACAAGTAGCTGCGATGAGAGAAAAAGGAATAACCGAACGTGATATTTTTATGGATAAGGTCAGTGGTAAAGATTTTCAACGTGAAAACTATCAACTACTCAAACGCATTATTCGTCCAGGAGATATTTTATATATTCATTCGCTTGACCGTTTTGGACGAAACAAGAATGAAATTGTGAACGAGTGGAACGACTTGACCAAAAATATTCAAGCAGATATTGTGGTATTAGATATGTCACTGCTAGATACAACACAATATAAAGACAGCATGGGTACGTTTATTGCTGACCTCGTTCTGCAAATCTTATCTTGGATGGCTCAGGAAGAACGAGATCGTATTCGTAAACGACAACGAGAGGGTATTGATACAGCGTTACAACAAGGAAAGCCTTTTGGCAGACCCAAGTTTCCAGTAACAGAAAGTTTTCGAGAAGCTCATCAGGAATGGAAAGAAGGAAAAATAACAGCGACACAGGCTATGAAACAGGCAGAGGTCAAGAAAACGACCTTTTATAAACTCGTGAAACAAATGGACGATAACCTAGCATAAACTTGAATAAAAAGTGTAAGGTTTAATAGTTGGAGTCGAATATGTGTAAAAAGGTTAACCAGTCATTTAAAAAATTATGATTAATGTTTAACAATTAACGAAAATAAGGTATACTGTAAGTAGAAAGTCATAAAATAAAAAAACCGTCCCATGCTTCTACATGGAACGGTTACAATAAGCTAACCCCATCAAGAGGGGGAGGCACAGGACTAGATAAATAATCCCTCAACTGACTTGCCAAAATCACATGAGGGGTTATTTTTTATGGTTTTTGTCGGACATGATAAAAGCTATTAGCATGCCGAAAGAAAGCATCAGCTTTAATACACTTTCCATATCCATAAGCAACACCCCCTTTTTAGGAAATATCCTAAAAGGTGAAAGTGTGCCTAACCCCTCATGTGAAACTAACCTATTGTTACCTTTATTATATCAAAAATAGCTATCCAATTGGAGATTATAATACAAAAAAGAATTGGACAAAAGACCTTTTTCTCCTTTTTTGACTACAGCCAATGAAGTGTACCAATGAATGACAGACTGTTTACCACTTCATTCCTTCTGGAGCAAAAAAGTGATAGTTTTTGGAATCAAAAATGTTATATTTGTTGTACACATTTGATTAATTTTCAATCAAAGCAATCTTCCGCAATAGGGCCAGATTGTGGCATAATTTTACTTTTATTTTTTTGTATTCTCAGGGTTAACAATCACTTTCTCTTGCCAGCGCTGATACCCGTATATGATAAGTGAAATGAATATAGCTATAATAAACCACTGCCAATATTCAAGATTTTTAAATGTTGCAATTCCCAAGCCCTCTACAATCCAACGGAGGCCAATAAAGGCAAATAATGCATTCACCGCTAAATTTGTTAACATATATACCCAAAAGTTATGTGATGTTAAATAAAATATCCATAGTGTACCGACTGCAAAAATTCCGTAGGCGAAAGCGGTATCTGTGATATATCCCCATGGCAAGATCTGTTGATGAATGGTCCACCATTCATATGTATAAGCCATTTCAAAAATAATTGTTATGATTAAAGAAGTCAAAATAGTAACTGGCATATAACGTTTTATATCCTCTTTTTTTAATAAAACTAATGAAAGCCAAGGAAGGATGAACCCTGCCCATAATAATATCTGAATAATAATTCACCTCAATTCACCTAAAGTTTCTAATTATAGACTTCTCAAATATTCATTATATATACAAGTACTTAGCGATCGAGGTAGTGTTAGTTGAGGAGTAACCTGTTCCGTTACGGTAGCCCTTTTTAAGACTTAAATTATTTAACAATCCTTATTCCGTAAAAGGGCGCTTTTCCTTAATAAGGAATGGTACAATATTGCACCATAGAGCCATTATCTGGAACTAATATAGCATTAATTGTAAAATTAAACTTATTAAAATGACAAGGAGGAGTTTGATGGGAAATTCATTGTTAATGAGAACAGAGGCATCCTCTGCTTTGAACTTTTTGGTTTATATCCAAAATATATTTCTTAATCAAAATAGGAGTGAAGAAGAATACAGATTTCCTTATATCCCATCAAAGTACATAGTGAAGGAAGAATTTGAATTACGGTTTAAAGAATTATGGGATGAAGTTATACAAAGAATATCTGAACACCCTAAGAATGATATGAAAATTTTCTATGAAGAAAAAGATTTGTTTCACCAACGATTGTTCTTGGAAGGTAACGACAGCTTAAAGGAATATAGTAAAATCCATCAAACATTTAAGGTGTGGTGGAACAGCTTTGCGGGGCGATTCTCAGTAGAAAGAGCTATCGATGAGAAAAGTAAAAAATTATATAGAGAATTGGCAAACTATCTTACACAAAGGGAAATTGCACCTCAAAAAGAATTAAATGTAGGTTTAGTTTATGATGAATTTCCATTAGGAAATTTAGAGGTATCTTCTTATTTTGCTGTTGTATCCATAAGAGTTTCTTTTGAGTGAACTTTGGAAGTTCTATCTATAGTAAGTTATCTAGAAATCTTCTCATCTTTACCCTGAGTCACAGGCAGACAGTCTGTGACTTTTTTGGGTGCAGTGGGCATGCGCAAAGTCTACTGGCGAATTGACAGTAGTCCTATCTTATATAGAGACCTTGGAGATCAATATTGGATAAGGCAAGGATTGAAGAGTCTACCTATACAATATCAAACAACACGTTGGACTTAGATGAAATCGCCCTATACCGAACGGTACATACGGTGGTGTGAGGGGGCGAAGGTTAGTCACCTCCTACTAATTCGATTGTATAGAGACGGTTTTATCTTATGTTAGAAAGGGTAAAAAAATATAGGGAGGTTGTTCAATATGAAATATATAGTTTTTTATGATGGCGAATGCCCTTTATGTTCAAGTGTGAAGATAGCCGTTGAAAAATTGGACTGGTTTCAACGAATTCAATGGGTACCGGTTCAAGTAGTTGAGAGGAGCGATAAATTCTCTTTTTTAAAGAATCGGAATATATACGATAAGATTCAAATGCTTTCATCCAACGGCCGTTTGTATGAAGGCTTCTATACTGTAAGGAAATTATTAACTGTATTGCCGTTAAGCTTTCCATTCAGCTGGTTATTTTATTTACCGTATATCGATAGAATCTTAACTCCACTGTATATGTGGATTTCCAAAAATCGTTACGATTGGTTCGGACGTAAACCATTAGAAACTAAGTCTTAAAGAGAATTTTAGTTGTTTTTTAAATTAAGAATATACCGTCACGCGTTTCACAATCAACCACTTACAAGGAGGCATAATAACACTTATGCAATTATTGTGTAAGTCTTATCTATAACTAACTGGTGCATTAGTTAAACAAGCTAAAAGAAGAAATGAAAATTATAAAATTGATCTTCAGCAATCGGGCGCAGTTGTTGAATAAGCATGCACTAGAATTGGCCCATATTGTGGAATAACAATTGCAACTATTTATTGATTTGATACGTCTATTTTCAATAAAGGGGTGAGGGCAATTAAAAAATTTTTCACCATAATTATTGTCATTGGGTTGATTATTACAGGATTGTTTATTTTTGTACCATTTAAATCGGAACCACCTACACCAACTGTAACGGCAGGAGGCACAACAATTCCCACTACAGAAGGGTCATATTGTTGGGACGGATTATTTTCGGCTCAGTGTGTAGATAAAGTTTATACAGGACCGTTAGATATGGCAAAAGAACATAATCCAACAGTTGTCTCTCCGAATGAAGAAATTAAAATTGATTTTAAGAAAGAACCTAAAACAATAGAAGTGGAGCAATGGATTGATAACGAAAATACAGGTAACATTGAAGTGAAAACTAATTCACTCCTGGCTCCAAAAGAAAAAGGAAAATATGTTTATAATGTATTAGCTGATTGGAAGCAAGGAGACGTGAATTACGTGTTCTCAATTGAAGTGAAATAAGTATTTTATACGATCGGGCGCTTTTCCGTAACAAGGGGGAAGCACCCATCTTGTGTTAGGGTCACACAACCGATTACTAACAGTCTATAATCACTCAATCTAGCATAGTCTATAAAAAGACGTATGGAAGGTTGGGTATTCTATGAAAAAAAGACATGGTATCCTATTGGTTTTTTTTAGTATGATAATCATAATTTTATTTATTTCCTTTGTTTCTTCACCACATAGTAAAAGTAATTTTTTTTACTCGGCCTTTATTAATGAATTAACAGGATCAAGCCAAACCTCAGATGCCTTACTTCTAATGATGAGTACCGAAATCCCTCAACTAAAAGAAAACTTAAAAGAAAGTGATATAGAACCACCAAATTTGTCAGATTTGTTTTTTGAAATTACCTCTGGGGTTACACCAAATGATTTTACTAGTTTACTCGGGTTAGAATTACCCGGTTTTAATTCTTACTCCAATGAAATGAATATTGCTAGAGCAGGAACTGATATGCCAATAGAGTCTCCTCCTCCGGACTTTGAAAAGTTGCTTAAGGAAGAAAAAAAAGATAATCCTGATAAAGATCAATCAAAACCGGAAAAAGAAAATACCGAAAACCAAACTAAAGCAAATGTATTTATATACCATAGTCATGCATGGGAAGCTTTTTTCCCCTTATTGAAAGAAAATTCCAGTGAAGCATCGAGCACCAATCAAAAAAAGAATGTAGTTCTTGTTGGTTCTATGCTAACCGAACAACTTGAAAAACGAGGCATAAGCACGTCTCATGATACAACAAACGTTACCGAAGAGCTACATGAAAAAGGATGGAATTACTATGATTCATATAGGTTTTCTCGCCTAACTATAGAGGAGGTAACTTCTATCAATAAAACACTAAAATATTTTATTGATATTCATCGTGATGCCCTAAGGAAAGATAGTACTACAACTACTATTAATGGCAAAGATTATGCTAAGTTATATTTTATTGTGGGTGTAGAACATGAAAATTACATAAAGAATCTAGAATTTGTTGAGGAATTAAATAAAAAAATTGAAGAAAGTTATCCCGGACTTAGTAAGGGTATTTATAAAAAGGATAGGTCGGAAGGTAATGGTGTATATAACCAGGATATTTCAGAAAGATCAATATTAATAGAAATTGGTGGTGTTGATAATAATCGAGAGGAGTTAAGTAATACCTCTAAAGTATTGGCAGAAATCATTAGTGAATATATAAAAAGTATTGGAAAGGTATAATTCTAACACACAATTAAAGCGGCGAGCGAAACATGTCCTGTTACAAACGCCTTACAGCGTGAAAACTGGAGAACCATCCGCCACCAGTCTTACTCAATCGGGCGCTTTTCTGTAATAAGGAAAGCGTCCTAGTTGCATTTAATGGCCAGTTTTGGAGGATTTTAATAGGTTTTTTTAGAGTTATTATTTAAAAAAGGATTTTGAAGTCTTTTGGTGAATATTAAATGTTAGTCTATAAAAAATGGAGGTTGTTGTGATGTTGAAACTGTTTCAATATAACTGGCAAGTTCGCGATGATTGGTTTACATGGTGTGAAGATGTTCCGGAAGAAGATTTATTAAAAATACGGGTAGGAGGAGTTGGGAGTGTTCTGTACACCCTTTTTCACATCGTGGATGTTGAATACAGTTGGATTTGCGGCTTACAAGGTAAACCCGAACCTGAAGAACCACCTTTTGAAACCTACGATAGCTTATCCAAAGTCCGGGATCTTGCAAGCCAATATCACAAGGAAGTAGAGTCTTTTTTGACATCGTGGACAAACGAAATGGAATACCGGAAGCTTACGGAAACTGATTCCAATGGTGAAACGGTTAGCTTCAGACACGGAGAAATAATGCGCCATGTCATCGCCCACGAAATCCACCACATCGGTCAATTATCTGTGTGGTCACGTGAAATAGGGAGGAAGCCTGTTACGGCGAATCTCATTGACAGAGGATTATATGAGTAAACACTGAACCCAGTGGTCATAAGTTTGAAATTCATATGGGATTTTACAAAAACGACTGGATTATTATTAATGAGAATAAAACTCATATGGAGTTTTAAGATTAGAACTTGTTCAAGAAAAGGGCGCAATTCCAGAGTGAGGATCTGCGCCTTTTTTGCATGAAGGACCAGGTTTTGTAATAGAGAAGGAATTATTAACTAGTATATAGAAGTCATAAAGCTAGTATATAGAAGTCATAAAGTATGAAAGTTGTATAAGGGAATCAAAGGAGAGAAAGTAAATGAAAAAAGCATATTCTGTTACAAATCTCGAATCCATAGAAAATGTTGCTCGAGATGGAAACAAAATATTTCCATTCCTTTTAAAGTATAAAGACAATCTTAGGAAATACGGTGAAGTTAATGGACCAAAAGGTATTGTGTTTCATGATTTTGAATCTGCAACATCGGTTTATTCAGAGACGCCTTTACCCGCATATACCTCACGTGATTTAATTCATCTATGTCCATCAATTGAAATATGGAAACAGATTTATTTGGATGCTATTCGTGAATCAAATAATGAAATGGCTAAGACATATTTTAATGAACTACAATTAAGTGATGTAGCGACAATTGCCGCCCATGAGTGGACTCATCATCTAAACATATTAGGTGACTTTGAGGGTTCTGATGCAGAGAATATGTGGTTTGAAGAAGGTCTATGCTTTTATTTACCAAGGAAAGTGTTAATGTCAAATAAAGAATTTATAAGAATAACAAAGGTTGAAGAAAAATTAATTGAAGAGTTTCAAAAAACCTTTGGAACATATACTATAAACTTTTTTGGACAATCGGATGAAGGTGGGTTTACTGGTGCGTTGTATGACTATTGGCGTGCAACTTGGTTAGTTACTTATTTAACAGAAACATATTTGGAAGGAAATATAGACGGTCTATTAGATTTATTCGAAAAATGGAAAGGATCAGGTGAACGTTTAATTCAAGATTTTATTGTGTCCGAGTTAAGAATTCCCCATGGACAAGCCAAAATAATATGGTTAAGGAAGACTTGATGATTTCTTCCGTTAACGGGCACGTTAATATGCAGCAAGACCCTGTGCCCTTATTACGAAGGGCCATTTTGCGGAAGATTTACTTTTTCATATTACGGAACAAGGAGTGATTAGAATGCCAACTTGTCAGAACTGCCATAAAAAATGGAATTGGAAGCAAACGTTTAAAAAATCTTTTACATTAGGTGGCGAAATGACGTGTCCTTATTGTGAAGAAAAACAATATCTAACTGCTCGTATGAGAAAAAGAAGTACTATAATTCCTTTTATAATAACCTCTTTAATAATGCTGGGTAATCTTTTCTTTGGACCTTCCTATGTTTTTGTGTTTGCCCTTTTAGGCTTATTTCCATTGTTTTTTGGGATTTATCCTTTTTTTGTTGAATTATCAAATAGAGAAGAATCCCTTTGGTGAGTCTTATTCAATCGGGCGCCTTTCTTGAATAAGGATTGCGTCTACTTTTGCTTTAAGAGGAAGTCACTATTTTCATTATAAAGATAGGGGGGAAAAGCATGTCACCAAAACAAGGCTACAAAGCTATGATTCGGAGGGTTCGAATAGAAGATATTGAAGCAATACTTGATATTCAACGTGAGGTCATTAAAGAAAAGAACTATTTTATAGCGGTATCAGAAGAGTTCAATAAAACTTTGGAAGAACACCAAGAATGGATAACAAAGATCATCGAGCATGAAAGAGAAACGATGTTTGTTGCAGAAATGAATGGGAGAGTAGTAGGGTGGATCGGGTTCTTGTCACAAGAGAGACAAAGGATGCACCACACAGGATCCATCGCCATCATGCTCCAGAAAGACTATCGAAACAAGGGGATCGGCAAGCTTTTGATCAATGAGATCCTCTCATGGGCAGCGCAACATCCGGTGATCGAAAAAGTTTCGTTAGGGGCGTTCTCCACGAATTCAAGAGCCATTGAGCTATATAACAAACTAGGGTTTGTCGAAGAAGGGCGCAAAGTAAAAGAATTTAAGTTTTGTGATGATGAATATGTAGACGACGTCTTAATGTATAAGTTTGTTAAATAGGTAAGAATATCCCTGATTTGAGTTATGGGTAATACTCATTTTTGAGTAGCTGTGGTGTACCCGGATTAACTGTTTACTTTGGAAAGAACTAACCAAAGTTTGATTAAGATGTTGAATTAACGGGCGCCATTCTGGAATAAGAATAGAGCTTAAAAACCAATATGGTAGTGTATAATGGGTGCTATATCAAACATGAAAGGAAGAAATTTTAAATGGCGCAGCTTGAATTACAGTTGTATGACTATAACGAATGGGCAAACAGACAAATTTTCAACCGACTAAAAGAGCTTCCCAAGGATGTTTATCGTCAAGAAGTTCAAAGTGTATTTTCATCGATATCTCATGTTTTAGCCCATGTTTATCTTTCTGATCTTGGGTGGATAGAAGTGTTTTCTGGTAAAAGTATGAATTATTCATTGATGCTACAAGAGCAACTAAAAGAGGAAACAGTGTCAAAGGGAATAGAAGAAATGGAAGCGATGTTTCTTAAACTATCAGAACGATATAAGTTGTTCTTTATCCAATTGGAAGATTCAGATAAGTCCCTCATGATTGAGAACCCGAATGGTGACATCATGGAAACTAGTGTGTTCGAACAAGTGCCCCACGTCGTTAACCATGGAACATATCATCGTGGTAATATCACAGCTATGTTAAGACAGATGGGTTATACTTCTATACCAACAGATTATGGTCTTTACCTATATTTAAAACAATCTGGCGCATTTCATGAATAGAAGCGTTGTATTGAAGGTAGTAGAAGAAGAAGGTCAAATTGTACTGGGAGTGTAAATATGCAATTTCGCGAGTTTGGTTTGATGTTATTTGTTGAACATTATGAAGAATGTACTACCTTTTATAGGGATCTCTTACAATTGGAGGTAAGAAATGAAAAAGAAACATTGGTTGCATTTGAACTTCCAAACGGCTATTTAATGGTTGAGCAAGGAGGTGTGGGATCAGAACAAGAAAAATCCAGAAAACAAAATCCTACTGTACTTCGCTTTGACGTTGAATCCCTATCTCCTATTGTTGAAAGGTTAGAAGAACGTGGTGTTCATTTTTCAAAAAAGGGTTTAAAATTTGATTGGGGTACCATTGCAGTTTTTAACGATCCAGATGGTAACCGTATTGAATTAGGGGAAATCAACAGTTCGAGTGGTTCATATACCTAGGTTGAATTTAAAAATACATTCTTAAACAATAGGGCGCGCGCGACAAGTTCCGCTATAAACGCTTTGAAGCGTGAACATGCGGGGAGTTTTAATTAATTCCAACTTTGCAACGGAGGATGGGAATGATGGAACCATGTTTCCTGAAACCATCCCGTCAAAAAATCCTGCATGCGTCAAGGCTGACAGGCTTTGGGGTATGGAGCACAGGTGATTCGGCAGAACGAAGGCTGTA
Organism: Virgibacillus necropolis; assembly: GCF_002224365.1. Classification (GTDB taxonomy): domain Bacteria; phylum Bacillota; class Bacilli; order Bacillales; family Amphibacillaceae; genus Virgibacillus_F; species Virgibacillus_F necropolis. Next base: position 2,432,734 of record NZ_CP022437.1, on the reverse strand, counting down.
GCCACTTCTTAGTAGAAGGTATGCCGACGAATATGCCGCACGGCTGAAAAACTGGATATGGTGAGAATGTTCTCGCGAAAGGGAACTGACAAACTTCCGAATGTACGGGTCTAAAGATTGAACATAGGGAAACTTATGTGTTATCCAACGATGACGTGAGTGGTGTAAAAATGCGCCCTCTGAAATATGCTATACCGAACAATGGCGGTATCCAGCTCACAGGCTTAAAGGAAGCACCTACGTCTAGTACAGATAGCTACGTTGTAAGGGACTTGGAAAGCAAGGGACGTTGAAACAAGGACTGTCATCCGAAACGGTACTATAAGGCTTTTGCTGAAAAGTATTTATCCTTGTGAGGGTAGGGGTATGACCGAAGAATCTTCTGTAATGGAAGTGGAGGAACAGCCCCAAGTCTAGCGAATGGAACGGTGGTTTTACAAGCGTGCATTGCACCGATCGGGTATGAAAGCGGGAACACGAGATAGAAAGAAGAACTGATTAATCAAATTGGGCAGTTGACTGTCGATATGAATTGGCTCAAAACAACGTTAACAGGTCTCTGAGTGGAAGAGAAAAAAGCATTAATAGACATTGACAGTAAGAAACTAACGGTTAAGCACCAGTGTGAATTATTGAAATTGTATGAGAGAAAAAACTTGAAATATTGTATTTTTGCTATAATATACTGGTGAAATACCCCCTCACTGATGAGCCGCATGATATAAACTTGCCCCAGTGACCCTTGATATCTAGGCTCGTTCCTCGTTTAATAGCCTGATTGACTTATCAAGGGAAGAGAACACTATATTACTAAAAATCCTCTCACTAATTCACTGAATTTTGGAGAGGATTCTTTCTTTCATATTTTGTATATATGTGCATTAACAGTCATCAAACTGCACTAAATAGATAACAATATACAATCTAATTCCTCATGAAAATGAATGTAATAGAAATTACATGGAATTTACACATTCAATAAAATAATCAGATCTTCCCTTAATGAAGCCCGGCCATGACTGCGATAAAGGAATTATTAAGATTAAGAATCATGTCTTGTTGCATATAGGTTATGTGTATAACCGCCATCGTAATATGTTATACTAACTTCTATTAAGAAAGGAGAATGACATTGAGTAAAAAATGGATATTAAGTTTACTTTTAGTTGTTTTCGTATCTTTATTAGCTGCATGCGGCAATCAGGATGAAACAGCTGGAGACAAAGATAATAATAATAAATCCGAATCACAAGAAGAAGGTGCGCAGGATAAAAGTGGCAAAGGTGGACAAGCTGAAATGCCTAAGCCAGACTTAAAAGGTATTCCTGACGTTGTGGCAGAAGTAAATGGAGAAAAAATACCAAAAGATGAATTTGAAACAGTTTACAAAGGACAATTTCAGCAAGCGGCGATGCAATCACAGATGACTGGTAAAAAGGTTGACCAGGATAAACTAAAAAAACAAATTGCAGAAGGCTTAGTTGGCCAGAAACTTCTCATCCAAGAAGTAAATAAGCGTGATTATCAAGCTTCAAAAGAAGAGATTGATAAAACTCTTAAAGATTTAGCAAAACAAAATCAAATTAAATCGACAGACGAGTTCTTGGCAACTTTAAAAAAACAAGGAATGGATGAAAAAGAAGTAATGTCTCAGGTTGAAACGCAAGTAAAAGTAGACAAGCTTATTGCTAGTGAGTCTGGTGATATCGAGCCAACGAAGGAAGAGCTGGAAAAAGCCTACGAGCAGGTGAAAGCCCAGCAAAAGAAAATGGGCGGAGAAGGCAAAGTTCCATCTTTTGATGAGGTAAAACCAGCCCTCAAGGAACAAATTAAAGGTCAAAAAAAAGCGAAAGTATCTCAAAAGCTTGTTAAAAACCTTCGTAAAGATGCAGATGTCACTGTCAACTTATAATTCTTTTAAAAAGCCAGGTCCTGTCCGGACCTGGCTTTTTAATGAAGATAGAACACCAATAGGTTTGAGTTTAAATTAAGAATTTTGTAAAGGAAGAAATACATATATTATACAAATTTACTAGATGAAATAAAAAGAAATTATATTGCTAATCAATTCAATGAAGGTAAGGACGAAATATTCAAGATTGAAGAATGAGTTTAGTCGCATTCGGAGTATGCTTCAGCTTAAGGACTTTAAGCAGGACTATAGCCTGAAGAACGACTTTAGTCGTAGACATTTATGTCAAAATCCACCTGCTTTAGCAGGTGGTTGTTTAGGTAGGTCTTGCTTATACATTTTCAGTAAAATTTATTGACAAGGTCATAGTTCTATGGGATTGAGTTAATCAATTTACATCGATTTAACACCCCTTTTGCGAATTACTACTGTTATCATTTTGTGTACTACTCCTATTCTTGTGTAGTGTTTGACAGACTTTTTATTACACCCACGACAGTACCCACGAAACACCCACAGATATTTGAAAGAATAGAAAAACATTTGAAAAGGTGATTTTTTAAATGTTATTTTCACGCCATTTTTGACAACCTTTGAATGCCTTAAAAAGCAAGGTATAGATTTAGAACGACCGTTCACCCTTGGGAGAGACCTCTTATTAAATTGTTATCTGTAGTGTTTGTTTAGAAAGTGAAAAAATTAAAACATCTAAATAAGAAAACCCTATCGACCATGTACATATTGTACTGGTCGATATTTTTATACTAGTAAATGCATAACTTTATTATTATTCCATGTCAATTCATCAAGGATTTGACTGCTTCATGTAAGCCTGTTCCTCCTCCAATACTGATGTCTATTTAACTAGTTTTTGTATCAGTCTAACTTAAGATATTAACTTGTTATAATATTTTAAGCCAAAAAAACCATGATGTATTTCTACATCATGGTTTTTTTGGTTATTAATGAATATTTCGGTATAAGCCTATTACTTTACCTAAAATAGTCACATTTTGATAGATTAATGCATCCATTGTTGCATTTTCGGGTTGTAGTCGTATGTGATCTTTTTCTTTAAAGAAACGCTTCACTGTAGCCTCATTTTCATCGGTCATCGCAACAACTATTTCGCCGTTTTGTGCGGTGTTTTGTTGCTTTACGATTACCATATCTCCATCTAGTATCCCCGCTTCTATCATGCTCTCACCCTGGATGATCAGGATAAAAACGTTGTCATCCGGAGAAGATGAAGAACTAGGTAACGGAATAAACTCTTCTATGTTTTCTACAGCGGTAATCGGAATTCCTGCTGTTACTTTACCAATAACGGGCGCATATCGAACTGTATCCCTCGGAACGCTACTTTCCAATGATAGATCTAACACCTCAATTGCACGTGGTTTTGTTGGATCCCTTCTAATATAGCCCTTACTTTCTAGTCTTGATAAGTGACCGTGAACGGTTGAACTAGAAGCTAGACCAACTGCTACTGCAATTTCTCTTACGGATGGCGGATAGCCCTTTTTGTTTACTTCATCTTTAATATATTCAAGAATTGCTTCTTGTCTTTTGGATAGTTTTGTCATCTATCTCACACCTCACGCATAGGATTTATTATTGATAGTTTATCATTAGTTTCCAAAAAAAGCAAACGTCCGTTCGAAAATGGTTGACAAGATCATATGTTCGAGTGTATTATTTAAACTAGAAACGAACAAAGGTTCTTATACCTTATAAAGGGAAAGGGTTGGTATTCATGTTTGATAAAATAAATAAAACTGATGCATTTTATCTTATAACTTTTGCATTAACATTAGTGTTTTTGTACTTTTCTTTAATCACAAGTGCATAATTGAATAATAGTGAGTTTTTGAACTTCCTCTAATAAAAAAACTAAAAGCTGGAGCGTATAAATAGTGAACACGATAGTATATTGTCGAGTAAGTACAGATAAAAAAGAACAGGAAACTTCTTTGGTTAGGCAGGAAAAGGAGTTAATACAATTAGCCCAAATGTATGGAATGACCGTGGTAGAAATTATAAAAGAACAGGCTAGCGGTTATGAAATAGAACGGGATGGCGTTTTTGAAATGCTTGAACATTTCACTAATCAGAAGGCGGAATGTTTACTCATACAAGATGAAACACGTTTAGGGCGAGGTAATACCAAGATTGCACTATTCCATCAACTAAATAAACTTCATGTATCTATCTATACTGCAATTCATAATGGTGCATTGGAATTATCAGAATCGGACTCTATGGTATTACAAATTGTGGGTATAGTAGAGGAATATCAACGAAAAATCCATAACATTAAAATTAAAAGAGGTATGAATAAAGCGATTAACGAGGGTTACAACCCTGAAAGAAATTTATCGAACCGTAATCAGGCTTCAGGAAGAAAAAGAATGGATTTTCCTATCGAAGAGGTAATCAGGTTACGTGAAAACAAATTAACATTTGAAGAAATTGCAAGAACTTTAAATGGGCTAGGATTTAATGTATCAAAAGCAACCGTACATCGGAGGTTTAAAGAATACCATAATACTTGAATTAATAGCGATAGAGCGATACTATAAAAAAGCAGGGACTACTATAAAGTTCGTGCTTTTTTCACTTGGAGTATAAAAATTTAAACGACTAGAGTATAAGATAAACTTCGGCATTCGCTATTAAATACGAAGCGAATGCCATTCTACTATGTTAGGAGGTAGTAACATGATTTCTAAAGAAAAATTAGAACGTATTAATATACTGGCGAAAAAGGCTAAAAGTGAGGGATTGACTGAAGAAGAAAAGAAAGAACAAAAAAACTTGCGGACGGAATACCTTGGTAACGTTCGCTCATCTTTTAAAAATCAATTTAAAACGATGACAGTTAAGGACCCAGAGGGAAATGATGTAACTCCGCAAAAAGTAAAAGATCTACAAAAGAAAAATAAAAATAACTAGTTTTGGTAGTAGTGGATAAAATGACACTTGTTACAACTTGGTTTTCATTATAGAATTGAATAGGATTAAAACAAGTTTCGACAAGGAAGGAGACTTTTCATGACAAATAACGTAGAACAATTATCAATAAACACCATTCGTACACTAGCAATCGACGCTATCGAAAATGCTAACTCTGGTCATCCAGGTTTACCAATGGGGGCTGCTCCAATGGCATACACACTGTGGACAGACTTTATGAACCAAAACCCTAAAAACTCAAAATGGTTTAACCGTGATCGGTTTGTATTATCAGCAGGACATGGATCTATGCTGTTATATGGTTTACTTCACTTAGCAGGGTATGATGTAACGATCGATGATCTAAAAGACTTCAGACAATGGGATTCAAAAACACCAGGTCACCCTGAGGTTCATCATACAGATGGGGTTGAGGCAACAACTGGACCACTGGGACAAGGTATTGCTATGTCAGTTGGTATGGCAATGGCAGAAGCGCATCTTGCAGCTACTTTTAACAAAGAAGATTTATCCATTATTGATCATCATACGTACGCGCTCATTAGTGACGGTGATCTAATGGAAGGAATTTCCCATGAAACAGCTTCACTCGCTGGTCATCTTGGGTTAGGTAAGTTAATCGCTTTATATGACTCAAATGACATTTCATTAGATGGTGATTTGGATCGTTCATTTTCTGATAATACTGAACAGCGTTTTAACGCATACGGCTGGCAGGTCATTCGTGTCGAGGACGGAAATGATGTGAATGCACTTCGTAATGCGATTAAAGAAGCAAAAGAAAATACGAAGCAACCAACATTGATAGAAGTTAAAACCGTAATTGGTTTTGGTTCTCCTAACAAATCTGCTTCTTCTGCGTCACACGGAGCGCCACTCGGACTCGATGAGGTTAAACTTACGAAAGAAGCATACCAATGGCCACACGATGATTTTCATGTCCCTGAAGAAGTTTATGCTGACTTTAACGAAAAGATCGGTAAAAATGGGGAAGATGTGGAAGATAATTGGAATCAATTGTTTGATAATTATAAAGAAAAATATCCTGAAGACGCTAAAAAACTAGAACAAGCAATTAATGGCGATCTACCACTTGATTGGGACAAGGAATTGCCTATTTATGAACCTGAAAAAGATAACTTAGCAACTCGTGCATCATCTGGTGAAGTACTTAATGCTATATCAAGCAAGCTTCCAAATTTTTTTGGTGGTAGCGCTGATTTAGCAGGTTCTAATAAAACTAGTGTAAATGAACAGACTGACTTCTCACGTGAAAATTATGCTGGGAAAAATATTTGGTTTGGTGTTCGCGAATTTGCAATGGCAGCTGCACTTAATGGTATGGCACTTCATGGAGGACTTAAAGTATACGCAGGTACATTCTTTGTATTCAGTGACTATTTACGCCCAGCTGTACGTTTATCAGCTATCATGAATATTCCAGTAACCTATGTGTTTACACATGATTCGATTGCAGTAGGAGAAGACGGCCCAACACATGAACCGATCGAACACCTACCAGCATTCCGTGCAATGCCTGGACTATCACTTATTCGTCCAGCTGATGGTAATGAAACACAAGCAGCATGGCGTTTGGCAGTAGAATCAACAGACAGACCTACTGCATTGGTGTTAACTAGACAGGGATTACCGACACTTGAAGGTACAAAAGAACATGCATACGAAGGCGTTAAAAAAGGTGCTTACGTGGTAAGTAAAGGGGAGAAAGAAACTCCAGATGCATTGTTACTTGCAACAGGATCTGAGGTTCAACTAGCAGTCAAGGCACAAAAACAGCTACAAGAAAAAAATATTCACGTAAACGTGGTAAGCATGCCTTCATGGGATCGTTTTAACGAGCAGGATATTGCTTATCAAAATGAGGTGATTCCACCGCACGTGAAAAGCCGTCTTGGAATTGAAATGGCATCACCATTTGGCTGGGAGCGTTATGTAGGGGATCAAGGCGCAGTCCTTGGAATTGACACATTTGGAGCATCAGCAAAAGGTGAAAAAGTTATGGAAGAATACGGATTTACCGTTGATAATGTTGTGAAACATGTAGAAAAACTAATTAAATAGAAATAATAGAGGTCTCAACAATACAAATGTTGAGACCTTTTGTTTTTTCGACAAAACTAGTGGTGATATGCAACTCATTTTGACATTATTTTAAAATAGAATACGTATAATAAAAACAAAAGGAGTGATATTGTTGAATACGTATTCTATTTATTCGATAAAAAGTGAATTTGCCGAGCGCTATTATTATAGAAGTGATATACTCTATCGTTTTTTTAAACAATACCACGAAAACAGTAAAAATAAGGTGATAGAAGATCAATTTAAAGAAATTACCTCTTTTTTTTCTACAAAAGAGTTGAATACTAAAATTAAAACATTGTATAATAACAAGGCTATAGTGAAAGATGGTAATAATTCAATAGAAATAGAACAAGATAAATACTACATCTCTTTACATATTAGTGAAAAACAGATAGAATTTCGTTGTGATATGCTTCAAGATGCAGAAATGTTGTTATTTCCTATTCTACAATTATTCCATCCATCCTTATTTGTATTGGATAATAATTTAAATAACTATGGTTGGATTTCTCCAGTAATAAAGTTAAAGGATCATTTGAATGAGCAAGTATTGTATTCTACCCTTTGATTTACTATACTGTATGAGAGACAACATGAAGGGGGAAGGCTTGAAATGGGCACGATTTGGGTCGTATTAATTGCTATATTGGCTCTTATTGTTGGAGTTGCTCTTGGTTTTTTCATTGCAAGAAAATATATGATGAATTACTTAAAGAAAAACCCACCAATTAATGAACAAATGCTACGAACGATGATGATGCAAATGGGTCAAAAACCGTCACAAAAGAAAATTAATCAAATGATGCGTTCAATGAACAATCAGCAGAGTAAGTAATAAGTTCTAACATGTTAATGCATGGCATTGCATCATACCCCTTAATACTTGGAAGTATTAAGGGGTATTTAAAATAGTTGTTATATTGTCAAATTCCGCATCATAAAATCTATTCAAATTCTGTTAAACTTTATGAAGTGAATGGTTTTTAGGAGGATTAATATGTCAGAAATAAATATATTTATTGCATTTGCTGCAGGATTTTTATCATTTATTTCACCATGTGTCTTGCCATTATATCCCGCGTTTCTATCGTATATAACAGGTATGAGTGTGAATGAAGTAAAAGAAGATAATATCATGTTAAAACGCAAAAGCTTGTTACACACTATATTTTTCTTAATTGGTTTTTCCTGTATATTTATTGCGATGGGCTTTTCCACTACATACATATCTGAGTTTTTATTTACGTACAAAGATATTATTCGTCAAATAGGCGCGATCTTAATTGTATTTTTCGGGTTAGTGATAGTAGGAATACTTAATTTCAAATTTTTAATGAAAGACAAAAAAATCACCTTTAAAAATCGACCAACAGGGTTTATTGGTTCATTTATCATTGGGATTGCTTTTTCAATGGGTTGGACACCATGTATGGGGCCAATTTTAGCAATTGTATTGTCACTAGCCGCAACGAATCCTGATCTTGGAATGATCATGATGATCAGCTATGTACTTGGTTTTTCACTACCATTTTTAATCCTTTCATTTTTCATAGGAAAGTTATCTTGGATTAAACGGCATAGTGAAATATTCATGAAAATCGGTGGATATATTATGATTATGATGGGAATTGCCCTGTTTTTTGATTGGATGACAAAGCTTACATCCTTTTTAAATGGATTTTTTGGATTCTCTGGGTTTTAATAGATTTATCACACCATTTGTATTAGTATATAAAGTGAAACTTCATTAAGTGGAGTTAAACCAACCTTAGCTTAAACGGGTAGTTATCCCCACCTAAAATTTTCTGTTTGACTTCAATTTTCAAGGTGGGGGTTTTACTGCCGTCGAACTGCGATAAACTAAAGGAGCAATCGTGATGTATAAACCGAATGATCTCATACTTCGAACAACGACAACCCTTATAGCTTTTATTCTTTTTGGATTTGCAATTTATCTTTTGTTAGCTGGCCATAATGCACCTGGTGGGGGCTTTGTGGGTGGGCTAGTTACTTCTGGAGCAATTTTGTTAATGTATATGTCTTACGGAATAGAAGCAGTAGATAAGGTGCTGCCAATCAATTATCGTTCATTAATTCCAGTCGGATTACTAATTGCTTTATTTACAGGAATAGGATCGTTTATTTTTCAAGTTCCATTTTTATCACAAACATATGGTTACTTCCATGTTCCTGTTTTTGGGGAAATAGAACTAGCGACCGCTATGATATTTGATTTAGGAGTCTTTCTAACCGTCCTAGGTGTTACTGTGACAATCATCTTATCTATTGCAAATGATCAATAACTATTATTAGGGGCTGTTCAAAAAGTCACTACGAACTTCTTGTTTCTAATTCGAGGCTATTAAATTGGCGCAAGTGATTTTATTATCAAGCCATTTGATGAAGTCCGTGTGATTGACACAATTGAACGAGTTTTACATAAGAATAAATCAATAATTACATAAACAGTTGAAGATAGTGAAAGAGATGATTATTCATGTTTTGGATTATTTTAAGTACAATTGGTGCTGCTTGTATGGCGACATTAATGGTTTTCATGCGTTTAAGGTCTGCCAAAAAACCAGCATCTGTTAAGAAAATTATTTTGCCACCGTTATTTATGAGTACTGGAGCGTTTATGTTTATCTTTCCGGTATTTCGTATTGAATGGAGTCAAGTTATAGAAGCGCTAGTTGTTGGTGTTATGTTTTCTATTGTCTTAATAATTGGCTCGAAATTTGAAATTAAGCAAAATGACATATACTTAATACCATCCAAATCTTTTATTTTTATTTTGTTTGGATTGCTAACACTACGGATCATCTTAAAATTAGCATTTAGCGGAACCATTTCACTTTATGAAACAAGTGGTATGTTCTTTCTGTTAGCATTTGGAATGATTATTTCTTGGCGAATTGCTATGCTAATTAAATATAAAAAATTAGAAAAACAACTAAAGTATTCTGATGCACATTAAAACGAGCTACTATAAAAAATATAGGAAGCTCGTTTTTTCTGTCTTTTCATTCAAAATATACTTCATAGGGTGTGACATCAATCTCTTTCTCGGCAAGTTTTTTTCGTAAAAATTTATGGTCTCGCTTCGGTGTTGCAACGATATAACCTTCAATTAAAACATCTTCCGTAATTTTCTTTCTTCGCTTCTGCAATGCAACTTCACCGATCTTGCTTGCTATTTTATGCCTTGCTATATCACGAAATAATTCTGGAACTGGTGATACCAATTCTTCTAATAGGTCCTTTTCTTTCTTTCCCCACATATGTCGAGTTTTTTCCATGTAATATTCTTCCCAGTCCATATTTGACTTTCCATCTTCCTTTGGCAATTTTTTTAAAAATTTCCGGAACATAAAAAAACCACCGATTCCCATAAGTCCAATTAATAAAAATCCCCATAGTATAATTAAATATTCGACAAGCACTGACATCTGACCACCTATTTCTGATTTTTCTCTTTGTAAACCAACAAAAGATTTATTTTTTATGGTAAGTATAGTAATATTACTAATAATTACTAATATTTTATCAGCAATTATATTATTTTACATCATTTCATATAGTTTCATTATAAAAGTACATAGTGTTTCTTACAAGTGACATATTTTAAACTATAAAGTCATATAAGTAATTATATACAATTTTTATGTTGGAATCTGTAACTAGGGGTGAAGCGATGAAATCCAATTCTTCTATAGAGCATACGGATAAGAACGAGAGAAAGAATTCATGCTCTGATAAGACGAAGATAAAAAAAGAAATCTATTCAGAAATGTACGAACTACCGCCATATATTATTAACTGGATTGAAAACAATAGCAATGAATTAATCTCAATTTGGGACAAAAGCGGAAAAGTTAAGTTTATATCTAAATCTGTTATACGGATTTTGGGGTATACAATCGAAGAGTTAGATGAAATTTCATGGTATGATTTACTATCTCCTGAAGATGTATCCCAAATAATGAGTTATTATGCAGATACTGAAAAGGATCATAATAATCATAAGTTCAATATAAACATTCGCAATAAACATGGAAAATATATTTGGACGGAATGTGCCATTTCTATGGTTGGGGATGAGGAAGACGATGGTTACTTTTATGTCTCTATGCTTAAAGATATTTCAGATAAAAAAGAGACTGAGGAAATGATGATACGGTCAGAAAAAATGTCTGTTGCTGGACAGTTAGCTGCGGGGATTGCACATGAAATTCGAAATCCCCTAACGTCATTAAAAGGATTTATGCAGTTATTGCAAGCTGGTGTTAATCGAAAAGAGGAATACTATAAAATAATGATTGATGAAATTGAAAAAATGGAAACTATTACGTCGGAACTTCTTTTTATTTCAAAGCCTTTAACAAATAATAAAAAAGAAGAAATTGTAGAAGTAATGGTTCATGAGATTGTGGCCTTATTGCTACCACAAGCTCGCTTGAAAAATGTAGACATCAAATGGAAAAGACAAGACAATCACTGTGTTTATTGTGACCGTTCGCAAATCAAGCAAGTTTTAATTAATATTGTGAAGAATGCAATAGAGGCAATGGATGAAAAAGGGACGATTCAAATACTAATTTCTGCAACAGATGTAAAACTTGAAATAGCAATCATAGACGATGGCCCAGGGATTCCTGAAGAAATAATTCATAAATTGGGCGAACCATTTTTCACTACAAAAAAGAGTGGGACAGGCCTTGGACTAATGATAACAAATCAAATCTTGGAAAAACATGATGGAAAATTAGAGATAGAACAAAATACAAACAGAGGCAGTACATTTAAAATAATTCTTCCTTTGCCCAATGAATGAATGAAAATGTATCATCATTGGGTATAATTTACATAATCATTATTACAGACAATGTATAACTATTAATTATCACTTTAAATAATATTTTAATATACTAGAAAAGGCATATAACATTTGTTTTATATGCTTTTTTCATTTAAGATAAATAGGTGAGACTAATAGTTTTGTCCTAGATTTGCCTGTGCAACAATATAAGTCTTCGACAAAAAGAGAACGAGAGGGGTATTACATAATGACACAAAACGATGCGTTTCAAGCAAAAAAACAATTTGAGCTTAATGGTAAGACGTATAATTATTACCAATTAAAAGCATTAGAAGAAGCTGGGATTGGAAACGTTGCCAGACTACCATTTTCAATCCGTGTTTTACTAGAATCCATTGTCCGTCAACATGATGGTCATGTAATTAAAGATGAGCATGTAGAGGGTCTTACCAAGTGGGGAACGGAAGAAGGCGAAGGGGTAGATGTACCTTTTAAACCTTCACGAGTAATTTTACAAGATTTCACTGGTGTACCTGCCGTTGTAGATCTTGCTTCATTGCGTAAAGCTATGGTAGACATGGGCGGTTCTCCTGATAAAATCAATCCAGAAGTTCCTGTAGATCTAGTTATTGACCACTCCGTACAAGTAGATCAATATGGTACACCAGGTGCGTTACAAGCTAACATGGAGTTAGAATTTGAACGTAATGGTGAACGGTACGAATTTTTAAATTGGGCGCAAAAAGCATTTGATAATTACCGTGCAGTTCCACCAGCAACTGGAATTGTTCACCAAGTAAACCTTGAGTATATTGCAAATGTAGTTCATGAATTAGAAAACGCGGATGGAACCTATAATGCATTTCCTGATACATTATTTGGAACTGACTCACACACCACTATGATTAATGGGCTAGGCGTCCTTGGGTGGGGTGTAGGTGGAATTGAAGCAGAAGCTGGAATGTTAGGTCAGGCTTCTATTTTACCAGTTCCAGAAGTGATTGGTGTTAAATTTACAGGAAGCTTCCCAAATGGTACCACCGCTACTGATTTAGCATTAAAGGTAACCCAAGTTTTACGAGAGAAAGCAGTAGTTGGCAAATTTGTAGAATACTTTGGACCTGGTCTTAAGGATATGCCACTTGCTGACCGTGCTACTATTTCCAACATGGCTCCTGAGTATGGTGCTACATGTGGGTTTTTCCCTGTAGACGAAGAGTCTCTTAACTATTTGCGCTTGACTGGACGTAAGGAAGAACATATTGACTTAGTTGAAAAATACTGTAAGGAAAACAGTCTATGGTATTCATCAGATCAAGCAGATCCTGACTATACAGAACTAGTAGAAATTAACTTGTCTGAACTTGAACCGAACTTATCTGGTCCAAAGCGCCCACAAGATTTAATTGCACTTTCAGACATGAAAAATGAATTTAATAAAGCTATTACCGCTCCAGCTGGAAACCAAGGATTTGGCTTGAAAAAAGCAGAATTTGAAAAACAAGCAACAATAAATCATCCTGATGGATCAACATCAACTATGAAGACTGGTGCACTTGCAATTGCTGCTATTACTTCTTGTACAAACACATCTAACCCATATGTTATGTTAGGCGCAGGTTTAGTTGCGAAGAAGGCTGTGGAGAAGGGACTTACTGTTCCTGCTTACGTCAAGACGTCTCTAGCACCAGGATCAAAAGTAGTGACACGCTACTTAGATGATTCCGGATTAACACCATACCTCGATCAATTAGGATTTAACTTAGTTGGTTATGGTTGTACAACTTGTATCGGTAACTCTGGTCCGCTTAAAGAAGAAATTGAAAAAGCTATTGCAACTAATGACCTAACCGTTTCTTCCGTGTTATCAGGTAACCGAAACTTTGAAGGAAGAATTCATCCGCTTGTAAAAGCTAACTATCTTGCATCACCACCACTTGTAGTTGCGTATGCATTAGCTGGGACAGTTGATATTGATCTAGTAACTGAACCGCTAGGTAAAGATAAAGATGGTAATGAGATTTTCATGAAAGATATTTGGCCTACAATGGAAGAAATTAAAGAACAAGTAGAACAAACTGTTAAACCGGAAATCTTCCGTAAAGAATATGAAAATGTTTTTGATTCAAATGAAAAATGGAATGAAATTGATACAACAGATGAACCATTGTACAAATGGAATAATGATTCAACTTATATTCAAAATCCTCCATTTTTTGAAGGATTATCAAAGGAAGCAGATAAAGTTAAACCATTGAACAAGCTTCGTGCTATTGGCTTATTCGGGGATTCAGTCACAACTGACCATATTTCTCCTGCAGGTGCAATTGCAAAAGACATGCCAGCTGGTAAATATTTACAGGATAAAGATGTCTCACCACGTAATTTTAACTCTTATGGATCACGCCGTGGTAATCATGAAGTAATGATGCGTGGTACATTCGCTAATATCCGAATCCGTAACCTGCTTGCACCTGGAACAGAAGGAGGATATACAACTTTCTGGCCTACTGAAGAAGTTATGCCTATCTATGATGCTGCGATGAAGTATCAAGAAGCTGGTACTGGCTTACTTGTAATGGGTGGCAAGGATTACGGAATGGGAAGTTCCCGCGACTGGGCTGCCAAAGGTACTAACCTGCTTGGAATTAAAACTGTAATCGTTGAGAGCTATGAGCGAATTCATCGTTCAAACCTCGTAATGATGGGTGTATTACCATTACAATTCCAAAAAGGTGAAAGTGCTGATAAATTAGGTTTAACTGGTAAAGAATCATTTAATGTAGAGATCGACGAATCTGTTAAACCACATGATTTGGTAAAAGTCATCGCTGTTGATGAAAAAGGTAAAACTACTGAATTCGAAGCCATCGCACGCTTTGATAGTGATGTAGAAGTTGATTACTATCGCCACGGTGGGATTTTACAAATGGTGCTACGCGATAAAATGCAAGCATAAAATAGAAATAGAGTAATTAAAAAACTTCTACACCAATATAATGGTGTAGAAGTTTTTTAGTGAACATTGGATGAATTTCTTTGCGATTTACTTTACATTTAGTTTATTCAGCCCTACTATTAGTGTTGAACAAAAAGGCGAAGGTGCAGTCCCCTTCAAAATACGTAGTATTTAGTGGGGGTTAACCTTCGCGGTCTTGTTCTTTACAAAATTCCATCTTATTTGTTGCTTTAATTTTCGGAATATCATATAATTAGGAACAACAGTTCGCGCTAAGGGGGTGGCTTCCATGGAACAAACAAAAACAATTAAAAATAAAATTTTATCACATGGAAGCACTGCTTTCGAACCCACACTTCTTGTTTATCGTGATGCGCTAGGTTTCATTGTAGAAGTAATCGAAAAAGAGTATTCTCTTTTGGAAGGTTTACTAACAAAAGAATTGACTCCAGCCGTTGAAAAGTTCATCCATCGAACAAAAAACAACCCCACCTCGAAATACAACTTTACAAGTAATTTTTATAAATTTCCTTCTTATCTTAGAAGATCAGCGATTTCCAAAGGTTTCGGTATCGTAAAAAGTTATCGTTCAAACCTTCAAAATTGGGAAGATGAAAAGTCTAAGGCTCTTGCGGAAGGTAAGTTTTTCAAGAAAAAGTCTCCTGTTTTACGTGTCGAACACGACGCGTTTCCAGTACTTTATAAAGGAAATATGTTTAATCGTCTTTCTACTGATCAAGCAGAAGTTAAAATTTACAAGAATAACGACTGGGTCTGGGAGACCATCACCTTTAACGATAAAAACCTTAAAAATAGAGGAATCATGGACTGGAAAGAAAATAATCCTACGCTTGTAAAAGTTGGTAAAAAGTACTTTATAAACTTCTCTTATACGAAAGAAATAAAACTAAGGAAAACAAAAATTATAGATCAAATCATTGTTTCTGTTGATCTTGGGCTGACCAATTCTGCAGTTTGCTCTGCAATGTATTCAGATGGCACTGTCATTGGAAGGAAATTTATTAATCAACCAATAGAAAAAGACCGGATGAACACAATTATAGGCAAACTCAAGAAAGCGCAGCGCAATTCAGGAACAATTGAAGCACCAAATTATTGGAAAAAAATCAATGGATTGCAAAACCATATCAAAGTAAATACGGCATCTGAAATTATAAAGTTTGCTGAAACTCATAATGCAGATGTCATTGTATTCGAATACCTAGGGAAAATGCATGTTCCTAAGGGCATATTTGGTGCGAAGAAATTACGTTATAAATTACACCATTGGTGCAAACTAGAAATACAATCAAAAGTGGAGGAAATGGCTCATTACCGCCAAATGCGTATTCGACGGGTTAATCCGAAAAATACGTCGAAGCTTGCTTTTGATGGATCCGGAGAAGTAAAACGAATAATAAAAAAGACCTCGCTACATTTAAAAGTGGCAAGACCTATCACGCAGACTTAAGTGCTTCTTATAATATTGCGGCCCGTTATTTTATAAGAGAAATCATCAAACCCTTTTCTGAAAAGAAAAGGTTGCGTTTGGAGGCAAAAGTTCCTTCACTGGCAGCTAGAACTCGGTTGACATTGGCTTCATTAATTAGCTTACATCAGGCACTACGCACCAACGGTGCAAAACCAGCGTGACGTTTGCTGTATTTAAGTCAATAGATGCTCCATCAAAATCTTCGATTTAGGTGGAGAGGTTCACCATATTCTATCTAAAATAGAGGAGAGAAAGCATGATAAAAAAAGTATTGGCAGGAGCAACATTGATGCTTTTAACAGGTCTTCTAATCATAAATATCACAGGTAATTCAGAGAAAAATACAGGTAAAAATGAAATAGATGTAACCGGAGACACAAGTGTGGAAGGGGTAGCAATCAGTTCATCAACTAAATCTGGATTAGAAGTTGGCATGCAAGCCCCAAATTTTGAGCTAGAAACGTTGTCGGGCGAAACCGTAAAGTTGTCTGATTTACAGGGGAAAAAGGTATTTATAAACTTTTGGGCTACTTGGTGTCCACCATGTAAGAAAGAAATGCCTGAAATGCAAAAGTTTTATGAACAACACTCAGATGAAGTTGAAATTCTAGCGGTAAATGTAACTGGTCAGGAAAATAGTTTGAAAGCAGTTCGAGACTTCAGTGATAATTTTAAGTATACTTATCCGATATTATTAGATAAAGAATTAAAAGTTACAGAAGAATATATGGCATTTGGCCTTCCAACCACATATTTTATTGGAACTGACGGTGTTGTGCAGCAACCAAGAAAGATTGGACCAATGACTTTTGATTTTATGAAGGAAATGTTAGAAAAATTGAGTTAGGTTTATAAGTTTTCAATTATTTGGGAATACTTCTTTAAAAAGGAGTGGATTTCAATTTCTTTAAAAAGAAGGCTTTCCTATAATGAGCTAGTGAGTGAAAACAGAAAAGAAATTATGCAAGACCAATCAGTTCTTGAAAAAATAGAGTCAAAATTTGAACTGAAATACCAACAACTAAATGAAAATAAAGAAGCTTGACTAAAAGGCATTTCCATATTTATGGAAGTGCCTTTTAAATTCATTTATTTCATGAAAAATAGACGATTGTGCTAAACTAGCTATAGTGTAGATTGGTAATAGGAGGAAAAGTTTTGAGTATAGTAAAGACAGAAATAGACGTAAGGTATCAAGAAACAGACCAAATGGGAGTTGTGTACCACGCAAATTACCTAGTATGGTTTGAAATAGGTCGTACTAAATTTATCGAATACCTAGGTTTTAATTATGCCGATATGGAAAAAAGTAATGTTGTATCACCTATTGTTGATGCACAAATATCGTTTAAAAAGCCAATTCGTTATGGCGAAAAGGCGACGGTTGAAACTTGGCTTAAGCACTATGATGGATTGCGATCTGTTTACGGTTACCGCATTTTAAATGGGGAAAATGATGTGGCAATAACAGGAACGACGAAACATGTTATTGTTAAAAAAGAAAGTTTCCGCCCGTTATCACTAAAACGAGCATTTCCAGATTGGCATAATGCATATAAAAGAGAAATTGAAGGGGTATAAGTATGGCTTTTGGTCTGAAGCGAGAAGATTTACACCTATGGAAAAACAATGTGAAAAACGGGGAAGTTTCTTTTTTAACTCATTATTGGCAAGACAAGCGATTTCCAGGATGTTACACAGTAACAAAAGTAGGGTGTAGTAATTTAGATAAATTAATAAAGTGGGGAGAGTCTTATCAATTACAAGCAAGTTGGATTCATTTAGATAAAGACTTCCCGCATTTTGATCTATTTGGCGAAAAACAAAAGGAAATATTGATGAGTGAAAATCAATTAGAACAAATAAAAAGATTTAACCTATAAGAAAAGCGCAAGCGCCTTGAAAGACACGACAAGCACATAAGCAGAGCGGTGCAGTGTGGGTGTTTTGCTCACACGGAAGCGAACTGCTTATGTCTCGAGTGACTAGGCGCTGGAGCTAGACAAATAAAGGCTGTTGACGTAAACAGCCTTTATTCTTTCTTCTTTTCAGGAACCAAATCCACGCCGCCTGTATGGAAGGGATGACACTTTGAGATTCGTTTAACCGTTAATAAACCGCCTTTTATTACTCCAAATCGTTTAATTGCTTCTAATCCATATTCAGAACAGGTAGGAAAAAATCTACACGTAGGTGGTGTGAAAGGACTAATTGCTTTACGATAAAATTTAATTAGCGCAATAAATACAAA
The DNA here is from genome assembly GCF_002224365.1 of Virgibacillus necropolis. GTDB lineage: Bacteria > Bacillota > Bacilli > Bacillales > Amphibacillaceae > Virgibacillus_F > Virgibacillus_F necropolis. Next base: position 2,414,219 of record NZ_CP022437.1, on the reverse strand, counting down.
CTTCATTAAGAACGATCCTTTTACTGTGTAGTATAGTCCATCTTATCAATTGTTACAGATGCAAGCGCATCATGCATGTGAATGGATTCTTCGTTACGACAGGATACTTTAAACTTCGTGACAAATGGCATTTCAAATAAATCAGCAGCGACTAGTCTAACCATATCCTCAACAAACCGAGGATTTTCATATGCTTTTTCCGTGACTATTTTTTCATCTGTACGTTTTAACACTGGATGTAAACGTGCACTTGCATTACTTTCAGCCGCTTCTAATAACATTTCTTTCCAGTCTACTTTTTCTTCATCAAAATCGTCTGAAATAGAAACATCCATTGATACGGATCCACGTTGATTATGTGCACTATATTCGCTAATTTCTTTCGAGCAAGGGCATAAAGTTGTAATCAATGCTGAAAGAGATGTACGGACTGTGAAGCCCTTTTCCATATCATAGGTTATTTTTAAACTTATAGTTGCATGATTCATTCCTGGGATAGCCGACTGCGGGCCAGTACGTTCATAAAACCAGGGAAATGTTAGTTGAAGCTCCGCATCATCTTGATTAAGTCGTATTGCAAGTTCTTTCGTAAAGGCTTTAAGTGTTGATAAGTTAGCAACAAATCCATTTTGATGATACATATTTAATTGCTCCATAAAACGACTCATATTTGTGCCTTTACTATTCTTTTTAATAGAAGATGAAAAAGTAAATGTACCTATAGTTGATTGTGAGAAAGGTGCAATGTTACTTTCTACCGTTATAGGGTATTTTACATTTGTAATACCAACTTGATCTAAATCAAATAGAAAATCTTTTTTAGCATTTTGTAAATCAGCCATTTTTTCCTTCTCCGTTGGTTTTGTTCTAGGACCAGGGGCTACAGAACCAAATAGTTGATGTCGTTTTTCTTTGTTTGGTAAATTTACGTTAAGGGATGTTTGTGTATTATTCATGACAGTTTCCCCTTTCTTCCTAGGTTTAGTAGTTAAAATTATACGCAATTGACTATTTTTATTCAATTTTTTGGTTTGAATCGTTGTATTATTTCTGTTGAAACTGGAATACTGTGAACGACTGAACTTGATGAATCATCGGGCGCTTGCGCTTTTGTCTTTACATCCAGGTTATTTTTGGTTCTGTTCCATTTCGAATACGTTTAATATTGTCTTTATGTCGATAGGATACAAAAATAGCGAGTGCACAGGAAACTATTATTAATCCAATGTCTTCCTGTAATATGACAGCAACGATGACTGTAACTACACCAGTAATGATTGAAGATAAGGAAACGTACTTAGATAAATATAAAGTTAATAGAAAAGCAATTATAATACTTAAAAATAATAAAGGACTGACACCTAAAATAATACCACCGGATGTAGCAACAGCTTTTCCACCTTTAAATTTAGCAAATAATGGGTACGTATGGCCAACAACAGCAAAGAGGCCAATTATTAATCGATAAATATCCGCATCAACTAATAACGGAATAAGTGTCGCGATTGTCCCTTTCAAAATATCTGCTGCCGTAACAATAATACCTGCCTTGATACCTAAAACTCGGAATGTATTTGTAGCACCTAAATTTCCACTTCCATGCTCTCTAATATCTAGTTTATATCCAACTTTTCCGACGATTAACGCAGATGGAATTGATCCTAATAAGTAGGCGATGATTGCAAATAAAATGTATTCCATGTACTGTCCTTCTTTCTATTATAATCTCAACATCCTTAACCTATTTTATCATGAAGTTATATGGTAAAGAACTAAAAATGATATATACGCTTCATTTTCTAGCCACTTCACCCGAATCTATGTTTCTAATCTATTTATTACGGGTAATATTACTATGCTAATTTATACTTTTCTAATTCATGCAGAAAAAAATGAACTACCCATGATTGATTGGGAATAAATTTTAAAAAGGACGAGATACATGATTGAATTTAAAGATGTTAAAAAAGTATATCCAGATGGTACCGAAGCTTTAAAGCACTTTTCCTTAAAAGTAGAAGACGGAGAACTTATGACCTTGATTGGACCCAGTGGTTGCGGGAAAACAACTACGATGAAAATGATTAATCGTTTAATAGAACCTTCATCAGGCACCATCTACATAAATGACAAAGATATTAACGATTATAACATTCATGAATTACGTTGGAATATTGGATATGTTTTACAAGATATAGCACTTTTTCCACATATGACAATTGCAGAAAACATTGCGGTTGTACCGGAAATGAAAAAATGGAAAAAGAAAAAGGTACATGATCGGGGAATTGAATTATTAGAAATGGTTGGGTTAGATCCATCTACCTATCAAAGAAGGATGCCAAGCGAATTATCAGGAGGTCAGCAACAGCGAATTGGTGTAATAAGGGCGCTCGCGGCAGATCCAGATATTATTTTGATGGATGAACCATTTAGTGCTTTAGATCCGATTAGCCGAGAACAATTGCAAAAAGACATCCGTATATTACAAAAAGAGATTAAAAAGACGATTGTTTTTGTAACCCACGATATGGATGAGGCAATGGCAATTGGTGATAAGGTATGTTTGATGAGAGAAGGACAAGTTATTCAAGTGGATACCCCACAACAATTAATTTTGAATCCTCAAACTCAGTTTGTTCGCGATTTTATTGGAGAAAGAAAATCTCCTTGGCAAACAGCCGTTGATGTTATTGCAGATCAAACTGATTCGCTTATCATTTCGTTATCTGAATACGAGAAAGGCACGTATGACCAATCTGGTATCTATGCTATAAAAGATGCTGGAGATAAATACGTTGGTACCGTGAAAAATGGCAAGAAAATAGATGTTAAAACAATCAATAATGATATACCATTATTTGAAGCAACAGAATTCATTCAATCTAATGATGAACAAGAAATTTTGCCTATATTAAAAGGCCAGAAACTAGTCGGTGTATTAACGAATAAGGACATTATTGCATTTTTAAGAAGTAAAAGAAAAATGGAAAACGGGGTGGTTCAGTAATGAATGAATTCATCGATGTATTCCAAAAAAGACAAGATGTTTTGCTTGAAACAATATGGGAGCATTTGCAGATATCATTAATCGCATTGATCATTGCAATTATTATTGCAGTTCCTTTGGGCCTGTTATTAACTAGGTACACAAAAATTGCTGAACCAATTATTGGTGTTACAGCAGTTTTACAAACGATACCAAGTCTCGCAGTATTGGCGTTTTTAATTCCTTTTTTCGGTATTGGAACTACACCAGCAATTATTGCTTTGACTGCGTACGGCTTACTACCTATTTTACGGAATACGTATACAGGAATTAAAGAAGTAAATCCTTCGTTAAAAGAAGCAGCCACTGGTATGGGAATGAACTCATTTAAGCGTCTTACAAAAGTCGAATTACCTATTGCTATGCCTGTTATTATGGCAGGTGTTCGGACATCTATGGTATTAATTGTCGGAACAACTACAATTGCTGCATTGATTGGTGCTGGTGGATTAGGTGAACTAATCCTACTTGGAATAGATCGGGGCGCCGATATTAATTTAATATTATTAGGCGCGATTCCTGCTGCGTTATTGGCAATTCTTTTAGACGTTATTCTAAGAGGATTCGAATTTATATCAAAACGAGCTGGGTTTAAGTCCTTTGTTGCCATGTTAATCATAGCAGTATTAGTAGTAGCAACACCATTCATGTTTAATGGAGGCAAAAAAGCTGATTTGGTAATTGGGGGAAAGATTGGATCAGAACCAGCGATCTTAATCAATATGTACAAATTATTAATTGAAAATGAGACTGACCTTGATGTGGAATTAAAAACAAGTTTAGGTAAAACTGCATTTGTGTTTTCTGCACTTCAAGAAGGAAGCATTGATATTTATCCTGAATTTACAGGAACAGCAATTGTAACCCATCTAGGTGGAAAAGCTCAAAGTAATGAACCAAAGGAAGTCTATCAACAAGCTAAAGAAGGAATGCAAGAAGAATATGATATGGCATTTTTACAACCTATGAAATTTAATAACACCTATGCTGTAACAACGACAAAAGAATTAGCCGAAGAATATGATCTTCAATCAATCGGAGATTTGAATAAAGTTGAAGATCAACTCACAGCAGGATTTACATTAGAATTTAAAGATCGTTACGATGGTTATGTTGGAATGCAAGAAGTATATAATGTAAATTTCGCAAACGTTGTAACAATGGAACCAGGTATACGCCAAGAGGCTCTATCAAGTGGAGAAGTAGATGTTATTGATGCATATGCAACAGATAGTTACATGATCAAACTTGATTTGGTAACATTAGATGATCCGAAGAATTTATTCCCACCATATCAGGGAGCCCCACTTCTAAGAGAAGAAACACTAATGAAGTATCCTGAGTTAGAAGAAATATTAAATCAACTAGGTGGCAAGATAACAGATGATCAGATGCGTCAGATGAACTACCAAGTTGATTATGAAGGCAAGTCACCAGAATCAGTAGCAAGAAACTATTTAACTGAACAAGGACTACTTGATAAATAACATGCCACTGAAAAAGTTAAGCATAATACAAATAAAGTAAATCTACCGTCGCACCCTCGAATATACTACGCTTTCCGCGGGCGAGTGTCTCGCCGATCTCTTACTTCCCGCAGGAGTCTCCGTATATTCGAGGATGCTAAGTTAAAGTGAGAAGTTAAATTTTTAAATCCGCCACTTTTTCAGTGGCCACGATAAATAAAAGGAGTGTTTAAAAATGGCAATCGAAAATCCGTCAAATGACGAGGTCAAACAAGTGTTACAAGAATCAAAGAGCATAGCGGTGGTGGGGTTATCAGATAATCCAGCAAGAACGTCCTATCAAATATCAAAAATCATGCAGGATAAGGGATACAAAATTATTCCCGTAAATCCGATGGTAGATGAAGTTCTAGGCGAAAAGTCATTTCCTTCCCTACTTGATGTTGATGAACCGATTGACATTATTAATGTATTTAGAAGATCTGAATATTTGCCAGCAATTGCTAAGGAAGCCGCTGAAACAACATCCAACGTATTTTGGGCACAACTAGGCGTTACCAATGAAGAAGCTTATAACTATTTAAAGGAACGAGATTTCACTGTAATTATGGATACGTGTATTAAAGTATCACATGCGATGTTGATCAACTAATATTTCAAAGAGGATGTTCAAAAAGTCACCAAATGATAAACTACGAATTTCTCCGCTTTGCTTGTCTTTCCGGTCCTCAAGACTTCACCGCCTTGAACTTCTTGTTTCTAATTTGGCATCTTTTTGAACTTGTACTTAAAGCTTTATCTCTAAATAGTTAGAGATAAAGCTGTTTTTTTGCTTAACATACGTGGGGGATTTTGATTATTTTAGAATTAATGCTATTATTTATCAGTCTATACAATCAGAAATTAATTGTAGTATACTAATAAACAGACTCTGTACAGCATATTATATCCATTTACAATAACAAACATTTGTTCTATTCTTATAGAAGGTAGTAAAAGTTAAAAAAAGATCGATAGCAAGAAAGGAGTAGATGGTAATTGGTTAAACAACCGTTAAATTATACCGATGACTCTATTCAGGTACTTGAAGGGCTTGAGGCTGTTCGAAAAAGACCTGGTATGTATATAGGGAGTACTGATAATCGTGGATTACACCATTTAGTAGGTGAAATTGTTGATAACGCTGTTGATGAGGCACTAGCTGGTTATGGTGATACAATAAAGGTTAAGATACATAAGGATAATAGTATTTCGGTTGAGGATAGTGGAAGAGGTATCCCAGCTGGTATGCATAGTTCTGGAAAGCCTACAATTGAAGTAATCTTTACTGTCCTGCACGCAGGAGGGAAATTTGGACAAGGTGGTTATAAAACTAGTGGAGGGCTTCACGGAGTGGGGGCTTCTGTTGTTAATGCTTTATCTGAATGGTTAGAAGTTACGAGTTACCGTGATGGACAAATATTTTTTCAACGATTTGAAAATGGCGGTAAACCTAGTGGAACATTGGAAAATAAAGGATCTACAAGAAAAAAAGGATCTATTATTCATTTCAAGCCAGATGCCGCTATATTTTCTTCAATAGTCTATAATTTTGAAACATTATCCGAAAGGTTAAGAGAAGCGGCATTTTTATTAAAAGGATTAAAGATTGAATTAGTGGATGAACGAGAACACAAAATTGAAATATATGAGTACCCAGATGGTTTAGAATCATTTGTAGCATACTTAAACGAAGAAAAAGATACATTGCATCCTGTTGTTTCTTTTGAAGGTGAACAACAAGGTATTGAAGTAGACTTTGCTTTTCAATTTAATGATGGCTATTCAGAGAGCATGCTTTCCTTTGTTAACCATGTTCGAACAAAAGACGGAGGAACACACGAGTCTGGTGCTAGAACTGGCATAACTCGAACCTTTAATGACTATGCACGTAAATCTGGCGTGTTAAAAGAGAAAGATAAAAATTTAGAAGGTACGGATATCCGGGAAGGTTTTACTGCAATTGTGTCCGTACGTATTCCAGAAGAAAAATTGCAATTTGAAGGCCAAACAAAAGGGAAATTAGGAACTTCTGAAGCAAGATCTGTCGTAGACGCTGTTGTTTCTGAAAAACTTTCTTATTTTCTTGAAGAGAATCCCGATAACGCTGGCCTGTTAACACGAAAAGCAGTTAAAGCAAAGGAAGCTAGAGAAGCTGCCAGGAAAGCACGGGAAGATGCACGTTCTGGAAAGAAAAAACGTCGTAAGGATACGTTGTTGAGTGGAAAATTAACACCTGCTCAGTCAAAAAACCCTAAAAAAAATGAATTATATTTGGTTGAGGGAGACTCTGCGGGTGGATCTGCTAAACAAGGTCGCGATCGCAAATTTCAGGCTGTGTTACCACTTCGAGGAAAGGTAATCAATACCGAAAAAGCAAAATTAGAAGATGTCCTCAAAAATGAGGAGATTTCAACAATTATTCATACAATCGGTGCTGGTGTTGGCGGTGATTTTGATATAGAAGATGTTCAATATAATAAAATTATTATCATGACGGATGCTGATACAGACGGCGCACACATTCAGGTTTTACTACTAACATTTTTCTATCGCTATATGAAATCACTTATTGACGCTGGTAAAGTTTATATTGCTTTACCACCTTTGTATAAAGTATCAAAAGGTAAAGGCAAAAATGAAAAAATTGTTTATGCATGGGAAGATGATGAACTGAAGAGTGTACTAAAACAATTTAAAAACGGCTACACGATCCAACGTTATAAAGGTCTTGGAGAAATGAATGCTGATCAGTTATGGGAAACGACAATGGACCCTGACACAAGAACGTTAATCCGAGTAACATTAGAAGATCTTGCTAGAGCTGAAAGGCGTGTTACCACGTTAATGGGGGACAAGGTAGAACCTAGACGGAAATGGATAGAAGGACATGTTAAATTTGGCATGAATGAAGACGAAAATATATTAGAAAACGATAAAATTCATACGTAATAAGGGGGGGACTTTCTTGTCACAACCAGAAAAATATTTAGACCTTCCACTCGAAGAAGTTATAGGAGATCGTTTTGGAAGATACAGTAAATATATTATTCAAGAAAGAGCATTGCCAGATGCGCGTGATGGACTCAAACCAGTGCAACGTCGTATTTTATATGCAATGTATGAAGATAAAAACACACACGATAACCATTTTCGTAAATCTGCTAAAACTGTCGGAACGGTTATCGGTAACTACCATCCACATGGGGATTCTTCGGTTTACGAGGCCATGGTTCGGTTAAGTCAGGATTGGAAAATTCGAAATGTCTTAATCGAAATGCATGGTAACAATGGTAGCCTTGATGGCGATCCACCTGCCGCAATGCGATATACAGAGGCAAGACTATCCAGTATTTCTTCAGAATTACTTCGTGACATTGATAAACACACAGTGGATTTCATTCCAAATTTTGACGATACAAACGATGAACCGGTTGTATTACCAGCAAAGTTTCCTAATCTATTAGTTAATGGATCAACTGGAATATCAGCTGGTTATGCTACTGATATTCCACCACATAACTTAGCTGAGGTTATTGATGCTGTGATTATGAAAATTGATAATCCAGAAGTGAATGTTCAGGATTTGATGACAGTAATTAAAGGGCCAGATTTTCCTACTGGTGGAATTATACAAGGCCTTGATGGAATCGTTAAAGCATATGAAACAGGGAAAGGGAAAGTAATTGTACGCGGTAAAGCGAAAGTAGAACAGATTCGTGGAAATCGTGAACAAATTGTTATTGATGAAATTCCTTTTGAAGTTAACAAAGCTAATATGGTCAAAAAAATGGACGAGTTTCGAATTGATCGAAAAGTAGAAGGTATCGCAGAAGTTCGTGATGAAACAGATCGAACCGGACTTCGGGTTGTTATAGAGCTAAAAAAAGATGCAAATAGTGAAGGTGTTCTGCACTATTTATATAAAAATACGGATTTACAAGTAACCTATCACTTTAATATGGTAGCGATTGAGGATAAAACACCGAAACTATTGTCTCTGCCAAAAATGCTTGACGCATACATTTTCCATCAAAAAGAAGTAGTGACAAGACAAACAACATTTGAACTTAAAAAAGCTAACGAGAGATCCCATATTCTTGAGGGTTTAATAAAAGCAATATCCATTTTAGATGAATTAATTGTCACCATTAGATCGTCTAAAAATAAAGCTGATGCTAAAAAGAGAATCATAGAAGCATATGATTTTTCTGAACCACAAGCAGAAGCAATTGTAATGCTGCAATTGTATCGGTTAACCAATACAGATATTACATCGCTTGAAAAAGAGGCGGAAGAATTAAAAAAGAAAATTGCAGAATTAGAATCTATTCTTGCAAGTGAAAAAAAGTTATTCCAAACGATTAAAGGCGATTTAAAAAAAATTAAGAAAACATTTGCAGACAAAAGAAGAACGAATATCGAAAATAGAATTGAAGAATTAAAAATTGATATTGAAGTTATGGTAGCTAGTGAAGATGTACTAGTTTCTACTACAAGAGATGGTTATATAAAACGAACGAGCCTACGTTCATATGCCGCTTCTAATGGGAAAGATTTTGCCATAAAAGACGAGGATCATTTAGTAGGTTTGTATGAATTAAATACAACCGATAAACTATTGTTGTTTACCAATAAAGGTAAATATGTATATTTACCCGTTCATCAAATGCCAGATATACGATGGAAGGATATAGGCCAGCATTTATCAAATATTGTAACATTAGAAAAAGATGAAACCATTATAAATTGCATACCCGTAAGAGATTTCAAAAAAGATCAATACATCATTTTCTTTACAAGAAATGGAATGATTAAACGCAGTGAATGGGCATTGTATGATGCTCAACGTCATAACAAAGCGTTAGTTGCATTGAATTTGAAAAAGGACGATGAGGTTGTAAACGTGCATATAACGAATGGTCATTCAGATATTTTTGTTGCTTCAAACACAGGATACGGCCTATGGTTCCATGAATCCGATGTTAGCCCAGTTGGTCAACGAGCGGCTGGAGTGAAAGCAATACAGTTAAAGGAAAAAGAACAGGTTATTAATGGTCAAGTTTTTGATGATTTAACCGAACCTTCGTTGGTTTTAGTAACCCAACGCGGTGCATGTAAACGGATGAAGTTAAATGAGTTTACAAAAACAGGTCGAGCTAAACGCGGATCAATTATGTTACGTGAATTAAAGAAAAAGCCACATAGAGTACAAGGTTTCTTTGTGATAAATGAACAAGAAACGATTTCCTTTAAAACGGATAAAGGGGAAGAGCAAAGCGTATATCCATTAGATTTATCGTCAAGTGATCGCTTAAGTAATGGGTCATTTGTTATTGATACAGATAATCAAGGTGAAGTGGTAGAAGTTTGGAAGGAAACAAATTATCGAAAACCGTTTGAAGAGTAGTTAGATGTTAGTAAGGATAGCTTTCTATATGGAAGCTATCCTCTTTTTCTATATTTTTCAATTTTACACTTCATAAATTCTGAAAAATATGATAAGATTATAATGATAATTATGGAAGGAGGGTTTATAACGGATTTACGTCAAAAGATTATCCAATCATCCTTACTTTTGTTTGAGAAACAAGGCTTTCATGGTGTGACAGTGAATCAAATTGTTAAAGATGTGGGAACGTCGAAGGGTGGGTTTTACCATCACTTTACATCTAAAGACGAATTGCTTTTTGTTATTCATGATACATTTATTACATATGTTCTAGAAAAAGCGATTATTGCAAATAAAACGTATGATTCACCAACAAAAAAACTACAAGCAATTATTAAAGATTTTGTTAAGGTGTTTGATCTTTATAAGCCACATATTTCCGTTTTTTATCAAGAAACGATATACTTAAAACCACACTATGAAACGTTGATTAAAAAAAAGCGTGATCAATTTAAACAACTAATCACAAAAGCAATATGTGAAGGTAAAGATGCAAACGAATTTCGTAATGACTTACCAGTAGAAATTACAACAATGGCGATATTAGGTATGGTCAATTGGACATATAAGTGGTATAAACAGGACGGAACAAAGTCAATAGAAGAGATAGGTGACATTTATGTAGACCTCATCTTACACACTGTTTTACGAGTAGAAACTTTGTATAGTACTTCCTATGAAGATGTACTTATAGAAAAGTCTTTTTTTACAACATGAAAGTAATCGCTTTCATTTTTTTAATATTTCATACAGACCAACCAGTCGGTCTTTGTGATAGATTACGAGGGGGAAAATACATGAACTTTGAATTAACAAAAGAGCAGTTAATGATCAAAAAAATGGTACGTGACTTTGCGGAAGAGGTAATTAGGCCAAGAGCTATCGATATTGACGTTAAAGCGGAATTCCCAGAGGATATCTTTAAACAAATTGGAGAATTAGGTTTACTCGGAATTCCATTTCCAGAGGAGTATGGTGGATCTGGTGGAGATACCATTTCGTATGCACTAGCGGTGGAGGAAATAGGTCGTGTATGTGGAAGCACAGGTTTAAGCTATGCTGCTGCAGTGTCATTGGGAGCAAGTCCAATCTATTACTTTGGTACTGAAGAACAAAAGAAAAAATACTTAACACCATTAGCAGAAGGTAAGTCTCTTGGAGCATTCGGATTAACGGAGCCGAATGCTGGATCAGATGCAGCTGGAACAAAGACAACCGCGGTATCAGATGGTGATAACTTCATTATAAATGGAGAAAAATGTTTCATCACTAATGCTAGCTTTGCTGCGACTATTATTGTTACAGCGGTTACTGGAAAAGATGACCGTGGCAAAAATATTATAAGTGCAATAATTGTGCCAACAGATGTGGATGGTATTACGATTACAAATAATTATGACAAGATGGGTGTTCGTGGTTCTGATACAGCCGAAATTGTATTACAGGACGTTCGTGTACCAAAAGAAAACCTGCTAGGTGATCCGCAAAAAGGCTTCAAGCAATTTTTGCATACATTAGATGGTGGACGTATTTCCATTGCAGCATTAGGACTAGGAATTGCGCAAGCATCTCTTGATAAAGCATTAGCTTATTCAAAAGAACGCAAACAATTTGGTAAATCTATTTCCAATTTCCAAGCAATTCAATTTAAACTGGCAGATATGTCAATGGAAATAGAATTGGCACGTAATATGATTCATAAAACCGCTTGGTTAAAAGACCAAGGTAAGCCTTTTACTAGAGAATCCGCTTATGCAAAGTTATTTGCAACCGAAACGGCTACAAGAGCTGCAAACCAAGCAATACAAATTCATGGTGGTTATGGTTACATGCGTGAATATGAAGTAGAACGATACTTACGCGATGCAAAACTAATGGAAATTGGTGAGGGTACTTCCGAAATACAACGGTTAGTAATTGCTCGACAATTAGGTCTTTAAAAACCAATTGAGAGGGGGAAATTCATGACTTTATTAAATCTAACCGTAGGAGAATTACTAGAGAAACAAGTGAATTTGTATCCGAATCAAGAAGCTGTCGTGTATCCAGAGCTAAATCTCCGTAAAACGTATAAAGAATTCGATGGCATGGTAAATCAAGCAGCAAAAGGATTTATGTCACTAGGTATTCAAAAAGGTGAAAATGTTGCTATTTGGGCTGATAACAAACCCGAATGGATCACATCTCAATTTGCTACTGGCAAAATGGGTGCAGTTTTAGTAACTGTGAACACGAGCTATCAAGCAAAGGAATTAGAATATTTATTGAAGCAGTCTGAATCAACCACACTTATAATGGCTGAATCATATAAAGGGACATCTTATTTGGAAGTACTAAAACAAATTTGCCCTGGGCTTGAACATTCGGAAAGAGGAAAAGTTAATTCTCCTGAATTACCATATTTAAAAAATATAATTGTTCTAAGCGATGATACTTTTAATTTTGGTTATAACTGGAATGAAATCATGAAAATGGGTGATCGTGTCTCTGATGATGATCTCAAAAAGAGACAAGAGTCTTTACACCATCATGATGCAATAAACATGCAGTATACATCTGGAACCACTGGCTTTCCGAAAGGGGTCATGCTGACACATTATAATATCGTGAACAATGGGAATCAAATTGCGGATTGTATGAAACTAACAAGTGATGATCGCTTATGTATACCGGTCCCGTTTTTCCATTGTTTTGGATGTGTTTTAGGTATTCTAGCCGCTGTATCAAAAGGTGCGACAATGGTTCTCTTGGAACAATTCGAAGCCGAAAGAGTCATGAAGGCTGTTTCAGAGGAAAAGTGTACTGGATTACATGGCGTTCCTACTATGTTTATAGCAGAACTGAATCATCCAAATTTTGATACGTATGACTTTTCACATCTACGGACTGGTATCATGGCCGGATCCACCTGCCCTATGGAAGTGATGACTAACGTAATGGAAAAAATGGGTGCAAAAGAAATCACGATTGCTTATGGGCAAACAGAATCTTCTCCAGTAATAACACAAACAAGAACGGATGATCCGATTGAATTAAAAGTTAGTACCGTCGGAAAAGCACATCCAAATGTTGAAGTTAAAGTGATTATTCCAGGTACAGATATTGAACAGCAAACAGGTTTAACTGGTGAATTATGTACAAGGGGTTACCATGTGATGAAGGGTTATTATAACAACGAAGTGGCAACGCGAGCAGCTATTGATTCAGAAGGTTGGCTACATACAGGAGATTTAGCTGTCATGCATGATAATGGCTACCTCGAAATTACAGGTAGAATGAAAGATATGATAATCCGTGGTGGAGAAAACGTTTATCCACGAGAAATAGAAGAATTCCTTTATCAACACCCTGATGTACTAGATGTTCAGGTAATTGGACTTCCCGATAAAAAATACGGAGAAGAAATTATGGCTTGGATAATTTTAAAAGACAATGCCAACACATCAGTTGAAGACATCCGAACGTTCTGTAACGGAAGTATATCTCATCACAAAATTCCTAAATATATCGAGTTTGTTGATGAATATCCAATGACCGCAAGTGGTAAAATTCAGAAGTTCAAATTAAAAGAACTTGCTATCCAACACCTTGAATAAGAAAAGCGTAAGCGTCCGTTTAGCGACTAACTATTTGCTAGTCACTGGAAGCTGGATTTAGATATACGAGGGGGAAAGATAATGATTAAAAAGATTTTAATTGCTAATCGTGGAGAAATTGCTGCACGTATTATACGAACGTGTAAAAAATTGAGCATTCAAACTGTTGCAGTGTACTCAGAAGCAGATCAAAAGGCGCCATTTGTTGAAATGGCTGATGAGAGTTTCTTACTTGGACCTCCGCGAGTGAATGAAAGTTATTTAAATGTGGACAAAATTATAAGTATCGCTAAAAAAACAAAAGTAGACGCTATTCATCCAGGCTATGGTTTCTTAAGTGAAAACGGCCAATTTGTTGAAAAATGTGATACAGCCGGAATCATTTTCATTGGACCAAAAGGCGATGTCATGGAAAAAATGGGTAGTAAGATTGAAGCCAGAAATGCAATGAAAGCTGCTGGTGTACCTGTAGTTCCAGGTACAGATGGTGTTGTAGCGTCTGTTGATGATGCCCTTGTAATTGCTCAGGAAATTGGTTATCCAATTATGCTTAAGGCATCAGCAGGTGGTGGCGGAATTGGTATGCAGGTTGTACAATCTGACGAGGAATTATCGAAAGCATTTGAAAGTAATTCAAAACGGGCACAATCATTTTTTGGTGATGGTTCCATGTTTATGGAAAAGAAGCTTGAAAATGCTCGCCATATTGAAATTCAATTATTAGCGGATAAGCACGGTAATGCCATTCACTTATTTGAACGTGACTGTTCTATCCAACGAAGAAATCAAAAAGTTGTTGAAGAAGCTCCTTCGCATTTCCTATCAAGTGAGACACGTGAAAAAATGGGGAAAGCAGCTACCGATGCTGTAAAAGCTATTGGTTATACAAACGCAGGTACAATTGAATTTTTAGTTGACATGGATGAAAACTTTTATTTTCTTGAAATGAATACACGTATTCAAGTGGAGCACCCTGTAACAGAAGAAATTACTGGACTCGATATTGTGGAAGAACAAATTAATATCGCGAATGGCAGGGCGTTGACATTCAAGCAAGATGACTTATTGATTGATGGTCATTCTATAGAAGTCAGGATATACGCCGAAGATCCAGTGACATTTTTCCCTTCACCAGGGCATATTACAACATTCAAAGCTCCATCAGGAGAAAATGTTCGTAATGAATTAGCTGTTACAAGCGATTTTGATGTTACACCTTTTTACGACCCAATGATTGGGAAATTAATTGTTAAGGCTGATACAAGAGATCAAGCGATTTCAGCAATGAAAAGTGCTTTATCTGAATATCAGGTTGATGGAATCAAAACAAATATTCCGATGCTAAGAGAAATTATGAATATGGAAGCATTTACCGAAGCAAGGGCTACGACAGCTTTCGTAAACGAACACTATTTACCAATGATGAAAAAAAAGACAAACTAAGGAGGAATTTATAATGGAAGAAGTAAAAGCATCGATGGCAGGAAGCGTATGGAAAATTACAGTAGCTGAAGGTGACAAAATCACTGAAGATCAGGATGTCGTTATTCTAGAATCTATGAAAATGGAAATTCCAATTGCAAGTGAAAGCGCTGGAACTGTAAAAGAAATTAAAGTCGCAGAAGGTGACTTTGTCAATGAAGGAGATACTATTGCAGTTATTGAATAGAAGGCTTGGCGTGGCTTGCCCACTTTTAAAAATTAGTTAGGAGGGTTGCGATTGAACTTTCCAAAAAATGTATCCATAAAAGAGGTAGGTCCAAGAGATGGCCTACAGAATGAATCGGAAATGGTACCAACTGATGCAAAGATTGAATGGATCAACATGCTTTCGGATTCTGGTACATCCTATATCGAAATTTCATCATTTGTACATCCGGACTGGATACCACAGTTGAAGGACGCAACAGAGGTAGCAAAAAAAATAAAGCGTAATCCCAATGTTACTTATGCAGCTTTAGTCCCTAACAATACGGGGCTAGAGCGTGCTCTAGAAGTCAATATTGATGAGGTTTGTTTGTTTTTATCAGCTAGTCAAACGCATAACAAAAAAAATATTAATAAAACAATAGAAGAAACCTACCCAATTTTAGAAAGCGTTTCCACAGAGTCTAAAAGAGCAAATAAAGCGATTAGAGGGTATGTTTCAACGGTTTTTGGTTGTCCCTACGAAGGTGAAATTGATACAAATAAGGTTATCATGATTTGCGATAACCTGTATACAATGGGTGTCGATGAAATATCAATAGGTGACACAATCGGTGTAGCTAATCCCGCGCAGGTTGCTAGAGTACTAGAACAGCTATTACGTTATTTTCCAAAGGAAAAATTGGCTATGCATTTTCACAACACAAGGGGAACAGCTCTAGCAAATGTTCTTGTTGCAATGAACTATGGAATTACCAAGTTTGATAGTGCGGTTGGCGGACTCGGTGGATGCCCATATGCTAAGGGCGCTTCAGGAAATTTAGCTACTGATGATCTATTGTATATGCTTCATCGAATGGGGATAATTACAGGAATTGATGAAAATAACATCATTGATGCAGCATTATATATTGAAAACTATGTTAAAAATCTATCAAGTCATCAAATGAAAATTTTAAAAAGTGAGCGCTAAGGAAGGAGTATACATGTGTCTGAACTTATAACTTATAAAAAAATCGATGATCATATTGCCCTCCTAACGCTAAACCGAACAGATGCTGCCAATGCGGTGTCAAAGGCATTATTAGATGAATTAAATAAAAACATAAAAAAAATAGAACACGATTCTTCTATACGCTGCACAATTATTACGGCTGCTGGTGAAAAAGCATTTTGTGCTGGTGCCGATCTTAAGGAACGTAAAGGGATGACAGAGGATCAGGTAATTCAAGCAGTCCAGTATATTGGGGAAACCGTATCACATGTTGCTAAGATGAAAATGCCGGTAATCGCCGCTTTGAATGGTGTTGCATTTGGTGGCGGTTTAGAACTTGCACTCGCTTGTGATATCCGAATAGCAGTAAATAATACGAAGCTTGGACTAACAGAAACATCCTTAGCAATTATTCCTGGTGCAGGCGGTACACAACGTCTTACTAGATTAATTGGACTCGGGCAAGCCAAACGTCTAATCTTTACCGGGAAACCAGTTTCTACGGAAGAAGCCTTGAGCATTGGTCTTGTTGAACAATTAACCGATCAAGAGAGTCTTATAAATGAGGCGATTAAAACGGCTAAGCAAATTGCAACGAATGGCCCAATTGCTTTAAAACAAGCAAAAACAGCTATTGATAAGGGAATACAAACCGATTTAGAAACAGGATTAACAATTGAACATGTCTGTTATAAAGAAACAATCCCAACAAAAGACCGTCTCGAAGGGTTAAATGCATTTAAGGAAAAAAGGAAACCTGAATATAAAGGTGAATAGAAAAGCGAAGGCGACTGCCGTAGCTTGATATATTAGAGGAGGTAACACATGTCATATGTAGAAGATTTACAAAAGAGAATGAATAAAATTGAAAAAGGCGGTCTTGAAAAATACCACCAGAAAAATGAAGAAAAAGGCAAATTGTTTGTTCGTAAACGCCTTGAGCTTTTATTTGATGAGGATATGGATGTAGAGGATGCTTTTTTTGCTAATTGTATGGATGGTTCTCTCCCGTCTGATGGAGTAGTAACGGGCATTGGTCGAATTAACGGTCAGTCGGTATGTGTAATGGCCAACGATTCAACTGTAAAAGCAGGTTCTTGGGGGAAAAGAACAGTAGAAAAGATTATCCGTATCCAAGAAACAGCTATGAAACTAGAGTTACCTATGTTTTATTTAGTTGATTCAGCTGGCGCTAGAATTACAGATCAAATCGAAATGTTCCCTGGTAGAAGAGGGGCAGGAAAAATATTCCACAATCAAATCAAACTTTCTGGTCGTGTACCACAGGTTTGTCTTTTATTTGGTCCATCTGCAGCTGGCGGCGCCTACATACCAGCATTTTGCGATATCGTAGTTATGGTTGATGGAAATGCTTCTATGTATTTAGGTTCACCTCGCATGGCAGAAAAAGTAATAGGTGAAAAAGTTTCATTAGAAGAAATGGGTGGAGCTAAAATGCACACTTCCGTTTCAGGGTGTGGCGATGTTTTAGCAAAGACTGAAGAAGAAGCTATCGCGTATGGTCGTAATTACATTGGTTATTTCCCAGCTAGTTTTAAAGATAAACCAAAGGTAATGGATAAAAAAGAAGTAAAAGAGTTTGAGAAATCAATCACAGATTTGATTCCAAAAAATCAAAATGCTCCTTTTAATATGTATGATTTTATCGATCGTATAATAGATGGAGACAGTTTTTGTGAAGTGAAGAAAAAATTTGCACCTGAATTAATTACTGGACTGGCACGAATCAATGGTAAATCGGTTGGAATTATTGCTAATCAGCCTCGTATGAAGGGGGGCGTGTTATTCCCTGACTCTGCCGATAAAGCAGCAAAATTCATTCAGCTGTGTGACGCGTTTAACATTTCATTATTGTTCTTAATGGATATTCCAGGATTTATGATAGGAACTAAAGTGGAGCGAGCAGGAATTATTCGTCATGGTGCAAAAATGCTTGCATCCATGAGTGAAGCAACTGTACCAAAAATATCAGTGGTAGTGAGGAAAGCATATGGAGCAGGTCTATATGCAATGGCTGGTCCTGCGTTTGATCCGGACTGCTGTCTTGCATTACCAACTGCACAAATTGCCGTAATGGGTCCTGAGGCAGCAGTAAATGCAGTATACGCGAATAAGATCGCTGAATTACCTGAAGAAGACAGACCAGCATTTATTAAAGAAAAACAAGATGAATATAAAGATAATATTGATATTTATCGTTTGGCATCTGAATTAGTAGTAGATGCCATAATCGAACCAGATAAATTAAGAAGCGAACTAGTTACACGATTCGATATGTATGAATCAAAAAGTATTACGTTTACGGAAAGAAAACATGGAGTTTATCCAGTTTAATGAACAAAAAAACCTTGATAGCATATACTGTTATCAAGGTTTTTATATGCCACTACAAGATATAGAGTTTATTATAATTTTATTATGTAAACCATGTATTTTGAGACAACTTAATTTATATTTTACTATTTTAATGATATTCTGAATGAAGAATAAAGTGTTAAAGAAAGGAAGTGGAAATACATAATGGATACTCGTTTTTTTCGTGACACGATGGGGAAATTTGCTACAGGAA
Organism: Virgibacillus necropolis; assembly: GCF_002224365.1. Lineage (GTDB taxonomy): Bacteria > Bacillota > Bacilli > Bacillales > Amphibacillaceae > Virgibacillus_F > Virgibacillus_F necropolis. The sequence continues at coordinate 2,395,386 of NZ_CP022437.1, read as the reverse complement.
TCACAATCGTAAGCACTGACTATAAAGGTGAAATGATGGGAATGACTGTTAATGCATTTATGTCTGTATCATTGAATCCTAAACTTATCGCTATTTCAATCGATGAAAATGCAAGCATGTATAATAAATTACAGGAAACAAAACAATTTGGTATAAGTATTTTACGTGAGGAACAAAAAGAATTATCTATGATTTTTGCAAAACAAATGGAAAAGGATCGAGATATTCCATTTGTTATCCAGGATGGTGTGCCAGTAATTGATGGATCAATAGCAACTTTATCCTGTCAGGTTATGGATACCGCCAAGGCCGGGGATCATATGATTTTCATTGCGGAAGTTACCGACATTAAATCAGATGTAGGAGACCCCATTTTATTTTATGGCGGAAACTACAGAACCGTAAAACCAGAGTAAGAAGAAATAGTATAGTCTTTTAATGAATTACTGTATAGCTCGTATCGCAAAAGGATGTGATGGCTTTATGAATATCAAAGATTTTATGATAGCTGATGTAATTACTGCAAAGAAAAACATGTCGATTAAGGAATTATTGGAGTTACTTGTGACTAATAGAATTGGCGGAGTTCCTGTCGTTGATAAAGAAAACAACCTACTTGGTATGATTAGTGATGGCGATGTAATTCGATATCTCCAACCAAAAGGAAGAACTGTTTATGACATGTATGCATTAGTTCTTGTAAGTGAACAAGAAGATTTAATTCACAAGCTTGGGTATGCTATTGATCATAAGCTTGAAAAAGTTATGTCAACCAAGGATATTTTCACCGTACATCCTGATGATAAGATTGAAAATGCATTAGCAATATTTTCTAAATATGGTTTTAAAAAGATACCTGTCGTAAATGACGATTCTAAAGTAATTGGAGTTGTCAGCAGAGGAGATATAATACGTTATATATCCACAACCCTAATTTCAAAAACAGAAGAGCAATAAGAGTAGAATAACTATTTGCTTTATACTTGCAAATAGTTTTTTTGTACTGTTACCTAGAAAAAGCAGTACAAAATCCGTATAATGATAGTATAAGAACTGTTTGTCTGGAAGGGAATTGTACGACATTGCCATTATTAAAAGATCAACATCAGCCTATTACAAAGCATCACCTTGCCTCACTTTATACATTGTTACGTAAAGAAGGGGATAAAGATCAAGCTCAAAATTCACTTGATCTTTATGAAAAATTAGAAAAGCAGGAATTAGTTATTAGTTTTGCTGGTCATTTTTCTGCTGGAAAATCATCCATTATTAATGAACTGTTAGAAAAGTCACTGTTACCACACAGCCCAATACCTACGAGTGCTAATTTAGTTAAAATATACTCAGGTGGAGGTTTTGCGAGAGTGCATTTTCACCACGAAAAAACTGTCGAATATAGTGAACCTTACGATATTGATGTAATCAAAGCGTACTGTCAGGACAAGGATTCGATTAAAAAAATCGAAATAAGTTCATCTGACTCTATATTACCAGCTAGCACCGCATTACTGGACACACCTGGTATTGATGCAGCTGATGATGCCGACCGGTTAATTACAGAAGGATCGTTACACCTTGTCGATGCTTTATTCTACGTTATGGATTATAACCATGTACAATCAGAGGTGAATTTACAATTTTTACAGTCCATACAAGAAAAAGATATCCCTTTTTTCCTCATTATCAATCAAATCGACAAGCATAATGCTGATGAACTAGCATTTTCGACATATCAAGACAAAATCAAACAAACGTTTAATCAATGGGAAATTTATCCAGAAGAAACCTTTTATACATCTCTGATAGAACAGTCCATTTCAGACAATCAACTAGATTTGCTAAAAGATTTTCTTTCTACATTATTACTTTCAAAAAAAGACAGTTATTATTCCCTTGTACGATCTGTTACCCAAATTATTGACGATCATAAACGAAATATGGAAAAACAATATAATGAAGAAATAGAGATGATAAAAGCCGAATCAAATGATTACGAAGCAAATGTAGAGCGGATAGAAGAGATAAAGGAGCAGTTAGATCGACTAAAGAATCGGCCGGCTCAGTTTGATAAGGAATTCAATCAAACAATCAATACTACGTTGGAAAATGCTTATATTATGCCAGCTACATTACGTGATCAGGCATTAGCTTACTTGGAATCACAACAACCTGATTTTAAAGTAGGGCTGTTTGGTTCTAAGAAAAAAACAGAAGAGGAAAAGTCAATTCGACTTCATAATTTTCTAAAACCCTTACAGGAAAATATCAAAAAATCGATTCAGTGGAAGCTTCGGGATAAGATTATTCAGCAAATGAAGAGCTTTGACATTACTGATCCAAGCTTAATCCAGAAAGTTCAAGACCTTTCCATTGATTATACGGGTAATGACCTTGATAGCTTGATTAAACGGGGCGCAAAGGTAAACGGTGATTCTGTTTTAAATTATACCAAAGACATAAGTAACGATATTAAGAAGAAATATAGAAGAGAAACAATAGACAAAAAAGATACAATTTTATCCTATTTAACCGATCAATCTTCAAATCAGATAAGTTCCTATCAAAAGGAATTAGCTGATTTAGAAAAAGCGGAAAGTGCTACGAATCAAATTGCTAACTTAGTAGATGAACGTGACGCGAAACTAAATAGATCACAAGAGGTTTTGTTGAATTCCCAACTCTCTGATGCTGAGTGGAACACAATTAACCAAAGCCTTAAAGAACGAAACAATGTAATTAAACAAGATGCACCACAAGTGAAGCGAAACAAAAGTGACCATGTAGAATTTACTCAACGTGATGAGCAGGTTATGGTAGAAGCGTCTTATACTGTTGACGATGTAGTAGAAGGAATTAATCAAACTTTAGATGTAATAGAGAGTTCTCCAGGATTCGATCAACTCATAGCAGATTTAAAAACTAAGCAGGAAAAGTTAGCTAAACGCTCATTTACCATTACGCTTTTTGGAGCATTTAGTGCTGGGAAATCATCATTTGCTAATGCATTAATCGGGGAGTCCGTTTTACCGGTTTCGCCAAATCCAACAACAGCAGCAATTAACCGGATTGTTCCTGTAACAGATGAACATAGTCATGGTTCTGTTGTTGTAACAATGAAAGATGAAAAAACCATCATGCAGGATAGTTTGGCATTATTAAAAGGCTTTTCACCTAACAGCGATAGTATAGATAGCTTGCACAAATGGCTAACGGAAACAAATATTCGTTCGTTACCTAAAACACAGCAACATTATTTACAGGCAATTATTGATGGTTTTGGAGAAATGAAAAATCATATCGGCGGCCATATTCAAACAACTATCGATGAGTTTTCCGTCTATGTTACGGAGGAAACGAAAGCTTGTTTTGTTGAGTCAATTGACTTGTACTATGATTGTTCATTGACTCAACAGGGGATTACCCTGGTGGATACACCTGGTGCGGATTCGGTTAATGCTAGACATACAAGCGTGGCGTTTGATTATATAAAATACGCGGATGCTATTCTTTACGTAACCTATTATAACCACGCATTATCTCGTGCAGATAAAGACTTTCTCATGCAATTAGGACGTGTGAAAGAATCGTTCGAGTTAGATAAGATGTTTTTTATTATCAATGCAGCCGATCTAGCAAAAAATGAAAATGAACTTTTGTTGGTAGAAAACTACGTGAACGAACAATTGGTGCAGTTAGGAATACGGTTTCCTAGATTGTTTCCAATTTCGAGCCGCATTACACTCGCAAATAAGCAAGCAAAAGAGCCGTTAAACGACTATATGTATCATTTTGAGGAACAATTTTACCAGTTCATCCATCATGATTTAACAAAGCTTAGCATTGATTCAGCAATATGGGATATGAAATGGGCTTATCATGTTATTTCGAGCTACCTAGCTTCTGTTAAAATGTCTGAACAAGAGAAAATGCACCAAAAAGATAGCGTACGAACCAAAAAAGAAGAAGCTTTTCGGGTAATTAATGAATTAGATAAAGATTCATATACGAAAGCAATTATACAAAAGATTGATAAACAGCTATACTATGTATTGGATCGACTATCTATTCGTTTCCATGACATGTTTAAAGGAATGTTTAATCCAACGATGATACAAGAATCCGGTAAAGCTGGTAAGATTCAGATTGATAACAGTATGCAGGAATTACTAGACTATGTTGGATATGAACTACTACAGGAACTGCGAGCAGTCTCACTTCGAATTGAAGCACAAATACGCGAATTAGTAGAGGAAATAGGTGTAACGGCAAGTGAAAAGATAAACACAATCGATGAACGCTTTGTGTTACCGAGCGGCACTAAAGTAGACCTGTCAACTCCAAATTTCACGCAAGCATTTAATCAATTGAAAGTGTCAGCTTTTTCCAAGGCATTATCAAGCTATAAAGGACCAAAGTCATTCTTTGAAAAAAATGAAAAAGAACAAATGAAGGAAGCTATATTTTCGATTCTCAAGCCTTATGCAAAGGAATATCTTGATTCAAATAAACAGGTAATGGAAGTCGCGTATGATGAGCAATGGGTCCATACAATGGAACAAATAAAAGGTGCATATATGCGAAGTATTGAATCCTATACCGATGGATTACTCCGTATATTATCAGATAAGGACAATGAAATAGAATTGGCGAATAAAGAAAGTGAACTTGCATCTATTATGAAAAATTATGATAATAATTTAACGGGGGAGGAATACGATGTCTAAACCAACCATTTTACTTGTAGACGGAATGGCTTTGTTGTTCAGGGGATTTTTCGCAACCTCATTCCGCGGCAATTTTATGCGAAATAGTGAAGGTATCCCAACAAACGGAATGTATCAATATTTGAAGTATATGCTCAATGCTATTGAAACGTTTAATCCAACTCATGTGGTATGCTGCTGGGACATGGGGAGCAAAACATTCCGGACTGACATGATGCCCGCTTATAAAGCAAATCGCTCAAAGCCACCAGAAGAATTGGTGCCACAGTTTGATCGAATCAAAGAAATCATGGACATCTTTGCCATTCCAAATGTTGGCCTTGTTAATTACGAAGCCGATGACTGTATTGGTACCTTAGCAAGAGAATATGCTGAAGATAATGAAGTCATGATTCTGACTGGGGATCACGATATGTTACAGTTAGTGGACTCAGGCATTCAAGTAGCAATCATGAAAAAGGGACAAGGTAATTATGATGTATTTACACATGAAAATTTTCTTGAGAAGAAAGGGATTGTACCTAGGCAAGTAATTGATATGAAAGCATTGATGGGAGATTCTGCTGATAATTATCCTGGCGTAAAGGGAATTGGTGAAAAAACAGCATTAAAACTTGTTCAGGAATATGAAACCATCGATAATTTACTTGAAAATATAGACCAGCTACCAAAAGGTGTACAAACTAAAATTAAAGCGAATATAGACATGTTGCACTTATCAAGGGAACTTGCAGAAATTAAATGTGATGTACCTATTACATGCAAATTAGATGATGCACTATGGAATTGTGATAACGATATAATAGGAGATCGGCTTAGAGAACTGAATTTCACCAATTTGGCCAAATTAGTATAGATATTAAGCAAAGGATGAGGAATTAACCTCATCCTTTAATTGTTTAACTCAAGCGCTTTTCTTACGGTTTTAAGATAACTTTTATACAATCGTCTTCTTTTTTATTAAAAATATCGTAACCGTGTGCAGCTTCATCTAATGACATCTTGTGCGTAATAATAGCAGTGGGATCAATCTGCTCATTTACGATCATGTCGTACAACTGCGGCATATATCCACGTGCTGGCGCTTGACCCATTTTAAGTGTAACATTTCGTATGAAAAATGGTCCTAATGGGAACATATTATAAAGTCCTCCATAAACCCCCGTTAATTGTACAACCCCACATTTTTTTACTGCTTTCGTAGCAATTTGTATCGGGCCAAGTGTACCACCTTGCAATTTTAACTTTTGTTCCACGAATTCCAGTGGTGATTTTTTTCCATCCATTCCAACGCAGTCAATAACAACATCTGCTCCGCCCTTCGTTAATTCCTTCAACGTTTCACCCATGTCATCGTACTTAGTGAAATCAAATGTCTCAGTTTGATTCATTTTTTTTGATTGCATTAACCGATAGTCAAAATAGTCAACCGCAATGACTCTTTTTGCTCCTTTTTTCCATGCGAATTGTTGTGCCATTAACCCGATAGGTCCACATCCCAAAACAATTACCGTGTCATCTGGTTTTACCCCGGCATGCTCTACACTCCAATATGCAGTTGGTAAAACATCCGATAAAAAAAGCAACTGTTCATCCTCTAATTCGCAATCTTCAGGAATAAGAAAAGGTGTGTAATTTCCAAAGGGAACCCGAAGATACTCGGCTTGACCACCAGGGTAGTTACCGAATTTTTCTGAGTAACCTAAGTATCCACCTGAATCATAATGTGGGTTTGAATTATCACACTGACTCTCTATATGCTGCGAGCAATAAGGGCACGTTCCGCATGCAATTGTAAATGGAATAACCACTCTATCTCCCTTTTTCACCTTTGTTACGTCTGGTCCAACTTCTTCCACTATCCCCATTGGCTCATGACCAATAACGTAACCAATTGGGAGGGGGAAGTTTCCTTGATAAAGGTGCAAGTCAGAACCACATATTGCTGTCGAAGTTATTTTTACAATCACATCTTCACGATCTTGAATAGTAGGGTCATCTACTTGTTTTACACTGATTGAGTGTTTCCCTTGATATGTTACAGCTTTCATAATCATCTAGCCTCCAGATCGATTAAAATTAAATACATCATTATACTCTGTCAAAAACCAGGAAATATACGTAAACAGATGGAAGGCAGGGTATGAAATTACTGCTAGGACCGCATTCCTATTACCTGTACGGGGTATACCATTATACCCCCGTGATTTTCAAGGGGTATAATTCAAGGTTGTATTGAGGTTAGGTTATAGTAGCAAATCATTTTGTTTACAACCAATTTTTACTATAATAAAAGATAGTAAAAACATAACTGTGAGGTGTTGAATGATGCCGAAATTATTTGTTTATGGTACGTTACGAAACGGTGGCCATAATCATTTTTATTTATCAAATGCGACTTCCATCTATCACCAAAGCTGGATAGAAGGGTCGTTATATGATACAGATAATGGGTATCCTGTATTACTAAGTGATAACCGTGCTGGATATGTATATGGTGAACTTTATGATGTTTGTTCAGCTCAACTTAAAAAGATTGATCAATTAGAGCAATATGTTGAAGGGGATCCAGATAATTTATACGACCGAGAGTGTATCACTGTTACCAATGATAAGGATGATAAGGTAAAAGCCTTAACGTATGTTGGAGGAAAACGTTTAATTGATTCAAATGATTGGATAGAAACTGGGGATTGGAATGTACACACATACCTGAAACAGCAGAATCTTTTATACTTTGCTTATGGATCCTGTATGGATGATGAACGATTTACACTACAATGTGTTGACCATCATTTTAAAAATATAATAGGGAGTGCTTTACTAAATGGTTTCGAGTTACAATTCTCTAGAAATTCAACCGATGGCGGAAAAGCAGATATTGTAGAAAATAATAATGAAAAAGTGGAGGGAAAGGTATATCAAGTACCTTTAGAAGCTGTTTCTTATTTATATAAGCGTGAAGGGGTTTACGTTAATGCATATCGCCCTATCATCATAGATATTTTATTAAAAGGGGAAAATAAACGCGCTATCACTTTCATAGGTACTCAAAAAGAAGCTGAAACTGCTCCAACTATTAACTATGCTTCAGAAATCATGCGCGGTAGTAGCGGATTTTTAAGCGATTCCTACGTAGCGACACTTCAAAATAAAATAAACATGCTATTTAAGCAATAGGAGATATGAAATGGCTTTTTCACTAAAAAATATAAAGGTAAATGACATTATTACGATAAATGAGCTTACAGTTCCGTCTCAAAAGGTTACATGTATTGTAGGGCAAAGCGGAAGTGGGAAATCAACATTTCTGCGCCTATTAAATAATTTAGATAATCCAGACTCGGGTAAGATTTATTACCAGGATCGTGATATTCAAACCTTAGATCCTATTCAATTAAGGCGAAAGGTTACAATGGTTCCGCAGTCACCTGTGATTTACGAAGGAACGATTCGAGATAATGTAGTAGTTGGACTGAAGTACGCTGGGCTAGAACCCGTCTCCGATCAATACATGAACGATATTTTGCATAAAATGAAGTTAAATAAGTACCTAGATACAATTGCAGATGAGTTATCCGGAGGGGAAAAGCAGCGTTTAGCTCTCACGCGAAGCATGTTATTAGATGCAGAAGTGTTTCTACTGGATGAGCCGTCTTCTTCATTGGATGATAAAACAGCATTACATGTCATACAAGCTTTCATGAGGCATATGAAAGAACGACAGAAAACCGTTGTGATGGTAACACATGACAAAGAGTTAGCAGAAGAAGTAAGTGATAATTTGATCAACATGGATACATATAGTGAGCAAATTGCAAATGGAGGTGAATAATCATGGATGAAAGTGGTGCAATAAATTTAACCATTTGGCAATTACTTACGGCATATGTATTCGTTATTCTCTTAATTGTTATCGTCAAAATTAAAAAAATTCCACGAGAAAAATTAATTGTTATTTCCACCATCCGAATGACACTCCAACTTATTTTAGTTGGTTATGTACTTATTTTTATCTTTGATCACCCACATCCATTGCTTACGATAGGGATTATTACTTTTATGTTAGGTTTTGCAGTTTTTAATGTATATCAACGGACAAAAGAAACGCTTGGATTTCCCATCAAAAAGATGATTGCGTTAGCGATGATGATTGGTGTCAGTGTTAGTTTTATTTTCTTCATGTTAGTCGTATTACAGCTAGATCCATGGTACGACCCACTATACTTTATTCCAATTGGCGGGATGATAATCGGAAAGACAATGACTGGAATTTCGCTAGGAGTCAATAATCTCTTGATTGGTATGCGAGAACAAAAGGAAAAAGTAGAAGGAGCCTTAATGCTTGGTGCAACACCTAAAGAAGCATCAAAAGAAATTATTAATCAAGCGTTTGACTCTGCCATGCTCCCAACTATTAATTCAATGGTCGGAATGGGGATCGTGTTTTTACCAGGTATGATGACAGGCCAAATTATATCAGGCACTTCACCGCTCGTTGCAGTTGAATATCAAATAGCAATTATGCTTGGAATTGCTGGTACCGTATCCTTAACGGTTGTCATCTTTTTACACCTTGCATATAAAACTTTTTTTAATGAGCGGCAACAGTTTACCCTAAGGAAAAAGTAAAAATGCTCAAGGCTATAGCCTTGAGCATTTTTACTACATTATACGAGTGCTGGTTGTTGTACAGGTTGGTAAATTGGAGCAATTGCTTGACTAGCATTTTGTGGTGCAGCCATAAGGGGATAATACCCTTTTTGGGTCATATATTGCCACATTTCATATGCATGTCGGCTACTATTTAAGAACGCATTTTCTAAAAAAGTACGTAAATCAGGGTTGGCACACTCCAGAACAGCGGCTGCATAATTTTTAGCAGAACCTTTTTGATTCAGCAGATAGGCTGTCGCGATTTCACGATCACTCTTTTGTCCTGCTTCTGTTCTTGGCATGGTAGATGGAAATTCGCTAACAGGTGCCTGTGTGTAAGAATTTAAATTTGGCTTTAATTCCGCTGGTTTAAATTTCGTAATGTCTGTTTTTGTGTTGCTTTGTACAAATTCAACTTTTAAATTGTAATCTTGAACATGAAGTGGAAAATGCCTTTGCAATAAATCCTTCAATTCTGGATCTTGCGCCTCATTGATGGAATCAGTCATACATGTAACCGTGTTGTAACACCCAGCAATAAGTTCGCTCAATTGATTTAGTTCGTGTGATGCTAGTTGCATGGACATTTCCTCCTTATAATGAATGAAACCTACACCACGAATAAAATCAAATCGTGAATATAGGCTTTAGGTCTTAATAAAAAGTTATTTACGATTATTACGTTTATTGAAGTTATGTTGCTGTTCTTTTTTATCCTCTAAATTTATTTCATCAAAGTTGTTTTCGTTTGCGAATTCCACATTGTCAATTTCTTGATTTTGATTAACTTGTTTTTCATTTTTGTTTTGATCACGTTTGCGTACTAATTTTTGTTTGCCCATTGATAAACACCCCTTAATTTTATGAAAGTACACCATACACCTACATATATATTTTGTCCCTTTTAGTTAAAATAAAACAAGCAAAATTTAACTAAATAGGTGGATAAACGTCTTGAATCAACATATGAAGCACATTATGATATGGTGGAACTATGGTAAATAAATTCCAATAAGGAAATACTAGTAAGCATGTTAAGTGAAAGGTGTGATCAACATGGTTTTTGCAGCTAATGAATTAGATCAGTGGAAACAAAAAAGTCCTTTATTGAGTAAAATTACGGATTTAAATCCAGTATTATGGTTAAATCCAAATTTAAAACCTTTTAATGAGTTACCAGACTTACCGATAAGCAAACGTGATATCGAAGAAGCGGAACAACTCTGGCAACGGTTTGCTCCATATTTAGTTAAAGCATTTCCTGAAACAATGAAAACGAACGGGATAATTGAATCACCGCTGAGAAAAATAACCATGATGCAAGAAGAAATAGGGCGTGTTTATTCTACAATTCCAGGTGATTTGTATCTGAAGTGTGACAATGAACTACCGATAGCTGGGTCAATTAAAGCAAGAGGTGGTATATATGAAGTGTTGTATCATGCAGAAAGCTTGGCAATAGAAGCGGGTTTAATTAATAAAAATGACAATTATGAAGTATTTTCAAGTGATAAGTTTAAATCATTTTTTAACCAATTTAATATTGGCGTCGGCTCAACAGGAAATTTGGGATTAAGTATTGGTATTATGGGCGCTAAGCTAGGATTTCATGTATCCGTTTATATGTCTGCCGATGCAAAAGAATGGAAAAAGGATCTCCTTCGTTCAAAAGGAGCAACGGTGTTAGAATTTGCAGGTGATTTTAGTGAGGCAATAACTGCTGGTAGGGAGAAAACAATTGCGGATCCTAAAGGATACTTTGTTGATGATGAGGATTCCAAGCACTTGTATTTAGGCTATAGTGTAGCAGCACTACGGTTACAAAAACAGTTGGAGGAGCAAAACATCCGTGTAGATACTGATCATCCATTGTTTGTTTATTTACCGTGCGGGGTAGGTGGATCCCCAGGTGGTGTTACATTTGGTTTAAAGCAGGTATTTGGAGACCATGTGCATTGCTTTTTTGTTGAACCAACTCATTCCCCATCAGTATTAATTGGTCTACTGACAGGCGAGATGGAAAAAGTGAGCGTTCAAGACTTTGGATTAGATAATCGAACAGAAGCGGATGGTTTGGCAGTAGGGCGACCTTCTAAATTTGCGACTCCTATCAGCGGTCATTTGATTAGCGGTATATATACTGTTGAAGATGATGAATTATATAGGTTACTTTCTATGCTTGTGAACGTAGATGACATTTATCTTGAGCCCTCCGCGACAGCTGGATTACTAGGACCAAATGAAGTGACCCAATCCAACTATATGGAAAATAACGGTTTAGATGATGATAACGCCACACATATTGCATGGGCAACTGGTGGGGCGCTTGTACCAAAAGACGATATGAAGCGGTTTTATGAAAAAGGGGAAAAGTTAATGAAATAATGTAGTAGCTAAATGGCCTCAAGAGGCATTTAGCTTTTTTACTACCCGTTCTTCTAATAAGAGGATCGGGTAGTATTGTTAGTTAACTTAGGTGATTGAGATTTAGTAAAATGGTAATGATAATAGGAAACATTTAATGATTGGGGCATGGAATAATAATGAATATTGCATTTTTAGCTTTAGAATTAATTGCAGGATTTTTTCTGCTTTTTATACTCGTAAAGATACTTGGTAAGAAATTAATAAATCAAATTACACCCTTTACATTTATAGCTGCTATTGTACTAGGTGAACTATTAGGAAATGCATTATACGATGAAAAAATAGGTGTAAGATATATCATTTTTTCAATGACTCTTTGGGCATTGTTATTATTTACAGTCGAAGTTTTGGGACAAAAGTTTTTAGGATTACGTAAGGCCTTTGAAGGTAAGCCATCTGTATTAATCCAGAATGGGATAGTAAATAGAGACCAATTAAAAAAGAATCGAATGAATATCAACCAACTACAAAGCCTACTGCGCCAGTCAGAAACTTTTTCCATACGCGAAGTAGCTTATTGTTATTTAGAGGCGAATGGTGCGATTAGTATTTTGAAAAAGTCTACGAAACAGAAATTACAACAAGAGGACATGAATCTTCCAGCACAATCTGTATACGTTCCCGTCACGCTGATAAGAGATGGTGAATTATTACGTGATGAATTAGTCGAGATTGACCAAAATGAAGAATGGTTAATGAATCAACTACACATACAAGAAATAAATGATTATCGCAATGTTTTTATCGCAGAATGGTTACAGGGAGAAGGACTGTTTGTTCAAACCTTTGGACAAGTGTCTCGTTAACAGTTTATGCAACCTTATTTTCCTCACTGTTGTCTTCATCTACCGGCTTTAAACTGTTGTGTTTAACATCCCAGTAATGAACTTGGGGAAGTCCCCAGTATATCCAATAATCATGAACTAATGAAGAACCCACAAACAAAATCATTTGCCAATCTAAATATCTCATGCCAAAACCTCCAGTCGTTATTCTTAGTTATATTTATGAGAAAACTTGTCTTAGAACATACTTTCAACAAAGGGAAACCACATTTTGGGGAAACATTTGGGTAATACTAAGGTATTAGCTTTTAAATGGAGGTTTAAAAATGCCAGAGCTACCAGAAATGGAGACTTATAAAACCCTACTAAATCAAAAGGTCGGCGGAAAGACACTAACAGGTGTATCCATTAATCGAGAAAAATCAATTAATGTGAGTCCAGCCGATTTTGTAAATATCGTACAAAATGAGAGAATCGAAGTAATTGAAAGACGAGCAAAGCATTTACTTTTTCATCTTAAAAACGGCCATGTGTTACTAGTACACCTCATGCTGGGCGGCCGGATGTTTTATGGAACAGAGCAAGAAAAACCGGACCGTACCGTTCAAATACAATTATCGTTTGGCAATCAACATCTCTATTTTATCGGTTTAAGGTTAGGGTACCTTCATCTTTTCTCAGAGGCAGAAGTGAAGCAAGAATTAACGGACTTAGGTCCAGAGCCACTTGATGCAAATTTTACGCTTGATTCTTTTTTAGATCTCGTCAAAAATAGAAGAGGCAAGATTAAAACAACCCTCGTTAACCAAGAGTTCCTATCAGGGATTGGAAATTGTTATTCTGATGAAATTGCCTGGCATGCGCAATTGTTACCTAAACGAAAAATGAACGAACTTAACGACAATGAGAAAGTTCAATTGTATCAATCCATACGCTTTATACTTCAGCAAGCAATTCAGTATGGTGGTTATATGGATCAACCTTTCTTTAAAGGCGATACCAAAACAGGCACCTACGATAACAAGAAATATGTATATGGTCGTGCAGGAGAAGCATGTAAGCGATGTGGTACATCAATTGTGAAAGAAGAAATTTCGTCTCGAAAAACATTTTATTGTAAAGGTTGTCAGACTTAATTAGGACGAAAGGGGATTTTCATGAAATTCGGTAGTCATGTTTCCATTAGAGAAGGCTATTTAGGCGCTGCGAAACAAGCGTTATCTATGAAAGCTTCTGCCTTTCAATATTTTCCCAAGAACCCTAGAAGTTTATCTGTAAAAGAATTTAGTAAAGACGATACAGCGTTATGCAAGAAATTCTGTGAAGAAAACGCCCTAGAATCGGTAAGTCACACCCCATACCCTACAAACTTAACATCTACAGATGATCATAAAAAGAATCTGGTTATCCAATCGTTATTAAATGATTTAGAGATTACCGAGGCATGTGGTTCGATTGGGGCAGTTGTACACTTCGGTAAGCTGATTTATCGTGATGATCCACTAGCGAGTTATCGCTTAATGATTGAAACGCTCAATGAAGTTCTTTGCCAATGGGAAGGAAACTGTAAAATTCTTCTTGAAAACAATGCAGGAAAACCTGGAACAATAGGAACCACAATGGAAGAGCTTGTCCAGGTCCGTAATTTGTCTGAGAAACCTGAAAAGATAGGTTTCTGTCTCGACACATGCCACGCCTTTGCGAGCGGACTATGGAATGGTGAAAACTGGAATGAAGTAATGGACAAAGGAATAGAACTCGGATACTTTGATCAGTTAAATGTCATCCATTTTAATAACTCAAAATATGATACCGGATTAGGAAAGGATCGTCACGCTACTATTTTTGGCGATGGGTACATAACAGAAGCTCAATTTCACCAGCTAATTAAAACGTCACAATTAGAAGATATCCCCTTTATTTTAGAAACACCAAAAGATAAGATTACACATAGGGAAGAGATAGGGCTGTTAATGGAAAAGTGGGGTACATAGTTTTTAATACCTCAATTTTAACAATACATCTCGAATTTCTTCATCTTTCATAATCGTGTCTTTAAACTTCTGTGTAATTTCGGTCAATGCAACGTCGTGATAGAAGAATTCGGTAAAGAATTTAACTAGTGGACGTGATTGAGTTCGTACAGCTTGCCACGCTGTTTCTTCCATACCTGCAAACAGAATCTCCTGTCCATCAACGATAAGGATACGGCTCCGCTCTAGTGTGTCATGACTGTTATCAGGGATCAAGGTAGAAACAGTAGGAATTGGCGTTGAAATCTCACCGATTACATGAATTTGAACATCAACTTTCGCGTTATATTTTGCTTCTAATATAGGAAGGTATGAGGTTAAATCATCGGCCCATCCTGAAATGAAAATGGATCCCTTAGCTTGTTCTAGTAGGCTTACTAATAAGGATTGAATGGACTGATTATCCTTTAATGTCCATACACGATCATCCTTTGGGGTTTCTTTAATTTGCGTATTTCTCAATTGTCTAACCTTGGTATTAAAGTCAGCTGTTAATTTTTTAATTGTAGACTCAAGTGGAAGTGCGGTGTAAAGCCGTTTTTTTTCGACGGTTGTTTCAAGAATCATACCTTTTTCAACCATACGATGAATTACCTCATACACTTTTGAACGAGGGACCCCAGACCCTTTAACGATACTTGTTGCATCTAAAGGCTGATCTACTGTGATAAGTGATTCGTACACTTGACTTTCATATTGGGTAAATCCGAATCTTTGAAGCACTTTTTTAGCTCCTTACTTAATTAATTATTTTTTACTATCATAGCACACTATTAATAATTTAAAAGCTACTAAAAATTCTCTTGCTTCCTCTGATTTAAAAAGTTACTATTATAGTGGTAACTTAATTGAAGGGAGATAAAATTATATGGATAAGCGTGTGTATTTACTAACAATTGTCTCTTTTATTGTAGGGATGGTTGAACTAATTATAGGTGGCATTCTAGATTTAGTTGCGACAGACTTTGGGGTGAGTCTTGGGCAAGCAGGGTTTCTTATTACCATTTATTCACTTGTGTTTGCAATCGCGGCTCCTGTTCTTTTGTCGTTAACATCAAAGATAGAAAGGAAACGTTTAACTATACTTGCTTTAGTAGTATTCTTTTTTGGGAATGTTTTGGCTGTATTTAGTCAAACCTACAGTATGTTATTAATTGCGCGGATTATATCAGCCGCTAGTGGTTCTTTGCTGGTCGTATTATGTGTAACGATTGCGTCAAACATTGTAACTGAAAAATACCGTGCTCGGGCAATTGGAGTAGTCTTTATGGGAATCAGCGCCTCTCTAGTATTGGGCGTACCAATTGGATTGATTCTAGGAAATTCATTTGGGTGGCGAACACCTTTTATTCTGATCACTGTTTTAACCTTACTGTCTATGGCATGCGTTCATTTCTTTATGGAAAAAATTGATCCTAAGCCTTCGATTCCAATCGTGCAACAGTTACGTACCTTGAAAAACCGTAGAATATTATTCGCTCAATTGACTACATTTCTTTTTTTGGCAGGTCATTTAACGTTATACGCGTACCTGACACCATTTTTAAAAATAGCGCTCGGGCTAAACGGAACATGGGTAAGTGCTGTATATTTGATTTTCGGGGTTGCTGCAGTTGCTGGCGGCGGTATTGGTGGTTTGCTTGCAGATCGATTTGGAACAAAACCTACTATTTTAGCAGTTATTGTTGCTTTTGGAATATCTATTTTTACGATTCCATATACGACTTTCGCCCTTCCACTATTTTTATTCGTAATGATGGTATGGAGCATGCTAAGCTGGGCGATTACACCGGCTATGCAGAGCTTTCTCATTGAATCATCTCCAGAGACTTCCGATATCCAGCAAAGCCTAAACAATTCTGCTCTTCATTTTGGTATTGCCTTTGGATCGCTAATTGGTGGGGTTGTGATTGAACAGGCAACCGTTGAACAAAATGCGACTGTTGGTGGAATGTTTATTATCCTAGCTCTTGCAACAGCAGTTCTGTCGGTGGCAAAAGAGGGCAGTGGCATTGCATTACCGTCTAGAAAATAATAGAGACGAATTCTTAAAGTAGTTACCTTCATTAAAATGATGAAGGTAACTTTTTAAACGATAAAATAATAAGAAACTTATTTCCAAGGAGGCTTCTTGATGAGAGAGGTTACATTAAAAGATATTTATGAGCATCCCATTACGCAAAAATATGTTAGGCGTTCAGGCATGGGACATGCAATATCAGTGTCCTATCATGCATTTCACCTGGCTGAAGAATTCAACGTTAATCCCGATCGGGCAGCAAAAGCTGGATTTTTACACGATATTGGCCATTATGAATGGTATAGGGATGGTAAATGGGATTATCAGTTATATCGTGATTTCGATATTCATCCAATTAAAGGGGCTGAACGCGCACATAAATTACTCGTTCGTCTAGGTGAAGATAAACAAGCTGCAAAGGAAATTTCACATGCTATTTTATTTCATACAGAATCTGCTATTCCAGATGGTAATTTTGAATTAAAATCTTTACAAAAGGTTGTGCACTTAGCAGATGAAAAGGACAAACAACCTGGTGATTCACACCACTATCGCAACATTGATAGACAGAAAGAAGTAGAACTTATTGAAAAGCTTGATCAAAAAATAGATAAGACGTAATTACGTAAATTTCTTAAAGATAAAAATATAGAGAAAAGACCTTTTTCCTTTCGGTAGTTGGAAGCGAAAATATACTGTAAATGAAAATTATTTTAAAACTCAGTCTAATAATATGGCCTATATTTTAGGTTTTTTCTTAGCTGATGGTATGGTAGATGGTTACGCACAATTGATCAGTTTTGCACAAAACTACATTTCCAAATGTACCAGAACAATATTTGAGCCACTTTATTAGGGGATATTTTGATGGGGATGGCTACGTAAGTTATAAAAAATATACTGTTTTTTAACGCAAATATAATACATTTAATGAAGAAAAATTAGATTTAGAAATGTTAATCGATAGAAATGATGTGCATCCAGCGGTTGCTTTGCAAAAACGCAAACAAAACTTCTTATCAAATTATGAACGTAGTCAATCACTCAAGGAAGCATGTGATTGTTTCAGAGTTAAAATAGAAACTCATGAGAAGTGGCTCAAATGGACAATTTATACGCGCAGAAATTTAATGAAATTGAGAGATTTAATAAGAAATGACTAATAACACAAAAGTGTTGTTATTGTAGTAATTTACTAAGAAATATATATGACGAATTTTCTACAGTTGCATATAATTTACACCTTAATACCAGCTTGCTGTTAAGATTGATTTAAAAAAGAAGGGAAGGTTTTATGATTAAGGTTAGAATGTCCTTACTACTATTCGTTACATTATTACTGTCTCTATTCATTCCAAACATTGCAAATGCGCATTCGGGACTAGAGAGTGCAAAACCTAGTGCAGGAGCAAACGTAGAAGAAAACATAAAAAGTATAGAATTAACTTTTAGTACAAAGATTGAAAACTTAAGTACACTCTATCTGATAAATGAGGAAGGAAATAAACTGGAACCAGCATCCATTGAGGTTTCCGATAACGTGCTAAAAGCTACTTATCAAAATGCACTTGACCCGGGTACTTATAAGGTGAACTGGAATATTGTTGGTGCTGATGGTCATCCCATCGAAGGCAAATATTCCTTTACCGTGATAGAATCGAATACAACTCAACCTAATGATAATACAAGTCAAGAAGAAAAGATAAATAGCGATGACAAAAATGAAGGCGAAAGCAAGACCAATGAAAATGAAAAGGATGCAACACTAAATCCATCTGAGCAAACAAGCAGTACAGATGAAGAATCATTTACCAATGTATTAATTATTGTTCTAGTAGTAGCAACATTAGCAATACTAGCTTGGTTGTTCTTCGGTAAACGTAAGAAGTAGGGGGGATTAGGATGCTTTTAGTCACACTAGCAGAATTTATCTTATATATTTGCTTTGCCATTCTTATAGGATCTTTGATTTTATTACTAGTTCCTGAAGAGAAAAAACCACCCGTAGCTATACCTAAAAAAATCCTGTATCTAGTTGTGGGTCTAATACCCATTGCAACCTTTTTACCAGTGCTTAAAATGGCTAACATATTATCTGGTGAAAATTTAGAGCTATGGCTTATTTTGAAAAATGTTATTTTCACATTTGAAATTGGGAAATCGTGGTTGTTTATTACGTTTGTGTCCGTCATTTTAATGATTGTTTTACTTAATAAAAATAGTACAAAGAAAAAGCACTTAATCGTTTGGGCACTAGTTCTCGCCTTATCAATACTACTTGGATATACACAATCCAGTCACGCAGCAACCATTACCGAGTGGAAAGGATTTGTTTTTCATACGCTTCATTTTCTATCTGTCGTCGTTTGGATTGGTATTCTATTTGTCGTTAGTTGGTTTGGGAAGAATAAGACCAATTGGCTAGCATTTATTAAATGGTTTACTCCTGTTGCATTGACGTGTCTAATAATTACGATTGTGGCTGGGTATTTCACTATGGGAATTGATATTAATTCAAATGATGATCCAAGCTCATCTATTGTTCAAGACTATCAAAATAGTCTACTTGTTAATTACGGACAAGCATTACTGTTAAAACACATTTTTATCATTTCATTAGTTCTATTTGCATTTATCAATGGAGTGCTTTTTTGGAGAAAATATGACATAGAGTCATATAATCCACTCAAATGGGCACGGTTGGAAAGTATGTACGCATTAATCGTCTTTGGATTGACGGCATTTATGGGACAATCCTGGCCACCACATCAAATTTATAGCCTCTTAAAAGCAGAGGGAGCTTCTCCACTTTTTAAAGCCCTTTATGACGGGGAAATACTCAGTGCTTATCAGGAGGCACAGAGTCTAGCTATTTTTAATGTAACGATGACGTTTGGCTTTGAAAGTTTTGTTCTATTTGGGTTAGGAATTGTATTTTTAGCTATAACACTTTTCGCAGCAATTGCAAGGAAATCTGTCTTTGTCTCAACCTTAGCCTCTTTGTTAATGGTTGTTTCTCTGTATGCAGGAATAATGATTGGTGTTCAGTAAGTTTTTGGAAATAAAAAGATGTGCCACTCAATTATGAGCAGCACATCTTTTTCTAATTAATCACGTGAGTTTATTAAAATCAAGAAGATAGCAATTAATATAAATGCAATTAGTGCAAGAAAAGGGATTGTAATAAATCCAAGCCAGTTGATATATTCCGCACTGCATGGAACACCATTCGCACATGGTTTTATATCAGCAAAACCTGGCACCTTCTGCTCTAAATAATGAAATAGTGATATAGAAGCACCAATAATACTCATAGGTAATACATATTTTTTAACAGACAAATCATTTCGAAATGTAGCTATTCCAAGAAATAGTACAAAAGGATACATGACTATACGTTGGTACCAACAAAGTTCACACGGAACAAAGTCTCTAATTTCACTAAAATATAAACTTCCAAGTGTAGCAACAATGGAAATCAACCAAGCAAAATATAAGAAAAGCTGTTTACTAACTGTTTTATTCATATACTATTTACCCTTTAATTCTTTTTCTATGGCTTGTTTAATTGCCTCGTAGTCAAATGGATCTTCTATCACGGTTCCATTTACCACAATCGTTGGTGTAAGTTGAACACCGAAATCAGTTACCATTTTTGCATCCTTATTCACTTCATCAATTGCATCCTGGTTTTCAATAGCTGATTTTAGTTTACTGGTATCAATAGTAGGTATTTCGCTCGCTACTTCGAGGATTTTTTCTGTTGTAACCCATTTACTGTCATGGTTTTCACTAGGCTGTGCCTTGAAAAGCGCCTTATGAAATTCCCAGTATGCATCGGGATTTTGATTATAAACCGATTCAGCTGCTAATGAAGCTAGTTTTGACTCTTCACCGTGAAATAGCACATTAATGAATGAGAACTTCACCTTACCAGTTTCAACGTAATCACTGACTAATTGTGGAAAGATATTTGTTCCCCAAACTTTACAAGCAGGGCATTTAAAATCACCAAATTCAACAACTGTCACTGGTGCATTAGGATCTCCTAAAGTTGGTTGACCATCGATTGATGGTTGTTTGTTCGTCGTATCTTTATCGCTTACTGAATTATCACCGTTAATAACAACCAAAGCAGCGACTAGTGCAACAATTACTAACGTTACAATTACAGCGATTTTAAATGGTGAATTATTTTGTTTCATCAAAGCACCTCTCATATTATGATATTACAATTTTACCATCAAAATTAATTGGACTAGGTTTAATCGTACATTGTTCAAAGAATGTTCAATAGTATAAGATTGACATACATATTAGGTATTGCTAATGTGATAATAGCAATACCTATTAGTAAAGTCTAATATAACAGGAGGGTACATATGGTAGAAATCGATTTAGACACAAAAATAAAGTTTTTGCATGGGTTTTCACATAAAACACGCATTCAAATATTGGATTGTATTAAAGAAAAAGAAAAAACAGTTTCACAAATTGTCAATGATCTCCAAGGTAATCAATCAAACATTTCACAGCATTTAGCCTGTTTGAAAGGTTGTGGACTTATTGTAGGGAGACAAGATGGAAAGTTTGTATATTATCGAGTGAGAAATCAGTTAGTTCATGATCTATTAACAATGTTCGATGTAGTGCTTGAAGATGTTCAAAATGATGTAGCTTGCTGTGAACAATATATAGATTAATAAGAGTAAAGAAGCGAAAAAAAGAAAATACTTCAGAAGTTTATTAATACTGATAGTGATATAGGCTATTGCTTATACCATTTATTCGACTCAAATTAAGAACACTTCTCCAGTTACCGTTGGTGATTATGCGCCTAACTTTTCGTTAGAAACGCTTCAAGTGGAATTGGTCCTATCCCAACCACATATTTAATCGATAAGAATGGAAAGGTACTTAAAATTATTACTGGAAGTATGACACAACAAAGTGTTATGGAATGCATGGAATTAATTAAACCATAAGTGTGAAGGGAGGACATTCCTATGCAAAATGTAACTATATTATATGCTTTTGCTGCAGGGTTATTATCTTTTCTATCCCCATGCGCATTACCTATATACCCCGCGTTTCTATTTTACATAACAGGAATGTCAGTAGACTTAACTAATAAGAAAGGAATGCAAAAAGTAGCTATTGCACATTCCATTGAATGGAGGTGTAAATGTAAATGTATCAAACTATAATTATTGGTGCTGGGCAAGCCGGCTTGGCAATGGGATATTACTTAAGACAATTAAATCATTCTTTTCTCATATTGGATGAGAATACAGAAGTAGGGGAATCATGGGAAAAACGGTATGATTCTTTAGTTTTGTTTACACCAAGAAAGTACAGTTCTTTACCAGGATTACCACTAATAGACGATCCACAAGGATTTCCTACAAAAGATGAAATAACCAATTATCTTAAAGAATACGCAGAACATTTTAAACTTCCGATTAACCATAACTGTAGAATAACCAGTCTTAAAAAAGAGAATAAATTATTTATAATTTCAACCAGTCATCGGGAACATAGTGCTCAAAATGTGGTATTAGCCACTGGACCATTTCAAAAACCAAGAATTCCTTCATTCGCGAAAACTCTATCAAAGGATGTAGTTCAATTACATTCATCGGAATATCGAAATTCATCACAGCTAAAGAAAGGAAATGTGTTAGTAGTAGGTGGCGGAAATAGTGGAGCACAAATAGCTATAGAATTATCGAAAGAAAAGACGACGTATCTATCTACAAGCCAACGTTTAACTTATTTACCAATGACAATTAGAAATAAAAGCATTTTTTGGTGGTTTGAGAAAGTCGGAATCTTAAAAGCGACTAATGGACTAATGATTCACTCATTGGAAAATTGATTCAAAAAAAAGGCGATCCAATCTTTGGTTTTGAATTAAAAAATGCTGTTCGAAATGGTGATGTCATCATTAAGAAAAGATCTGTTGATGGGCTGGAAGACAAAATTAAATTCAAGGACAAAACGCTTCTTCAGGTACATAACATAATATGGGCTACTGGATTCAACTCTGACTATTCTTGGATAACTATCAAAGGTGTACTAGATACTAAAGGAAAGCCAATTCAAAACAGAGGAATTACCAATATAGAAGGGCTGTACTTTTTAGGATTACCCTGGCAATCAAGGCGTGGTTCAGCATTATTACAAGGTGTTGGAAATGATGTACAGTATATTTATCAGTACATAAATAAATAAAATTAGAATGACACATATGGTGATGACCTGGTATAATAATTTATTTCTTTAGATCGAGAATAAATGAAGGTACGAAAAAATATTAACTTTATAAAATCTAAGTTTAACTCTGCTGATAGAATCCATTTTGATTAAAGTGAATTCTACTAATATCTATAGGAATAACGGAAAATCAGGGGAGGAAGTGATAAATGATGAAACGCAATACATTTATTTTATATTTCTTCGAGTAGACATAATATCTATTATAGGCACTCACAAAAATTACGATTATTTTCGTCTCAAAAACAAGTATACTTGTGATAGTGAGATAATTTCAAAAATCTCATGCTTAGGTTCACGTAGCATGAGATTTCGTTTTATTTACCAATATATTTTGCTGCCGGTCTAAATATTGTATTGTTTGATTCTTGTTCAATTGCATGCGCACACCAACCGACAATTCGACTGGAACTAAATATGGCCGTAAATAAATTTGGGTCAATTTCTAACGATTTCATTATTGCAGCTGCGTAATATTCCACATTTGTATATAATTGCTGATTTGGTTTATATTTCTTTAACATATCAATTGTTGCTATTTCTGTTTGTAACGCTAACTCAATCCATTCGGGTCTATTTTCTAATCCTAAAATGATTTGTTTTAATGCTTCAGCACGTGGATCTACGGTTTTATATACTCGATGGCCAAATCCCATAATTCTTTCTTTATTTTTCAGTTTACTATGAATTGTTTCGTATATATTATCTTTCGTCTCAATTTCATTAAGTAAATCAATAACTCCGGATGGCGCACCACCATGCAACGGTCCTTTCATGGTACCAATCGCACTTGTAATG
Organism: Virgibacillus necropolis; assembly: GCF_002224365.1. Taxonomy (GTDB): domain Bacteria; phylum Bacillota; class Bacilli; order Bacillales; family Amphibacillaceae; genus Virgibacillus_F; species Virgibacillus_F necropolis. The sequence continues at coordinate 2,371,667 of NZ_CP022437.1, read as the reverse complement.
GCTGAGATTATATCACTTTGTGTTGATTTTGTTACTCTAGCTGCAAATGTTGATGCATTTAGACCATGTTCCATTGTCATAATCAAATAAGCTTCAAGCATTTTAACATGTGTGGAATCCACATTTTCTGTAAGCATATACATGAAATTTTCAACATGCTGTAAGTTATTATCAGGAACAATAAAAGATTTATTTTGTGAATGTCTAAAGCGACATGCAATAATCGTTGGCATCATAGCTATCAATTGAATAGCAGTGTCATGGGTATCATCTTGATAAAATGTTACGGCAGATATTGCTGTTCGTAAAACATCCATCATCTCTTGCTCAATTGGTAATTGATCAATTATTTGTTGAAGATATGGTGGCATATAACGATATTTATTTAAATGTGATTGAAATCCCTGCAATTCTTTTTCTGATGGAAATGTACCATGTAATAAATAGAATGCTGCTTCTTCAAAAGAATAATTCTGTACAATATCGTGAATTGCCATTCCACGATAAGTCAAAATGCCCTCTTCTCCATCAATATTACTTAATTCCGTTTCGACAGCGACTACCCCTTTTAAACCTGGTTGATACATTGCTATCTCCCCCCTTTGTTATGATTTCATTATATAGGAGTAAAATGATTATTAAAATTTAATTATTTTTAGTATAATGATTAATAATTCTTATTGATTGAGGTGAGTTAATGGACATTCGTACATTACAAACATTTATTTTGGCAGCTGAACATGAGAACTTTAGAATGGTTGCAGAAAAAATGTATGTCACACAACCAGCCGTTACCTTTCAAATTAGACAATTGGAGAAAGATGTAGGGAGCAAATTATTTATTAAAAATGGAAGGAATATAGCTTTAACAGAACTCGGAAGATTATTTTATATGGAAGCAAAAGAAATGGTATTACAGTATGAAAGTAGTATGGAAAAGGTAAATCGTTTTCAACAGGGCTATCATAAAACGATACGTGTAGCAATTTCACCGTTGTTAGCTGATACGATTTTACCAAGTATTTTACGTGAATATACAAAAAGATATCCAAACGTTGAAATGTCCATTCAAGTGTTAGAATCAAATCAAATTTCGACCGTAATTGATAATGGTCAGGTTGATATAGGGCTTTCCTGTTTACCTGGAACTGGCTCCATTAAAACGACTAAATTCCATGAAGAGTCTGTTAACCTTGTTTGTAATCATGATGGATTTGATGCAGAATCAGGACCTATTATTGATGCACAGGAGCTATTAGAGCAAACAATTATTTTCACAGATAACCACCCAGCATATTGGAATCAAATTAAAGAGCAACTTAAAACCAAGTTAAAGTCCTATAAGTTCATGAAAGTAAATCAATCCCACATCACCAAACGGTTTGTATTAGAGGGTATTGGAGTAAGTTTTTTGCCGAAGTCGATAATTAATCCTGAAATAATGGAAGGTCGTTTGTTAGAAGTGCCAGTTAATTTTATGAAAATACCGACCGCAAGTATGTTTATACTACATAAATATGACCACCAAATAGAAAGCAACTTTGTTAAATTTGTATCGAATTATTATTTTGGTTGAACGAAAAAAGCAACCAAATCGGCTGCTTTAATCATTTTTAACTTTATTTAACGGTCTTTTAGCTGGACCTTCCACAACATCGCCAGTGTAGGAAAACCTTGATCCGTGACAAGGGCAATCCCATGTTCTATCTCCAGAATTCCATTCAACCTCACACCCTAAATGCGTGCATGTTGTATCAACCATATGAAGCTTATCGTCCTGATCCTTGTACACACCAGTACGTTTTCCTTTTATTCTCGTAACGGTGGCTTCATCTTGTGAAAGTTCACTTACTAAGTCACTAGTATATTCTAATTTACCTTTGATTAAATGTTTTGCTACATCAGCATTTATGCTGGTAAACTCTCTGACTGCTGGATCAGCTTGAAACCTTGAAGGAGAGTATAAATCTTGATAGTTACTTTCACCAGCTAAAATAAGATCACTAATCATTTGCGCTGCGAGCGTCCCGTTTGTCATTCCCCATTTCCGAAAACCTGTTGCAACAAAAACAGATCGTTGTTCTTTTGTGATTGGACCAATATATGGTACTTTATCTAACGTTATCAGATCCTGTGCTGACCACCGGTAGATGTACTCGGAAATTCCAAACTCTTTTTCTGCAAATTGCTCCAAAGCTTTATAATGGTTTATTGTCGATTTGCTTTGCCCAGTCTTATGGTTTTCGCCACCTACAAGCCATAAGTCTTTTCCATCCATTTGTGTTGATCGAATTGATCTTGTTGGGGATTCAGCATTGATATACATGCCACCTGGGAACTTTTTATCTGATTTAATAGCCACTACATAAGATCGATCTGCATACATACGGGTTGGATAAAAGCCTTGCCCATCATAAAAAGGGTAATGTGATGCCTGAATGACATATCGACATGATACACGGTGACCATCTCGTGTAATGATCGATGGATGCTTATTATATTCCACATCAATAGCAGTTGTATGTTCATAAATTTCAGTACCGTTTTTAATACTATCTTTTACTAGCTTTTTCAAATATTTTAATGGATGATATTGAGCTTGGTTCTTCATGATTAATGCCGACTTCATAGGTACTTCTAATGGCATATTTTTCACCAATTCACTTGGAATCTTTAACCTATCATAAGCCTTTTTCTCCATTTCCAATTTAGATAGATAGAAATCAGAATTTGTATAAAGATAAGCATCTTCTTCAGTGAAATCACATGAAATATCATGCTTATCAATAGTATTTTTAATAAACTCTTTCGCTTCCGAACTCGCTTTATAATACATGGACGCTTTTTCTAAACCAAAATGTTCAATTAATTCATTATAAATCAGGCCATGTTGAGCGGTGATTTTAGCAGTTGTATGTCCAGTTGTACCATTTAGAATTACGCCCGCATCAATTAATACAACCTTTACATTTTGCTTTGCTAGCAGATATGCAGCAGTAATACCAGTTATCCCGCCACCAACGATTCCGACATCTGCTTCAATCGATTTATCCAATTTAGGAAAATTTGAAAAATCCACTGAATCACGCCAATATGGTTCGGGAAAGTGCGGTATTTTTATATGTTCTGTCATTATGATTTTCTCCTTCATTCACAAATTTATGTATAGGATTAGCGCAACAATCCGCTATTATTCATTTGTGTGAAAAAAGGAAGGTCTATTTCTGTATGTCCTTATAACTTGGTATTTGAAAAACACCAGTAGCATTTCTTACAGCATTCAATACAGCTTGTTCCACAACCTGACTTGCTAACATACTTAGAACGTTTAAATCTGTTTCAATTTGATTTGTAGTCAATGTGAAAAGTGTATCACCATCAACTAATGTATGGGATGGCCTGATGGTTCTAGCAAAGCCATCATGGGCAATTGAAGCGATTTTATTTGCTTGTGATTTAGTTAGCTTGGCGTTTGTTACAATAGATCCTATAGTTGTATTACCAGAAAAACGGTTAGTTGGTTTATTTTCTAATTGCGCAAGCATTTGCTCATCACTTTTAAGAAACGTTCCATTTAAACGATCGTAAGCCCCTGCTACTATCTGATTGGTTGTCGGATCAATGATATCACCAAAAGCATTTACAACAACTACCGCTCCTATCTGTAATTCACCAATTTCTAACGCATAGCTCCCAATTCCTCCACGCATCACAAAATCATAACCTAAACATTTTCCTACAGTTGCACCTGTCCCAGCACCCACACTTCCCTGACTAAATGTTTTGTCTAAATAGGCTTGTGTACAAGCCTCATATCCCATCTTACTATCAGGGCGGACAACTGGGTCTCCGGGATATAAGTCGAATAGAATTGCTCCAGCTACAATTGGAACCTTTGTAACTTGCACATCAAAGCCAATACTTTTTTCTTCTAAAAGTTGCATCATTCCGCTGCCTACATCAAGTCCAAATGCACTACCTCCTGATAAAAAAATGCCATGTACTTCTTCGACAAGGTTTTCAGGATGTAACGCATCTGTTTCACGTGTTCCTGGTGCTCCACCGCGAACTTCAACACCACCGATTGCGCCCTTCTCACAAATAATGACACTACAACCAGTTAGCGCGTCATCATTTTGCGCATGACCAAAGCGAAATCCTTTTATCTCTTGTAGACGTATTTCTTTCATTTTTTTACATCCTTTCTTTCAATGTTTTAATAAATTAGTGACAGGTTACATGACATATAGGGAGTGATCAAATGATAACAAATATCATGGTTAGTGGAATTGTCCAAGGTGTAGGATTTCGCTATGCAACAAAACAAAGAGCAGAGGTATTAAACCTTAAGGGGTATGCTACAAATAATGCGGATGGTACAGTTTCCATACGTGTTGATGGTGAAAATGAGCAAATCCAAAGGTTTATTACAGAGATTACCAATAACCCCACCCAATTTGGCCGTGTTGACCATATTGATGTATCAACAATTAATACGAAAGAAGACTACCACGGTTTTTCTATAAAATAGGACAAAAGAAGCCGCTATTCCATAATAGCGGCTTCTTTATTATCTCATCTATCTTCGAAAAATTTACGATTCATTTCGATATATTCATTTTCTTGTTCTGGAGTTTCATCCTCCATGAAAATAGCCTCAACTGGGCAAACTGCTTCACATGCTCCGCAATCAATACAAATATCCGGATCGATATAAAACATATCTTTTCCCTCTTCTATACAATCTACAGGGCAAACTTCGACACATTCACCTGATTTTTCGTCCTTACAAGGTGACGTAATTACAAAAGCCATCTATATATCCTCCTCTATGGTAATAATTTCTTTTTAATAGGAATAAACATATCAATGCAACTAGTAAAAAAGGTGCAATAGTTGTGATGATTATGTACGTATGATAAAAGAAATCCACTAAATCATATATTCACTATTTTACAGAACAACTTGCATTCTTTCAAGCTATATTAGCAATTGGAAGGAGAAATATTTGATGGAAATTAAAATACGTCAAAGTGATACGCTATGGTATTATAGTCAATTATTTGATGTTCCGCTAGTTTTAATTGAGCAATCTAATCGCGGAATCACACCACAAAATCTATCTATTGGAAAACAGATTCATATTCCTGGATTTGTCATAAATCAACACACAATAGAAGTTAACGATACTTTTTGGCAGCTCTCTTCTCAATATAATGTCGCGATGGATGCCTTATTATTAGTAAATCAAACAATTGATCCATCAAACCTTGTTGTAGGTTCAACAATTTCTATTCCATATCGTGTGCAGAATCTAATCGTACACGATGTAACAAACTACACCTATGAAAAAATGGTTAATGATATAGAAAAATTAGCTTCAGTATATCCGTTTCTAGTCGAGCAAACGATTGGGAGCTCAGTAATGGGAAAAAGTCTACCAGAATTACGTATAGGAAATGGCGTAAAACGAGTGCATGTAGATGGGTCATTTCATGCAAATGAATGGATCACAACTTCAGTAATTATGAAATTTGTAAATGAATACCTGCTGGCGTTAACAAACAGTAACACAATTCGTGGTATGAATATGTTGCCATTATTTATGGAAACGTTTCTTTCAATCGTCCCCATGGTCAACCCAGATGGCGTAAACTTGGTATTAAATGGCGTACCTGAAGATTCCTTTTATGCAGAGCAAGTTCTAGAAATAAATAACCAGAGTCGAGACTTTTCGGGATGGAAAGCCAACATAAATGGGGTTGATTTGACTAATCAATACCCAACATTGTGGGAGATTGAAGCGAGCCGAAAGCCATCAAATCCAGCTCCTAGTGATTATCCTGGACCATACCCATTGTCAGAGCCAGAATCCTCTGCTGTAGCTGAATTAACAAGTGTACGTAATTTTGCACGGGTAAATGCGCTTCATACACAAGGAGAAGTTATCTATTGGGGATTTGAAGGATTGGAACCTCCCATTTCTGAAGTTATAGTTAATGAATATGCACGAGTGAGTGGTTATGAACCAATTCAATATGTAGATAGTTATACGGGATATAAAGATTGGTTTATCCAAGAATATCAAAGACCTGGTTTCACCATAGAACTTGGTAGTGGGACCAATCCACTACCAATCAGTCAATTTGATGAGATATATGAAGAAAGTTTAGGCATATTCCTTGCTAATTTATACCTATAATTAATAAGGCTTTTCCCATAAACAAGTAATAGAATGCTTATCTCCATTCGATTCTATCAGATATACATCAGGGTTATTTAGATTTTTCCATTCATCAAATCCGATTGTTTGATCAAAACTTTTTAGCATTAATGATAATAGGTTACCATGACTTACAATAATAACATTATTCATGTCATTATTTTGATTTATAGATTCAAAAATAGCATTACTCCTTGTAATGGCGTCATTTGCAGATTCGCCCCCAGGTAATTTAAAATCTAATTCATTAAATGATTGTTCTAAAACTTCCATCCAATCATCAACAGGCTCATTACTTAATATACGTTCTTGTAGTCGATCATCTACTTCTATTTTCAAGTTTTTTGATTCCGCAAAGGGTTTTATGCTCTCAATCGCCCGTAAATAAGGACTAGAAATTACACCATCAAATACGATATTTTGCTTATCAAAAAACCGTGAAAGCAATACTGCTTGTCGCATTCCTACAGTAGTTAATGGCGAATCTTTATGTTGACCTTCTGCCAGACAATGGCGAACTAAGAAGATTTTTTTCAATACGATTCAGCCCCTTATTAGAATTTTAAATACATTCATTGACGCTATTTAAATTATTGAAAATAGTAAGTAAATTATATCATTAATAGAATAAATATCCTATATCTTTTTCAAAATAACTGTAGTTTATATAAAAATAACAGGGGTTATCCCCTGTTATTTTGTTTCGGAAAAATAATTTTTAAGAAATCCACCTATGCGATTGCTGTTATCGATAATAAAATAAAACTCTTCCGTTTCATTTTTTACATCATAAACTTTACCAGGTGTTAACTTTTTATCAACAATAAATTTTTTTGCATCTGCATGAACACATTTAATTTGTTTGATGGTATCCCGCTTTTCCCAATTTAGGTGAATCATATTGTACCTCCGTATTTATTTCGTTTACGTAATAGTAGTTAATCGCAGACCATTTTTTTCTAGTTAACTAGATGTAAATATTTTTCATAGCCTTCATCACTCATCTTATCCTTTGGGATAAAACGCATTGCAGCTGAATTCATGCAATACCGCAATCCACCTTTATCCTTTGGCCCATCATCAAATACATGACCTAAGTGTGAATCTGACGCCTTGCTTCGAACCTCTGTACGTCTCATGCCAAGAGTTGTATCAGATTTCTCAGTAACTTGATAGTTGTCCACTGGTTTGGAAAAGCTTGGCCAACCACAACCAGCATCAAATTGTTCTTTTGATGTAAATAAAACTTCTCCTGAAATTATATCAACATATATACCATCTTTTGTATTATCCCAATATTCATTCTGAAATGGTCTTTCTGTACCATTTTCTTGTGTGACTTTATATTGAATTGGTGATAATTGCTCTTTTAGTTTAGCTTTATCTATTTTTGGTTCCCAATTTTTTTTGATGAAATCAGCTCTCCCAGATCCTTTTTTGTATAATCGATAATGAAACGATTGTTTTTTGTAATAATCTTGGTGATTTTCTTCCGCTCTATAAAACGTCTTTGCAGGCAGAACCTTTGTTACAATTGGTTCCTGGAATTTACCACTAGCTTCTAGTTTGTGTTTGGATTCTTCTGCAATTAAACGCTGCTCTTCATTGTGGTAAAAAATTACAGTTTGATAGGACTCCCCACGATCATTGAACTGACCACCTTTATCAGTTGGATCAATCTGTTGCCAGAAAGTCTCAACTATCCGCTCATATGGCATTACCTCTGGATCGAATGTGATTTGAACTGCTTCCACATGTCCAGTAGCATTAGAACATACTTCCTCATAGGTTGGATTTTCCGTCCTACCGCCTGTATAACCAGAAACAATTTCCTTAATACCTGGACGTTCATCGTATGGTTCTACCATACACCAAAAGCATCCACCTGCAAATGTAGCTAGTTCGTTATTTGAAGTCATGACCTATTCCTCCAATACAATTATAACCTCTCTCTATTTTTTCCTTTTTCACAAAAAAAATCAAGTGTTCGGCTTATATTATTAAAGTAAGTGATCAAAACTCGCTATTTATCATTTGCCGCCTTTTTGAACATCCTCTTAAATAAACAATTTCGGTTTTGATTGTCTCGTTCTATCCTCACGTATTGTCTCTTGAACAGGTTCTTCTGATGGTGATGGTATTTCCTTCGTACTAGTATTTGATTCAGTTCCAGTTTCATCCGATTCTTTTAAAGCCTTCATCATTTTTAACATCATTGGTAAATTTTTCACCATCGGTCCGTATTCCTTAATCATTGGGGCTGCTGATTCAACCATATTCATCACCTGCTGAACATTTGAAAGTGTCTTTGTTAACCCTCCACCTGAACTGGGATTTAAATAAGATGCTATAGACGCAGGAATAGACGTAGTTGATTTTGGAACAGGATACCTATTAACTCGATTCGGGCGGATGCTAAATGGATCATTAAACTGTCTCTCTGGCACCTGCGGACGGTTATTCATAGGAAACATGTTGCATACCTCATTTCTATATGATCTGTCTAGATAGTTTACGTTAAATGCTCAAATTGGTGTAGGCTTTTCATATAGAACAAATGCCTTTGCCTCGATACAAGACAAAGACATTCTTATCCGAATATTCCTTTAGGTATTTCCCGGGAAAGCGCAGGATACAACAGTTTTTTTAAATGCAGGTGCGTTATTTGCTGAATTTTATCCTATTTTGTATTACTTTGTTGTCTTTAGATTTGTCCAAATTGAAATCCAAATTTCGATCCGTTATGTGATGGTGTTATTTGAAGTTTGGCATGTATTTCATTCTTTAAATGTGGTACATGCGAAATAATTCCTAACAAGCGGTTGCTTTGTTGTAAATCCTTCAAACAATCGATTGCTTGCTGTAAAGATTCTTCATCCAATGTACCAAAACCTTCATCAATAAATAATGTATCCAATTGTATGCCCCCTGCGTGTGTCTGTACAACATCTGCTAAACCTAATGCTAAGCTTAGAGAAGCTTTAAATCCTTCTCCGCCGGATAATGTTTTTACTGATCGTTGTTGTCCAGTATGGTGATCCAACACTTCCAAATCTAAGCCACTTTGGGCTCCTCTTTTTGCAACCTGCCCACTTCTAATTAATTGATAACGATGATCACTCATGCGATCTAATCTTAGGTTCGCTTGTAAGATTATTTCATCGAGAAATGATGCCAAGACGTAACGTTCAAACGAGAGTTTTAATGAATTATTTCCATGCGCTAGATCAGCCAAATCACCAATTGTATAAAAATCCTTTTCAAGTTCCTGTTGTTTTTCTAATTGGTTAGAAATAGATTGATGGATTTGTTCATCACTTTTCATTTTGATTCGCAACAGTTGTAGCTGTTCACTAATCTGATCCAACTCAGTTTGTTTAACGTGTAACTCATTTTCAAGTTTTAAGATATCTGGCCTACCCTTTTCTTGTATATCTTGCACAAGTGTTTTTAAGGTATAGGTTAGCTCCTCAAGCCTTTTTTCATATGCTTCAACTTTTTTTTCTAATGTATATTGCTCCCCTTCTGTAAGGCTGGCAAGTTGATATTTTTCAATCGAAGAAAAGCCACATGACTCAACTTGTTGTGTAAATAGATTTTCCTGTTTGGTGTAATTATCATTAGCTCTTTTTTTTGTTTTTTGCTTTTCTTCTAAAATTGTTTTTTCTTTTTGCATTTTCTCACGAGTATCCTGATAATCCTTTTTCAATTTTTCCCATGTATTTATCAACTTATTGTAAGCTTGCTCTTTGTTAGAAATCTCCATTTGAAATTTAATAGGATCTGTTACATGGTCAGGAATATTCTTTTTTAACTCTATTAATCTTGTTTCGTATTTTACTAGCTTTTCGTGGATAGTTTGATAGTTTTTAGAAAATTGATCAAACGTTTGTTTAACTTTTTCTTTCTTCGCTTTTAACGCTGTTTTATTAGTCTTTATCGACTGTATTTTACTGATTTGTTTATATAATATATCCCTTTTTTCTAGAATTTTTTTATATCTTTCATTCCACTCGTTTATGGTACGATCATTATCAATTTGATCAAAGTTGGTTATTTTTCCCTTTATTTCTTCTTCTAGTTTATCAACTAGCAGTCGTTGACTCTGCCCTTCTGACTTGCTATCAACATATGTTTTTTGAAATTCTTCAACAGCGCGTTCCTGTTGATGAAGCTTTTGTTCAGTTGTTTCCATTAAGTTCGTATCGACTGAATGATCAGGTGATGCTGCTTTAAATGGATGTTCAACTGATCCACATACTGGACATGGCTTACCGTGTTCTAATTGACCTGCAAGTACAACTGCATATTCTTCTTTTTGTGCTATTTCTAACTTACGATATTCCTCTCTGAGGCTACGCAATTCATTTTGCTTCCGTTGAAATGTGATTTCTATCTGTTTATAGTTTTTACGTAGTGTGTTTAGTTTTTTATTTTCAGTATCAAAACTCTTAAGCTCATTAATAATGGTGCTAGCTTGCTCACATTTTTCTTTCATATCATAGTATTGTTTTGTTACTTCTTGTTCACTTTCTAGCATTGCATCTGCTTTGTCTAAATCTCGATCAATATCCACTATATTATTTTCTGTATTGGTCAATTTTTTATTTAATTCATTTCGTTCTTTTGCTATTTCCATCGTTTCCTTTTGTAAATTCGCGTACAAATTAACATATTCAAGTTGCTGCTTTTCTTTACTAATGGCTTCTTTTAATTGATTACGTGTATCTTCTTGTTGGAGTTGATCATTATATGAAGCAGAAATTGTTTCATATTTATTTTGTAGTCTTGACACTAGATCCTGTTGTTTTTGTAATCCTTCTTCTTCATCCATCCACTCTTTTTTCCGAGCTTTCATTTGTTCTTCAAATGGAAAAACTTTCGAAGCACTTGTTGCCGCTTTTATTTTTTCTTTCGTTTCCGTTATTGAAATTTCTCTTTCCTTTAATTCCTTTTGTTCCAGTTCTAGTTTTTCTTTTTGTTTATACTTTTCTTCTAGTAATTTCCCATCCTGTAATGCCTGTTGCATTTTCTGAACTACTTTTTGCTGCTCGCTTTTTTTGATACTTTCATTCGCATCTAATTTTTTCGTTTCCGTAATTTCATCTGTTAACTTTTTTAAAATTATTGGAATGGTATCTGCTTCTTCTGGGACTGTATTTGTCCAGTCAATTTTTCTAAGTTCTTGTTCGATAGATTGTTCTATAAAAGCAATCTTATCCTTTAATGTTCGAGATTCCGTTTTTAACTGATCAGTCATTCGCTCATAAAAATACGTATGAAATATATTTTGCAGAACTGCTTCACGTTCTTTACTATTTTCCGATATTAGTTTACGAAACTCACCTTGAGGTATAAGTATCATTTTACGAAATTGTTCATAATCAAATCCTAATTTACCTTCTAATGTTTCGTTCACCTCTTTTATACGGGAATAAAGTAATAGTTTTTCTCCATTTTTTATTTCATATAAAATGGCTTTAGGCGGGTCATCGGTATACCCTTCACCGCGTTCTTTTTTCTTATACTGTTTTGGACTACGTGTTACAACATACTCTTTTTGATTCAAGGCAAAATGAAATTGTACTTCCGTTTGATCATCCATCGTTGCAAAATGACTTCTTAAAGAATCCTGATCACGGTCAGAGCCACTCGCACGCCCATATAAAGCATAACAAATAGCATCAAAAATAGTAGTTTTACCAGCCCCAGTTGGCCCTGTAATAAGAAAGATAGATTCCTCGCCTAGCTCATTAAAATTTACTGTTTGCTGACCCCAATATGGACCAAACGCTTTTACACTTAATGAAATTGCTCGCATTCTATTCATCCCTTTCGTCGGTCACAAGTTGTTGTACGATTTTTTCGACATGCTGCATACTTGTTTCAGGAATTTGTTCACCCTTGATTTCTTCATAAAATTGAGCGAACAGTTCAGTATGTGATTTTGTTTGTTGTTGTCTAATTTTCTGAAGATCGATTAAACTGTTTGATGATGTTAATGATTTACGCTCTAGTCTTAATATATTCGGATATATTTTACGTAGTTTATTCATTGGATCAATTATTTGACCGTTATCTAATAGACTGATGTGTAAGTAATCATTATTATTTTCTATTGGGTCATTTACCAAGTCATCAAAATAACCTTCAACTACTTGCATATCATGTCTTGCTTTTAATGGGATGTAAGATAAATTACATTTACCATCATGTTTCATGTCGACAATTGTCACTGACTTGTTATGTGTTGCTTCTGAAAAAGAGTATTTAAGAATAGACCCACTATACCGAACGACATCACTTTTTATGCGTTGCGCTTGATGTAAATGACCCAAAGCGACATATGAAAATTCCTGAAATAAGCTAGCATCGACATATGGACTTCCACCAATCATAGATAATCGTTCTTCTGATTCAGATTCCATTCCACCTGCTATAAAAGCATGTCCAATAACAATGTGTCGTTCTGTCATATCATTTGTTTCTTTGATTTTATTGATGATAGCTGCCATTGCGGTATGATGCGAGTGAATCGATTCATCCTCAAATAATGCCCGAACCTCAGCAGGTTCTACATAGGGAATTAGATGAAAATAAATTGGTCCATGTTCATCATTAATAACAATAGGCTTTAAATCCGTATCAAGCTTTGATTTTATATAAAGCTGCTGGGGACGGAATAATTGAGTCCCAAAATCCAGACGGTCTGGGCTATCATGATTACCAGCAATCGCTAAGACGGGAATTTTCAAGTCAACAATTAATGTTGTTAATACCCTATTTAATAATTCTACTGCCTCTTTAGGTGGTACAGATCGATCATATAAATCACCAGCTATGATAATAATATCGGGTTGTTCCTTTCGTATAACTGCAATTAATTCATTTAGTATATAGTCTTGTTCCTCGGTCATGTGTACACTATTTACAATTTTACCCAAGTGCCAATCTGCTGTATGTAAAATTTTCACTGTTATTCCCCCCTCGTATTATTTTATCATGTTTCTATCGATATTTTTATTATGCTCTTGATTAGAGATTAAAAAGCAAAAAGCTCTGGTATGAAATATACCAGAGCAAGCTTACTTTTCTTTTATCGTATAGACATCCCAGAGATCATCAAATACTTGTAAAGCATTTGTGAAGGGACTGTTCCATTCTAGATAATCACTAATTTCATTATAATCAGTTGAATGTTTCGGAAAACTGAGGTCGTTAAAGACGAAATCTGCTAAACGACTTTGATCTGTTGGTTTCTTTTTTCCACGATATGTCAAAATAAAATGATAAAACGAACGCAACCCCATGCACCTCACTACTCATTTGTGTCATTGTCCATAAACGCTTGATGTTTCTTCAATTTTTTCCTATAGACAGCTCTTGAACAATAAATACTAATCTCATACAAAATAATCAACGGGATAGCCACAACAATTTGTAGTATAAAGTCTGGTGGTGTCACAATCGTTCCAATAACTACTAAAACTAAATATGCATACTTTCTAACCTTTTTCATGTACTCTGGTGTAATGACACCTAAACTAGTTAAGAACATGGCCACGATTGGAATTTCGAATAGTACAGCAAATGGAATGGTTACATGCAGCATAAATTTAAAATATTTATCTACGGTGAAAAGTTCATTAAACATACCATCATTTAAAGATAAAAGAAATGGTAAAATGAGCTGAACAAACAAAATGTAACCGAATGCTAAACCAATCAAAAACAAAATAAAAATAGCCGGTATGTATGCTAAAGATGCCTTTTGTTCATTTAATGTTAGTCCAGGTTTAATAAATAGCCACACTTGTAAACATAAAATTGGAATTGTACCAACGATTGCCACGAGGCCTGCCATTGAAAAATAAATCCATATGATTTCTCCAGGACTAATAACATTCAACGTGAAATCAAGATCGTTAACAAAGAAACCATAAATATCTTTTACGTAAATAAACCCTACAATAAAAAATACCACGAAAAAGATAGCCGTAACAATAAGTCTATTTCTAAGCTCGGATAAATGACCTGTGAGATTCATTTCCTTTTCAAGCTGATTTTGTTGTTCTTCAGACATTAATTCACTCTCCTAGAGCTTTAGCGCAAAAGAAGATGTAAGGCTATATCCCCCTACACCTTCAGACATTAGTTTTTAGATGATGTTTTGTCGTTCTTGTCCTGATGATCATCATCACTCATTATATCTTTAGTAGCATTTTTAAATTCTTTTAATGAACTACCAAATGACTTTCCTATTTCTGGCAGTTTAGACGGCCCAAAAACAACTAATGCGATTACAAGGATAATAATTAACCCAGGTACACCAATATTACTTAACATATATAATCACTCCGAAAAGATATTATTATTTACTTTCTTTTCCTTTAACAATTGCTTTTGCTTCTTTTATCTCATCTACAGCATCACCTGTTAAATCACGAGCAGAGTTTTTGAATTCGCGTAATGTTTGGCCAACAGCTTTTCCAATTTCCGGTAACTTTTTTGGACCAAAAACAACTAACGCTATCACAAGAATTAAAATCAACCCTGGAACTCCAATATTTGATAACATTTTAACACCTTCTTTATTAGATAATTTCATTATACTGCTAAATACACTATACTCGGTATTATTTTTAGAAAAACTCGGCATTCGCCTCGTCCTTAATAGCGAATGGCGAAGTTTTTCTTATACCGGCGTTTCCTTAAAACTTATATAGCTTCCTTACGTGTAAAAAAATACATACAATATTCATTATTCGATTACAGTTTAACATGTTTATTAACACGATAACAAGCTATAGTCGCTTAGCTTCTTCATATTGTGTTTGATTGTTCATGTTGAAAAAATGTTTCTCAAGATCCTTATTGGAAATGTTTGCGAACTCATCAATATAGTTTACATGAACATGATCAAATAATAACCGAACCTTACGTTCTTCATTATCTAATTGATTCTGTAGTGGCGGTACAATAGTATTGCGGTAGATTCCTGAAAGTGGATGCATCTTACCCTTATAAATCGGAATAACTGCATCAAATCCTTCTAATTGATCTAGAAGATAAAGGTAGATATGATGATTGATAAATGGCGTATCACATGCACTAACAAAAAATATTTCTGCATCTACCTGCGACAAAACCGCTTCCAGCCCTGCAAGAGGGCCAGAGTTGATATACCGATCTTGGATTACTGGTAGTCCAAGAAAAGAATAGGAAGCTGGTTCATTAGAATTAATGACCATCACATCGCTTATACTTTGCATTTCATCTACAATGTATTCAATGACTGTCTTATTCTGTAGTGGGAGAAATGATTTATTTGTACCCATTCTAGTGGATTGACCACCAGCTAATATCACACTACATATTTTCATCATTTTTTCCGATCATATTGTAGGAAGAAGTAGTCATACGGATTTCCCTCGTTCTTCTCCCCTTTTTCTTTACTTGTTAAAATCCAATCCTCTTCAGAAAAAGCAGGAAATTGCGTATCACCTTCAAATGATTCATCAATCCAGGTAATATACATGCGATCAACAAATGGTATTACTTGTTCAAATATTGTTGCTCCACCAATAACCATAAACTCTTCTTCTGGATATTCTTTGTTCCATTCCTTTATTGTACGAATATCATGAATTACGTCAACCTCTTCTGGATATGAAGGATCTTGGCTTGTCAATACAACAGTTTTTCGATTTGGTAAAGGTCCACCAAGTGAATCATACGTTTTTCGGCCCATAATCATAGTATGTCCAGTTGTTTTTTCTTTAAAGAATTTTAGATCCTTTGGCAAATGCCATGGTAAATCATTGTTTAAACCCATTACACGATTACGATCCATTGCAACAACAAAAGATAGCATAATGGAGTCCCTCCTTTGATTGTATTATTACACGGCTATTGGCGCTTTAATAGTCGGGTGTGGATAATAGTTCTTTAATTCAAAGTCGTTGATATCAAAATCGAATATACTAATTTTTTCATTATTTAAGATTAGCTCTGGAAATACCTTACCATCTCTCTCAAGTTGAATTTTCACTTGGTCAATATGATTCGCATAAATATGTGCATCTCCGAAAGTGTGAATAAAATCTCCAACTTCTAAATCACACTCATGTGCAATTAAATGAGTTAATAAAGCATAACTTGCTATGTTAAATGGTACACCTAGGAAAATATCTGCACTACGTTGATATAGTTGGCATGATAACTTACCATCTGCAACATAAAATTGAAACATTGTATGGCAAGGCGGTAATGCCATGTTTGGGACATCTTCTGGATTCCAAGCAGAGACGATATGTCTTCTGGAATCTGGCTTATTTCGGATAGAATCAATCACTTCTTTTAACTGATCGATTGTTTCTTTTTGTGATGTCTTCCAATTACGCCATTGTTTACCATATACAGAGCCTAAATCCCCAAACTTTTCTGCAAAGGCATCATCTTGTAGAATATTTTCTTTAAATATTTTCATCTGTTCTTGGTATTGCTTGTTAAATGTATCGTCCGTTTGACACCGATTTCCAAAATCTGTCATGTCTGGACCAGTATATTCTGCGCTTTCTACCCAGTTTTTAAATGCCCACTCATTCCAAATATTATTGTTATTTTTTAACAAATAACGAATATTTGTATCCCCTTTAATAAACCACAATAATTCACTTGCAACAAGGCGAAACGGAACCTTTTTTGTAGTCAATAGAGGAAATCCTTGGCTTAAATCAAACCGCAATTGGTAGCCAAAAACAGAGTAAGTACCCGTATTTGTTCGATCTTCTTTTTTATTTCCATTGTCAAGAACATGCCGGCACATATTCAAGTAAGCTAGTTCACCATTTAGCATTCGCTCGCCTCCACGCTTTGATAAAATATTCATATCAATTATCTGCATTTATTGTAACATAAACGAAAACTCATAAGGTCATCTATAGCATTTTTTTGACATAAATCTGTTAGGTAGAAAGGGGGGATTCGTAAGCGTTGCTCGATCGATGATTGGAAATAGATGATTTGGAAACTAAACCCCTAGATCATTTTCTAGGGGCTAAAAAAATGACATTTGCTAATTAAATGCTTTACGAAGCTGTTCTGCCGCTTCTTCAAAAACTTCATTGAGCATCACACCCCATCCTTTATAATCAGCTCTTCCACTCAAGAAAGAACTGATCTAAATAATTTTCCATAAAAACGTGACGTTCCTGTGCTATTTCTATTGCTGCTTGCGTATTCATCAAGCTTTTCAATTTCAGTAATTTATCGTAAAAATGTTGAATTGATGTATTTTCTGGTTTCTCATCATGATAAATTAATTGTTCTCTCGTTCCACCAAACGCAAAAACTCGCGCTATACCGATTGCACCCATCGCATCTAATCTATCAGCATCTTGAACCACTTTCCCTTCTAACGTAGCTGGTATATTACCTTTACTAAAGGAAACATCATTCATAGCTTTATAAATATGCTCAATTGTGTTCCGCTTAACCCCTATTTTCGCCAAAAAAACATCCATTTCGTTTCTAGCTAGTTCTGGATTAGCAAATAACTTCTTATCACCAATATCATGTAGCCATGCAGCTGATTCACAAATAAATAAATCGGCTCTTTCTTTCCGTGCCAAAGTTGTTGCTATTCGGGCAACGCGTTTCATATGATGAAAATCATGTCCAGTTGTATCATCATGAAATAGGTTATAGACATACTCTCGTATTGAGGAAAGCTGTTCTTTTTTATTTTCCATTAAAATAACCCAACTATTTTTCCATCTTCCGTTACATCCATATTATATGCAGCTGGTTTTTTAGGTAAGCCTGGCATTGTCATCATTTCACCAGTTAATACAACGATAAATCCAGCACCAATTGATGCTTGTACTTCACGAATCGATACGGTAAATCCTTCAGGTCGACCTAGTAATGTTGGATCATCACTTAAAGAATACTGCGTTTTAGCCATACAAATTGGTAACTTACCCCACCCTTGCTTTTCATAAAACATAAGTTGTTTTTTTGCCTTTTGGGATAGTTCTATATTATCTGCTCCATAAACCTTTTGTGCTATCATTCTAATTTTCGTTTCTAATGTTTCATTAATCTCATAGGTATAGTTAAAATTACGATCATCGGAATCTGCTTTAGCCATTACTTTTTTAGCAAGATCTATTCCGCCTTCTCCACCTCTTGCCCACACATCCGTTAATGCAACTTCTGCTCCATGTGATTCACACCAATGATGTATAAAATCTGTTTCAGCCTCACTATCTGTTGGAAATTTATTAATTGCAATGACATATGGCAAGCCAAATTGTTCAACAGTTTCTATATGTTTTTTCAAGTTGGACATCCCGTTTTTAAGCGCCTCAACATTTTCTTCTTTCAGATTATTCTTATCCACACCACCATGCATTTTCAAGGCGCGTACCGTTGCTACAATTACTACCGCGGCTGTATCAATTTCTCCAGCTCTTGACTTAATATCTAGAAACTTTTCTGCCCCTAAATCAGCACCAAAACCAGCTTCCGTTACAACGTATTCCCCAAGCTTTGCAGCTGTTTTAGTTGCCATAATGCTGTTGCACCCGTGTGCAATATTAGCAAATGGACCCCCATGGATAATTGCTGGAGTGTTTTCAGTTGTTTGAACTAGATTCGGCTTTATAGCGTCTTTTAACAATAATGTTAATGCTCCCTCTATTTTTAAATCTTTTACTGTAACTGGTTCTTCTTCATACGTATAACCGATTACAATTCGTGCTATACGTTTTTTTAAATCTTCTAGTCCAGTTGATAAACATAGGATAGCCATAATCTCAGATGCTACAGTAATTGTGAATCCATCTTCACGAGGAATTCCCCGAAGCGGTCCCCCAAGTCCTACCACTATTTGTCTGAGGACTCGATCATTCATATCCATGACTCGCTTCCATTCCACTCTTCGTGGATCAATATTTAATTCATTACCACGATGAATATGATTATCAATAATGGCGGACAATGCGTTATTCGCACTAGTTATTGCATGCAAGTCTCCAGTGAAATGTAAATTTATATCCTCCATTGGTAACACCTGTGAATAACCACCGCCAGCAGCTCCACCCTTCATGCCCATCACGGGACCAAGTGAAGGCTCACGCAAAGCTATAATAGCTTTTTTATTTAATTTGTTTAATGCTTGTCCTAGACCAACTGTTACGGTTGATTTCCCTTCTCCAGCTGGAGTTGGGTTGATGGACGTTACCAGAATAACCTTACCGTTTGGTTTATCCTGCAACTTTTTCAATAGATTATCTGATAGTTTCGCTTTTGTATGTCCATAAGGCTCCCAGTCATTTTCTGTTAAATGAAGGTCTTTCGCAATATCTCCTATTGATTTTAGTTTTGCTTCTTGTGCAATTTCAATATCTGTTTTCATTACTACATCCCTTTCATTCATCGATATTTTCTAGTGTACCTTATATCGGAAAATAGTTATATATGAAAAATTAAAAATTTAACGTTTACACTCATTAAAAGCCAATTATATTATAGGTTTTTCTGCTTGACTGAATAATCTAAATAAGCTATATTGGACACAAGCAAAGAAGATGGAGTCATTAACAAAAATGTGTCTATTTGTGATGCAAGATATTCAACCCTATTAAGGGTACTTATCTACTTTGTATTAACACGTTTGACGTGAAAGTTTTTAGGAGGATTAATCACATGGAAAACGGAACAGTAAAGTGGTTTAATGCAGAAAAGGGCTATGGCTTTATCCAGGTTGAAAATGGAGATGATGTTTTTGTCCATTATTCTGCAATTCAAGAAGAAGGATTTAAAACATTAGAAGAAGGCCAAGAGGTTTCATTTGAAATTATTGAAGGTGAACGTGGTCCACAGGCTGCTAATGTAACAAAAAAATAATAATGTACAAATATATGAAACCGGTAATCTTCTGATTGCCGGTTTTTCTTGCATTCATTTATAGGAATCCGTATAATGTATCCTGTTGATTTTTACCGCGGTTCGCAATCTCCCGCGTTATCAAAACTAAGGAGGAAGTTAGTATGTCTAATGAATTTATATGGATTTTGTTTGCTCTTGTAAATTTTTCCTTATTACTTATTTTTTATCGCATATTCGGTAAGATGGGCTTGTTTGTTTGGATTGGAATGGCTACTGTTATTGCCAATATCCAAGTTCTAAAAACAGTTGAATTATTTGGTTTAACTGCTACATTAGGTAATATTATGTATGGATCGGCCTACTTAGCGACTGATATATTAAACGAAAAGTATAGTAAAGATGATGCAAAAAAAGCAGTTTGGTTAGGTTTTTCTTCCTTACTTGCGATGACGGTTATCATGCAGATTGCATTGGTATTTGAACCTGGTCAAAGTGATTTCGCCCAAGGTGCACTCGAAACGTTGTTTGGATTAATTCCACAAATCGCCCTTGGTAGTATGGCTGCATATATCATCAGTCAATATTTTGATGTTTGGATCTATGATAAGATTCGGAAGCTTCTCCCGCAAACTAAGCATTTGTGGATCCGGAATAATGTCGGTACAATGGTAAGTCAATTGCTTGATACCATCGTATTTTGTAGTATAGCATTCTACGGCCAATATCCATTCGATGTTTGGCTAGAAATATTCATTACAACCTATGTAATAAAATTTGTAGTAGCATTAATCGATACACCATTCATGTATATAGCAAAATTCATGCACAAAAAAGCGTAGTTATTTATTATTCATATTATTAAGCACTGCGTTTGCAGTGCTTAATTTATTTTGTGTACTCTTTTTATAAACCTACAAATTTCGGTATATCAAAGTCAAAGTTCATGATCAGGGAATTTCTATATATTCTTTTCACAAAATCATATTCGTTTTCAGTATATAGGTTAAAATCCCTTTTTCTGTTCAATAAATAGAAGGCTTGGTAAATTTCAACTGTTGTATTAATAGTCAATGAAGGGTGTTGTATAAGTTCATACTTCACCCTATTATATTCCTCAAACTTAAAATCTTTGTCAAATATATATGAATTTCTTTTATAATAATCAAACTCGTGTTTAAAAGCATCTTCTAACTCTTGTAATACCGCTATATTATACTTTATTTCATTCATTAAAAAGGTCTTAACAACCTTAACATTAAGCTGTTCAGCTTCCCTCTTTTCGCTATTAATTCTGTCGCTTTCTACTTGGATTTGCTTCTTAGCAGAATGCGACGTAATTATCCCACCAATTAATGCACCTATAAAACCAGCTGAGGCTGTAATAATTGACATCCACAGTTCCAACAAAATCCTCTCCTTAATTAGGGAGGATCTCTCCCTTGGTTAATTCCTACATGTTGGCAATTATATCCTTAGTCATATATATTAAAATTCGATTAAGACTATGAAAAATCATTTTTTATATCCCAAACATGAAAAGGCTGAGGCAATCCGATTTCTCTAACTGCTAAAGAGCATAAATAAAAAACTGCAATCCTTTATCACACATAAGATTGCAGTTTCATTTTGATTACTTCGATTGGCAGGACCATCGATGTGCTTAAATTAAGTTATTCGGCCCTATCCCAATATATTTTCTCTTGATATTTTGAAACTAAAAACTGTCTAGGTTATCTAAATTATTTTCTTTTATACCATCTGGTTCGCTACGAATAATATCTCTACCATACTTATGGAATACATCTACATGAGCTAACTTACCTGCTATTGCTTCGTTTAAAGCTGTTACATAATCAAGTTCCCTTCCGCTTTCTGTTTTAAAAGCAATAAGATCGCCTTCATCATTTTTACGGACAGCAACTATCTGTTCTTGGCCTGAATCAACTTCCGGTTGTGCTGATTCTTCTGCTTGATTCGTGTAATCATTATAAGTTTTCTCAAAATCTTTATTATCCATTAAAAGCACCTCCCAAACATATGTTAGTATGTTCTGGATGTATTGGATTTATTCCCAGAAAAAATTAATAAACTAAACATTACGAAAATATAAAGTCCGTAGACTTTATCTCGTGAATTATACGGTATTATGTCTTTTCTAGCCATCCCCATTGGTATGAAGATGATACGAATATAAATGATCCAAATCAAGAACCCGAACCTTTTATTCATGATGAAAACCCTGATCAAACAGATCAACAATTACAAAAGGGAGACGATTTACAATTTGATAGTGATAGAGGGGCTGAATAAAATAGGGTGATTTTAAAAAGGTTGATACTTATTATAACTAATATGTATCAACCTTTTTATTAGGCTACGCCGATAATTAAATTGAAATAAAATTGTACCGTTTAATTTAAAATGAAGTTTGTTCAAAGTATATACAATATTGTTACTCTAAACCTACCTAGCCCTTAAAGTTATTTAATCGGACCGTTATTGATTTGAGTCAATCCTTCATTCACTTCGAATATTTTCCCGTTAACGGGCTCAATACCAAAACCCTTTAATCTGTCTGTATGCATAACTAAATATTTTTGAGCTAATTCTTTTGACTCAAACAGATAAATACCACCAGCTTCCTTTGCCTCACTATCTTCCGTCCAAATTTTCCATATGAATCCCTCTTCTTCATTAATACTTCTTGCTAAATCGGTAAATCCTTCTGTCATGTCTTTACCAAATGGTCCATCCATTTTGAAATCTACTTGCAAGATATAAGCCATTTTTATTACCCCTTTCCAAAATTTAGATTACATTAATTATCGATAGAATCAAGAATTGAATTCTTGTCGAACTACTCCTAGCCCAGCAATGTTCGGTGAACAGATCTGGTTTACTAGGCAAACAACTTGTGACCCTTTCTATTAATCATTTTTTTATAACGGCTTGAATAACATGACCTAGACCTACATGTCTTTTTCCTTCATTCCGATCCGCTTCACCATAATAAAAATGAATAGATTTGTAATTTTTAATCCAATTTAAGATATCTACTGGATTATATAACATTTCAACAGACTTTGGACCACCAGTTTGATACGCAAGTTGAGACTCCGAGTATACTTCAAAGATAATGTACCCACTGGGTTTTACTGAGTCAATCATGCTTTCGATAAGGAATTGCTGACTTTGTTTGGGTACGTGCCCAAACACCATGATTGCAGCATCAAATTGATCTGTTCTAACCTTTTCTTTGGTTAAATCAATCGCCACTGTTTCTACCTCAACATTATTTTGACTAGCCAATGTTTTCGTTTTCTCGAGGCCGATCGTTGATTGATCATAAGTTGTTACCTCATGACCAAGTTTTGCTAAATAAACTGCATTCCGTCCTTCACCTTCTGCAAAACAACCAACTTTTGAATGATCTGGAATTAGATCACTTGTTTCGTTTATAAAAGCATTTTCACTTTTGCCATAAACAAAATCATTATCTGAAAAACTCTTATCCCAATGTTCTTTTGACATGATTATCGATCTCCTTTTTTAAATTGAATTATAGTCATTAATGGTAATGTATCATAACGATCGTATAGATGCATAAGAAATAAATCATGAACTAGTCATGGTTATTTCTACATGATCGATTAAGGTCATTACTCACTTTTTCCACATTTATCACATATTCATCCCAATTTTATTCTTTATTGTAAGGGTATGGTTGGAAATCAGTAAAATAAATGCTAACAGTGACAAAAAAAGAAAGACGGTGAAAAACATTGGAATTGTTAAGTATCAATGGTTTGTGCCATATGGTTGGTGTTCCACAAAACACTGCAGCAAATTGGATTGAGGATTTTAATTTTTATATCCCTGATACGGAGCGTAGGGATGATACATATTATCATCCAGAAGCGATTGACGTTTTGAAATTTATCAAAGAATGTAAAAATCAACACTATCAAAAGCCTGAGATTATGGAAATGTTAGCGAATAAAAAATTCCCTATCACAATAGAGAAAACGAAAGAGGATGTACAACCGCCATTAGATCAAGAAAATTACAAAGAGAATATCTTAACGGTTATGCAGACAGTCGGAAAAACTGTAGCGAATGTCTCGGACCAAAAGGAGTTGATAAAAGTTTTACAAGAACAGCAAAATAAGCAAAACAAGCGAATCAAAAATACGGAAAAACAGATAGAAAAAATAAATGAGTTAAAACAAGAAATCAAAGCACTAAAACAAAATTGTACACCTGCACAAGAATACGAAATGAAAAAGAAATCTTTCGCGATGCTTTTTGAAAAATAATTCTTTATCTTTTACCCAAAATCCAGAGGCAACGTATAGGTGCGTTGCCTTAAAAAGGAGCGTCCTACCCCTTCTATTTTATCTATTTTCACTTAACAAACTGCTACCCTTTAGTCATAGAACGAATGTCTGCTAGAGCTTTTTCTTCTACTGGCAGTCGCCAACGTATAAGTAAAAAGATATGTAGTAAAGGGAAAATTATTGCAGTAATCGGTGCACCAACAAGTAGTGGTATCACAAACAATTCAATTCCAACAATTACATAATTTGGATGTTTAATATAGTTGTAAGGACCAGTTGTTCGTAGGGTTGCCCCAGGAAGGATAATAACTTTTGTATTCCAAAATTTACCTAAGCTCGTAATACACCAAATTCGTGCCAGCTGAGTAAGGATAAAAACGCTAAATAAAAAGTAGTTTATTGATTCCACTGGATTATTTCCACTAAAACATTCTACGAAAATGCTTATAAAAAATAATACATGAACCATAATAAACCATTTATAGTGCTCTGCTCCCCGTTCTATCCCACCTTGGCGCAGCATCCATGCTTCATTCTTTCGTGCAATAACTAACTCAATCAAACGCTGACAAACTACAACTCCTAGGATAACTCCTATCCATATTGTCAATTACACCACTCCAATACTAACAATTCAGAACTAAATCCTGGCCCAAGTGCCGATAAGATACTTATTTCATTTTCTTCAATCGTTTCTTTCATCCATTCATTGAGAACAAATAATACTGTAGCAGAGGACATGTTCCCATGGTCTTTTAGTACCTGATAGGAGTGAATTAGTTTATTACCTGAGAGCTGTAAAGCATCCTCCATTGCCTCTAACACCTTTTTTCCGCCAGGGTGTGCAATGAACGAGTGAATGGACTCTTTAGTAATTTGAGTTTCAGTTAAAAAGTCGCTTACATGATTTTTCCAAAGTGAGTTTACAAGGCTTGGAATGCCTTTAGAAAAAACCACCCCTAAACCATTGTTTGTGACATCCCATCCCATCACTGATAATGTATCTTTTTCTGTATGTGAGCTACTTTTCTTAATTTTAGGTATAGGTTTTTTATTATAACTTCTGTATGGTGAGTCCTTTCCAATCAGTAAAGTTGCACCAACACCGTCCCCAAAAAGTGCGGTTCCTACTATATTACTTTTGGATGCATCATCTTTTTGGAACGTTAAACTACATAATTCACAACACACTAAAAGCGCTATCTTCGTCGGGTTAGCTGTGATCCAATCAAAGACTCGAGATAATCCAATAGCACCACCAGCACAACCTAGCCCCCATAAAGGCATACGGGAAACATCTGAACGAAATGGGCGCTCATTTATGAGATGTGCATCTAGAGATGGAGTGGCTATACCTGTGCTTGATACAAAAGCAATCATATCAATCGCACCATATGGAATAGTTTCCGTTAAATGGTGCTCATTTGATAGACAATGATCCATGGCCTCAAGTGAATATTCGATGGCAAACTTTTGATATAAATCGTTTCTTTCTTTAAAGGTATGTGAATCCTTAAACCAATCTTTTTCAACAACAAGTTGACGTTTATCAATCATCGCATGATCATAAACAGGCATTAAACGTTCTAATTGTTTTTCGTTATACGGAAATATATGTTTTACAAGCTGTTTAACGTCATTTTGTGGTAATTCATGCTTAGGGATACCTAGACCAACAGAACCAATATAAACCACTCAAATCACCTCATTATCTTTCACTTATAATGCACGTTTATGAAAAAAATATTACCTAACAAAAAAACAGGACTTTTAAAGGTCCTGCTGTTAGTTTATAGCTTATATATTCCTGAATATTTTTCTGTTAAATAATTCACTAGATAATTAGGGTTCAGATTCTCATCGGTGACATCTTTCACAATTTCTAGTGGTTTTTTCATTTTTCCGTATTGATGAATGTTTTTTGTTAACCATTCTTTTATAGGTGTAAAATCACCGGAAGCAATCTGCTTGTCGATATCCATCTTTTTTCTTAACGTATGATTGAATTGTGCAGCATACATATAGCCTAATGCATAGGATGGGAAATAGCCAAAGTCACCACCAGACCAATGAATATCTTGTAAAACACCTTCACGGTCATTTGTTGGTGTTATTCCCACGTATTCTTGCATTTTCTCATTCCATAAGCCTGGTAAATCGGCAACTTTAATATCACCGTTAATCAAGGCTTTTTCAAGCTCATAGCGAATCATAATATGTAGCGGATACGTCAATTCGTCAGCTTCGATTCGGATAAATGATGGTTTAACCTCGTTTACTGCACGATAAAATTTATCTAATGGTACTGCCTGGAAACTTTTTGGAGCATATGATTTAAATAAATCATAGTGAGAATTCCAGAACGATTCCGTTCGACCAACAAAATTTTCCCAGAATAATGATTGGGACTCATGTATTCCCATTGATGTACCATCAGATAGTGGTGTACCTGCTAAGTTTTTACTGATGTTTTGTTCATATAAAGCATGTCCACCTTCATGTATCGTTCCGAAAACTGCTGTACGGAAATCCGATTCATCATAACGTGTTGTAACACGTACATCGTTTTGATTCAAAGCAATCGCAAACGGATGGATCGTTTCATCTAAACGACCAGAAGAAAAGTCATATCCCATTTTCTCTAAAACAGCCAGACTAATAGCCTCTTGGTCACTTTTTGGAAAATGTCCTTGTAAGATAGAAGGATCAGGTGTAACAGAACTTGCTGTAATTTTATTTAGTAATTCCGTTAAGGACTTTCTAAGTTCTGGAAAAACATTGTCTAATGTTTTCACCGTAACACCAGGCTCATAGTTATCAAGTAATGCATCATAAATATGCTCTTCATAACCCCAATAATTCGCAAACTTCTTATTATAATCAACAAGTTTTTCTAAATATGGTTGAAACGATGCAAAATCTGCTTTTTCTCTGGCCTCTTGCCAAATGGATTCAGATTTAGATTGAAGCATGACATATTCTTTGTATTCATCTATCGGTATTTTACGACTACGTTCATAGTTTTCTTCACATGTCTCGACAGTTTTTTGTATGACTTCATCATCAGAATGATCTTTTAATACGTCGATAAAGTATTTCATTTTCTTTGAGGTTTCTAGTTGGTGTAATTTTTCAGATAAAAAACCAACTACTTCCGATCGCTGTTCCACACCTTTTTTGGGTATCTTTGTTCTCATATCCCAATGGGTTAACATGATTGTTTCTTTGTAAGCATTTTGCTCTTTTAATAGGTCTTGAAAATCTTTTTCTACTTGCGTTATATTATCCAAAACTACCTCCCCTCGACTTTCTTTCCAAAGTATTGGTAATAATCTGTTCTGATAAATCCATTAAATAGTTTTCTCTTTTTGGTTGCTTTTTGTCCATAATTTTTTTCAAATTCTTCGTAAGCCGTTATAATATACACGCTCCAGCTCGGGTGATTCTTCATAATGGCGCCTAGATCTTTATGCATTTCAGCAATTTCTTTTCGATCACCAATCCGCTCGCCATACGGAGGATTACTAATGATATAGCCATTCTCTTTACGTAAGAACAAATCTCTGACTTGCATTTGTTTCCATGCGATTAAATCACCTAACCCTGCTTCACGCGCATTTTCTTTAGAAATTTTTATCATATTATGATCAATATCAGAACCAGTAATCTGCAGTTTTTGATCATAATTTGCTTTATCCTCGGCTTCTTCAAACGCTTCGTCCCAATAGTTATTTTTTACAAAACCCCAATTTTGAGAGGCGAAATCGCGATTAAAACCTGGTGCAATATTTTGACCGATTAATGCAGCTTCAATTGCAATCGAACCTGATCCACAAAAAGGATCAATTAAAGGATATTCTGGCTTCCAGTTTGTTAATTTTAGCAATGCTGCAGCCATTGTTTCCTTTAATGGTGCGTCACCTTGTCCAATCCGATAGCCCCGTTTATGTAATCCGCTTCCAGATGTATCCATTGTGAGTGATACCTTATCTTTAAGAATAGCAACTTCCACTCGATATAGAGCCCCTGTTTCAGGCATTTTAGATGCTAAACCATATTTCAATTTTAGGCGTTCTGCAATCGCTTTCTTAACAATCGCCTGACAATCGGGAACACTATACAGCTTGGATTTAACGGATTTACCTATAACCGGGAATTGCCCGTCTTCTGTAATAAAAGACTCCCATGGCAAGGCCTTTGTTCCTTCAAAAAGCGCGTCAAATGATGTAGCTTCAAACTCACCCACAAGCAATTTAATTCGATCTCCGGTTCTAATCCATAAATTACATCTAGGTATAGCAGAAACTGGTGCATCAAAGATTACTTTTCCATTTTCTACCCTTACCTCATAACCAAGTTCTTTGATTTCATTTGCTACAACTGACTCTAAACCCATAGCGGCTGTTGCAATTAGCGTGACATGTTGGACCATTTTTTCGTTCCTTTCTGATTAAAACTAAAGGCTGTTTTCTAAAAGATTGTTGTTTTTGACACAAAGATATATAATGCGACGTAAGTACTGGTTGATTTCCGCTGCGGGCAGTCGCTTTCCGCGGGCGGCTGGTGAGCCTCCTCGTGCTCCGCACTGCGGGGTCTCACCTATGCCTATCCTCCCGCAGGAGTCGACTGCCCTCCGCTCCAATCAACTGCCATAAATTGAAGGCTATTTTATAATAAAAGCAACCAGTGATAAAATAAATTGAAATTGTTAAGCTTAACCCTAGTAAAGGAAATCCACGTAGACTCCTGCGGGAAAGCGAAGTGGATTTCCGGAACGGTTGTCCAACCACCAAACAAGGCACTTACGTCGCAATTTTATATCAACTTCGGTGGTATGAGCAACAAACTATACGATCACAGCCAAACTAAATTATGTACAGTCTACCACATATCAGTTACTGAATTGAAATAGAAACCGGATATTAAAGAAAAAACCCTTTTAAAAGCTCTAGAAACTTTTAAAAGGGTTACCTATGTAGACCATTAAATACTCGATAAGCCATGTTCTGTACCGTTGTACTCAAGTGGTGGTCAGCCTCGTACGTTCGGTTGCAATCATCTATCTACAAGTAATTAACTTGTCCTTTTTTCAGTTCGTTTACCTAATCAAAGATGCCCCTACCATTATTTGGGTTGCTCACTCGCGGGGTTTACCTCGTTCCACTTAAACCGTTTCCGATCTAACTTCGTCACTGTGGCACTTTCAAAGATCACATCCCCTATCAACAGACTTAGGGATTTCCCTTGCCGTTAACCAATTTGGTTACCTTGACTTATGATTTCGTCAAGCACGAACACTACAAACATCACAGTTTGTGCGAGCATGGACTTTCCTCTACATATCCTAATGATATGTAGCGATTACATGAGTATTTAATTTTTATTTTATAAGCAAAATATATTATAACATATAAAAGTATATTTAGTAATACTAGGTTTATTCTGTTTCAGCAAACTTTTTGCCGAAAACAGCCTTTTCTAAGTTAGATAAGCGTTTTAATACATCGTAATTAACCTGATGGTTAGGTGTTGTAGAACGAGTTCTCGATTGATCTGATTGCGTTTTTAGTCGTTCGTTTTCTTGTTTCAAACGATCGATTTCTTGTTGAAACGTATCATAGTCTTGTATAACTGTATCTAAAAATTCGTCAACTTCTTCTTGATTATATCCACGCATTCCCGTTTTAAAGTCTTTTTCAAGGATGTCTTTTCCATTTAACTTAATGTTTTTTAAGCTCATTTTATAATCACCTCATATCTTCTACAAAGTCTTTTTCATTTTTTCAAACAATAAACAAAATGTCAATTTTAAATATATGTGTATCCTAATAAATTATGAGTTACTAATTTCAGTATAACACGATTAAATAAACTTGGCTTGTAGACAATCACGAAAAATATTAGATTTTTTTCTTATTCCATAGGAAAAAAAGAAGCTAAAATCGGCTTCTTTAAGACTTTGGTAGGTCATGTGGTTGAAATGAAAATGGTAATAATTCATCCATTGTTACCGTTTTTAATTGGTTTTGCAGATTAGTTAAGTGTATGGTTGTATCTGGTTTAAAAAATTCACTCATAACCTGTCTACATGAACCGCATGGCGGTACCGGGCGTTCGGTATCTGCAGCCACGGCCAATTCAATAAATTCAGTCTCTCCATCTGCCACCGCTTTAAATATAGCAACTCGTTCCGCACATAAACTTACAGGGTACGCCGCATTTTCTATATTACATCCTGTATATACCTTACCAGACTTCGCTAGCAATGCAGCTCCAACTGGAAATTTAGAATATGGTACATAGGCTTTATTTCTCATTTCTATAGCTTTTTCTATTAACGCTTCTTTCTTCATGCATGTTCTCCCCCTCAGACAATGTCGAAAAATTAGTATAAAGAATTCTTCATTTATTATAAAGAAAATTCTCTTTTTGTCTATCTCTACTACTTTTCTTGTTATAAATCACGTAGTAATTGATCGAAAATAAAGAGAACAGAATGATTTAACTCCATATAACGTTTTCGTTTCACATCAATATAAAAACTATGCATTAATAACAATTCCATATTTTCTCTAGTTGATGTGATTTGGTGAGGATGAACATTCACTTTTCTTTGTTTAACGATTTCAAGCGCATCAGTTTCCCACGTTTCTAACATCGCATAAAGAGGTTCTGTTTTGCTTTTAACATGCATAAAAAATGTCATGTCTTTTTTATCCTCTGGAGGATCGTTAGCTTCATAATTGTCCTTTAACAATTGTAAATGCTTTTTCAACTCTATCGTTTGTTCTTTCATATGCATTCTTGTAAACCGACCTTTCTTAACCTATTTCCCCTCCTATTTTATCATTATTTTTACAAGAATCCTATTAAGTGCGAGATCTAGATAAATAAAAAAACTTAGTCATGCTGTTTCGAACAGACGCTAGCTTTTTCTTTCATTGTTACATTCACCTGTTGATTATGACGTTGAAAAGTTTCTAATACAGCATCATCGACTTTGTTATCAAGCACATGATTAATCATTTGTAACTGATCATAAATGTGCTGAAGTGTTTCAATTGTTCTTTTTTCGCTTATACCGCCACCAACAAAATTAACATCTTTTTGAGCCATTCCCATTTTA
Source organism: Virgibacillus necropolis (assembly GCF_002224365.1). Classification (GTDB taxonomy): domain Bacteria; phylum Bacillota; class Bacilli; order Bacillales; family Amphibacillaceae; genus Virgibacillus_F; species Virgibacillus_F necropolis. The sequence goes on along the minus strand of NZ_CP022437.1, from coordinate 2,340,085 downwards.
CTTGTCCTCCCTTAATTTACTATAAATACATGTTCAAAAAGTCGCCATTTATCATTTGGTGACCTTTTGAACTTCCTCTAGTATTAGGAAGTATTCGTCGTCAATTATTTATTACCTTTACGTTCGACAAAACTAGTGATAAACGGTATTTTAAACAAGTAATTAGACATTATTTTTTGGTAACAATTGGTCTTTCAACGATACATAAGTGAAAAGAAAAGTTCTTTTTCGATAAAATGATTTACCGATATTAGTTTTTAGACGACTATTCGAATGATCAATCCATTTCTTTTTGACACCCCTTGATTTATACCAATCGTTTCGAATAATATCTTGATGTGTGATAGGTGGATAAATCTTTTGTAGTGTAGGACCTTTTGGAAATGGAAGCTCCAAATATTTTTCATAATCCCATCTAGATCCTGAATGTCTCTCGGTTTGTGTGAAATTCACCAAATCCGAATAATGTTCTGTTTTATAAATGATAGAAGCTAGATGCTTGCCTAATGCTATACGATTGGAAAGATGTGTAAAGTTATGGACAAAAGCCCCATAAAGAGGCTGCGTCTTCGAAGGTAAAATTACCGCATTCATGTACATCATGTTTTGTAGCCGGTATGGTAAATCTTTAAATATATGAACGCTGAAAAATGATTGCTTTAATACTGGTTCATGTATAACATTTTGCTCATTAATAATTAAAGCGGTCATTAACCTTTCAAGATCGCGGAATTCCCAAAAATAGGACCACTCTTTTTGCATATAGGTGGACACATGAAAATCAGAGAGTAAATGAAACATAGGTTTGTGTAGTTTACATGATAGCTTATACGTTAATAATTGAGGATATGCATCTGAAAAAATCAACCAGTTTGCACGTTCATATGTCATAAATAAGCGGCTACGTTCTGTTTTCCCCAGTAGCTTTTTAAATGGAATTAATTTAAGGTCTGTCATATTCCATCCAGCGTTTCGTGAAACGATACTAGCAACAAATGCCCATTTTATCTCGGGAAAATGGTAGTAAAAGTTTTGATAGGCATGTGTTCGGGTAATATTATCGATATTATGTGTTTTTGTTTGGTTTATAATATAATTAACATAGTCTTGGTTTTTAAACGTGTACATATGTATACCTACTCTCTTCATCATTTTTCTGTTATGATATTTAAATATGTTAGGGGGGAAAGTGATGAATTACCCTAATGGAAAAAAACAGGATAGTTCACGTTCAGCAATGGCTAATACAGGCAAAGCATTTAGTAATCGAGGGATGAGTTTAGAAGAGGATATAAATATAACAAATTCTTTCTATCTAGATTCTGCTATTGCTGTTATTCATAAAAAACCAACGCCAATACAAATTGTAAAAGTAAATTATCCAAAACGAAGTGCAGCAGTTATCACAGAAGGTTACTTCAAACAGGCATCCACAACCGATTACAACGGGGTATATCGTGGAAAACACATTGATTTTGAAGCAAAGGAAACAAAAAATAAGACACGATTTCCATTGGCAAATATTCATGATCATCAGCTAAATCATATGCAAGCGGTGGTCAAACATGGCGGGATTTCTTTTTTACTTATTCGTTTTGCCCAGTTTAATGAAACATATTTTTTCCCCGTGGAGAAACTTTTTCCTTATTGGGACGACAAATTAAGTGGTAAAAGAAAGTCTATTCCCTATCAGATTATTAAGAATGAGGGGTATGTCATTCCATTTCATTATCAAAAACGTATTGACTATTTAGCAATTATTGATAAGCTTTATTTTTAGAACGGAGGCAGATGCAGAATGGCACAAGATAGCCAATCTCGAACAGCAAGACGCAAACAAAAAAAGGGTAGCAAGAAACCATTATGGAAACGTATCGTATTAATTGCAAGCATTCTAATCCTAGCAATGATCATAGGCGTTGGTGCATTATTTACCTATTATATTGCCACCGCTCCGGAAATTGATGCAGAAAAGCTATCCACTCCATTTTCATCACAAATATATGATAAAGATGGTGAGTTAGTTGCCGAATTAGGTTCACAGCAACGAACTAAAATCAATTACAGTGATTTACCACCTGTTTTAATAGATGCTGTTATCGCAACAGAGGATTCACGATTTTTTGAACATCCTGGAATTGATATCTGGCGAATTGGTGGCGCAATAATTGCCAATATCACTAACGGATTTGGCTCAGAAGGTGCGAGTACAATCACACAGCAAGTTGTAGAGAAAGCATTTTTATCACACGAGAAAAAACTTAGTATTAAAGTACAAGAACAATGGTTAGCACTAAAGTTAGAACAACAATACTCTAAAAAAGAAATCTTAGAAATGTATTTAAATAGGGTTTATTACGGAAGTGGTGCCTATGGCGTAGCAAAGGCTGCACAGACATACTTTGGAATTAATGACCTAAATGAACTTACGTTGCCACAAGCAGCAATATTAGCGGGGTTACCACAACGACCTTCAGCATATAATCCATTTGAAAGTCCAGAGTTAATGAAAGATAGAATGACAACCGTATTAAATCTTATGGTTATGCATGATAAAATTACTGAAAAACAGGCAGAGGAAGCGAAACAAGTTGATATTCCTTCCCTTTTAGAGGCAAGCAAACCCGATGAAAATTCCTATGCCGCATTCATTCAAAGAGTTAGTGATGAAGTAAAAGAAAAAGTAGACGGTGCTGACATTCATACAGACGGGCTTAAAATTTATACAACCCTTGATACAAATGCACAAGAATATGTAGAATATTTAATGTCTGATGCCGAGGATAATCCAATCCCATACTATGACGAGGAAATGCAAGCAGGTATGGCTGTACTTGACTCGCAAAATGGAGCTATTCGTGCAATTGGTGGTAGTCGAAACGGTTTAGAAAATGGCGGTTTCAACTACGCACTTGATATCAATCGACAACCTGGGTCTGTCATTAAACCAATCACAGTTTATGGACCAGCAATCGAACACTTAAATTGGTCAACTTATCATCAAATAAATGATGATAAACCTTATGAAATAGAAGGATCAAGCCCAATTAGAAACTATTTACGTGAATATCAAGGCTGGGTCTCCATTCGGAAAGCTCTTGCCGAGTCATTAAATGTTCCAGCTGTAAAAACTTTAAAAGAAGTTGGCTTTGATAAAGCACAACCATTTGCCGAAAGCTTAGGTTATGAATTTCACGAAGATAATATGAATATCCGAGATGCTATTGGTGGAACACAAACTGGTACCAATCCACTTGAAATGGCTGGGGCTTACCGCGCGTTTGCTAATGAGGGAATATATAATGAACCATATGCCGTAACAAAAGTAGTCTTCCCTGATGGTAAAGAAGTCGATACCAAACCTGAACCAGAAGCGGTAATGTCAGATTCCACAGCATATATGGTTTCAGATATGTTAAAAACCGCAATCACAGAAGGTACAGGTGTAAATGCTAACATTCCAGGTCTTCCTGTCGCGGGTAAAACTGGTACCACTAATCGAGAAGGCCTAGACAATGCAAGAGACTCCTGGTTCACTGGATATACAACGAACTATACGATATCCGCATGGACGGGTTATAATGAAGAAAAGGGACTGGAGGACACCCAGATTCCGCATGCGTTGTTTAAAAACACAATGATGGAGTTATCGAAAAACAAAGAAACGGCGGATTTCCAAAAGCCTGATTCAGTGGTAGAAGTTGCTGTTGAAAAAGGTTCAAGACCCGCTAAATTACCTAGTGACTATACACCAGAGTCAGGAATTGTCACGGAACTTTTTGTTAAAGGGAATACACCTAGTAAAACATCTGAAAGATATGATGTACTTGATTCAGTTTCTGGACTACAAGCAACATATGATAAAGATTCACAGTCTATTCAAGTAGAATGGGATTATGATTCGAATGACGTAGAGTTCCAAGTAAGTTCTAGTATTGATGGTGGTTCGATGCAAGAACTTTCCTCAACAGAAGAAAAGTCACTTGAAATTTCAAATGTTGAACCTGGTTCAGAATATGAAATTCAGGTAATAGCAGTAAGTAAGGATGATTCTACAAACACAAGTGAAGCAAAGACAACAAGCGTCACCGTTCCAGGTGATAATGAAGAACAAGAGGAAGAGAAGCAAAACGAAGAAGAAGAAAATGAAGGTGAAAGTAATAACCAAGATGAAGAACAAGCTGCAGAACCTGTAAAAGGATTAAGAGCAAAATATGATAAAAATGCCAATGTCATTAACGTTGCTTGGCAATATAACAAACCGTTTTCGGAATTTGAAGTAACAGTAACTCCTAGTGGAGGATCAGCGCAAACACAACAAGTTCAATCAAAAGGTCTTGTTATTGAAGGCGCGGGCCTTCAACCAGGGCAAACGTACACCATATCGGTTGTAACGGTAGACGAGGCTGGTAATCGAAGTGAACCTGCAACGACTTCCGCACAAGTTCCAGAAGCTCCCCCAGAAGAACCAACAGAGGAAGAGCCAACTCAAGGTGAACCAGCGGAAGATCAGCCAGTAGAAGATCAGCCAACGGAGGAGCAACCAACAGAAGATCAACCAGAAGAAGAAACCCAACCACCAGAATAAACACAAAAATAAGATCACTCATAATTTGAGTGATCTTATTTTTTAAGAGCAAAGAAAGTATAAAATTTTGGCGATTATCTGTCTAGCGCAAGCGCCTAGACACTAGGGGACATAAGCAGTTCGCTTCCGCGTGAGGCAAAGCACCCACACTGCACCGCTCTGCTTATGCTTGTCGTGTCTTTCGAGGCGCTTGCGCTTTTCTTATTTCCGATTTTTCATTCGTTTCTTTCCCTCTCGACAAATATCCAACAAAGGACATTCTGGACAATTTGGATTTTTAGCCTTGCAATGATACCTACCAAAGAAAATTAACCGATGATGTGTAGCGGTCCATTCTTCCCTCGGAACCTTTTTCATTAGTGCTTCCTCAACTTGTGTTACAGAATCCTTCCAACGACAAATTCCTAACCGTTTTGAAACACGTTCAACGTGCGTGTCAACTGCAATTGCTGGTTCTCCAAAAGCAACTGAGGCTACTACATTCGCAGTCTTCCGCCCTACACCGGCTAACTTTACTAATTCGGACTGTGTGTTTGGAACTTCTCCATTATATTCTTCTAGTAAAGATCTACATAGTTTCTGAATATTTTTAGCCTTGTTTCGATACAAACCTATTGATCGAATATCCTCTTGTAGTTCTTCTAATGGGACTGCCAAGTAATCTTCAGGTGTTTTATACTTTTCAAATAGGTTTTTAGTTACTTTATTTACCAGGACATCTGTGCACTGGGCAGAAAGTGAAACTGCAATTACCAACTCAAACGGGTTTTTATGGACAAGTTCACATTCCGCATCCGGGAACATTTTTGTAATTTCATCTAAGGAGTACCTTACTTGCGCTTTTGTTAACAAGGTTCTAGTCCTCCCCCTCTAGCCAATTATAATAAAATGATGTGTCTCTCTTTTCTGTGTTTTGACTAGGTGTTGTTTGTTTTTTGTGGAACTTTTTACTCGACTCCCTGGCTTGCTCAACCGTTAGGATACCTTTCTTTTTCCATTCCCGTAAAATTCGGTCTATATATTTAAAATTTAATTTCCCCATTAATACAGACTCGCGTAATGCTGCCTTTATCAAGGAGGGCTCTAATTTATCTTCGTCCAACCAAACATTAATTGTTTCGATTTCAAATGGTGAAATAGGTCGTCCGAATTCTTGTTCAAATAAAATAAACAAGGTACCATCTTCTAAATCAGACTCTGGCTTTGGTTTTGTTTCGCTAAAAATTAGGTTCCAAAGTGGATCAAGAGAATATACCTCAGATACCCGGTCTTCATCGTTTTGTTTTTGTTGAATTGATAAGTAATTTTTTTGAATTAGCTTTCTTAAGGTTTTAGCACAATCCTGTTCAGTTAAGGTTAATGTAGCAGCTAATTCATATGGCGTAGGAAATTCGTTTTTCTCGTATAAAAACCGGTGTAATTGTATAATTAACATCGTTTCCATTTCATTCAAACCAAGTGATTTATAAGTTGTAAGTAATTTTATCGGAATTGGTAGCTGTTCAATTAACACGTTTTGATACTGCACTGATTTAGTCATAATTAATTCACACCTCATTGCTAAGTATAGCACGAATTGCTTAGTAAAATTAATTAAACAACCCCTTGCACAATTACGGACAAGGGATTGTTTATTATCACTCTTCATCTATGGATATAAACGGTTTAATAATCGTGGAAATGGGATTGTTTCTCTTACATGGTCCACTCCAGATAACCAAGCAACTGTGCGCTCTAGTCCTAATCCAAATCCTGAATGTGGAACACTTCCATATTTAGATAGCTCTAAATACCAGTTATAGGCTTCACCTGCTAATCCATGTTCTTCAAATCGTTTAGTCATTAATTCTAAATCATCGATTCGTTGTGATCCCCCGATAATTTCACCATAACCTTCAGGTGCAATCAAATCTGCACATAATACCACATCCGAACGTTCTGGATCTGGTTTCATGTAAAACGACTTAATAGCTGCTGGGTAATTCGTGATAAAAACTGGTTTATCAAAATGCTCAGCAATTGCAGTCTCATGTGGTGAACCAAAATCCTCACCCCATTCGATATCATCAAACCCTTTTTCTTTTAATAGTGTAACGGCATCATCATAGGATATGCGAGGAAATGGTGCTTTAATCATTTCAAGTTTTGACGTATCGCGTTCTAAAACATCTAATTCAAGCTTACAGTTAGTTAACACAGATTGTGCTACAAAGCTTACGTATTGTTCCTGTATTTCCAAGCTTTCCGCATGATCAACAAAGGACATCTCTGGCTCAATCATCCAAAATTCAATTAGATGTCTTCTGGTTTTTGATTTCTCTGCCCGGAACGTTGGACCAAAAGAAAATACTTTGCCAAAGGCCATCGCAGCAGCTTCCATATATAACTGACCACTTTGTGATAAATATGCTTCCTCATCAAAATACTTGGTGTGGAATAATTCCGTTGTACCTTCTGCTGATGAACCAGTTAGAACTGGTGGATCTATTTTCACATACTCATTTTCATTGAAATATTCATATGTTGCACGAATAATCTCATTACGAATTTTCATCACAGCATGTTGTCGTTTCGAACGAAGCCACAAATGGCGATGATCCATTAAAAACTCTGTACCGTGTTCTTTAGGTGTAATTGGGTAATCTATTGCCTCGTTAATTAATTCAATATCACTTACTTGCATTTCATAACCAAATGCAGATCTTGTATCTTCTACAATCTTACCGGTTATGTACATCGAAGACTCTTGTGACATGCTTTTTGCTAATTGAAATGTCTCTTCTGATACATCACTTTTAGCTACAACTGCTTGCATAAATCCAGTTCCGTCCCGAAGTTGCAGAAAAGCAATTTTACCGCTTGACCGTTTATTTGCTAACCAAGCACCTATTGTAACCGTTTGTCCCTCATTTTTTGGTGATTGTGATATCGTGATTTTCAAGTTAAATCCCTCCGTATTGCTATTAGTTAACAGCTTCTATTATTGATGGTTGATAACAAAACGTTTAATTCGTTTAGCAGCTTCTGTTAGTGAACCAATTGAAGTTGCATAAGATAAGCGCACATTCCCATTAGAACCAAATCCTGATCCTGGAACGAGTGCAACCTTTTCTTCCTCAAGTAAGGCTGTTACCCATGCATCAACAGAATCAAATCCATTATTTTTTACAGCTTCTTCAACATTTGGAAAAAGGTAAAATGCACCTTTTGGCTTTTCACATGTAATTCCAGGAATATCAACAATTAACTCGTACAACATAGTAAGACGTTGTTTAAATGCTCGTTTCATCTCTGTTATCGGATCTTCTGCTGATTCATATGCTGCTAGTGCTGCAAATTGCGCAATAGAGGTAGGATTAGACGTTGAATGCGATGCTAGATTAGTCATTGCCTTAATTATCGTTTTATCGCCTGCAGCATATCCTATTCGCCATCCTGTCATAGCATGTGATTTTGATAATCCATTAATGACAATAGTTTGTTCTTTTAGTTGATCAGACAGTTGCGCAATCGATAGGTGCTTATCATCTGTATAAATCAGTTTTTCATAAATCTCATCGGAAATTATAATAATATTATGCTTTATGCAAATTTTGCCCAGTGCGTTTAATTCCTCTTCATCATACATCATACCTGTAGGATTACTTGGAGAATTGATAATAATCGCCTTAGTCTTCGTAGTAATCACAGCTTCCAATTGCTCTGGAGTTAGTTTGAAGCTATTTTCTTCTGAAGCTTTAACAATAACTGGGTTACCTCCAGCAAGTTTAATTTGTTCTGGATAGCTTACCCAATACGGCGCTGGTACAATTACCTCGTCACCGGGATTTATTAAAACTTGAAATAACGTATATAAAGCATGTTTTGCACCTGTGGTAACAATTATTTGATCCGATGTATAGTCAAGATTATTGTCACTTTTAAATTTGGCACAAATTGCTTCACGTAATCCTACTATTCCACCTGATGGCGTGTATTTTGTCATTCCATTTTCCATCGCATCCTTAGCAGCTTCGATAATATAAAGAGGGGTATTAAAGTCTGGTTCCCCGGCTCCTAATCCAATTACATCATGTCCCTCTTCTTTCAAGCTTTTTGCCTTTGCAGTTATTGCAAGAGTTGATGATGGTGTCAACGTTTTCACCCTATTAGCTAATTCCATTTTATCACCTTTCTAATGAAAAATTGATTTAAGTCGATATTGTTGCATACGTGCTCCATCGTATATAGATAAGTAATCAAAAATATAACGATCTGAACCATCAATGTAGGTTACCTCCCATAAAGGTTCATTGTTTTCCATTGCGGGAGTAATGTCTATTAATTCACAGTTTTGACATTGCTGTTTCCATTGATCCTTAATTTGTTGCCTGGTAATAATTTCTGATTCTTCAATTACGGTTAATTCGTTATTTTTCTTGCTCAATGGAATGAAAACAATCTTATTTTCCCCACTCTTTGACGTACCAGAAATCACATGAAATTGATGTTCCCCATTATATTCGGTTATGGTTTCAATTTGTGACACATTTGTTTTGCTTAATACTTTTTCTTTTGAATCTTGATAATTAATCGTTCTACTTTCTTGAATACCACTATACAAGAAAAAAAGGTAAATAAAACAAGAAATCAACACAACAATTAACCCTATAATTGCCCACTTCAACCAATTACGTTCTGTATATTGTGAATTTAGCTTGTGCATTATTCTTTTCGTCTAATGCTAATCCAAACATTAGATCGTCTTCCTTTAATGTTCGATTTAATGTATCGACAATCTTGTATAAATCTGATGAATAGGCAACTTTTACAGTAGAAAGTGTTTCGTATTTTTCATCCATCAATTTCCCTCCAATTATAAAACCTTCTTGTTTTATCAATTTTTTCTAGACATTATAGGTGGTTCTTCGTACATACTATAGGTACCGCTTAAAAAACAATTCATCACCTATTATAACAAGCATCTTGTTTCGTTTGTTGTACTTTTAACAAAATAACTATCCTAACCCAAACTTTTTACTGGTGTACATTCATTGTGCACCAGTTCTTTTTATTTTCAGGCTGTTTTCGTATAGTTTGTTGCTCATACCACCGAAGTTGATAAAAAACGCGACATAACATACCGCTTCAGAAATACATTACGATGTAACTGCTGGTTGTTTTCCGCTACGGACCGTTGCTTTCCGCGGGCACGGCTTCAGCCTCGTGCTGTTCCCGCAGGAGTCAACGATCCTCCGCTCCAAACAACTGCCCTAAATTGATGGCTACCTGTGTCATATAAACAATCAAATAAATTAAAAATGTTAAGTACCTCAGTGAAGGAAATCCACGTAGACTCCTGCTTAGAAAGCGAAGAGGCCACTGAAAAAGTGGTGGATTTTAAAAATTTAACTTTTCACCTCAACTTAGCACCCTCGAATATACGGAGACTCCTGCGGGAAGTAAGAGATCGACGAGACCCCGCAGGATGGCAGTCCGAGGAGGCTCGACACTCGCCCGCGGAAAGCGAAGTATATTCGAGGGTGCGATGGTAGATCCGCGTATTTTGTACTATATTTAACTTTTTCAGTGGCCTCGGAAGCGAAGACGTTGAGACCCCGCAGTGCGACAGCACGAGAAGGGTTACCAGCCGCCCTAAGGTGCGCGACTGCCCGCAGCGGAAATCAACCAGCACTTACGTCGCAGTCTATATCCTTTGTGTCAAAAACAACAATCATCTCTTAGAAAACAACCTATTTTTAAAACCACTCCTGCGCTTTTTCCATGAGTTCATGTGTCGAAGCAAAGTTTGTTGGTACGTTTGGAATAGACTCTGTAAAATATTTGCTGTATCTTGCTTTCATCATGCGTGCATCACATACGAAGACAATCCCTCTGTCGTTTGATGATCGAATTAATCGGCCAAACCCTTGTTTAAAACGGATGACAGCGTTTGGTAATGATAATTCAAAAAAGGCATTTTTACCTTGATCTTTTAAGTGGCTTGCTTTGGCTTCATATACAGGGTGATTTGGTGGTTGAAAAGGAAGCCTAACAATCATTAAGCAAGAAAGATCTTCTCCAGGAATATCTACACCTTCCCAAAAAGAACTTGTTCCGAGTAATATTGCTTTATTAAAGTTGATAAAGTTTTTCTTTAACCTTGATCGACTACCACTTGAAATCCCTTGCGCAATTAACATATAGTGTGTATCAATTGTTTCCTTTAATAAATAATAAGAACGCTTCAACATGTCATAGGATGTAAATAGTACTAACATACGTCCTTGCGTAATCTCCGCTAATGACATGATTGCTTCACAAGTAGAATAAATAAAGTCATCAACATTATTACCCTTTACGTCTGGAAAATCATTTGGAACTAAAAGCTGTACTTGATCATGATAAGAAAACGGTGATTTTATTTTATTTGTTAGTAAACGATCCTCTGGTATTCCTAGCCGCCGTTTAATAAAAGAAAAGGATTGTTTCATTGTTAAGGTAGCACTAGTTAAAACAATACTTTCTTTGGCATGAAACAAATCATTGGCTAGCAATTTAGAAACTTCAATTGGTTCACTATACAAAAAAGCAGCGTTTTTTGCACCGTAAGCCTCAATTTCAATCCACTTCACGTGCTTTGAATGATCATCCATCAAAAATAAATGCTCGATCCGATCGATAAAGGACTGCATGGTTTGAATCGTCATAAGAAAATCATCTTGATTTGATTTGTCTATTGCATCTATTTTGACTAATTGTTGTTCTGTGTATGCAAGCAAATGGATAAGATCACGAAGATAAAAAGTCAGCCTTGTTGCCATCTCTTTAATGGTGTTCCAATCCTTCGTGTTTTCCTTATCTTCATCGAAGCGATATTGAATTCGGCCAACATCACTTACAGCTTTTTTACTTCGATTCTGCTCTGTAACAAATTGAAATAGCATGCGAAATAAATCGTCTATTTCATACTTAGTTAAAGTGAAAGTCTCATTCCACTCAGGTATATGGATGTCATGATTTCCTATAATACGTGCTAACCAATTTCCATCATCAGTTGTTCCAATGTTATTTAACGTGTACTGAAAATTAGTGTAATCTAGTTTTAGTCCATAGTGTTTTGATACAGTTTCTTCTAAATGATGTGCTTCATCAATAATCGCTTTTTGATAGGTCGGAATAAATTGAAAATCATTAAACATATCGGTACATAATAATGCATGATTCGTAATTATAATATCTGCTTGCTGCGCATTTCTACGAGCTTTTTGGTAAAAAGACTTTGTTGACCATGGTGAGTTTTGATCATAGACCCCTTCAGTTTCAGCAGAAATTCGTTTATTAAATAAAAATCCCTTGGATGACAATTGAATTTCTTCAAAATCACCATTTTCAGTTTCGGTTAACCAAACGAGAATCATTGCTTTTGTTAGCGTAATATCATAATTATCATTCGTATCGTCCTCTAACTCCTTTTGGAATTTTTCAAGACTTAAATAATGCTGCTTCCCTTTTAACAACGCTGTTTTAAAATCAAAAGAAACGAGGCGCTTCACTAATGGTATCTCACTGTCCAAAAGTTGTGATTGTAGTTGTGTTGTATATGTGCTTATGACAACTCGCTTTTTCTTTTGTACCGCTTCAAATATAGCGGGAATTATGTATGCTAACGACTTTCCAGTTCCTGTTTCTGCCTCAATCATTGCATGTTTCTTGCCTTGAAATGCATCAAATATTTCTTCAGACATTTCTCGTTGTCCTACTCGTTTTTCATAATGATCCATCATGTTATCCATTGATCCATTTAATTCGTAAATCGAATCCAAATATTCGCCAAATGAGAGTGGATGATTCGATTTTTCGACGTGCGTATCCTTTACCTTTTTAAAAGCTAATCCTTTATAGGATGTAATATCTGGTTGTTCCTCTACTGAAAATGCTAGTGCTTCTCTTCTTGTAAAAAGAAGTTCATATAAATCCGATTTCAGCTTCTTTTCTAATCTCAGTAAATGATCGATCGTTTCAAACGGTAATGAAGCAAGTTTCTGTTTTAAATTTAAAAATAATGAGGCCGTAACATAGGCATCCGAAAGTGCACGGTGCGGATCAGCATGTTGTATATCCGTATATTCAGCAAGCTGGCTTAATTTATAGCTTGGTGCTTGTGGATACAGAATTCGTGCAAGTTCAACCGTATCAATCACTGGATTTTTTAACGGACTTTTATTGTTTTTAATGAGTTCAGCATTTAAGAAACCTAAATCAAATGGAACATTATGAGCAATTAGATAGCTATTCTCAAAAAGGGCCACAATTTCGTCTGCTTTTTCTAAAAAGCTTGGGGCATCTTTCACATCTTCATCCATTATTCCGGTCAAATTTGAAATAAATGATGGGATAGCTTTATTTGGATTAAGAAAGGTGCCATATTCCCCTATTATTTTATCATCTTCAACAATAACGATTCCTACTTCAATAATTTTATCATTATTTGTTGACGAATGACCTGTTGTTTCGAGATCAATAACCACATACCTATTCATTATTCCACCTCAGTCATTATCCAGGTTCAGTGCCCATTGTTGTTCGTTAAAATTGGCGGACGCTTTCCTATATATAAAAACTCTTATCACGCGAATATGATAAGAGTTCCCCTCAAATTTATAGTGCGTGTCAAAAAGTCGGCAAATTACTATTCCTACATGAGAACCGAAAAAACAAGCAAAGCGGAGAAATTCGCCGTTTATCATTTGGTGACTTTTTGAACATTCCTCTTATACCAAACTTTTACATTCCGTGAGTGGTGGCTCCTGTTCAATTACCTGGTCAACGTTATTATTTTCATCCATTAACGCAACTTTAGGTTTAAATGAAATTAGCTCTTCATCTGATAGTATGGCATAGGTAACAATTATTATCGTATCACCCCGTTGAACTAGTCTTGCTGCTGCCCCGTTCAGACATACAACACCTGAACCACGCTCACCTGGAATAACATACGTTTCTATACGAGCACCATTATTATTATTTACAATTTGTACTTTTTCGTGCGGTAAAATTCCTACCTGCTCAATTATATCTTGGTCAATCGTTACACTACCAACATAATTCAGGTTGGCCTCTGTAACTCTTGCACGATGAATTTTGGCTTTCATCATAGTCCGAAACATACCTATTACCCCCCTACTTTAACCGTTTAGCTATATTTCCGTATTTATCAAATAACAGATTATCAATTAACCTCGCTCCGTCAAAATAAACAGCGGTCGCTAAAATTACCTGTTGCTCAATAACAGAAATTGGTTGTAATTCTGGATAGCTTAATAATTCAACATAATCTATTTTACCACTAGTATGATTATCAATGGTATCCAAAACCTCTTTTACAACTATATCAGGATTTTTCTCTCCGTCAACTACTAGTTGTCTTCCTTGTTCTAAAGCTTTATAGATCCATGGAGCTTCCTCGCGTTCGTTTTTATGAAGGTTAACATTTCGGCTACTTTTTGCCAATCCATCTTTTTCCCGTACGGTTGGTAGTGCAATGAGCTCTATGGGGAAATTAAGGTCTTCTATTAAGGCATCAACAACAGCTATTTGTTGTGCATCTTTTCTTCCAAAATACGTTTTTGTTGGTTGTATGATATGAAACAGTTTCGATAATACGGTTACCACACCCTGAAAATGGCCTGGACGGGACCTGCCACATAATACGTTAACACGATCCGTTATATCCAAATTTATTACCATCTTTCTTGGATACATATCTTGTGTATCGGGGATAAAAACGATATCAACACCTGCATTTTTCGCATGCCTGATATCTTCGTCCTCATCTCTAGGGTATTGTTCGTAATCTTCACTTGGACCAAACTGTAATGGATTAACGAAAATGCTAGTAACTACTATATCAGTATCCTTTTTAGCATGCTCCATTAATGCAATATGGCCTTCATGGAAAAAACCCATTGTCGGAACAAAACCAATTGTTTTATTATCTTTTAGTAATGAGGATGCAGTTTGCTGCATTTCATTAACCGTTCGAATAATTTTCATGCTTTCTCCTTCTTTTACATCAGTTAGTAAAGCTGTGTTTTTCTGTAGGAAAAGTTTGCGAAACAACTTCTTCGCGATAGGATTCAATTGCTTGTTTAATTGTAACGTTTAAATCTGCGTGAGCTTTTACAAATTTCGGCAAACGATCCACACCATATTTTAAAATATCATGATAAACTAATACTTGTCCATCACAACTTATCCCCGCACCAATGCCAATAGTAGGTATAGATAACGCATCTGTGACTGTTTTTGCAAGCTCCTTTGGTACACACTCTAGAACTAAGGCAATAGCGCCACTCGATTCTAATTGTTTAGCATCCTGGATTAACTTATCCGCAGTTTTTTTATCTTTTCCTTGCACTTTATATCCCCCTAAAACATTAACAGTTTGCGGGGTTAAACCAAGATGTGCAACTACTGGTATACCAGCTTCAGTTAATCGTCTCGTTAAAGTTAATAACTCAGTTGAAGCTCCTTCAATTTTTACTGCCTGTGCATCTGTTTCTTGGAATATAGTACGAGCATTCGTCAGGGATTCCTCTAACGAGATATGATAAGACATAAATGGCATATCTACAACCATAAACGTATTTGTAGCACCACGTCTTACAGCTTTTGCATGGTGAATCATATCACTTACTGTTACATTCACCGTTGAATCGTACCCTAAAACCACCATACCCAATGAGTCACCAACTAAAAGCATATCGATCTCTGTTTCTTCAGCTAATTTTGCTGCTGGATAATCATATGCCGTTAACATCGTTATTTTTTTGTTCTCTTCTTTCATACGTTGAAGGTCAATTCTCGTCTTCATATTTTTCTTCTCCCCCAAACCAATCAATTTCAGCGGAATACATTTTTTCAATCTGTCCATCCTTGTTTTCGATTAATAATGCACCATCGTTTGCAATTCCACTAAACTTAGCAGTCCATGATTTCTTTATAGTACTTATGTGAATCGGTTGACCGATTTTAAAACCATAACTTTCCCATTTTGCTTTAACATCCGAGAAACCATTTGTTAGATAGTTATCATAAGCAGGCTCAAATGATTGCAATAGTTGTTGTATTATATCCGTAATCGATCTTTCATGATTAGAAGATAGGTATAATGAAGTTGCTTTTTCGCTAAGTTCTTCAGGAATATCGCGGATTGTATGATTTACATTTATCCCAATTCCAATCACAACATATTGAATTTGATCCTGTTCTGCTTGCATTTCGGTTAAAATACCAGCGGTCTTCTTTTGATTAATTAACAAATCGTTTGGCCATTTTATCTGTGGTGTAATCCCTAACTTCTTATCGAAAACATCCGCAAGAACAGTTGCCGTTAGAAGCGTTAATTGTGGTGCCAGATATGGCAGAATTTCAGGTCTAAGAATAATACTCATCCAAATGCCTTTATTTTTACTAGAATACCATGAGCGATTCATTCTTCCCTTTCCTTCTGTTTGTTCATCAGCAATTACAATTGTCCCATGTGGAGCATTTTCCCTGGCTAATTGATGAGCTACATGTTGTGTTGATGTTGCAGATGTTTTATGTACAATTTTTTTCCCTAGCCAATTGGTTTGAAGGCCCCATTGAAGTGTATTTTCACTTGTTTTAACTGGATATTCGATAATTTTATAACCTTTTTTCGTTTTTCCTTCAATTTTATAGCCATCTTCCTCTAACTTTTTCATATGCTTCCAAATGGCTGCACGCGATACTTGCAAGTCATCTGACAATTGTTGTCCTGATATGTAACTGGAGTCATTTTCTGCTAGTATTTTAATTAACTTATTTCGGGTGGATTCCATTTTATCCAATCCTTTAGTTCATTATTTTTATTAGGAACATGGTTTAGAATCACATCTTTTTCTATTTTGTTTAATGCCTCTTGTATCCATGGGCCCTTACCTTTGTTTGGAAATAAAGCAATCAAATCGTGACCGTCCACTTCCAACTCTTCTCTAGTATGAATAACAAGTGAATCATGTATCAAAATTATTTCTTTTTTAGTAAGTAGTTCACTTGGATATAACAAATTTAGTAAACGTACAAAAGCATCAAAATAAGGTGCACGTAAACAGTAAACTAACCATTTATCTAATCCATACTTTTTATAATAATCAATTGATTTAACCAACTGCTTTACATCTCGTTTTTCTTGATTGGAACATTTCCATGAAACAAACCATTCCTCCATACAAATAGATGGTTCCAAATAGTGGAAAAAGGTTACGATTTCCGAAAACCCATTTAATGGATCAAACCTTGTTGGTAATTTATCGATTATATAAGGGTAGTTTATCATAACTGGAAGATACAGATGAACTTCTGTCTTTTTTAAATAATTAATTCCATTGTCAATATAACTTCCACCAAAAAACTTGGTAACTTCGACACGTATTCGTTCAACGGCAAGCTTTGTAATTTCAGGGCCAATTACCATCATATCTTTTAATGTATCCGTGTCGATAGCGAACCCAAGCTGACTTGAAAATCGAAGCGCACGGATAATTCTGAGCGGGTCTTCATGAAACCTTTCGCTGCCCTTTCCAACTGTTCGAATGACCTTTTTACGAAGATCTAAAGTCCCATCAAACAAATCAATAATGTTACCTGAGCTATCCATTGCTAGTGCATTGATTGTAAAATCTCTTCGCTTTAAATCCTCATCAATTGATTGAATAAATTCGACATTATCTGGGCGACGATTATCTGAGTATTTTCCATCGATACGAAAAGTAGTTACTTCATATGATTTGTGTAAATGTCTAACAATTACAGTACCGTGCTTTAAACCTATCGGAATTACATTTGAAAATATCAATTGAACCTTTTCAGGTGGTGCGGATGTTGCAATATCAATATCTGAAATCGGTCGTTTCAACAGATAATCACGTACACATCCTCCTACAAAGTATGCTTGATAATTGTATTTTTCTAATTTATTTATAATATAAATTGCCTCTTCAAATAGTTGATCAAGCATCTCGTTCACCACTTTTTTTAGTTTCTTGCTAAAACACGATCATATATATCTAAATATTGATTGACGATAATTTCCGAGTGAAAGTATTTTCTAGCACGGTTGTAAGCATTTTGTGAAAACTGCTTACGTAACGCATCATCCTGCAGTAATTGAACAGCGTACTCAGCTGCCTTATCGGTATCCCCTACATCTACAATATAACCAGTTTCATTATGTTCAATTACTTCTGGTATACCACCAGCTGCAGTACCGATACACGGCACTTTGCATGCCATCGCCTCTAATAGTACTAAACCAAAGCTCTCCTTCTCTGATAAAAGCAACTTTAAATCAGATATGGATAAAAGATCGCTAACGTTCTTTTGTTTACCTAAAAATAATACATCATCATTAAGTCCTAGAGAATCAACTAACTGGCACGTGTTGGAATATTCAGGTCCATCCCCTACGAGAAGAAGTTTTGCATCTATGTAGTGACTCACCTTTTTAAATGTTTGAATAACATCTTGGATCCGTTTCACTTTGCGGAAATTTGATATATGGATCAGTACTTTTTCATTTTCTTTAATTCCATATTCTTTTTTTATCCCAGATAATTCTTTCTTTTTGTATTCATTTTCATTAACAAAATTATATACCACATCGATATCCTTCGTTATGCCAAGCATTTCCTTTGTTTGTTTTACTAAACTGTTCGATACTGCTGTTACTGCATTAGATTGCTCAATTCCATGTGTTATCATCTTTTTAAAAGATTGATCTACACCTAAAACAGTAATATCTGTACCATGTAAAGTCGTAACTATTTTAACATCATGCTTGGCAATATCCCTCGCTAGTATCGCACAAATTGCATGAGGCATTGCATAATGGACGTGGAGAATATCGAGCTTTTCCCTATCGATAACCTCTGCCATTTTATTAGCTAATGCCAAGTCAAACGGAGGATACTGAAAGACTGGATAATGATTTAAATCCACCTCATGATAAACTATTAATGGATTAACTCTATTTAAACGAAAAGGTAGGCTGGATGTAATAAAGTGAATTTCATTACCTTGTTCAGCAAGTAACATTCCCAGTTCAGTTGCAATGACACCTGATCCCCCCACAGTTGGATAGCACGATATACCTATTTTCATCATTTATCTATTTCCTTTTGTTTATTTTGTTTTACGACTTCCCTCCATTGAAAGTCTCCGCGCTCCAAGGCGCGAATTAATATTTCTCCAGCTGCCAAATTGGTCGCCAGCGGAATCAAATGAACATCACAAAGTCGCATCAGTGCACTGACATCTGGTTCGTGTGGTTGAGCTGTCAATGGATCACGAAAAAAGATTACCATATCCATTTCATTGTTGGCAACCATTGCTCCGATTTGTTGGTCCCCACCCTTTGGTCCAGATTGAAATCGATGGATAGTAAGATTTGTAGCTTCCATTATTAAAGATCCCGTTGTTCCAGTAGCAAATAAGGAATGTTTTTTTAATACATGACTATAAGCAATACTAAAACCGATCATTGTTTGTTTTTTTCCGTCATGTGCTATTAATGCAATATTCATCTTTCTACACCTACCCCTACACTAATTTCTAACCCATACACCTTTTTTATTACTATTACTGTGGCATCCATTTATTTACTTTCTATTCCAACGATCTTTATCACGAGTCTCTATTTTAGTAATCGAACGATTAAAAGCATCAGATAAATCAATGTCTAATGAGTTAGCAAAACTAATCATTACAAATAACATGTCGCCTAACTCATCCTCAATCGCCTTTTCCTGTTCTGAATCTTTCTTAGGTTTTTCCCCATAAAGATGGTTAACTTCTCGTGCCATTTCGCCGACTTCTTCCGTTAATCTTGCCATTTGAGCTAAAGGGGAAAAGTATCCAGTATTAAATTGTGAAATATAATCATCCACGCGTTGTTGCATTTCCGCTGTAGTATACATTTTTTTATTCGAAGACAAGTTGTTATTCCTCCAATTAAAGTTTTAACTTCCTTTATGTTAGCTAAAAGGCTCTAATTTGACAAATTATTAAACTGCACAATCCACTGAATATTGTTCGATTGGTTAAAATTGACTATACTAGTAAAAGTGTGTTTGCGTGAAATGCTTAAGAAAGAAAAGGAGGATTTAGCTATGATTTTTGGTATAAAAATTAAAAACGTTATCTTTATTTTAATTGGTTCAGCAATATTTTCATTTGGACTTGTGCATTTTAATATGCAAAACAACCTTGGAGAAGGTGGATTTACTGGTATCACACTATTGATGTATTTCTTATGGGGATGGGATCCTGCCATAACAAATATTATATTAAATATTCCCGTCTTTTTAATAGGTTGGAAATTCCTGGGCAGAAACACATTCATTTATACGATTGTTGGCACGCTATCTGTATCCTTATTTTTAGCAATTTTTCAAATTGAACCCTTTCAGATGAACCTGCAATCCGATATGACCTTAGTAGCATTATTTGCCGGTGTATTTATTGGAGTAGGCTTAGGAATCATTTTCAGATATGGCGGAACCACTGGGGGAGTTGATATAATTGCGCGGCTTGTCCATAAATATGTTGGATGGAGTATGGGTAAAACCATGTTTCTGTTTGATTTAGTGGTAATAGCAACTTCAGTTATTACCTATCTGGAGTTGGTTGAAGGCATGTACACATTAGTAGCTGTTTATATAGGTGCCCGCGTAATTGACTTTATCCAAGAAGGTGCATATTCAGCACGTGGAGCAACCATAATTTCAAGTAAAAGTGATGATATTGCTAAAATCATCATCAAAGATATGGATCGTGGAGTAACCGTTTTAGCAGGAAGAGGAAGCTTTACAGGTGAAACCCGAGATGTTTTATATTGCGTGGTGGGAAGAAACGAAATAGTACGTTTAAAAAATGTTATTAAAAGTATTGACCCTCATGCCTTTGTAGCGGTAAGCTCTGTTCATGATGTTGTAGGTGAAGGATTCACATTAGACGAAAATAAAAACCCTATTATGGATTAAAAATCATTAGAAAACTTGGCTTATCGCCAAGCCTTAATGGCGAAAGCCTTAGTTGCACTTATGCAGTAAGAAAGGATTTATACTTTCTTAACTGCTTAGAAAAAGGATGGCAAATTTGCCATCCTTTTTGATATTCATTATTCATTACTTGCTGTATACATTAAGATAAATCGTACTAATTCTGCAAGAGCAACTAATGCTGCTGCAACATAGGTTAAAGCGGCTGCATTAAGAACTTTCTTCGTATCACGCTCTTCATTGTTATTAATAACGCCAGTCGATACTAACTGTGTCATTGCTCTACTGGAAGCATTAAACTCAACAGGTAATGTTACGAATTGGAAAAGAACTGCTGCTGAGAAAAAAACTATTCCTAATAATATTAGGTTACTCATTCCAAAAAGAAAGCCACCGATGATTAAAAACATCGACATGTTTGAACCAAGGTTAGCGACTGGTACTAATGCGTGTCTAAATCGCAAAAATGCGTAAGATTCAGCGTCTTGAATTGCGTGACCCACCTCATGTGCTGCAATAGCTGAAGAAGCCATTGACTGCCCGTGGTAATTACTACTGGATAAGCGTAAAACTTTCTTTCTTGGATCATAGTGATCAGATAAAAAACCACGCGTTTCTTCTACTTGTACATCATAAATACCATTATCATTTAATATTTTTCGAGCAACCTCTGCTCCAGTCATATGAGAAGATGTTGCTTTTTTTGAAAACTTTTTATATGTTCTTTTTACTCTAGATTGCGCCCAAATTGGGATGATCATTAACAAGGCAATATATACAATATATCCACCAAGTGACATTTTCATTCCTCCATAATATAATATATCTTTCTAAGGTCAATTTTAGTCAAAAATGAGGAATAAGTCAACTGTTTGAATCCCTTTTTTGACGTTTTTTTTCCTCCTTATACTTTATCCAACTAACATAGGCCAATACCACTACAATTGTTCCCCCAACAGCAAGTATAACCCAAAAGAAAGAAGTCATGCTTTGAACGAGATTCACTATCGATGCATAAATAACACTTCTCATATGTGATCAACCTCTCGCAGACATTTATTAATAAATTTATGTTAATAAACGAGAGGATATAACTAGATTTATTAAAGTGCGTGTTCAAAAAGTCAACAAATTAGAAACAAGAAGTTCAAGGCGCGAAGATTTTGAGGACCTGAACGTATGCTTTTAATATGTGAGGACCGGAAAAACTGCGCAACGAAGAATTCGCCGTTTATCATTTGGTGACTTTTTCAACAGCCTCTTAAAGGGTTTGCTTGTTCTTATTTTTAATCGTTAACATATAAGCAATGTAAATCGATAAAATACTTAACCAAAAAGTAAAATAGCCAATTTCATTCATATACGCATTAAGGGAGGAATATGTCGGCATCATTCCATAGACATAATCAATTATATCATTATGTAACGTCCATATTGCTGCGATTACAATGTGACGTAGCTTAATTCGATAATACGGGGCATATAATAAACCTTGAATTGCCATAGCACCATGTGAAGCGATCAACATATAGCCTTGCCAACCAATAGAACCATCAACAATTATGGTGAAAACATTCATAACTACAGCCCATACACCATATTTAAATAAGGTGATAATGGCAAGTGCTTCTATATAAGGAACATTTTTCTTGAATAAGAAAAAAAAGATTACAATTGTAAAGAAAAGACTTGCAGTCGGGCTATCTGGTACAAATATAAGAAAGATATCTGGGGTTATGGCAAGCTGATAACGATACCAAATATATCCATATATTGTTCCGAATAAATTTACAACAAATAATAAAAGTAAAAATAGTTTATCACGCAGTATGTATTGAATCATGTCAAAAGTCCTCTCTTTTACAATACTAAATAAGTAAAAAGACACCTTCACCAATTATGTTGGCAAAGGTGTCTTATATAACTATGCAGTCACTTATTTAGCTTCTTCATTAACGGATACGATAAATTCTGCTAATGCTTCTAGCTCTTTATCTGTACCTTTAAAAACTCCAGCAGGCATTGTTCCAATACCTTCCTGGGCAATTTTCATGATTTCTTCTTTTGAATAGTCAATTCCTATTAATGATGGTGCCGCAGCTCCACCTTGAAGTGAATCTCCGTGACAAGTCATACAGTTACTTTCAAAAACTGCATAACCAGGATTTTCTTTATCAATTTCAGTTGTAGGAACTGGCTTATTTGCTTCGGCACGAGCTTCCCAATCTACATGAGAAGCGGATTCCCAAGTCAGTAACATAACCGATGCAAGACCTAAAACCATCATTGCAACTGCAATCGGTCTTTGGTGCGGTCTGCGACCTGGTCCGCGATCTAAGAATGGTGCCAATAGTAACCCACCGAATGCTAGTCCAGGGAGAATAATGATACCAAACAACGTATATGGTCCACTTGCGAAGTCATATTTTAAAAGTTCATATAGAAATAAGAAATACCAATCTGGCAACGGAATATAGGTTGCATTTGTTGGATCAGCTACACCTTCAAGCGGCGAAGGATGTGCCAATACTAAACATAGAAACCCAACTAAAAATACAGCACCAACTAACCACTCTTTTAACAAGAAGTTAGGCCAGAAAGCTTCCGTTCTTCCAGGATACTCAGAATAATCTTTAGGCATATTCGGTTTACGATCGGAGGATATACGAGAATCTCCGACAAACTTCATTCCTTTACCCTTATGCACAGCTTTCCCTCCTTTTTATAGTGGTCCAGAAATTCCTTGCTTACGAATTAACAAAAAGTGAGCGGCCATTAACCCGAACAATCCAGCTGGTAAAAAGAATACGTGAATTGCAAAGAATCTTGTCAATGTTTGCGCTCCAACAATACTTGGATCACCTGCTAGTAATGTTTTTAATTGTTCGCCAATAAATGGTACTTGCTCAGCGATATTTAGTCCAACCTCTGTTGCAAAATAAGCTTTGTTATCCCAAGGTAATAAGTAACCGGTAAAACCAAGGCCAAGCATAACAAAGAATAATAATACTCCAATCATCCAGTTAAGTTCACGTGGCTTTTTATATGCGCCTTGGAAAAATACGCGCAAAGTATGTAACAAGAGCATTACGATAACAACACTAGCACCCCAGTGGTGCATTCCTCGTACTATTTGACCATGTGCTACCTCTGTCTGTAAGTAGTATACAGATTTCCAAGCATTTTCTATATCTGGAACATAGTACATGGTTAGGAACATTCCAGACAAAATCTGTATTACTGTCACAAAGAACGTCAATCCGCCGAAACAATATACAAAAGCTGAAAAGTGATGTGCGGGATTAACATGTTCTGGTACTTCATGGTCTGCAATATCACGCCACAAAGGCGTAATGTCTACACGTTCATCAATCCAATCATACATTTTCTGTAGCATTTTTTACGCCTCCCCTCTCGGATGTGCATTACCTAAATACAACATACCATTTTCAACTTTTGATTCGTAAACATCAAGCGGTGCTAATGGAGGTGTGTTAGGTACATTGACGCCATCCTTTGTATAACGGCCAGCATGACATGGGCAGTAGAATTGGTCTGGATACTGTTCGCTACCTTCCCACGAAACAACACAACCTAAGTGTTTACATATTGGGGAAAGTGCCACGATATCACCATTATCATTTTTATAGACCCAAGCTGACTTACTAACTTGCGACTCATACCAAGCATCTACTTGATCGACTTTCCAATCTACACGCTGCGGCTCATTTGTAATATCATCGACGGCAAGATTTATATTAGCTAAGTCTCCAGAAGATGATTTCTTTAAAATTGGATCAACAGCCATTCCTAACATTGGGACAAGCATACCTGCTGCCATAAAACCACCTACACCAGTAAGTGTATAATTCAGGAATTGTCGACGGGATACTTGTTGCTTTTTTTCGCTCATGATTTTCCCCCCTCTTTCATTTAATCACGGACATTAATAAATTTAATCAGATTACTAGGACATTACCATAATAGCGCAAACTGCTTGTTCGGTCAATATGTATCCAAAAATGTTAACAAAAGATACACTTAAAACTAGCCGTTTTCTTATCTAGCCTGTGCCTCTGTTTTCATGTCTAGCTACGACTCCTAGCGACTAGCAGAGAGGCCGCTGAAAAAGTTAAATATAGTACAAAATATGTGGATCTACCATCGCATCTTCGAATATACTGCGCTTTCCGCGGGCGAGTGTCGAGCCTCCTCGGACTGCCGTCCTACGGGGTCTCGCCGATCTCTTGCTTCCCGCAGGAGTCTCCGTATATTCGAGATGCTAAGTTAAGGTGAAAAGTTAAATTTTTAAAATCCACCACTTTTTCAGTGGCCTTACTAGCAGATAGTTGGGCCTATTAAAAGTACGGAAAGTACACCGTACATTTCACATTCCCTTCTATCTGTATGTAGCTGAACAGTCGTCTCCGCTTTTCATTATTCCATTGTTTCCCAATAAGATCGTATTAATTCATTAATTTGTGTCACTTGATCATGGATAACACTGTGCATTTCCTTTGCATACAAATCACCTGATTGTAACCCCGGCAACCATAAAAGCGTTCCATTTAGCATAGATTCGTGTTTTTTCCATTTTGAATCGAACGTAATAAAGAAGGTGTGATTAAAGGGTTGACTGGCTACATCTTCTACCCACTCATTTAATCTAGCAACTTCCTGCTGCTTGTCCGCATTTTTTAAATACGTATAATTCGGCGTCAACATAACCCTACCCGCTAAATCTCTTTCTATTTGGTTAATAAATATAGAAAGGGCCTCACCTTGAAACCCGCTTTTAGGCAGTTCCGTATCATTCGACAAATGAAATGGTGTTAGGGGTACGATTGTAGTATCTACATATTCTTTTGCTTGTATGTATTGTAATAAATCTTTTTTTACCCATTGCATGTCTTAACTTCCTTTCTATTCCCGAATTCACAGTATCTTATTAAATTTTATCTCATTTACGCAAAAAAAATCAACCTATTGCTTCAACAATTTAGGTTGATCTTCATTAATAGTTTCAAGTTTATGTAATTTATTCGTAAGTTTCATAAACATTTGCTGGTCATTTATATCAAGACTGTAATCAATAGCTTCTTGTATTTTTTTCTTTTCACGATCATACACTAGCTTTTTTAGAAGTTTCTTTGCGTTGTCTTCATCACTTTTAGTAATATAAAAGTCTTCAGGTATAAAAGGGTTATCCTCTAATACCGCGACATAGGATGCATTTTGAATGGAATTGTGAAAATTCAACTGTACATAGAGCGCTTCTTCTCTATTCATTCGTATATCATGAAAGGATTTCTCAGCATCTGTAGTAACTAAATGGTTTTTATAAAAACGAAACGGTGCGTCATCCGAACATTGACTAGAAATTATGATACCCCTTGGACAGAATTTCGCCTCTCGAATAAAATGTACATTATTTAAGAGGTTATCGTGATTAACCAAATAATTTAAAATCCAAACACTTTCACGTTTCTTTAGTTGATAATGATTTAAAAACCATTCAATAAATGCTTTTTTATCTTGAATGGAGATAGGAGCTTGCATAACTTTTTCCTCCCTCATTATATCTATACTAAATCTCAGTAGATTGAATTAAGCGGCCCAAATATTCCTCAACATCAGTATCCAACGGTTGGATTTCTAAATACTCTGAGAAAACACTTATAGCTTTTTTTATTCTCCCCTCCTCGGTTAAAAAATAGCCATATTCTTTTAAGAAATCACTGTCTTGACTTAGTCTATTGTATGCTTCATTGTACTGATTTAATGCATCATTATATAATTCTATTTTATTAAATGCACGGGCGAGTTCCCAATCGTAAAGAGGATCATCAGCACCTAATTTTTTTATTTCGACTATTAATTCGGGTATTTCTTCATATTTTTCTTGAATCTTTAACATTTCAATTAAGAATAGCACAGCCTCTTTATAGTCAGGATCAAGGGCAACAGCTTCACGAATGTATTTTTCACTTTCATCACTTTTATTTATTTGATGTGCTAAATTAGCAGCATAAAAATAAAGCTCTTTATTAAAATCGTCAAGCTGTAATCCTTTATTGATGGTCTCATATGCCTCATTTGTACGTTCTTCTGTTTCATATGCTTTGGCAAGTTCATAATAAACAGAAAGGTAATGAGGATCTATCTCTATAACATGCTCCCATGCTTTTATAGCAATATCATTTCGATTGGCATGTGCTGCGGTAAACCCATATTTGAACAGTGTATCAGGATTTTCGCTTTCTATCTCTTGGAAATAGGTTAATGCAAGTTCATATTCACCAGACGCTGCATAAGCTTCAGCAAGACGATCGTTTATAGAGATATTGGCTACTTCATTTGTTTTAGGAAGAATTCGCTCATAGAACGTTATCGCTTTTTGATATTCTCCCGTTGAAAAAGCGAGCTCAGCTAACGCAAAATCAACAAGCGCTTCTTCAGGATCAAGTTGTTTTGCAGCTAATAACTTCTGTTCTGCAACTTCAAATAAACCCTGAGCTTGATAAAGATCTGCCAGTTGAATTAGTGCTGGTAAATAGGCTGGATCATCTGTCTTGATTTCATTCAATAAGTTAATTGCTTTTTCATCATTATCAAGTTCAATATAGATATCCGCAAGCATCACGCGTAATTCACTTTCATCTGGGTATTGTTGTAATAGATCCTCCAAAATATAACTTGCTTCTGGATATATTCCCCATTGTATATATAATTCGGCAATCGTAAATTTTTCATCCTCATCTGCTGTTGGGAGGTGCTTTTCTAATAGATCTATTGCCGCTTTTGTTTTGTTGTTCTCCATTAAATGAACTGCTTCCATGATTGTTTCCATCTATACATCCCTCCTAAGCGAACTGCTAGTACTACGATACCTGACATGATTTTAGCCAAGTAATTTTTCTAAATCCTGAAAAAATCCAGGATAGGAAATATCAATGCTTGAATCGTCATCAAGTATAACTTCATCTCTGGTAATTAAGGAAGCAATTGAAGCCATCATTGCGATACGATGATCATGATAAGCCGAAACCTCTCCACCTATTAATTGTGTTTTGCCGTGTATAATCATGCCATCTTCTGTTCCTTCAATAGATGCTCCTAGTTTTGATAAAACATCAACAACTGCATGAATTCGATCAGTTTCCTTGTACCGAAGTTCCTGTGAATCTTTTATTATCGTTGTTCCGTTTGCTTGTGTGGCTAACAAAGCTATAATTGGAATTTCATCGATTAAACGTGGAATGACGTCCCCTTCAATCAATGTCGCTTCAAGCTCCTTGTAGGAAATCGTAATATCGCCAATTAATTCACCGTTTATTGCAACAACGTTGGTTATTTCGATATTAGCTCCCATTTTCTTGAATACATCAATTATCCCTGTTCTTGTCTCATTTAATCCCACACGTGAAATCGATAGTTTGCTATTAGGAACTATTGCAGCACCTACAAGTAAAAATGCAGCAGATGAAATATCACCAGGCACTGTTACATTTGTTGCTTTAAGCTGCTTATTACT
Source organism: Virgibacillus necropolis (assembly GCF_002224365.1). GTDB lineage: Bacteria > Bacillota > Bacilli > Bacillales > Amphibacillaceae > Virgibacillus_F > Virgibacillus_F necropolis. Next base: position 2,311,899 of record NZ_CP022437.1, on the reverse strand, counting down.
TGTGATTGTAGTTGATAATTCATGCTTTACTATATCTGCCCCAAAAGCCTTTAGCATATGTTCCGTGTGATCGCGTGTAGGCGTTATTTCACTTATTTTGGTACTATTATTTGCAAATAAACCCGCTAAAAGTAGTGCAGACTTAACCTGGGCACTTTTAACTGGTAATTTATATTGAATACCAGATAACTGTCCCTGATCAATGGTTAAAGGCAATACATTTTCTTCACCCTTAGCTTCAATTTTAGCACCCATTTCGCGTAAAGGGGAAACAACTCGATTCATTGGCCTTTTCGACAGCGATTCATCACCGGTTACATATGTTTGGAAGGGTAAACCTGCAAGTACTCCTAATAATAGTCTAGCTGTTGTACCAGAGTTTCCAAAATACAACTCATTACTAGGCTTTTTTAAAGCATTTACTCCCTTTCCATGGATGATAAGATTTGTCTCATTCTTCTCTATTGTTACACCCATTGATTTGAAAACGTCTATCGTACGCATGCAATCTTCACCATCTAGAAAATTGGACACTTCTGTTATTCCGTTTGCCATTGATCCAAAGATTACAGCACGATGTGAAATAGATTTATCTCCTGGTACCTCAATTACACCAGATACTACACCCTTTTGTGGGGATAACTTCTTTTCTGCCATTTATAATCACTTCCTAATTTTTCATCATCTTATTTATAAAATTTTCCAAGTGTTTCTGTATATCCTCATCATTTAATTCTACAAGAACTGGATTACCGATTTCTTTTAAAAGTACCATTTGTACATGATTGTTTGAGACCTTCTTGTCCGACTTCATACGACTTAGTAATTTTTCACTATTAATTTCATCTAACACAAGTGGATAGCTATTAAGGTTTAACCATTTTCGAAGGGTTTCTACAGGTAAACAATTGGAAAAAACTGCATTACTTACGTCCATAGCAAACAGCATGCCAATTGCAACAGCCTCTCCGTGTGTTAACGTACCATAACCATATTCTGATTCAAGTGCATGTCCCAGCGTATGACCAAAGTTAAGAAATGCGCGGATCCCTTTTTCTTTTTCATCTTCCTGCACAAAGTGGGTTTTTATTTTGATTCCCCGAAAAATATGATCCCTTAAACTAGCATTCGTTACTTGATTGAGCTTTTCCTGCATGACATCCTCAAATAATTCTTTGTCTGCAATCAACGCTTCTTTTACTATCTCTGCATAGCCGGACCGAATTTCTTTTGCTGGTAATGATTGTAATGTTTGGATATCATAAATAACCGCTACCGGCGGATAAAAATTTCCAATCAGGTTCTTCCCTAATGCATGATTAATTGCAACCTTACCACCAACACTGCTGTCATGCGCTAAAATGGTCGTAGGAGCTTGGATATAATCGATGCCTCGCATGAATGTTGCTGCAACAAAACCTGCTAAATCTCCTACAACACCCCCACCTAGAGCGATAATGAGCGATTGTCGATCAAGTCCATATTCGATGGCCTGTGTTTGCAATTGATAATACGCCTCGATACTCTTTGATTGTTCACCTGCTGGAATAACGGTATGAAAAACTTTAGGATGACTTGCAAGGCTTTCTTTAACATCTTCTAAATATAAATTAGCTACTCGTTCGTCCGTAACAATAAAAATCGCTGAATAGTCTTTTGATACATACTGGTTAAATTGATGTCGAATATTTTCTAGAATATGGATAGGATATTTATTTACACTTGTTTCTACATCCAATTGTGCCATTAAAAACACCTAAGTTCCTCTCGGTAATCTTTTAATGCCCGTTGTAGCGTCGGAAATTGATCAGATGGAAATTGCTCTGTAATAGCTTTTGCTAGCTCGAATGCAACAACGTGTTCCATCACCACAGATGCTGCTGGTACTGCACAGGAATCCGACCGCTCAATACTTGCATTGAATGGTTCTTTTGTTTCTATATCAACACTTTGTAATGGTTTATACAGTGTAGGAATTGGTTTCATGACTCCTTTTACAATTATTGGCATCCCAGTAGTCATTCCACCTTCAAATCCGCCTAGATTGTTCGTTTTTCTATAATATCCAATCTCTTTATTCCAAGCAATTTCGTCATGGACCTCACTACCATTCCTTCTAGCAGCTTCAAATCCCATTCCAAATTCAACACCTTTGAATGCATTAATACTCGATACACTTCCCGCGATACGTGCATCTAGCTTTCGATCATAATGGACATAAGAACCAACTCCAGCTGGCATTCCCTCAACATATACCTCTGCTACTCCACCAATCGAGTCACCATCTTTTTTTGCATAATCAATAGCATCCATCATCTTTTTCTCAACGTTTTTATCTAACGTTCGTACCGGTGATGCTTCAGAAATATTTTGACGTTCCTGTATGGTTAATTCTTCAACCTCTTCAGCTTTTATTCCTGCAATCTCTCTTACATAACCCGATACTTCAATCCCTAGTTGTTTTAAAAGTGTTTTAGCTACTGCTCCTGCAGCTACTCGAGCAGCTGTCTCACGTGCAGAAGAGCGTTCAAGAACATTTCGCATATCCCGGTGCCCATACTTGAGTGCACCATTTAGATCAGCATGACCAGGTCTTGGTCTAGAAACGACTCGTCTAATTTCACTATCATCATCCAATGGATCATCACCCATAATATCTGTCCAATGCTTAAAGTCATCATTATGTATAACTAAAGAAATAGGTGATCCTAATGTATACCCATGCCTTACACCACTTGTTACTTCTACCAAGTCTTTCTCAATTTGCATTCGTTTACCTCTGCCATGTCCTTTTTGTCTACGTAGTAAGGAATGATTGATATCTTCCTTTGTAAGTGGCATATGTGATGGTAAACCTTCAATAATTGTCGTCAATTGCTTTCCATGTGATTCTCCTGCAGTTAAATAGCGCATTAGGAGCCCTCCCTTTATAATAATAGTTTCTACTATACCATAACAAATTCATTATGTAATAAAGTATTTAAAATATTTACTAATAGTTAAAAGACGGTTAAAAAACTCCTGCCAAAGGACAAGAGCTATTTCTTTTGATAAAAAAACGTGGCTATTAATGTAAAGTTATATGTTTTCGGGGTAAATATTTGCTCTGTACTCCCAACAAATAGAACACCATTATTCACCAAAAGTTTACTAAAGTTAGCATAGATGGCTTCTTTATTCTACTGACACTTCGAAACTCTACTGTTCAGAAGCATGTAAAGAAAGCCCCCGTCAGTAACGGAGGCCATTTCTATTAGTAAATCCAGTCGCTATCCTGTTTAACATAAGAAGTCAATTCGTTTTCACCAAAAAATAATTTAAGCTCTCTTTCTGCACTTTCTGCAGAATCAGAACCATGAATAATATTTTTTCCAACAGTCATCCCGAAGTCACCACGAATTGTACCAGATACAGCTTCTAGTGGATTCGTTTTCCCCATCATATCACGTGCTGATGTGATTACATTTTCACCTTCCCATGCCATCGCAAAAACTGGACCAGATGTAATGAAGTCAACTAATTCGCCAAAGAATGGGCGTTCTTTATGTTCGCCGTAATGAGTTTTAGCTAAATCGTCTGAAATAACCATAAGTTTAGCTCCTACTAATTTAAAGCCTTTGCTTTCAAAACGTCTAACGATTTCTCCTACAAGGTTACGTTGTACACCATCTGGTTTTACCATTAAAAATGTTTTTTCCATTTCCTACACCTCTTCTATTATGTATGTTGTTAGTATTCAATCAGCCGCCCAATTTTATCAAACTTTTTGGGAAATGACAATGTATTTATGAACGACGTCTGCCGATATACGTTGCAATCCCAATCAACGATTGTTTCGAACGATGATCAGGAAGCTTATCTAAGACATGGAGCGCTTTACGTAAATACATATCACTTACCTGATATGAACGTTCTATTGCATCTGTTTGTTTCAGTAATTTAATTAATAGACGCATTTGTTCTTCATTTACTGATTTTGAACCAGTAAATGTGTTTTTTACTAATGAATTAAAAGCCGGATATTTCATAGCATAAAGTACTGGAAGCGTTACGTTACCTTGCAATAAATCATTTCCGGCTGGTTTACCTAATTCTTTTTCGGATGAAGTGAAATCAAGGATGTCATCAATTATTTGATAGGACATACCAATATAATAACCATATTTAAATAACCGGTTTGCATCTTTTTCTTTAACGCCTGCAGCGATTGCACCAAGTTTACAGCTAGTCGCGATTAATAATGCTGTCTTTCTTCTTATTCTACGTAAGTATGTACGCATGGATTGATCCCAAACATGTTTATCTTTAATTTGTTCTATCTCGCCGATGCAAACTTCTACTATTGTTTTGGCCAAAGTCTGATGCGCCTGTTTTTCTTTCAAGGTAGTAATGATTTCTAGCGACCGGGCAAGTAAATAATCACCAGTATACATGGCAACTTTATTGTCATATTGTTTCTTGATTGTTGGTCCACCTCGACGTATTTCTGCATCATCAATAACGTCATCATGAACAAGTGAGGCCATATGAATTAATTCTATGGAAGTAGCAACAATACTCATCCGTTCAATATCATAATTACCAAACTGTCCTCCTAAAAGGACAAAAACCGGTCGAATTCTTTTTCCACCAGCCATAAGCAAATGAGTAGATGCTTCCCTTAAAACGGGATGATCAGCTTGTATTACTTTATCTACAGCTTTTTCTATATAATCTAGATCTTTTTTTAAATAATTATATGTTTTTGCTAATTTCATGCCATTCACCTTTTAACATTCACGGACTTTTAATCACTATTCTTTTCCTTAAAACCCATATGCATTGCTGCCACTCCGCCTGTATAACTTTTCATCCGAACATGAGAAAAACCTGCTTGAAAGAACATCTTTTGAAGCTCCTCTTTGTCGGGAAAGTCCTTAGCAGATTCATGTAACCATGCATATTCTTTATAGCTTTTTGCGATTAACCTACCAAATAAAGGCATTACAAATCGGAAATAAATGTAGTAAAGCTGTCTATACCCAACTAAAGTAGGTTGTGATGTTTCTAGACATACAACTTTTCCACCTGGTTTTACAACACGATACATTTCCTTTAATACCGTCATATAATCGGGTACGTTTCGTAATCCAAAACCAATAGTAACATAATCAAATGAATTATCCTCAAACGGAAGCTCCATAGCATTACCTTGAATAAATGTAAGTTGCTTCAATCCAAGCTCATTTTGTTTTTCTTTTGCTACTGATAACATATTATGGCTGAAATCGAGACCATGAACCATGCCGTTTGGACCAGTTTCATTCGCAATTGCGATTGACCAGTCTCCTGTTCCACAACATATATCTAGAGCCTTGGTATTTTTAGCTACTTGCATGCGTGTCATTACATCTTTGCGCCAAGCTTTATGGCGTTGAAATGATATGATGGAATTCATTGAGTCATAATTGGTATAAATTTTCTCAAAAACATGGTGTACACGTTTTTCTTTTGATTGTTGTTGCATGTTTCACCCTTCTTTTGCTATGGATGTATTATTCTCAATAATGTCACCTACTATTTTCTTTAAATCATTTTTTAATTCCGCGTATTGAATAGGAATATCATTGATATATTTTTCAATAGACTTGATTTTTTCTTCAATGATTGACTCAAGTTTAGTAGGTAAATCTTGCCTAGAGCCTCCCAAAGTCACTAAATTAGTAAATACCGACGAACTATCATTACTTATTAACAAATGCTTTTCGCGTAATAAAATAATTAAACTAATAATATGTTCAATAAGGGCTAGTTCTGGTAAGACCTGAACCTCTTTTAGTATACGTGAGATTAACAATGATTCAATTTTCATCAATAAATCGATAGCTTCATCCACTGAGGTTATTTCATTATAATAAAAGCGCATTTTATATTCATTTATTTCTTTAATCGCAGTTGCAAGGATATGTATTACTTCAAAGTCTTCCGTTTCAGAAAGAAGTGAATAAAACAAACCACTATAATAATCACCCGCTAAGACCATCAGTTGTCGTTTTTTCTGACTTATACTACTTTCGTTCCTATCATTTTTAATTGGAACTATTTCGTGTATGTCTAAGGCCAATTGTACAAATATAGTAGATAATATATATCGTTCTTTCGTTGACTGTGGCAAATTAGATTGCTTCATGATGGTATACAAAAGTACTAACTTCGTCTCATCGATTGCTGGCTTTTGAATAATTTCATCTACATAATCGTGTTGTATTTTATCTTCAATCAATGACCGGAGTTTATTAAGCTCCACGTTAGAAGTTGGCAACATAATCACCTAAACCTTTTCATCCATACTTTATTCACATTTGATATTATAGCACACTTTATGTGACCAATCATAGCAAACGCAATGTTTTACCAAGTCAATTTATTCCTCATTACTAATTTCGCCATGACTGGTTTGTATGATGGCTTTACCTCTAACTTTAACTGCGGAGGTGTGCTCTGTAAACTGTGCAATCATGACTTCGTTACGATCTAGTTTTTCAGAATGATGAAAGCGAGTATCAGATCCACGCGTTAAACCAATAACATTCACACCATCTTCTAAGGCTTTAATCACAAAAAAATCATTCTTATCTACTGGGTTTCCCATAAGAATCCTCCTCGTTTATGTACTAATTCTATCACGTAGTTAAGCAAGTATGCCAACAGATAGAAGAGAAATTAAAAAAGGGTGCGAGATACGCACCCTTTTCACCCTATGTACAAGTATTATTTAACACTTTCCTTTAGGGCTTTACCTGGTTTGAAAGCAGGTACTTTACTTGCAGGAATTTCGATCTCTTCTCCAGTTTGTGGATTACGACCTTTACGAGCTGAACGCTCACGTACTTCAAAATTTCCAAATCCAATTAACTGAACTTTCTCACCGCTTTTAAGTGAATCCATGACAGATTCAAAAACTGCGTCTACAGCTTTTGTAGCATCTTTCTTAGAAAGTTCGCTTTTATCAGCAACTGCATTTACTAAGTCTGTTTTATTCATGACATTCACCTCCTCCCAAAAATATTTCATTCGACATTGGAATAAATAACTTGTATCTCATTATTTGACCAATTTGCCATCAATTATACTTTGTGCCAACATTTTCATGTATGACAAGGCTTATATTAACCGAGATTGCTTTAAAATTCAACAATAAGTACGCAATTTCTCGATATTTATTTGTTATTTGGCCCATATTTACCAGTAAATGCGAGTAAAATTTCCATTTATTGTAAATTTGTCCAAGCCGCGGTTAAGCCCTTACCAGCGCGCTTTTCAATAACAAAGTTTATTACTTACTAAAAGATATACGACACAAACTATTATTTTCCTGCTGTTGTGGTTAACTTTTTTATATAAAAGACTATTTTTCATTTTTTAGATGGTTGCCTTCAGCACAAAAAAAATAGCAGCCATATTGCGCTGCTATAGGATTATAGCGATAAGACCGCCAGATCCTTCGTTTATAATTCGTTCTAATGTATCTTTTAACTTATATCGTGCATTTTCAGGCATCAATGCAATTTTTGCTTGGATCCCTTCTCTAACAATGGAACTAAGCGATCTTCCAAATATATCAGATTCCCATATTGATAATGGGTCTTCCTCAAAGTCTTGCATTAGGTACCTGACTAATTCTTCGCTTTGTTTCTCAGTCCCAATGATAGGAGCAAATTCAGATTCTACCTCTACTCTAATCATGTGAATTGATGGGGCTACTGCTCTTAATCTAACACCAAACCTAGATCCCTGTCGTATGATTTCTGGTTCGTCCAGTTCCATATCCTCAAGTGATGGAGCCGCTATTCCGTATCCAGTTTGTTTTACCATCTTTAACGCACCTGATACATTATCATATTCTCGTTTCGCATGAGCAAAGTCCTGCATTAATTCCAGCAAATGATCTTTACCTCTAATCTCTTCGCCAACAATTTCCTTTAGGATTTGATCATATAAATATTCGGGTGCATGTAAATCAATTTCGGCAACACCATCACCAAGTTCCATCCCAGCCAAATTAGCCTTATCAATATATTCATATTCATCAAAGTTTCCAACAATATGATCTACATCTCTAAGTCTTTTAATACTTTTAACAGTTTCTTGAATGGCCTCTTGGTAATTTGCACGCAACCAATGGTCTTCTTTCAGTACCATTACCCAGCTTGGAAGGTTAACATTTACTTCCAGTACCGGAAACTCGTATAATGCTTCTCGTAGAACATTGTTTACATCGTGCTCCGTCATGGTCTCAATATTCATCGCTATTACTGGGATATCATGCTTGTCAATTAGTTCTTGTCGCATGCGTTCTGTTTCTTGACTTGTTGGTCTTAGTGAATTAACAACCATTATGAATGGTTTTCCAACTTCTTTTAGTTCTTCTACAACCCGTGACTCAGCATCTACAAAATCATTGCGCGGTATTTCGCCAAAGGTTCCATCTGTGGTAACAACCACTCCTATTGTGGAGTGTTCTTGAATTACCTTTCTAGTTCCGATCTCTGCCGCATCATGAAATGGTATTGGATCCTCATACCAAGGAGTGTGGATCATTCTAGGGCCGTCTTCATCCTCATATCCTTTTGCACTATTAACCGCATATCCAACACAGTCTACCAGCCTGACATTAACGTCTAGACCTTCATCCACTTCAATACTTACAGCCTGATTCGGTATAAATTTAGGCTCTGTGGTCATAATCGTTTTACCTGCAGCACTTTGTGGCAATTCATCTTGTGCTCGTGAGCGATCACTTTCCTCTTGAATGTTCGGTAAAACAACCAGTTCCATAAATTTCTTTATGAACGTTGATTTACCTGTCCTTACCGCTCCCACAATGCCTAAATAAATGTCTCCGTTTGTCCGTTTCGAAATATCTTTAAAGATATCAATTTTTTCCAAACGATCCCCTCCCAATTTCCTTAACCAATTAATCATGAACAACATACGTATAATTGACATTACAAGTCTATGATGTTGTCCTATCAAATTATGACTTAAATCATAAAATAATTATTAAGTATGTTGTATGTATAAGAAACTAGTTTCTATTGAAATAAAAAATAACCCCTTGTAACACTTTATGCTACAAGGGATTATTTATGATTAAATTTATTATTCAGGAGTCATGTAGACTGGTTCTCCATCTTTTACAGTGTAAGGATAAGAATACACTGGTAGGAATGGTGTATTTTCAGCCAGTAGATAACGAATATCATCACCTGTTTTATAGGAATGATCATATTTTTTTAGTGCTTCATATAAATCTGTACGGTAGTCTACGTATAAATTTCCATCTGTATCCATGATTATTGGAATATTTTTTTGCGAATATGGACTAACGACGTATGGTTCATGTTCAAAACCAAGCTCTTCATAATCTATTTTATATAAATGATTTGTAATAGGTTGTCCGAAGGGTGGATATAGGTTTTCATTTCGATACACTTCTAATTTAACTGCCACTTCACGAAGCGCATCTGATACCCTCAAATCAATCAGCTTAACGCGCGGGTTTTTTTCAGGTGTTAATAATACATACTGATAGACTCCACCGTTTTCATATGCGGTTCCGGGTATTTCTCCAAGTAGACCCTTTTCCTGTAAAATACTGAAGTTAATTAAGTATTTACGAAAAATGGGTGTATCGTTATCTGTTGTTTTAATGGGTACTAATCCTTGATTTTTTTCTCGATAGGTGTCTACGGCTGATTGAACTGTTTCTAATTGTTGCTCATTTGGCACTTGGTTTTTAGTTAATTCATTCTTAGGGTATAAACACCCACTAAGTAAAAAAATCAAGAAAACAGCGCCTATGGCACGTATATATCTATATTTCATGTATAAATCCTCCTAAACCATTTACCCCGTTGGTCCGCTTAGCACAATATAAACTATTATGATACTTCCTAACAGTAAACTTATGTATGCGATAGTTGCTACAATACCAGCAAACCATCCTGTTAGTTTATATCTACTAAGCAAAATTAGGCCGATTGCAAAAATCAAAAGTCCCATACCAACAAAGGATATATACATTTTTAGCATGGAAGTCGACATATCGTTCCCTCCTAAAAATTACGGTTATTGAATGCCCACCATATTATAACATACGGGAATAATAGATCAGTCAATCGTTTTTGACTAAAATTAAACAAAATAAACGACCGAGATGAAGAGGGCAGGCTCCATCTCAGTCAGACTAAATAAAATCCTTAGCAACTTTATCCATGAATGCTTGTGCGATTTATATTATGCGAGCTCACGATTTTTTGCATCATCACTTGCCCATGAAAACTACTTTTTAAAAAGTTTATTCAACGATTGCATATCCACAGGCATATTATTTTTAGTTATAGATTGTACAATTTTGTCCTCTTTTTCTTTTGATATTGGTTTATTCGCCATTCGTGCCAATTGTCTAATTAAGTTTCTGACTGTTTTTTCATCAGAAAAATTGGCATGCTTAACAGAGTCTGCAACCTTGTAAATATCTTCTTGCTTAATATTAGATTTCTTTTGTATATTGTTAAAAAGATTATCTTTAAAATTACTCACACGCTTTCCTCCTTGCAATGTTTAGTCAACATAGTATATGCAAGGAAATTACCTGCGTGCTTTAAGAATACTTCTTACTTAATAATTCAGCTAAATCATCCATTTCTTCTCGTTTCGATCTGCTCATCAATTGGTCCACAACTGTTTTAGGCTTTTCATCTTCAAATAGGATGTTATATAGTCCCTTTGTTATCGGCATTTCAATTTGTTGTTTTTCAGCAAATTGATGGGCAGCCTTTGTAGTTCGTACACCTTCGACTACCATCCCCATTTGATCTAAAACTTCTTCAAGCTTTCTTCCTTTACCTAGCAAATTACCTGCACGCCAATTTCTGCTATGGACACTTGTACAGGTAACAATTAAGTCACCGACTCCTGGTAATCCTAAGAAAGTAAGAGGGTTTGCACCGAGTGAAGTTCCGAGTCTAGCGATTTCAGCTAAGCCCCGTGTTATTAATGCAGCTTTAGCATTATCCCCATATCCCAGTCCATCTGAAATACCAGCTCCTAGTGCTATAATATTCTTTAGAGCTCCTCCTAGTTCAACACCTAATATATCTGGGCTTGTATAAACTCGAAATGCTTCATTGATAAATAAATCCTGAATTATCTCAGCATTGTTCTCATTTAAGGATGAAACGGTAACAGTGGTCGGCTGACGCTTTCCAACTTCCTCTGCATGACTTGGTCCAGATAAAACCACGATATCCTCATAGAGATAATTCGACATTTCTTCACTCATCATTTCAGAAATTCTTTTTAGTGACTCTGGTTCAATTCCTTTTGAAGCATGAACAATCGTTATATTTGAAGAAATATAATTATTTAATTTAGCACAGACATCTCGAATCGCACTAGATGGTACAACTACTACTACTGCAGAAACGTCTTCAACTGCCTTAGCCAAATCGTCATAGGCTTTGATTTGTTTAGGAATCATGATCTCTAGATACTTTTCATTTTTATGTGTAGAGTTAATCGTATCGGCTTGGTCCGCACGATGTGTCCATAAACGAACATCATGACCATTATCAGCTAACACAATACTTAATGCGGTGCCCCAGCTTCCGGCTCCTAATACAGCTACTTTACTCATAATTTGTCTCTCCCTTACTGTCTTCTTCTTGCAAAGATTTTTATTGGCGTTCCAACAAAGCCAAATGCTTCTCTAATTTTGTTTTCTAAAAATCGTTGATAAGAAAAGTGCATTAATTCTGGATCATTAACAAAAACCACAAAGCTAGGTGGTTTAACAGCTACCTGCGTTGCATACAATACTTTCAGTCGCTTGCCTTTTAGTGTTGGCGTTGGGTTCATTGCTATAGCATCCATGATCACATCATTTAAGACGTTTGTTGCTATACGTATGGAATGATTTTCACTAGCCATTTTAATTGCAGGTATTAACGTATGTAACCGTTTTTTTGTTTTGGCCGACAAAAAGACAATGGGTGCATAATCTAAGAATAGAAAATGGGCACGAACTTTTTCTTCAAAATCGCGAATAGCCTTTTCATCTGATTCTATTGTATCCCATTTATTAACCACAATTATGATTGCTCGACCAGCTTCATGCGCATAACCTGCAATTTTTTTATCTTGTTCGCGTATCCCAGATTCTGCATCAATCAGTACTAATACAACATCTGAACGCTCAATAGCCTTTAAAGCACGTAATACACTGTATTTTTCGGTTGACTCGTACACTTTCCCACGTTTTCGCATACCAGCTGTATCAATTATAACAAAGTCTTGGTCATCTTTATGCAAGTGTGTATCGATTGCATCACGTGTGGTACCTTCCATTTCACTCACAATAACACGATCTTCATTTAACAGCGCGTTAACTAGTGAAGATTTCCCTACATTTGGACGACCTATCAGACTGAAATACACCGTATCCTCATCTGGTACTTCTGTTTCTCGCTTTGGAAAGTTTCCAACAACTTCATCCAACATATCACCTAATCCTAGCCCATGAGCTCCTGATATTGGGAATGGTTCTCCGAATCCGAGGGAGTAAAACTCGTAAATTCTTTCGCGCATTTCAGGATTATCTATTTTGTTAACACCTAGAACAATTGGTTTATTCGATTTATATAAAAGCTTTGCAACTTCTTCATCAGCTGCTGTTATCCCCTCCTTACCATTTACCAAGAAAATAATAACATCCGCTTCATCAATTGCTACTTCCGCTTGATGACGCATTTGAACTAATAAAGGCTCATCACCAATCTCAATACCTCCAGTGTCAATTACATTAAAAGTAGAAGTTAACCATTCACCTTCTGCATAAATACGGTCTCTTGTTACACCTGGAATATCCTCAACGATTGATATACGTTCTCCAACTAATCTATTAAAAATGGTCGACTTACCGACATTTGGTCTTCCTACAATAGCTACTACAGATTTCCTCATGAAAGGAACATCCTTTCTTTTAAAGCCTAATTTTAAATGGTACTTCACTTGCTATAAGTGCGTGTTCAAAAAGTCGACAAATTAGAAACAAGAAGTTCAAGGCGCGAAGATTTTGAGGACCGGACTTGCACAGGATGTGCTGACTTCTACGTTGTCCACAGGACGTGGACGGTCTTAGTAGAAGTTCCTCTATGCTTTTAATACGTGAGGACCGGAAAAACTGCGCAACGAAGAAATTCGCCGTTTATCATTTGATGACTTTTTGAAAAATCCTCTATAACCTTTATTATTCTAGCAAAAGTACATGATATAAACAATTGTTTTCGTGTTATCTAAGCAGTCTCAATTGTTTAATCAACATTATTCCTCTCTTAACACACGAAAAGATTTTTTATAGATAAGAAAAACAGACCGAATTTTAACCTTTAAGGCATAGACAATTTCAAACCCTATGAGTAAAAATAGAATAATAAGCACGCTATCAAAAAATACATACCCACCAATTAGTTCTTTCATTGCATAGCTAGACATAATAAAACTATTCATTAGTTCTCCGCTACTAATGCCTAATAGAATAATGGAAACCTTGCTATAGAAGCCTTTAGACATAATAATTAAAGCGATAAAAACGATTATTAAAGGAGAAATAAATGTCTTAGAAAGCATCATCCATAATGGAAAATAATTTTCCCATAACATAATCGCCATATATAATACCATAATCGTTAATGAACAAAACAAATGATAGAACAAATGTTTACTTTTTGCCAGCATAACCATAGCACCAAAGGCTAAAAATAAATAAGACAGCATAATTTTGTACCCTAGGATGGTTATATAAACAGATGCACCACATAAAATAAGAAGAACCCAAAATGCATATACTGTTCGTTCCTTCCTCTTCTTCATCACAAATGTAAAGTAAATCCATAATAACCAACTAAACCAATAGAATAGTAAACCATCCGTCATTTTCATCACCTACACTAAGTATGACAAATTACGATCAAATTTAAACTGTACAAAACACAAAAAATGGTTACCCGCATAAGAATAGCAGCATACAAAATGGATGCACCAAAAAACGTAACCCCATTTTTGAAAGGGGGTTACGCTCATCAGCTTTCAATTATTTTTTATATTTGTCAAGTTTGTTCCCAATTATATCTCCTAATTGAAAACTAGACTGATCATCGTCTTTTTCATATTTTTTATATTCAGCAGCAGCCTGTTCTTGTTCAATTTCTTTCATACTTAATGACATTCTTTGTTCTTTTTCATTAATATCTAATACTTTGACTTCTATTTTTTGTCCTACTTCTAATACTTCTTGTGGTGTACCGATATGACGATTAGCAATTTGTGAAATATGAACTAAACCTTCAATACCTGGTAGAACCTCGATAAATGCACCAAAATTGACAAGACGCTTAACAGTACCGTCTAAAATATCACCACGAGATACCTTTTCTTCAATATCTGTCCATGGTCCTGCTAACGTTTTCTTATGGGATAATGAAATACGCTCATTATCACGGTCTATCGAGAGAACTTCTACCTTTAATACTTGTCCTTCTGAAACGACATCTGAAGCTTTTTCCACATGTTGATGGGATAGCTGTGATATATGAACTAATCCATCTATGCCACCAATATCAACAAAAACTCCGAAGTTTGTCATTCGTTGTACCGTTCCTTCTAATACTTGTCCTTCTTCCAATGATTGCAGAATATCCTGTTTTTGTGCAGCTGATTCTTCTTCTACTACTGCACGATGAGACAATATTACACGGTTCTGTTCTCGATCTATATCAACAATTTTGACGCTTAATGGCTTATTTATATAATCCGAAAAATCATCCACATAGTATGTTTCAACTAGAGAAGCAGGAATAAATCCCCTTAGCCCCACGTCAACAACTAGTCCACCCTTTACTACTTCCTTTATTTCAGTAGTAAAAATTTCGTCATTTTTATATTTTTCTTCAAGTTCTACCCATGCCTTATCTGAATCAACAGCTTTTTTTGAAAGGATAATATCATCATCCTCCACTTTCTTAACCATTAATGTTAGCTGATCTCCAACATTAATAATATCACTAGAAACGTCAATATGAAGGTTGGACAATTCACCAATAGGAACAATTCCTTCAGTTTTATAGCTAATATCAACTAAAACCTGTTTATCTTCAACCTTTACAACTGTTCCTGTAACTGTATCACCAACATTAATTTCCATCATTTCATTTCCTGAATCGCTCATTTAAAAAGCCTCCTTATATTACATAAAACAACAAATGTAAAAACATTCTTTTTTATAACTTCTAATATTTACAATTATTTGTCAAGTAAAGCAGTCTATGATATAGAAGAAAAATTTTTTCGCCACCTCAGCTTTTTAATACATTCAAGGCTTCACTTAGTATTTGTCTTGCTACATCGTCAATGGATAAAGAAGTTGTATCTATTTCAACAGCGTCTTCCGCTTTAATCAATGGGGCAGATTCTCGTTTAGTGTCAATTAAATCGCGCTGTTTAATCTCTTCTTTTAATTCTTCAATGTTTGAGTTAAAACCTTTTGAGATATTTTCTTCATGACGTCGCTTTGCTCGCTCTTCAACTGTAGCATGAAGAAATATTTTAACCTCTGCATCGGGAATTACATGCGTACCAATATCTCTACCATCCATTACAACGCCCCTTTTTTCCGTTAAGGCTTGTTGACGCTTAACCATATCTTTACGTACACTGGCATGTTTAGCAACGTAAGAAACATTATTCGTAACTTCTAAAGAACGAATATCCACTGTTACATCCTGTTGATCTAAATAGACTTTCTGTCCATTTTCTGATTGTTTAAGTTCAATTGTTGTCGATGTTAATAACGCTGCTAAATCCGCTTCACTTTCTAGTGATACATGTTGCTTAATTGCCTTTAATGTTAACGCTCGATACATTGCGCCAGTATCAACATAAATATAGGTGAGTTTTTTTGCGACTAATTTAGCAACTGTGCTCTTACCTGCCGCTGCAGGCCCATCAATTGCTATTGCTATTTTACCTTCCTCCATTAATTCCATTCATTCCTCTCATTATGAAAAGCGAGTGCCTATAGATTTATTCATCTACCCTATTTTACTAAAAAAACTTGGCAAATGCCAAGTTAGAAAAAGTAAATTGCTATTCTAAATATAACATAAACGGGAATTCATGGTCTATTTTTTAAGGCTAGTTAAGTCATTTCCTTTGTTCGAAACTCCCTTTGTTTCTCAAAACAGTACCGAATTAATACTTGTTGATCTTGTTTAGATAGGTTCTCGAACATTATAGAGGCTAGACGTACATTATTTCTATCAGTAAACTCTTTAATTACCTTCGATTGCGTATGTATGTAGTGGAATTCGTCATTTTGCATTTGTAAAACAATCCATACATCTAAGCATTCGTTTTCCTGTACCATACTAGTTGCAGGCATAATAATCGACATCCCACCACCACTTATATTTGAAGTAACTGTAGTAAAAGAATCTGATTTATGCTCTGTGCGATGAATAGAAACATCAACTGCGGTTTCTATTCGTACAAATGCACGACGTTGAATTCGTTTAATTTCCGTTTTATCTGGATTACTTATTGCTAATGCAGGAATAGGTACATTCACTTTGGCAACAACTTTTGTGCTAAACGAATAAACGGATTGATCACTTCCGATATAGGATGTCTGTAAATTAGTTCCTTTTGGTAACATGGCCGTTCGTTTTGTTTTTTCATTTACAGGATAATCAATAATCAAATAATGTTCATTTTTCTCGATAATTTTACAACGATATGTCGTATTTATCCCTGTCATTGGATCAATCGCGGTAAGTGTAAGTAATGTACCTATATCCATAATATCCCCCACAATCTTCTGGAAATCACTACTATATACCTATTATTACAGAAAATAAAAAAAGCGCAAGCGCCTGGTCAGCGACGTATGGACTGGACTGATCTACCTCAAGATAAAGGAAAGCCAAAAGGGCTCTTCTTTTGTGCTTGACTTATTGAAGAGTAGGGAAGAAAGTCCACTAGTCGCTAGGCGCTGGAGCTAGAAAAATAAAAAAAGGGAAAGAAAATTCTTCCCCTATAACACTAAATCTAAATTAACCTCGGTTCCATTTAATTTTTCAATTTTTTCTTCCGTTCCATCCATTGCATTGATGAATATACGAAATGTCTCATTATTTAAGACACCTAGGAATTCATGTGTTAAAACTTCTTCACCAATGGAGTTATCAATTATTGCTAGGCCTTCTTGATGTATCTTCACATCTGGATTAACTTGGGCTTTTGCTTCTTCAACTGAAACTTTTGGAGAAGGTATCTCACGTTCCTTATGATTCATGAAATAGTCTCTAGCGGTCATTCCAATAATGTCACCGTTATCTAATGCAACTTTTATTTCTATTTTATCTGAGTAGATACGCACTCCATCCTGCTCATACAAAAATGAGAATACACCTATATTACTATATTCATCGCTTTGATAAGTAACCATATTATCAAAACCCTGTTCATTTAAATAAGTGGTGGCTTTCTCTAGTCCTTGATTTAAACTGATCTTATTTTGATTAACAGGTCTATCAACTAATAGTGTGATTGGATGCCCACCTTGTTGCGACATGTCCAGATATGCATTTTTATCCGATCCTCGGTATGAAATGCTATACATTGGAAAATCGGCGCCTTTCCCTGTTTTAGTTATATTAAGTTTTGCATCCTTGTTCACGTTAAATATCTTTCTACTTAGTTGTAGAGCCTCTTCCTTACTAACATCGTCTCCAGTTAAGAATTCATAATCATGTTCCTTAGAAGAATTACCAGTAAGCTCCACATTGCTTTCCGTATAGCCTTCTACCTTTTTTTCCACTGTCTTAAAACCATCAATAATTGTGTTATCTTGTTGCTCGTCGGTAGATGCTAAGGCAAGTTGTACATCCATCCATCGCAAATTATTTTTTAATACTAAATGCTGTACTTCTCGCAATTCTTTCTTGATATCACCTGATTGCTCGTATAATTTATTTAACCTTTTCGTTTCATCTTCGGACAATGGTTCTGTTTCCAAATCCCTGACAGCGGTCTTATACGTAAAATCTCCTATATTCGCAAGAAACTCTTCTGTTTTGTTAAATGGAATTAACGCAAGTGGCAATTGACCTACATCAGACAATGCCTGGGATGTTATTCTCCAAATTTCAATTAATTGTGGTGACAAGCTATTTGGTGAATTCATTGCTAAGGAACTGCCAATCTTGTTATGAAGTAAATCCACGTGATAGGTCAATTCATGGAATGCACGCTGATAGTCATTTTCAGCTTGAATTAATATTGCATTTTTTTCTTGATGCTCTTGAAAACCCCAAACTCCAACCCCTACTATACCTATTGTAAGAACGGTTATCATAATCCATCGAACCAATGTGATCACTCCTTTCTATTTACAGAATATATGTTTTCCTATTTTTTTGATTTGTGGCCTTGACCAGATCCAATCAGAGGTAGCAGTAACTGGGTTGAAATAATATAACGCATTTCCTGATGGATCCCATCCATTAATAGCATCGATTACTGCTTGTTTTGCCGTTTCATCTGGTGTGAGCCAAATTTGTCCATCAGCAACCGCAGTAAACGCTCTAGGTTCAAAAATTACACCTGAAACGGTATTAGGGAATGTAGGACTTTCAACCCGATTCAAAATAACGGAAGCCACTGCGACCTGTCCTACATAAGGTTCTCCTCGTGCTTCTCCGTGAACCGCATTTGCCATCAATTGAATATCATTTTGTGAATAACCTTCTGGTACATTCATTGCAGTTGGTGCTGGTGCTGCATTTGAACCATTTGCATTATTATTTGTATTAGTTGCATTAGAAGAACCTTTATTAACTGATGCCCCGCCATAATCATATTCAGTTGTATCAACTAATTTTTGTCTAGTAGTCAAACCAGCCATTCCATCGACCTCCAGTCCGAATTCATACTGAAAGTTTCGTAGTGCCCAATAAGTACCCCATCCGAATACACCATCAATCTTACCATTATAAAAACCTATATATTGTAATCTAGACTGCAATTCGATAACGTTATCACCTACTGCTCCATGTTGAATCACCTGCTTGGTAAATGCAGACACGGAATGATTTTGATTAGTCGAATGTACTAGAAAAGTCATACAATATATACTCATTATTACCAGCCCTATTTTTCGCAGCATTAATTTTCCTCCTGACAGCTTGTGAACTTCATAACCCTATTTTTCGAACATGTTGTTTTTTTTATGCATCAAATGGAATAAAAACTCTGAGATTGCTATGCGATGTTGATGGATCACTAATTTTCTTCATTAAAAAAATCCTTCGTTTTAGTTAACAAAGGATTTACGTTATCTATTCTTACTCGGTAGTATCGCATTTCTTTTCAATGCGTTGGCTTCTTTGACCCTCCTAAGGGCCATAATCCATAAAAGAATCATAAATGGAATCAATAAGGTCAACCAATCACTTGCAACCTTGATCAATATATAATTATAGAGACCATGCAGGAGAAAAGGAATAAAAAGGGCAAATGTTAGATTCCTTTTTTTATGTGATGAATTTATTTTAGCTTTACCAAAATAATAGCCCATAATGACACCAAATAATGCATGTGATGATACTGGAAATAACGCACGAGAAAAGGCATACTCAATGCCATTAGATAATAAGTATAAAGAATTTTCCACTGTTGCAAAGCCTAAACTTATTGCTACTGCATATACAATGCCATCGTAATGGGTGTCAAATGCTGTATGATGATAAAAGGTATAAATAAAAATAAACCACTTAAAAAATTCTTCCATAAATGCGATGACAAAAAAGGATTGAACAAAGTCACCATTTCCAATCCCTTCTGCTTGCAATGCATATTGCATAAACATAATTGGAAATACTAATAGTGCACCATAGATAAAATTGCGAATGATTAAATGTAATGGTTCTGTAAAACGATCCTTTAAATAAAAAAAGGACATTAACGCAAATGCGGGTGCAACACCAGCTGATAAAATGGCAAGCATAGTCCCAACCTCATTCCAGATAAGTTAATTCAATAGTAACATTAACTTATTATCTTGAAAATACAAACTAAATCAGTAGGAATTGAAACCTTAAAAATAAGATGGGTCATATATGCGTTCTATATTAGGATATTCACTAGCTAGGCCAACCATGAGTTTAATTCTAGCTTTTTTGCTATCGTAATCTCTTCCTAAAATTACACCATTTTTATATAAATCATATGCACTACCCAAGTAATCATACGTGGTGTATACTTCGCCTTCTTCCGCCGATGTGGTAATGACAACCTTGATTCCCTTTTCTACACAGCGTTTTATTTCCTTCATCAAATTAGGTGGCACCTGCCCACGTCCGACACCTTCAATTATTAATCCTTTAATGTCTGATTCCCTTGCAGTTCGAATATATTTATCATCTGCATCCATATAGCATTTAATAATATCAACTTCTGGTAGATCTTTTTTAAGATGAAAATATTCATTCTTAATTGGTTTTTGATGTACGTGCACATAGCCATTATCAATAATCCCTAGATAACCAAACCCAAAGGAATTAAAACCTTGTAAGTTTGATGCATGTTCTTTTTTAACGTACTTAGAATGAAATATTCGTTCATTAAAGACAACTACTACCCCTACATCGTATAGATCACTACTACAAGCAGTAAGAATAGAATGTTTTATATTCACAAATGAGTCTGTTCCTATTTCATCAGGAGAACGTTGTGAACCAGTAACAACAATTGGCTTCGAATGATTGGTGACTAAATTCAGAAAGTATGAGGTTTCTTCTAAAGTATCTGTACCATGTGTAACAACGATACCGTCTACCTCAGGTTTAGTTAAATGTAAATCTATTTTTTGTTTTAGAAGTAACAAATCAGTATACGTAATATGCATACTTGCTTTTTGTAACACTGAATCAACCTCAATATCTATACCATGAGGAATGTCGCATAACTCCATTAACTCATCACCAGTGATAACACCTGATTCAAGTAATCCAGAATCACTATTTTTTTTGCTTGCAATTGTTCCTCCTGTAGTTAACACCACTACTTTTTTCAACTACTATCCCCTCCTTACTGTTAGAAAACTTGGCTTATCGCCATGCCTTAATGGCGAAAGCCTTAGTTGCACTTATGCAGTAAGAAAGGATTTATACTTTCTTAACTGCTAAAAATGTAAATCAATGCCTTTTTACAATTGAATTAGCTATTAACTCCCCATGAAGCCGACCATTTTCAATGAAAATTTCATTATTATTGTATCCAGCTGCAATAACACCCGCTACAAAAACACCTGGAATATTTGTTTCAAGCGTATCTTCATCAAATTGTGGGCGTCCACTCTGTTCATCAATTTTTATCCCAACCTGTCTTAAAAAGTCATGATCAGGTTTATATCCTGTCATGGCAAAAACGAAATCATTAGCAATTGATTTTTTTTCACCATTTGTTTCATAGAAAACTTGTGAATTTGTTATTTCTAACACTTCTGCATTAAACTCCATCTTTACTTTATTCTTACGTACTAATGCATCAAATTCTGGTAAAATCCAGGGTTTTACACTTTTTGAATATGTTTCTCCTCTGTATAACACCGTAACGTTCGCACCAGCTTTATGAAGCTCCAATGTTGCATCAACAGCTGAATTTTTGCCACCGATTACCAAAACATTTTTCTGAAAATATGGATGTGCTTCTTTAAAATAATGCATCACTTTATCAAGATCTTCCCCTGGAATTCCTAGATAGTTCGGTTGATCATAGTACCCAGTAGCTATGATTACATTCTGCGCTCGATAACTTATTTGCTCACCGTTAGAAGTTACCGTGTTCACGTAAAAAAACTGATCTTTTTTTATAACATTTCGTACTTTTTCAAATGGATTGATCCGTAAACTTTGTCTCTCAGCTACTGACCTATAATAGGCTAATGCTTGGTTTCGTACTGGCTTTTGTCTTTCCGTAATAAAAGCGACATTTCCTATTTCTAATTTTTCACTCGAACTAAAAAACATTTGATGTGTCGGGAAATTGTATATGGTATTGACAATGTTTTCTTTTTCAATAATTAAGGCTTTTATATTTTTATTTTTTAATTCTATAGCACATGACATGCCACACGGACCGCCGCCCACAATAATGATATGTTCCTTTTGCAACTACTACACTTCCTTTTTCTAAAAAGTACACGAAAAAACCCTTATCTAACTATACATGATAAGAGTTTTTTCGTCATTAATTTTGGTTTTTTTATAGACCAGTTTCTTACCAGTCGCTTGCACTTTCTGTTTTTAGTCTAGTTCCAGCTCCTAGAAGCTGCCGTCATAAGCAATGAACACTACGAACGCTTGCCCTACACGATGTAGGGTAGTTCGACGTTGCCACAGGACGTGGCCGACCTTAGTCGAACTTCATTTACCGCGTTCTTCGGTTCCTTGCTTATGCGTCCGCTTCTGAACAGTCGCTTGCACTTTCTGTTTTTAGACCCAACCACGGAAGCGTGAGGCTTCAGCCATTTTTCTTACACCAATCATATACGCGGCTAAACGCATATCAACGCGTCGTGTTTCAGCTGTATTATAGATTGAATTAAATGCTTTTACCATAATCTTGTTAAGTTTTTCTTCTATTTCTTCTTCTTCCCAATAATATCCTTGATTATTTTGTACCCATTCGAAATAAGATACGGTAACACCACCAGCTGATGCAAGAACATCAGGAACAAGTAAAATGCCACGATCAGAAAGAATTTTTGTAGCTTCTAATGTAGTTGGGCCGTTCGCAGCTTCAACTACAATACTTGCTTTAATTTTATGTGCATTTTCTTCTGTAATTTGATTCTCTACCGCAGCAGGAACTAAAATATCACAGTCTAATTCAAGCAATTCCTGATTTGAAATTGTATTATCGAACAATTTAGTAACAGTTCCAAAACTATCACGTCTGTCTAATAAATAATCTATATCAAGTCCTTCTGGATCATGAAGCCCGCCATATGCGTCTGAAATACCTACCACTTTTGCACCTGCATCATGCAAGAATTTTGAAAGGAAACTACCAGCATTTCCAAATCCTTGAACAACCACTCTAGCGCCTCTTACATCAATTCCTTTTTTCTTCGCTGCTTCATCAATACAAATTGTAACACCTTTTGCAGTTGCAGATTCTCTACCATGTGATCCACCTAAAACAATTGGTTTTCCAGTAATAAACCCAGGGCTATTAAATTCATCAATCCTACTGTATTCATCCATCATCCATGCCATAATTTGTGAGTTGGTGAAAACATCTGGTGCAGGAATATCTTTGTTCGGACCAACTATTTGACTAATTGCCCGCACATATCCACGACTGACACCCTCTAATTCACGAAATGACATTTCACGAGGATCACATATAATTCCGCCTTTTCCTCCACCATATGGAAGGTCAACAATACCAGCTTTTAAACTCATCCAAATAGAAAGCGCTTTTACTTCTGTTTCCGTAACATTTGGGTGGAAACGTATGCCACCTTTAGTCGGACCAACAGCATCATTATGCTGAGCGCGATAACCCGTAAAAATTTTCATTGAACCATCATCCATACGGACAGGGATTCTAACGGTCATCATTCGTATAGGTTCTTTTAAAAGTTCAAATACCTCATCAGGATAACCTAACTTTTCTAATGCGGTTTTTACAACAGTCCTTGTTGAAGTTAATACATTATTTTTGTTACTTTGCTCATTAGTAGAATCTGCTGCTTTATCGGCTACCATGAATTTACCTCCTAGTAAATCTACTCAATATTATATATAGCTGTACTCAGAGATTAGTATACACTTTCACCATAAATATGCAATAAAAGAAAGGCCTTTTTCCCCAATAATTTTTTATAATGGAGAACGATATCAACTTTTACAAATTAAATAGTGTTATGAAGTCATTTATAGCCATTTTCAGTTAATGAAAATTGGCGATTATTTGGTTTATTGCATTACTTTCCATGATTACTTTTCCATATTCATTTAATCTTGCGGATGTCACAATACTAGGTGAGGAAAACTCAGACAAAATTGCAATGACATTTTCTTTATGCGACATATTTAATTCCGCGTCTTGTAATAAAATATAATAACGATCATTCATATAATATACCTTTCCACCTGTAATCGAAATATTAGCCAGATAAGTGGAAACTTGAATTAAGTCCTCAAATTCCTGAAAAGAAAATATTAATTCTTTACTTTCATCTAATGTAACTTTCATTTCAATAAAATCCTCATCCCAATCGGTGTGTTCGATTTTCTGTGTTACATAAACATGCATTCCTTGTGCCTGCATTAGTTGTACATGTACAAGGAGCATTCCTTCCAATTCAATGCCAAGCTCAGTGCTAGCTTCATACATCATGTCACTAAATAAATTGCCGGCATTTTTAACATCATTCCACAGCTCATGTGTTGTGAATCCTCGTTCAATTAAATCATCAAAGGTTAGAAATATGGTGAATTGATCATTTGATACACGTTCAATACGCATTATAGAAACCCCCTTCACACACTAATATGACCTGTATTTTGAAACCTTGTTTGACTACTTATAATACTACTATATGCAACTAAAGTGTATATTGCACATACTCTTTACGGTTTTTGTTTAAAGAGGGTGTTTAAATGTTATAATATGACATTCAGATCTTGTTCCTAATCGAAATGGCAGTCTAGTATAACCATAACCTTCACTAACCAATACAGATGTACTGCCTTCCTTTTTAAAACTCCCACTTTCATATAAGCCATAACCAAATAACCGTATTTGTCCCCCGTGTGTATGTCCAGCCAAAACCAGGTGAACCCCTTCTTTTTCAGCATCGGACATATCGTAAAATGCACTTGGAGCATGTGTTATCACTACCGTATAACTATTGTCAACATCTTTCATTGCTAAATCAAAACGCGCCTCTTTGTATTTACAACAATCGAGCCCAACCAAGTTAAGGGTGTCTCCATTATCTGAAACAATCCGTTCCGTTTTATTTGCTAATATAGTTACATTTTTCTTTAGTAGTAACTGATATAATACGTCAGGCTTTTCTTCATAGTCGTTATTACCCCAAATAAAATACAATGGTTTGTTCCACTTTTTTAATAATTCCAAATTTCGTTTTACCCTTTCAAATGGTACACCCTTTTCCTTCAGATCCCCGCCAATTATGATAAGGTCAATATCTTTGTCAACTTTATTTAGCGTTGTTTTATTTAACTTTCTACGATGTATATCCGAAATGAAAAAAATTCGATAAAGATCAAATCCAGAGGGAATTTTCTCATCCGTAACAGTTTGATAATCTATTGTATCATGATGGGCTAAATATACCATATAAATGAGTACCAGTACTCCACAAATTGCTAAAATCAAAAGATATATCATTTATCTGTTATCCTCTCTTGTTTCATACTTGGAAAATAAATTATGTAAGTTACAGAATAGGACAAATTATACAATCATACAAATGAATAGATCGTAAATAACATTACGAAAGGAGATCCTCATGAAGGAAATTTGTGAATTTACACAATTTAAATATTGGGAGCCATACATTAGTCCATATGATCCATGCCCACCGATAAAGGTTAAAAATTATCCGACACCTCCACAACTATATATTACCTTTCAACCTAAAGGATTACCACAATATGATCAAGAGACTGCTTTATTTCGTGGTACATTGTGGCCAGCTTTAGATAGTCCATATCCAGATCCGCATTTTGGAAAAAGAGGTGATGCAAATGAATAAAACTGTGCCACCTGAATATTATCAGTTGCTTGAAGAAATTCAAGAGGTTGATCTTGTATTGGTTGAATTGAACTTGTACTTGGACACACATAATCATGATTACGACGCAATTGAACAGTTCAATTTAAATGTTAAAAAAAGTAAACAATTAAAAATTGCTTTTGAAAAAAAGTTCGGTCCACTCATGAACTTTGGAAGAAGCTATTCCAATTATCCTTGGGATTGGGATAATACCCCTTGGCCCTGGCAGGTTTAACGACATTTTATTTTATATCAACAGAACAGGAGGGGAATTTTCGTGTGGTATTATGAAAAAAAGTTGCAATACCCAGTAAAAGTAAGTGAATGTAATCCACGTTTAGCTAAATATTTAATGGAACAATATGGTGGTGCTGATGGAGAGTTGTCTGCTGCATTACGTTACTTGAACCAACGTTATACTATTCCAGATAAAGTTGTTGGTTTGTTAAACGATATTGGAACGGAAGAATTTGCACATCTTGAGATGATTGCTACCATGATCTATAAACTTATGAAAGATGCCACACCAGAACAGATTGAAGAAGCAGGACTTGCAGCGCATTATGCGAACCATGGCAAAGCACTTTATTATCAAAACGCTGCGGGAGCTCCTTGGACAGCAACATATATTCAAGCAAAAGGTGATCCAATTGCTGATTTATATGAGGATATCGCAGCTGAGGAAAAAGCGCGAGCAACTTATCAGTGGATCATCAATATGAGTGATGATCCGGATTTAAACGACAGTCTAAGTTATTTACGAGAACGTGAAGTGGTTCATTCAATGCGGTTTAGAGAAGCAGTCGAAATACTAAAGGAGGAACGTGATAAGAAAAAAATATTTTAGTTGTAAAGAGTGCCACTGAGCAACAGTGGCACTCTTTCAATAATTTATTGGCAATTTTTTGACGAGCAGTATAACCTCATGGCGCACCAATTGAGATTAGACCGGGAATTTTAGGTGGGGGATAACTGCCCTTACAAGCTAGGGTTGGTTCAACTAACATTCAACGGGGAAAGAAGTAAACCAACACTGAATGAAGTTTCACTTTATAAGCTCATTGCCCCACACATAATATGCAGAAACAATAATGGCAAATATAATTAAAATAACAACACTGAACCGGGCAAAAGGACGACTAATTTTCATCCTCGCTCGCTTCTTATTACTGCCATGAACCTCCCTTCGTGGTGGAAGATTCAAAATATCTATTTTACGAACGGATTCATCAATCTCAGTTGAACTATTTTCAAAGGTAAACACACTATTGTGGTCATCAGTATTTTCTTGTTTAGGTAATTCACTGGTTTCTTTCCCCTGCCCTTGAACTTCATTAAATAATTTCCTGAGTTCATTAGCCTGGTCATCACGTTCAGTGTTTTTATCACTCATTATTAGCACCTCTTTTTTGAAAACGAATTACTAAACCTAAAGTAAAATCAATAATAAAATGAGCCATTATTGTTACAAGTAAGTTTTCAGTAAGTACAAAGATGTATCCAATATAAAAGCTCACAAACAAAATAGATACAAATAAAACAGGCTTCTTCAAATATCGAAAATGGATTAAAGCAAATACGATACTAGCAACTAGGTATCCAAATGTCGTTTGTATAACTCCCCGGAACAATAATTCTTCAGCAATAGCAACCAGAAGAGCTAAAAGAAAAATCCCTCCAACAGAACGATCACGAAATATTCTTTGATTTATCCCACCATCATCATAATATTTCTTAGGAAAAATATACATAAAAACTAAATCTATTATCACAATTAGTAAACCAGAAGCTGCTCCATAATATACAATATCGTAATAAGATAGTTTAAAGTAGTTCAACCAATCAACGAAAGAGTCAAATAAAATGTAACTTAAAATTATACTAAGAAATACAAGTGAAAATTGCGATATGATTAATTGAACATTAAGTTCGCGATCAGTTAATTGTTTTATGATATCACGTTGTTTACGCATTCTTTCCTCCGGTTGTAAAAAGAGCCTGTAACTTTTCTTCCCAATTGTGATAGCTTTGCTCTACTTCTTGTTGTTCTATTTCCCAGTTTGCTAGATTAAATCCACAATTGCTGCAACATGAATGAAGTGGTAACGTATAATTTGATTGAAATCCCTTATATAATTGTTCCCGCAAACAACTTTCCGTCTCAATCCAAGCTATCATCTCACGTAATTTTTGTTCTTTAAGAATTAGACGCTCATCAATAAACTGGTGAATCGCGTGATATGCATGCTTCCATTTTTCCCTTTTATACACAATCATATTTCTTTTTATCATACCATGGTTTTCAAATTGGTAGTGTAAAAATCTCCATTGAATTTCACTTAGATGAAAAATTTGTTCCATCTGTTCAATTTTGTGTGGTAGTTGTTTTTTTTGTTTGTATAAACTATTTAGTTGCTGAAATACAAATCTAAGATCATCTTCTGTTGGAAGTTCTTTTTTCATTAGGTTAGCTGGTAGATAATAATCATGATCAGAATAAAGTAAAAGGCTGACACTCTCTTTTCCATCCCGCCCAGCTCTACCTATCTCCTGAATAAATGATTCCAACTGAAGAGGTAAATGATAATGAATAATGAAACGGATATCTTTTTTATTAATCCCCATGCCAAATGCACTTGTGCAACAGATAACGTCCAATTGATTATTCATAAATTGCTGTTGTACTGAAATACGATCGATAGTCTCCATCCCACCATGGTAAAAAGCTACTCTTAGTGACGGATGTTCTTTCAATAAAAAACTTGTTAATTGTTCAGTGGCTATCCTGCTTGAAAAGTAAATAATTGTTGGTACACGAATACGGTCAAACAATTTTTTTATCTTTTCGTTTTTCTCGCTGTCATTTGCAACTTTTTCTATTGAAAAAATAATATTCTCGCGATCCATAGGATAAATATGATCAACCATATTCGGGCTTTTTAAAACCTTTTTAATATCAAGTTGTATTGCCTTAGTAGCTGTAGCACTTAATGCAAGAATCGGTGGATTGTTCAGTTCAAACACAATATTACTTAACCGTAAATAATCCGGCCGAAAGTCATGACCCCACTGTGAGATGCAATGCGCTTCATCAATGACTAATAAATTTATACTTAATTGTTTTAAGCGGTCAAGCAATTCATTTTGCTGTATTAATTCTGGTGAGACATATATCAATTTGTAATCTTCTAAATGCTGGTAAAGCGCTTTCCGTTCTACTGGATTGATAAAACTATTTAATGCAATTACCTCTTTAAAATTAGAAGCTTTAAGCTGCTTTACTTGATCCATCATTAGGGAAATTAATGGTGAAATGACAATGGTTGTCCCTCTTAGAAGCTTCGCAGGTAATTGATAACAAAGCGATTTCCCCATTCCTGTTGGAAGGATTCCTAACACATCTTTCCCTCGCATAACGTCTCTTATAATTTCCTTTTGACCAGTTCGAAATGTTGTAAAACCAAAATGATCTTTTAATTTATCTTCTAGAACTAAGTTTGAATCTATTACTTTATTCATTTTGTTCACCTACACGCTGCATAGTTGCTAAGACTAATCGAATTTGAAAATAACTAATACGCTCATCAACCATTTGCTTTATAGCTTTTAATTTATATGTATTTTCTTTATATACCGCGGTCAGAATCTGTTGTTGTTGATCTTCAGATAGATAGTTTAACACTGGAAAATCATGGGTGAATAGTGCAACTTCCACTACATGATCGTAAACTGTATTTTCTTTTAAATTCCTCATTCGACCAATTTCATTGATCGAATAGTTTTCTTGTAATAATTGATAGGTTTTTCTCGCTGAATCAGTAATAAACCGCTTATTCGTAAGTCCTTCAATAAGGAATTCAATTGCAGGGAATTTATGCGGACTAAGATATATCTTGTTTAACATGGCGTGATTCATTCGCTCGATAGTAAACGATATATCCATTTTGTCCCGTTTATAATCACTTGCCAATTGCTCTTTACTTTTTCCATAATGATTGTATCCTGAGAAACGATCAACATAGATAGATGCTTCTTCATTTGAGAAAGAACTTAATAATTCATGCAACTCATGATGCAACTGCTCGAAATACGACTCCATATTTTGTTTTAATTGTTTAAAAACCAGTTTAACCCAGTCTAATACTGGTTGCCTATCAATAACAGGGATAAATGAATAATGATTATTACTGCTATTTGATAATGTTTGAATAAGTAATAATAATCGATCATAATAAATCGATGAAACCGTGTGGTAGCGCAATCCATCAAAATCAGTTAGTTGTAAATAGGATTGCCACTTTTTATACCATTCCAAACCATTCGGAGTAACTGAACAACTCATCGATTCGTCCAATTCCAACAGTTTATTCGAAATCAATGTATTTATTATTTTATCAAAATCACGCTTTTGTAACGAGCGATTAATTCCATAAAAGTTCTTCAATTGATAAATGTGTGCATCCTGTACGGTTTGAATGGATTTTTTCCCTGTAATCAAATGATAAATAGCCGAACTTGTACGGTTTTGATTGAATTGTATGCTACATTTTAATATGATTCCATCTGCTAACATGTCATGACCCCTAAAGTTTAAATGATTTTCTTCATTAGTTGAAATGTCTTCATTTCCGTTTTACAATGGATAAGGAAAGCTTTTGTTCGTAATGGGGGATTTAGAATGGCTAAATACACAATTGTAGATAAGGAAACATGCATAGCTTGTGGCGCCTGTGGGGCCGCCGCTCCAGACATATACGATTATGATGATGAAGGTCTCGCATATGTAGTGATTGATGATAACACGGGTGCAGCGGAAATACCTGAAGTGTTTGAAGAAGATATGGTTGATGCTTTTGAAGGGTGCCCAACAGATTCCATAAAAATTTCAGACAAGAAATTCAATGGAGACCCTTTAAGATTTGAAGATGAATAATTTATTTAAGAGCAAAGAAGTATAAAATTTTGGCGATTACCTGTCTAGTTCCAGCGACTAGACACTCGAGGTATAAGCAGTTCGCTTCCGCGCGAGCAAAGCACCCACACTGCACCAATCTACTTATGCTTGTCGTGTCTTTCAGGTGCTTGCGCTTTTCTTATTTTCATATTAAATTGACTCCAGTGGAAAGTCAACTCAAAAAACTAGCAAATGATTAGAAAACTTGGCTTATCGCCAAGCCTTAGTTACACTTATGAAGTAAGAAAGGATTTATACTTTCTTAACTGCTTAAAAAAATACCAACCTAGTTTAGTTGGTATTTTGAAGGGAAAATCGTTCTTTTGCATATCTTTTAAAGAAATAGGATATAACCGGATAAAGTAAAACCATAAATATTCCGTTTCCAACTGCATGGGCTGTATCAAAAGGAAGTCCCGCTAAATAATAGGGAAGAAATTCACCTGCTATTGTATATGTAGTTAGCGAAAGAATGAATCCATACAAATAGCCACAGAATACAGCATAAATGGTTAGTAACACGATGGAATGCTTTTTTCTATATTTGCCAATTAATCCACTAATCAATCCAATCAAAGCCCATGCTACGATCTGCCAGATGGTCCATATCCCCATTCCTAAAATCATATTTGTCAGGAATGTAGTTAATACAGCCAGCATCAGGGCAGCAAGTGGCCCCAGAAATAAACCGCATATGATGATAATCGCTGTGACAGGTTGGACATTAGGAATAAACGTAAATGCAAATCTACCAACTACACCAAGTGCTGCCAATAATGCAAGTAATGTCAATTTATACGTATTCATTTTATTGGTGTTCATCCCTTATCATTCCCAAGATTGTAAATCAAAGTTAACGGAATCACCAGGTGATAATTCAAGCTCTTTTGCTCCAACACTTGCCATCTCATCATTAACAAATACCATCCAGGCCATTTGTTCACTTTCCTTTGCTTCAATTCCTTCAATCGATGTAATATAACCTGCATCATCTTTAAGTTCGAAGTTTTCCTTCATAACATCATAGAGAATTGCCCCATCTTCTATCTTAATTTCTTTTTCTTTAACAGTTTCTTCACCTTTACCCTTCGTAATGGAAATCATTACCGCTTCTTCTTGATTTTCTTCTCCAGAAGTAGTACTTTCAGTAGATTCTGTTTGCTCATTTGTAGCATTCGATTGCTCATTAGTAGTGCCTTCAGAACTACATCCTCCTAAAACAACAATAATAGCAATTAATGACACTAAAAAAAACTTAAATTTACTCATCTTCTAAAACCCCCAATTTTGTATTGTGAAGATTTAGGCGTTAGATATCCGTTATAAACATAGATGAACGTTGTATTAAAGCCAAAAAAGCTAACTCTTCGCCTAAGAGTTAGCTAAATAAGACAATCGAAATTTATATACATTCATACTACTATTCGGGTTATCTCAAGTCGCTTTTATCCTCGAAGCATTGAAACATCAGAAAACGGCAGGTCTACTGACTTATGATATCAACCTACTCTAAGCCCTTCCCATATGGTTACATACAGTGGATCCACTTATTTCGTACATCATTTACAGTTGCGAGGACAGTTCTAGTTTTCCACTAGATTCCCTATTAAGCATCAGCACCATTTTCACGCATTGTATTCAATTATTGTACATTTCTTATCCTATCAAACTATCCTAGATTATGCAATTTTATTTGATTAGGATAAAGGAATTTTAAAGGTAAATGTAGTACCTTCATTTAGTTTGCTTTTTACAGAAATTGTCCCTTGATGTGCATCAACAATATTCTTAGCAATTGCAAGACCTAGCCCAGTTCCCTTCTTCTCCTTATTTCTTGTTCTAGATTTATCAGCTTTGTAAAACCGTTCGAAAATAAAAGGTAAATCCTCTTCAGGAATTCCACTGCCACTATCCTCTATGGAAATGTGCAGTTCATCATTATTAATTTCTGCAAAAACATTTACAAATCCATTCTCGTTTGTATGTCTTATAGCATTGTCAATTAAATTAGTAAAAACTTGTTCCATCCGATCTGGGTCAATCGTAATAAATGAATTTTTACTAGTTGTAGTCTGCAAACTTATATCTATTTTTCTATCCCGTGATATGCCATTGAATTTTTTGATAATACGAGTTATATAACTGTACGCATCGACTTTTTCCTTATTTAGTTGGATGTGGCCAGCTTCCATTCTAGCTAGATCTAATAATTCATTTACCAGACGTCCCATGCGCAATGATTCTTCATGAATTATTTTTGCTAAATCGTTTTTATCTTGTATGGATTCTGCCACATCATCTACTATTGCTTCACTATATCCTTGTAACATCGAAATAGGTGTCCGCAATTCATGGGAAACATTTGCTATGAAGTCCTTGCGAAGTTTATCTAAACGCCGTTCTTCTGTCATGTCACGAATAACAGCAACGGCACCACGTACATAGGATTGATCATATAACGGTGTCATAATCATAACCCAGTTTCTTCCTTGCAAACTGATCTCATGTATCACTGCCTCTTCATTTTTAATTACTCCCTTTAAAATTAGATTTAATTCTTCTGGCAGTTGATTATGTGATTCTGTCCCTTGTTTACTATTTTCAAAATACCAGCTTTCAATAAATTGTTTTGCTGGTGGATTGGTGACAATCATATCACCATTACGATTTAATGTTATAACACCATCGGCCATAGAACTAACAATACTTGATAGCTGTTCTTTTTCTTGACGTAATGCATTAATGTGAAATTTTAATTGTCTTCCCATCCGGTTGAATGCCATGGCTAGTTCACCAATTTCATCATGTGTTAGTATGGGAACTTTTGTATTAAATTCCCCTCTTGTTAAATCAAATGCTGCCTCGCGCATTTTAATTAAGGGAGAAGTAATTCTTGTTGAAAGGAAGAATGCAAAAATAGTAGTTAATATAATTGCTATTCCAGCAGCAAGAAATATAATTTGTGTGGTCTCAGCCTTTGTCTTGTCCACCACTTCTAAGGATTGATAAACATATACTGCCCCATTTCCATTTCCAACAGGTGCACCAACTATCATAACTTCACTTTCATTATTTGGAAGGCTCATTTGTTTTTTTACTTGTTGATTATCTGATATTACCTTTGCTAAATTGTCGTCATTTTTAATCCAGCCTGGTTGAAGTGCAGGTAAATCACCATTACTACTTTCGGAAACCCAAATTGTTCCGTCATCATAAATGATGGCAACACGACTAGAAGCATCTTTTATGCGCTCAGTTGTTTCATGAACTGAGTTTTCGCTTTCGTATTGATTGACCATTACGGATACTTTTGTTGCTGTTTGAAGTAAGTCTTCCTCAGCTTCATCTATGTGAAAATTTTCAAAAAATTCCAGTAACAATATCGTTAGAATAAATAATACAAAAGAAACTAGCAATAAAATGGTTACTGCTAGCTTCCCTACCACACTACGCCAAAACATTATACATCATCTACCTCAAATTTATACCCAACGCCCCACACCGTAACAATCATTTTGGATGCCTCGCTAGATACATTATTCAACTTCTCTCGTAACCGTTTTACATGTGTATCCACTGTACGTAAATCTCCAAAAAACTCATATTGCCAGACTTCTTTTAGTAATTGTTCCCGGTTAAACACTTTGTCCGGTGCTTTTGCAAGGAAACAGAGTAATTCGTATTCTTTTGGTGTTAAGCTAACCTCTTTACCATCCGCTAATACTCGGTGTGCATCATGATTAATTGATAAATGAGGAAAAACAAGCATATCTTTTGGTACAGAATCATTCTCTTTAAAGTTTGTTTGCGATGATGATCTTCTAAGTATAGCCTTCACACGTAAAACAACTTCACGTGGGCTAAATGGTTTCACAATGTAATCATCTGTTCCTACTTCAAACCCTTGAACTCGATTTGTTTCTTCCCCTTTAGCAGTCAACATGATAACAGGCGTTTGTTTTTCTTTTCTTAACTCCTGGCAGACCTCTATTCCATCCATACCAGGCATCATAATATCCAATAAAATAACAGCATAATCATTTTCCAATGCCAGCTCTAATGCATCTGTCCCGTTATCAGCTTCTTCGATAATAAAATCTTCCCGTTCCAAATACATTTTAATTAGATGACGTATTCTGTCTTCATCGTCTACTACCAATACTTTTGCATTTTCATCCATGTGATTCCTCCTCATTAGATCACGATATGAAAAACAAGGCACTATTTATCCCGATGAATAACAATGCCCTGTTTTTTAAAAATTTAAGCGTACGAATGTAATCCGGCTAAAACAAGGTTAACTGCGATTAAGTTAAACATGATAATTGCAAATCCACCAACTGCAAGCCACGCTGACTTTTCGCCATGCCATCCTCTTGATAGTCGTAGATGTAGAAATGCCGCATAGAAAAACCAAGTTACTAAGGCCCAAACCTCTTTTGGATCCCATCCCCAGAATCTATCCCAAGCAATTTGTGCCCATATGGATGCGAATATAATACCACCAAGTGTAAACACTGGAAACCCGATAGCAACTGCTCGATACGATATTTCATCTAATAAATCAGGTTTCGCTTTCATTAACGCTGGCTGTATTGCTGCACCAATTCTTTTACGTAATAGTACGCGTAACAAGCCATACAAGACTATTCCAGCAAATACAGACCAAATTAACGTATTAAATTTTCTTGCTGCATCGACACCGTGCATCCATGAAGGAGCATCAAACCATGGCTCCATAACACCTTCTGTGATAAGTGTACCCTCATATGGACCAGCAATCGCTGGTAGGGTATAGTCTGTTGTCAATGTTGTATTATTACTGGTATATTCAAATTGCGCTTCATATCCTGCGACATTGAAAATCACATTTACTAAGCTAAAACCAATAAAAATAAGTAACGAGAACAATACAAGTTCAAGCCATGTTGTTCGCTTACTACTTTTTGATTGGTCAATTGTGCGGATTAGGTAAATTAACCCAACTACGAAGCTAATAGATAAAATTGCTTCGCCTAATGATACGGTTGTTACATGAATATACAGCCAGTGACTTTGTAGAGACGGTACTAGCGGCGATATTTCGGTTGGAAACATGCTAGCATAAGCAATTACAATCATGGCAATTGGCAGAGCGAACAAACCCAAAATACTAATTTTGTAGATAAAATACAAAATGATAAACGCAAATACCATGCACATTCCAAAGAATGTAACAAATTCGAATAAGTTACTTACTGGAGCGTGTCCACTAGCAATCCAGCGCGTAATAAAATAGACTATTTGGGCTACAAACCCAATAATTGTTATGGTTATACCAATTGTTCCAGCTTTTCCTTTACTTTCTTTACTACGTTTGTCACGAATAGTTGCGCCAAAGAAAAATGTAGCAAGTAAATATAAGAAAAATGCCGCATACAACATTGTACTACTTATATTTAGCATCGTATCCATGTAAATCCTCCTTCATAACGACCTGTTTAATCAGGTAATTCTTGTTGGTCCTTAACCATCTTAACATTGGTGTTAGCGATGGATGTTTCAATATCACTTTTAACTCCATGCCAATTCTTGTTTGTATGTGCAGCCATTAAAAGGCTTCCCTTTTTAGGATGTATCCAAATTCTTCGATGATGCCAATACATACCTTGGATGACACCAATCATAAAGATGATTGCACCAATAACAAATAATGGCAATGTATAATCTCGTCGAACAGTTATACCACTGACATCACGCAGCTCAAAATCTTGTAATCCTAATTTGTAATCATTTTCCCCAGTAGCATCAATGTTTTTACGAATACCTACAAAACTCACTTCAGGTTCGTCACTATTTGGTGGATAGATAAAAAACACAAATGCTGGATTTCTTGCGTACTTCGATTCCGATCTAGGCTCTCCATTATCCATGTAATACTCAGGATAATATTGATCAATTTCTATACGGAATCCATTGTCTAAGTTATACTCTGACTTCGGCTCTGTAAGGTCAATCGTAAATGTTCCTAAAGCAGTTTCGTCTGGATCATCCGTTTCATGTATCTTAAATGACATGCTTGTAAATTCATTTTTTTGGTATCCAGCCTGGTATAATGTATATCCACCAAATTTCAATGGATGATTTAATTTTATACTGTCCTCTTTAATTTTTTCCAATTTAGGTTCTGCCCCTGTGACAGATTCTGCCTTTTCTTTATAAATAACTAGTTCCGTTTCGAAGTTTTTTGCAACTACTCCCTCTTTTTTAATTGCCTCCTTGAAACGTTCATTATCTTTATCATAAGTTTCTAGTATAAAGTTTTTATTTTCCGCATAGTATTCACCATGGGTCCCTGGGATAACTTGTTGTTCGCCCTCACGGAGCCACATGTACTCATCTATATACATTGGTGTAGTCATACGAAGGATCGCAGCGATTAAAACAATTATTAATCCAATGTGGTTAACATAAGGTCCCCATCTAGAGAACCGTCCCTTTTCAGCCAGAATATGACCTTTTTCATTACGAACCTTATAATGTTGTTTTTTTAATGAATCGATTATTTGTTGTTTTTCATCATCCGTAATATTTTCTGATTGGCTATATAAACGCTGTCTATTTAAAAATGTCTCATGTCTTTTAGCTTTTTGTGTTTTCAAAGCTTTATATAATGGGACAAACCGATCAATACTACAAATTACTAATGATATACCAATAAGTGCGACTAATAGCATGTACCACCATGAACTATAAAGATCATAGAACCCTAATTGATAATATATCTGTCCAAAAATTCCATATGTACTTTCATAGTAAATTGCAGGATCCCTGGAAACTGCATTCGCAGGAATATATTGTTCTTGCGGAAAGATTGTTCCGATTGCTGACGCGATTAACGTTAAAACAATCAGCCATACCCCTACTTTTACAGAGGAGAAGAAATTCCATATTTTATCTATTATTGATTTTTTATATGTTTGCGATCGACGAGCACTACCATCATATCGCATGTTCAGTAGTTTAGTTTTATCATTTCCATCGATATGTTGGTTTCCTTCAATTGGTTTCCCGCAAGCTTCACAAAGGACTGTACCTTCAGGATTCACGTGCCCACATTCACATTTAATTTTATTCATTCGTATCCCTCACAATTGTAGTGGTCAAGATTTACTCGGGCTGAATTTTTTTCAAATATCCTTCTAAACTTTCAAGCGATAATGCACCTTCAACAATTTCCACCACTTCACCATCTGGATTTATGAAAAAAGTACTTGGAATAGGTCCTACCCCATATTTTTCCATTACTTGACTAGATGTATCATGTGGGATTGGAAATGTTAAATCATATTGATCGATAAAACGATCGATTACCAGTTCTGTCGCGTCTAAACTTACTGCAACAATTTCAATCCCCTTCTCCTTATACTCCGGATACAATTTTTCCATATATGGCATTTCAGCTTCACATGGTTTACAGTATGTAGCCCAAAAGTTTAACATAACTCCTTTACCTTCCAAGTCACTTAATTTCACTGTTTCCAGTTCGTTGTTTTTATTAACTTGTTCTAATTTAAAATTAGGCGCTTGGGAGCCTACGTCAATTTTTGTAGTATCTTTATTTAGATTCGAAATTAGTGCATAGGCGACTGCGGCAAGCAAGATTACCAATACAACCGTGCGAAAAATTAACCGGTTTCGTTTCTTTTTTCTTTTATTTGCTTTTATATCATCTACATTCACACTTCTCACTCCCCAAGCCATTATACCATGCGAACACAAGAACAAATTTGACTATTATTTAACAATTTCACTCGCGATATGTCGCATTTGTTTAACCTCATGAGGGGTTAACGGTCTTGCCTCTCCAGACTTTAGACCTTGTAAAGTTAGCACGCCATATCTTTCACGCTTAAGCTTTTTCACTGGAAAGCCTATTTGCTCCATCATTCTTCTTATGTGTCTGTTTTTACCTTCATTTAATGTTAATTCTATGATAGAGACATTCTTAGTTTTATCAGTTGATAATATTTTATAACTTACAACCCTTAATAAATCATTTTCCACTTTTATTCCTTTGCGAAGAATAGTAAGCTCACTTTTCTCAGGTATGCCACTAACCTTGGCAACATATACTTTATTGACCTCATGTTTTGGATGCATCAACAAATTTGCAAATTCTCCATCATTCGTTAATAGAATTATGCCTGAGGTGTTGTAGTCTAAGCGTCCAATAGGGAATACCCGCTCTGTAACACCCTCTAAAAAGTCAGTAACAATCTTTCTGTTTTTATCGTCTTTTAAACTAGAAATAACTCCTTGTGGTTTATAAAGCATGTAATAGACTGGGGCTTCCTTTTGTAACGGAACGCCGTCTACTTCAATTTCATCTGTAGGAGCAGCTTTCGTACCTAGTTCTGTAACTAGTTTATTGTTCACTTTTACCTTGCCATCAAGAATCATTTGTTCAGCTTTTCTTCTTGATGTTATGCCACTTTGGGCAATAATTTTTTGTAATCGTTCTAATGAGTTTGTCATCGAATCACCAAATTCCCTATATTTTTACTAAAAATCGCGTGTTCAAAAAGTCGGCAAATTCGCCGTTTATTATTTGGTGACTTTTTGAACAACTTCTAAAAATCGTTAACATAATAATAGCGTTAACAGATGCTAACGCTACAAGTCTTATCTTATCCAAATACGATCGTTACAATTACGATTGACGCTATTATACCAATTAAATCGGCTAATAGTCCAACCTTTAGTGCGTAACGCATTTTTTTAATGCCAACTGCACCAAAATAGACGGTCAAAATATATAATGTGGTATCTGTACTGCCTTGCATGGTAGACGCTAACCTCCCAATAAAAGAATCGGGGCCGAACGTTTCAATTAAATCTGCTGTCATACCAAGGGCTGCTGTCCCCGATATTGGCCTAACTAAAGCTAATGGTAATACATCTGGAGGTACACCCACAAATGTTAATGCAGGTTCAATTAGATGAATGAAAGCGGCCATTGCTCCTGAAGCTTGCAAAATGGCTATTGACACAAGCATTCCAACTAAAAAAGGAAGTAGAGAAAATGCCAGTTTGACACCTTCTTTACCTCCTTCAACAAATGTTTCATAAGTGGGAATTCGCTTATATGTAGCAGTTAATAATACAATTAAAATGAAGCAAGGTATAATCCAGGCGCTAACTGTA
The DNA here is from genome assembly GCF_002224365.1 of Virgibacillus necropolis. GTDB lineage: Bacteria > Bacillota > Bacilli > Bacillales > Amphibacillaceae > Virgibacillus_F > Virgibacillus_F necropolis. The sequence goes on along the minus strand of NZ_CP022437.1, from coordinate 2,271,844 downwards.
GTTATCAGGCTCATTTATTATCTCTCCTTACACTCTTATAATAATAATAGCGATCGATTATAAGTGCACTCATCGTTGCGATGAGCGATGTTATAATAGTGGTCCCAACTATTTCGGTGGGTGATACAGAGTCATATTGCATACGTATGGCAATAACAGTTGTTGGAACTAACGTTAGCCCAGATGTATTTATCGCTAAAAAAGTAATCATCGATCTAGAAGCAGTATCCGTTCCACTTAACACCTTCATCTGTTCCATTGCCTTTATTCCCATTGGTGTTGCAGCATTTCCTAGACCAAACATATTTGCCACTATATTTGATAATATATATCCCATAGCCGGATGGTCTCTTGGAATATCTGGAAAAAGTTTTTCAATTATTGGCCGAAAAATTCGTATTAAAAATTTTAATATTCCTGCTGCTTCAGCCACTTTCATCATTCCCAGCCAAAAAACAAGGACACTAATTAATCCGATTGATAATGTTACTGCGCTATCTGCGCTTTCAAACAAAGCTTTATTTACGTCCTCCATTGTGCCGTTGAACATGGCATAAACAATTCCAATAATGGCCATGCAAGCCCAAATATAATTAACCATTTATATCTATTCCAATAATTTGTCTATAAATATTTCCGAAACTTTCCGAAAACCCGGTAGAATCTTTAGGTGAAGCAATAGTTGGTTTATCGGTATTCTCAAAACCCCATTCATATAAATTAATATGATCAATCCAATCATTGGGATCCTGTAATGTCACAACAATTAAATCTGTACCGTCTTTACTAGCAGTAGAAACTAAAGTTCGTCCTGCACTTTTTGTATAGCCAGTTTTACCACCTGTACTATATTCGTAATAGGTTGTAAGCAGTTTATTTTTGTTTTTCCAAGCATACTCTCGAGATTCGGATTTATACATTTCTGTCTTTGTTACTTTTTCAAAGATTTTATTATTCATTGCATAGCGCATGAGCAATGCCATATCGTAAGCTGTTGAATAATGTTTTTCTCCATCAAGCCCACTAGGGTTTTCAAAATGTGTATTCGTCATTCCTATCCACCGCGCCTTTTTATTCATTAAATAGACAAACCCTTCTAGACTCCCCCCAACGTGTTCACTAATTGCAACTGCAGCGTCATTACCCGAGCGTAACATTAGTCCGTAAACTAGATCTTTTAACAGCATCTTTTCCCCTTGTTCTAAATAAATAGATGAGCCTTCTGTATAAACAGCTCGTTTACTTGCTTTTACGGTTTCATTCATTTTACCTGATTCAATTGCGATAATAGCTGTCATGATTTTTGTTATACTTGCAATTTTTTGTTTTTCGTGTGCCTTTTTTTCATATAATACCTCGCCAGTACTTTCATTCATCAATACTGCATTTACAGCAGAAACACCGGGCTTAGCTATTCCATGTAGAGGGGATAGTAAAATTAATCCTATTAGTAAACAAGAAAAAAATGCCATTCGCATAAAAGGGATCCTCCCAAGAACTTTAGTCTTTATATTCTATGCTTGGCCACCTCCAATATGAATCTTTTATAAAATGTTCAAAAAGCCACCAAATGATAAACTACGAATTTCTCCGCTTTGCTTGTCTTTCTGGTCCTCGCGTAGCAGTAACACAGAGAAACCCCGTTGGCCAAAAGGTCAGCCAACGGGGTTAACGATAGATTATTCATTTTCTAATTCTTGGTTAAATTTCTCGAAAAATAAATCTGCCTCTTGTTCCACATTACCTTCTTCTAAGTTCTCTGGTAGCGGTGGCAGCTCCTCAATGGATGATAATCCAAAATAGGTTAAGAATTCTTTACTTGTACTAAACAATATCGGGCGTCCAATGGTTTCTCTCCTACCAACTTCTTCTATTAGTGATCTAGCAAGCAATGTTTGAACGGACCGATCACTTTTTACCCCACGAATTTCTTCTATTTCTGTTCGTGTAATTGGTTGCTGATACGCAATAATTGCAAGTGTTTCGAGGGCGGCCTGTGACATCCTGTTCATTTTTGGATTTTCAAATAACTTTTGAAAATATTGGCTGTGCTGCGGCTTAGTTGTAAGATGAAACGTATCATGCGATTGCATAATCTTGATCCCACGATCTGTATGGTCGTAATCAAACCTTAATTCTTCTAGTAAGTATTCAATTGTTGCTTGATTTACTTCTATAATCTTAGCAAGTTGTTTCGCTGTAATACCCGTGTCCCCACTTGCAAATAACAACCCTTCAACAATTGCTTTGTGTTCCACATTCCTCACTATTCTTCCTCCATATAGAAAACCTGTAACAATTCAAGATGCTTCTTTTGTTCACAGTACACTTGCTTCGTTTTCATTAATTCTAATACTGCTATAAACGTAACCACAATATGTGTGCGAGATTGATAGACAAATAGATCATAAAAGGAAATTCCTCGCTTTGACTTTTTAACTGCATTTAATACTTCTGTCATTCTTTGTCCAATTGGAATGTCCACTTTTTTAATTTTTGTATCCAGTGGTTCACTCCACCTTTTACGTTCAAACAATTTGTTTAAGGCACCTAACATATCATAAATTGATGTATCATCATTCAGCATTGGCTGACTATCTAGATGATTAAAAATAATCGGCTCCCGCGTGTATATTTCATTGGATTCTATTTCCTTTTCTTTCAATGTTTCTGCTACTTCTTTGTATTTTCTATATTCAATCAGGCGATGCATTAATTCCGCGCGAGGATCTTCCATATACGCTTCATTTTCCTCATCAATTGGTTCATTATTTGGTAGTAACATTTGACTCTTTAAAGCTATTAATGTAGCTGCCATAACAAGATATTCACTAGCAATATTTAATTCTAAACGCTGTAACGTATGTATATATTGCATATATTGTTCCGTGATGGTTGCAACTGGAATATCATAAATATCAACTTCATATTGCTTTATCAAATGAAGTAATAAATCAAGCGGACCTTCAAATGCATCTAATTTAACCTGATATGCTTGATTCACGTCACTTTCTTCCTTCCAAAAAAAATATTAGTCATTATTGTGCGATTCGCCTATACACGATGACCCATGTCAACATAAGTTATTAACGTAAGATAAATGTTAGTGAAACATTTACAAAAAGGAGGAATTTTATTATGAGTGGTTCTTATGGCGGTGGATTTGCGTTAATCGTTGTATTGTTCATCCTTCTCATTATTGTTGGAGCTGCATGGATGTAGTTTTTGTGAAGTGATACTTTATTCAGTGTTTGGTGTCCTTTTTCCTACACTGAATGTTAGTTGAACCAACTTTAGTTTATACGGAAAGTTACCCCTACCTATACTACTAATCTTATCATAATTTTTGGGGTAGGGGTTATTGCCCGGTCAAAACTGCTTGCTATAAAGCAGGACAAATAAATTATACCAACAAACAGCCAGCCCATTTACTTTCGTGGGCTGGCTGTTGGCTTATTCATCCTCATTTATAGCCTCATCGCATTTATTATAAAACTGCTGTGTTAAATCATCTGCACAAACGGCATATTTATCTTGATAAACCTTATTGACCTCGTTTACCATCTTTTTACCAATACCCAAATTACGGTGTGAAGGACTTACAGAGATGTGCTGGATTACAGCATTAATATCATCTTCAATTCGTACACCTATAGTACCAATAACGTCCTCATCTTTCCATAAATAAAGATGCCAATTTGGATTGGTTTCGTATTCTTTAATTGTTTGTTGCAACTTTTTTACTTCCTTTTCTTCTGGCATAAAGGAAAGTAAGCCCATTGCTATCTTCTCTAAATTTTTCTTAAACCGAATTAACATAGATACCCCTCATTATGAAAATAACTTACCTACCATGGAGAGCAAAAAGATAGTGTTGTATCTTTACTCATTATTAAATCATCCTCGCAGGAGTTGTATATATAGTTATGCCTTACTCTGCACTATTTGTCAACTTTCAGTGCTAGACTAAAAAACAAAAATAAGCCAATATGCTATACCCCAAATGCTGCCTATAGTAACTAACAATGAGAATAAAATCCAATTTTTTTTACGTTGTCTCAAGAGCGTCTTCATCCTTTTACAGCATTAACTTAATTCACTTAAATCATACTACTAGTTGACCAAACCTGTCATGAAATCATTTATAGTGCCTTTTTAAACAACCTCTTATATCATTAATCGTTAAAAATTTTCATCTCTTTCATTACATCACCATTATTCATTGCCTTCGCATGCTCAATTCCAGAGGTAACCTGTCCAAATACAGTGTGAACTCCATTAAGATGCGGTTGAGCATCATGTACAATGAAAAATTGGCTGCTTCCAGTATCTTTACCAGCATGTGCCATCGATAATGATCCTTCTACATGTTTATGTGGATTTCCTTCTGTTTCGCATTTTATTGTGTATCCAGCAGAACCTGTTCCATTCCCTTTAGGGCAGCCACCCTGGCTAACAAAACCATCAATTACACGGTGAAATGTTAAACCATCATAAAAGTTTTCATTTGCTAGTTTTTCAAAGTTTGCTACAGTGCCTGGAGCTTCATTTGGAAAAAGATCAAATTCTATTTTATTTCCATTTTCCATTATGATATATCCTTTTTTAGCCATTATTCATATCCCCTTTAAATGATTGTTCAAAGAGTCACCAAATGATAAACTACGAATTTCTCGGCTTTGCTTGTCTTTCCAGTCCTATTGTAGCAGTAATCTACATTCCGGTCTCGGGGACTTCGCCACCTTGAACTTCGACGCACAGGACGTGCTAGTGTCGACGTTGCAACAGGACGTTGCGTTCTTAGTCGACCTTGTTTCTAATTTGGCACCTTTTTGAACATCCTTTTTATTCAATTTAAAATAACACTTTCCTTATCTTATCACTTTATCAATTTTATTCAAATAGCTAACCATTTTTATTATTCGTATGATAAATCATTTTTACTGAGGTCTTGATACGTTTCTCGCTTTACTACTAATTTATCTACCCCGTTTTCTACAAATACAACGGCAGGATTTGGAAACCGATTATAATGGTTCGCCATCGAATATCCGTACGCACCAGTTGAAAACACAGCTAAGGTATCACCTGGTTCGACTTCAGGAATTGGAAGATCCCATATTAACATGTCACCCGATTCACAGCATTTCCCTGCTATAGAACCTTCCGTGATAATTTCTTCATTCGCTTTATTCGCTATGACACCTTCGTACTTAGCTTGATATAATGCAGGTCGTAAATTATCCGTCATTCCTCCATCTACTGAGATATAAGTACGAATTTCCGGAATATGTTTCATTGATCCAATCGTATATAATGTTATACCAGCATTTCCTACAATAGAACGCCCTGGTTCAATCCATATTTCTGGCATTGGTATTCCCAATCTACTCGCATGTCCACTGATGGCATTTGTAATGGCTTGAACATAATCTCGTGCTTCAAGTGGGTTATCCTCGTTTGTATAACGAATACCAAAGCCACCACCAACATTTAATACATCAGGAATATATTGATAACTTTCTTTCCAATTGGTTATCGTCTCAAATAAGAGATCAATCGTTTTCATAAACCGATCTGTTTCAAAAATCTGAGATCCAATGTGACAATGCAATCCTTTTACATGTATTTGATTGTGCTTATGCATCTGCAGGAAAGCTTCTTCAGCTTGACCATTTTGTAAACTAAATCCAAACTTCGAATCTTCATTTCCTGTCATGATATACTGATGTGTATTTGATTCTACACCAGGTGTAACTCGTATTAATACATTAATTTCATAATTATTGTTTTGTAAAATTGTCTCGATTAAGTTTATTTCATGAAAATTATCAACAACGATACATCCTACATTATTTTCAACAGCTAACAAAAGTTCATCATAGCTTTTATTGTTTCCATGTACGTGAATTCTTTCAGTTGGAAATCCTGCTTTTAATGCTGTATGTAATTCACCTTGTGAGACAACATCTAAGCTTAAGTTTTCCTGTTTAATGACCTGAAGCATAGCGACTGATGAAAAAGCTTTACTTGCATAGGCGACTTGGGCCTGTACATCCAAGTCTTTAAATGATTGTAGAAATGATTTGCAATTTTCCCTTATAATTGATACATCGTATACATATAAAGGTGTTCCGTGTTTTTCTGCCAACAACGTTGCATCCATTCCTCCAATCTCTAGATGTCCTTTTGAATTAATTTGAAATGGATGATTCTCTATAATCAATGGAGGTTCCTCCTACTTTAGTGAGTTAAAACATTTAAATAGTAAAAATACTTTATCATACCATGACAAAAAACGAAAGCACTTTACAAAGTACTTTCGTTTTATCGCAGTTTGACGGGCAGTAAAACCCCTACTGGATGAAGTTTCACTTTATCTAAGTTCTTTTTTTCTTGGTGGTTGTCGATAATTGTTTTTCGGGTGAACAATGCTAGGACGGTCATTTGATAATGGAACTGGCACTCGTAAGATCACTTGCACCATTGCTTTTGGATTAAACGGTAATAACGGCCATAAGTATGGGGTTCGAATTGACTTTAGACTTGCTAAAAATAACATGAACAAGGTAAAACCAATAATAAATCCGATTAAACCGAAAAATGCTGTAATGATAACCAACGCCATTCGTGCTAACTTGTTTGCAGAAGCTAATTCATAACTTGGCGTAACATAGGAGCCAATTGCAGCAATTGAAACATAGAGAATTACTTCAGGGCTAAACATTCCAACGTCGATCGCAATCTGACCAATTAATACTGCTGCAATTAAGCCCATAGCGGTTGATAATGGTGTTGGGGTGTGTATGGCCGCCATCCGTAAAAACTCAATCCCTAAATCACCCATGATGATTTGAATATAGACTGGTATACTGCCTTCTTCGTTCAAACCGATAAATGACAACTGCTTGGGTAACAAGGATGGTTCCATTACAAATAATAGCCATAGCGGAAGGAGATACAGGGATGCTAAAATAGCAATATACCTTGCCCAACGAATAAAAGTTCCAACTGCGGGAGCCTGTCTAAATTCCTCCGCATGCTGTAAGTGATGAAAATATGTTGTAGGCAAAATAATCACACTTGGCGACGTATCAACGGTGACTAAAACATGTCCTTCCAAAAGATGAGTCGCAGCTACATCTGGTCTTTCCGTATATCGTACTAATGGGTATGGACTCCATTTACGTTTAATAATAAATTCTTCAATTGCTTTATCCGTCATAGGTATACCATCAACTTCAATCGCTTGAATCTTTTCTTTAATTACTTTTACAAGACCATCATCAGCAATGTCCTGTAAGTAACTAATACAAATATCTGTTTTTGAGCGTTCACCAACCTTTAACATTTCATTCCGAAGCCTCGCATCACGGACTCTTCTTCTTGTTAGCGCAGTGTTTTGGATAATGTTTTCTGTATACCCATCTCTTGAACCACGAATTACCTGTTCTGTATCTGGTTCCGCTGGTTGTCGGCCTGGGTAATTACGTACATCCACTACATATGCTTGTTTTTCCCCATCGACAAAGATCACCGTCAATCCTGATAAGACCTGATCTACCGCTTCATCTATCGTTTTTATAGCTTCTACTTGCTGGTGAACTAATCGGTTTTTAATAATTTCTGGTATTTTTTTTTTGTTACTTTCGCTATCATTTATATCGATTAATTTTTTTATTACTTCCAATATAACAGACGTGTCAGTAAGACCCGTCACATAATATAACTGTATTTTCTTTTTCATAATGATAAGCTCTCGAAAACCAAGATCAAATGATAAACCTGCACCTACTTGCTCTTTCATGAAAGCTTCAACATCATCTATATTTGCTGAAATCGGTGTTTTGGATTTATTAGATTGTTTTGTTGTCACTACCTATTCCCTCCCATCGATTATTTTACAAAGAAGGTCCATTGAAAAATTGAACCAGTAATTTTCCCAAATACAATTGCCATTAATAACCAAAGCAATTGTTTATCAACGCCGATACGTTTTGACAAAATCGGAATTACGTTTAACACCTCTGTCAATGCCGCAGCAAGCATTCCAACAAATATCCCATGAAATACTCCCCATAACGTTAATACAATCAGCGGTTGGTCCCATGTAGTTGCTGTAAAGGACAAATAAACTCCAAATAACGAGCCAGCAATAACACATGGAACATAAAGATATATTAATTTCATTGAACGACTAAGTTGAATTAACCTTGGTATAATGCCCAATACCATCAAAAACGCTATAAATCCCGATCCAACTGCAAGACCACTAGCAAGCCCAATAAATACCTCAGCAAACTTAATCAGGAGCATGATTATCGTTTAATTTGTTTTCATGATAGCTTACATATCGATCAAGGTCTTGTTGGTAATTATAAATTTCTATTTCTAGTGGGCTTGGTTCTTCATTAAATCGTTTTTTAAACCAGTGATTGAAGTAGAGTAACATCCCTAACCCTAATCCTACAGAATAAGGAATCTGGATCCATAAAGGATATTCATTACGTTCTCCAGTCAATAAGTAGTGTAACTTTTGTTGGACTGCCTGCATGCTAACGTCATAATGAAAGTTCATAATGGTCATTGCTGTCCCGATAAATAACAACAACCAAACGAATGAAACAACTAATACAGATGTTTTCTTTTTATGTTTCTCTACTCGAATAATCGACTGTTCTGGTCCCATTACTTGAAACTCTAAATTTGGCCATAACTTTGTTAAATGATCAATGATTATGAAGCTATCGATTATAACAATGTTGTTGTCTTTTTGTGTAATTCGATAAATGAGCGTTTCTTCTAATTGTTTTTTAATTTCAGTCTGTGCAGAGGTGTAGGCAATATGTTTTAATTTCACGTACTGTAACTTTTCAACGGCTATACTCTTTTTCATTCGTAAGTAGACAATTTCCATAACCTGTCTCTCACCTCTTTTTTTGTGTATAGTTCATAGTGTTTGTTAAAAAGTTATTTTTATCACGTTTGATTAAATAAATATGATAAAAAATAAGACTGTTTTCTAAAAGAATGGTGCTTTTATCAAAAAAACAGAACAAGTAGTTAATATAGACTGCGACATAACTTACCGCTCCGGGAATACATTACGATGTGACTAAAAATCATGTTCGGTGCCCTGCGATCGCTGCGGAAAAACACTACGCTTTCCGCGGGCTCGCGCTGAGCCTCCTCGCGAGCAAAAACCGCTCACTGCGGGGTCTCATCGTCTTCGCTTCCCGCAGGAGTCTCCGTTTTTTTCCTTCGCTAGTGCGGGGGCCAATAATGCAACAGTCGTAATCACTTTATTGATTAGAGCATGTTTTCCGCTATTTTGGCAGTTGTTTGGAGCGGAGGACCGTTGACTCCTGCGGGAACAGCACGAGTCTGAAGACCCCGCAGCGGTGGTCTTCCGCGAGGAGGCTGAAGCCGTGCCCGCGGAAAGCAACGGTTCGCAGCTGCAAACAACCAGCAGTCACTTCGCATTGTATTTCCGGGACGGAATGGTATGTCGCATTTTATATCAACAGCAACAAACTTTACTAAAACAGCCAAAAATAAAAAAACACCACTATAAAGTGATGTCAAATTAGTCCATTATTTTCTTCATTTCATCTAGAATCTTTTTCTCTAAGCGTGAGACTTGAACCTGTGATATCCCAAGTCTTTCCGCTACTTCTGATTGTGTTTTATCCTTATAGTACCGTAAATATACGATAAGCCGCTCTCTTTCATTGAGCCCCCTAATTGCCTCCTGTAGCGTTAACTTATCAAACCACCCTGTATCTTGATCGGCGATTTGATCTAATAGCGTAATCGGATCGCCATCATTTTCAAAAACCGTCTCATGGATCGAGTGCAATGTTTTCGTAGCCTCTTCCGCTTGAACTACTTCTTCAGGGGTAATCTCTAAAATGTAAGCAACTTCATTAACTGTTGGTGATCGGCCAAGCTCTTTGGTTAACTCATCCCTTTTCTTTCGGATTTTATTACCAATTTCTTTTAGTGACCGACTCACCTTTACACTACCATCATCACGGATGAAACGTTGAATTTCACCGATAATCATTGGAACTGCATAAGTGGAAAATCGTACATTATAAGATAAATCAAATTTATCAATTGACTTGATTAAACCGATACTTCCAATTTGAAAAAGATCATCTGGATCATATCCACGATTAATAAAACGCTGAACAACCGACCATACCAATCGGACATTCCTTTCAACCAATATATCCCTAGCTGATTTATCACCATTTTGGCTTTTATAAATGTATGCTTTCACTTCTTTATCCGTTAATTGTTCTTCCCGTTTATGATGCTTTACATTTACATCCATAGGCATATCCCTATTTACAAACCGTTTTACTTTTTGTTAATTGCTTTTTCATCATAACTGTTGTACCTTCTTGTACAGTTGAAATTACATTAACGGAGTCCATAAAGTTTTCGATTATGGTGAATCCCATCCCTGATCGTTCTAACTCAGGTTTGGATGTATATAAAGGTTGGCGCGCTTCATCAATATCAACAATTCCAATTCCATCATCTTTGATCATAAGTTCAATTTCGTCATCATAGATTTTACACTCAATAGCTATTTTATGATCAGCTTCATTATTGTAGCCATGTATAATTGAATTTGTTACTGCTTCTGAAACGACTGTTTTAATTTCAGTTAATTCATCCATTGTTGGATCGAGTTGTGCGATAAACGATGCGACTAATACACGTGCAAATGATTCGTTTTCACTTATACTGGAAAACTCTACATACATTTCATTCTTCATGAAGCCACCCCCAACGTAAATAGTGCACTCTGCTCATCATCTTCCAACCTGATAATCTTAAATAGTCCAGACATTTCAAAAAGTCGTTTTACTGGTAAAGAAATTGAACAAACTACCATTTCCCCTCCAAGCTGTAATATTTCTTTATACCTACCTAGTACAACACCAAGTCCCGAACTATCCATAAATGAAACAGCTTCTAAATTTAAAATAACATGTTTCACTAGATTTTTTTCAATCATATTTTTCCACTGTTCTCTTAACGCTTCTGCTTCATGATGATCTAATTCCCCTTCTAATCGAACAATTAGAACATCTTCTACTACTTTGAATGTAGAATTCATCCCCACAAATTCTCCTCCTTACAAAAGTTATATAGTTTACTTTCTTTATTCAGCCACACTATTCCTGCAAGATGTCAAAAGAAGAAGAAATTCGACAAAGTTAGTTGTATTTAGCTATTTTTTGTAACGTGCGATTAAATAACGTAAATACATTGGCGGTATCTGCATTTTCTTCAAGTATTAACGGTGTTTCAGACAAAACCTTATCCCCGTTTTTGACAACCAATGTTCCAACTTGTTCCCCTTTTTTTAATGGTGGGGCAATTGCTTGATCTAATTTTACAGATGTCGTAAAGTTTTCGACTTTCTCACCTTTTTTATGGACAGTACTTATTGGTTGTGAGGAAACAACCTTAATATCACTCTTTTTTGCCTTAAGTAGGTCTAACTTAGCAACCTGTTCCCCTTTTTTATAGAGATTAGTGGTTTCAAAATGCTGAAAGCTATAGTCCAACATATTCGAGACGATAGAATTACGCACTTTTGGCGATTCAGCACCCATGACAACCGTTACTACACGCATATCATTCTTTTTTGCAGTAGCAGTTAAACAATATTTTGCTTCACTGGTGTAACCTGTTTTTAACCCATCTACACCTGGATAAAATTTAACTAGTTTGTTTGTATTTACTAACCAAAATTCATCTTCTTGCCCTTTTCTCAAATAGTCTTCATAGACAGAAGTATAATCAGTTATTTCTTCATGGTTTAATAAATGCTGCGCAATAACCGCCATATCATATGCCGTTGAATAATGATCTTCAGCAGGTAGACCCGTTGGATTTTGAAATTTAGTATTTTCAAGTCCCAATTCCTTCACTTTTTCATTCATTTTTTTAACAAACTCTTCTTCACTTCCAGCGATTCGTTCGGCAAGTGCAACACTAGCGTCATTACCAGAAGCAATTGCCACACCTTTTAATAAATCGTTAACGGTCATTTCTTCTCCTGCTTCTAGGAAAATTTGGGAACCGCCCATAGACGCAGCATATTCACTGATACGGACTTTTTCATCCAAGTCAATTTTTTCATTATCTAATGCTTCCATAATTAACAAAAGCGTCATTATTTTTGTCATACTTGCAGGGGGAAGCTTTTCATTTGCATTTTTATCATAAAGTATCGTACCTGTATCCTGTTCAAGTAATATAGCAGATTTTGCTTTTGATGCTAGATTTAATGAATCAGTCTTCTTATCCGAATTGCTTTCTTCGGCATAGACTGGTATTGAAATTCCTACATAAACTATAAAAACAGTGCAAAGTACAATAATCAAATTTTTCATAACTGTTACCTCCAACATTCTATTTATTTCTAGGTTTTCCAATATATTCACTTTTTATAAGTAGCTAAGAGAATAAAAAACACTCAGAATTTCGTCTGATCCGAAATTCTGAGTGTTTAGCATTTCTTAATTTATTTTTTTGTAATCCTATCATAGATCAAGGAAGGAACATCCACTGAACCAGCGGTAATCGTAATACTTTGATATAGTTTTTCCTTAACCTTGTCAAGATCTGAATCATTTGCATGAATGGTTAGGAGTGATTCACCTTCCTTTACAGAATCTCCTACCTTTTTATGAAGAACGAGACCAACTGCCAAATCAATTTCCGATTCTTTTGTTGCCCTACCCGCCCCGAGCATCATCGCGGCCGTGCCAAAATCATTTGCTACAATTTCGGAAACTGTACCTGAGGTATTAGCAGGTAACTCTATCTTATGTGTCGCTTGTGGTAACAAACTAGGATCATCTGCAACACCTGCATCTCCGCCCTGCGCTTCTAAGAAAATTTTAAACTGTTCAAAGGCTTTACCATTCGCAATATTTTCTTCAAGCATTTGCCGTGCTTCCTCAATTGTCGTTGCCTTTTCAGCTAATACTACCATTTGACTACCTAGCGTTAAACATAACTCAGTTAGATCTTTTGGTCCTTGTCCTTTTAATGTTTCAATTGCCTCTTTTACTTCTAAAGCATTACCGATTGCTCTTCCTAACGGCTGTGACATATCAGAGATGACTGCCATCGTATTTCGTCCAACCCGATTCCCGATTGAAACCATAGCTTCTGCTAATTGTTTTGCATCATCAAGTTCTTTCATGAATGCACCAGCACCAGTTTTAACGTCCAAAACTATCGCATCTGCACCCGATGCAATTTTTTTACTCATTATCGAGCTTGCAATCAGAGGGATAGAGTTAACGGTCGCTGTAACATCTCGCAAACTGTATAATTTTTTATCTGCTGGCGTTAAATTACCAGTTTGGCCGATTACGGCAACCTTATTTTTATTAACTAGCCCAATAAACTCTGCGCTAGTTATCTCAACGTGAAAACCTGGAACAGCTTCCAATTTATCGATTGTTCCACCAGTGTGTCCAAGACCACGTCCACTCATCTTAGCAACTGGAACTCCAAGTGACGCAACAAGTGGTGCCAAAATAAGTGTCGTTGTATCACCAACACCACCCGTTGAATGCTTGTCTACTTTGATTCCTTCTATATTTGATAGATCAATTGTATCACCAGAGTTTACCATTGCAGATGTGAGCATTGCTCGTTCATCTTCAGACATATCTTGAAAATAAATGGCCATTAGTAATGCACTAACTTGGTAATCAGGGATTTCATCGTTTGTATAACCATCAATAAAGTACCCAATTTCTTCTTGCGTTAAATTCTTACCATCACGTTTTTTTTCAATTAAATCATACATTCTCATGATAAAAACACCTCCCCCGCAAATAATTTAGGATATTGTTTGAATAATCTTTTTTACGAATTGTAAAAAGTTTTCTCTTACTTTTTCAGTTGTTTCCATAACTTCATCATGTGTTAACGGTTGGTCAAGTATTCCAGCAGCCATATTTGAAATACAAGAGATACCTAATACACGGATACCCGCATGACCTGCAACAATTACCTCTGGGACTGTAGACATTCCGACTGCGTCACCACCTAGTGTGCGAAGCATTTTAATTTCAGCAGGTGTTTCATATATTGGTCCTGTGTTACCGACATAAACACCCTTTTGAACCGTTAAGCCAAGTTGATTCGCACAGGACTCCGCAAGAGAAACAAGTTCTCTATTATATACTTGTGACATATCGGGGAATCGTACACCTAAACGATCATCATTTGGTCCGAGTAATGGATTGTCGCCCATATTATTAATATGATCGGATATTAGCATTAAATCACCAGGATTGAATCCTTTATTTATACCACCAGCTGCATTTGTTACAATAATCGATTCAATACCTAATTCTTTCATTACCCGAACTGGAAATGTAACTTGTTGCATGGTGTAGCCTTCATAATAGTGAAAGCGACCTTGCATGGCAATTACCTGTTTACCTTCAAGGTTTCCAATTACGAGTTGACCTTTATGTCCTGTAACTGTAGATTCCGGAAAATGTGGAATGTCTTTATAGGGAATTATTATTGGGTTCTCAATCTCATCACCTAATACACCCAGTCCAGAACCTAGAATTAATCCTATACTTGGTTTTAACGTTATTTTATTTTCAATAAATGCGCATGCTTCTTGAATCTCATTACGATACATAAATTCTTCTCCCCCTATCGAATCTCTTTTAAAAAGCTTGTTCCATGCTCAGGCATTGTTATCTTAAAGTTTTCAGCAATTGTAGCCCCAATGTCTGCAAATGTATCTCTCTCTTTTATATGTGAACCATTATCAATATTTTTATGATAGGCTAGCAATGGTACAAATTCACGTGTATGATCTGTTCCTGAGTGAACAGGATCGTTACCATGATCTGCCGTAATCAATAATAAATCGTTTTCCTTTAGCTTGTTTAAAACTTCTGGCAGCCTTGCATCATATGCTTCTAGCGCTTTACCGTATCCTTCGGGGTCACGACGATGTCCGTATTTCGCATCAAAGTCAACCAGATTTAAAAAGCTAATGCCATGAAAATCTTTATCCATTGATTCAACCAATTTCGTCATTCCATCCTCATTATCAGTTGTTCGAATCGCTTCTGTTACACCTTCACCATCATATATATCGGAAATTTTACCTAATGCTATAACATCATGGTTTGCATCTTTCAATTCATTCATAACTGTCCTGCCGAATGGTTTTAGTGCATAGTCATGGCGATTTGATGTGCGCTCGAATGCTCCAGGTATTCCAACGAACGGGCGGGCAATCACGCGCCCAACCATATATTTTTCATCTAATGTTAATTCCCTTGCAATTTCACAAATACGATACTGCTCTTCAAGTGGCACAATTTCTTCATGTGCAGCAATTTGTAATACTGAATCTGCCGATGTATACACGATAAGTGCACCAGTATCCATGTGCTCTTCACCTAACTCCTCTAGTATTTCAGTACCAGAAGCCGGCTTATTTCCAATAATCTTACGTCCAGATTTGGTTTCTAACTCTTGGATGAGTTCTGCTGGAAACCCTTCTGAAAAGGTACGAAACGGTTGTTCAATATGCAGACCCATTATCTCCCAATGCCCAGTCATCGTATCCTTTCCATTCGATGCTTCTTGCATTTTTGTGAAATGTGCTTGTGGACTTTCTTGACTTTCAATTCCGTTAATTTTACGAATATTACTAAGACCCAATTTTTCCATGTTAGGCATATGAAGCCCGTTCATGTGATCCGCGATATGTCCTAACGTATCTGCACCTACATCATTAAACCTTTCTGCATCAGGCGCTTCACCAATACCAACTGAATCCATGACGATTAAAAAAACACGCTCAAAATTATTCATATTTATACCTCCCGTAATTATTTTCCCAAACTTTCATTAATATATGTCATTCGATATACGTTGTAGGATGTCAGACGTCTAAAATAAAAAAACTTACGCTCTAGGATGAAACGCCTTATACACATCTTTAAGTCGGGATTTGGAAACATGTGTGTAGATTTGGGTTGTTGATATGTCAGCATGTCCCAGCATTTCTTGTACAGCCCTTAAATCCGCTCCGTTCTCTAACAAATGCGTCGCAAACGAATGGCGTAACGTGTGTGGTGTTATATTTTTTTCTATTTGTTTATCTTTTGCTATAGTCTTAAGAACTTTCCAAAACCCTTGTCTTGATAATGGTCTTCCATGTTGATTGACAAATAGAACATCCTCTTTCTTTCTTTTTAGGATAATGCTACGTGAATGTTCGATATAATCTTCTACAGCACTTTTTGCCACATCACCCAGTGGTACAATCCGCTCTTTGGAACCCTTTCCTAAGCACCGGACAAATCCCATCGTTAAATGAAGGTCACTTACTTTTAGTGTAATAAGTTCTGAAACACGTAAACCTGTAGCATAAAGCAATTCCAGCATAGCTTTGTTTCGAATTTCCAACGGTTTACGCCCATTAATTGTAAGTAGCTTTTCCACATCTTTTGAAGACAATATGGATGGTAATTTCTGTTCTTTTTTTGGTGTTTCAATATGTATACTTGGATCTTGATCAACGAGTTGCTCACGCAATAAAAATTGATGGAACAAGCGAAATGTTGAAAGAGAACGTGCAATAGTTGCGGAAGATTTGTGTTCATCCTTTAGCACATGTAAAAAACTTAGTAAATCATTACGAGAAATCGTGTTCCAATCCGTTTTATGAAGCTCAGTTTCCAGATAATGTACATATCGTTTCAAGTCACGTCGATAAGAATTAATTGTATTGACAGAAAGCCCACGTTCTACTTGTAAATAATGAAAGAAGTCCTCAATCGAACGGTTAAGCATACTTGTTACTCCCCTAGTCGAAAAAATAGATTAAAGCGATCCATAAAATCGTTTTCATTTACATAAACCTTTACAGCAGGCCCCTCAGGTGGATCATACCGATGATACTCTTTGTACTCCGCGTGCATAATTCGTAATCCAAAATAGAACAAAAACGTACATGCAATAAATATCACGAAAACTTTTAACGTATCCCATGCCATCCGCTTCATCTAGCATATCTCCTTTATTCATAGCTATCATTATTAAAAGATATGCCAAAAAACAAGGACAATATACATAAAACTAGAAAACTAGGGTTAAAAATTCTCATTTTAAGAGGATGTTCAAAAAAACGGCAAATGATAAACGGTTTTGAACACGCACTTTAAAAGTAACCTATTTTCTAAGATTTGTAAAACATCATTAGAAAACTCCCTCTGTATGATTGAGTTTTCTTTCAAATACTCTATTATTCGCAGGATTTCTAACCATCTTGAACTAGTAAAATCTTAACAGAACCAAATCGGCAACCCGTTTTAGGCAAAAAAAGGGGGGAGTGCTGTTGGAATAGACCATATTCCATCATTTTCCATATGAAGCACTTGCTCCAAATGCCCTTGGTGATTCACCCTCCCATGTCTCAACGGGTCATTTGCCCTTTCAATCCTTCGTTACACCTGTCCAAGAGTGGAGCCTGACTTTTGCTTGGCTATCGGGTCTGTGCCCTATTGTTTTCTAACATCAGTCCTCTTTGTGCTTGTTTATGAAATCCTACGAATAATTAAATATTCGATAATAATTCTTATCAAGTTAATAGGTAATTCGCTTTTTCTATTCTAGATT
Source organism: Virgibacillus necropolis (assembly GCF_002224365.1). GTDB lineage: Bacteria > Bacillota > Bacilli > Bacillales > Amphibacillaceae > Virgibacillus_F > Virgibacillus_F necropolis. The sequence continues at coordinate 2,254,138 of NZ_CP022437.1, read as the reverse complement.
CTAGTTCTTCCTTCATGGGAAAACCTTGCCCAAGAGGCTTCATGTCAAGTCTTTCTGGTTATGCAATATAAATATCACGATTTTTTCTTTATGCAGCTCTTTCGACCTGCGGGAATACCAGTCGTGGGCTATAAAAGGTTTTATGTTTCATCATGCCCACCATCATGCGTGCCAATTTTCCACATAACTTCATAATCGAATTAATTTTTTTCATCCCTTTTTCCTTAACGTTTCTTCGGTGTAATTCCCGAAACTCTTTATTGTTCCTAACTAAACTCAGTACGGCCAGAAATAGCTGCTTCCTCAAACCTGACCTACCTCGTTTTGTGATAGTAATTTCGCCTTTATGCTTACCAGAACTGTTCTCTCCTAAATGGAGTCCCGCCAGGCGTAAAATTTGATTTCCATGCTGAAAATTGGGGATGTGCCCTATTTCAGCTACAAGGCTTGTGACTAGTAAAGGACTTAGTCCCTTTATATCTATTAATGGTTCATAAATCGATAAATCCGCTATTAAGCCTATTGCTTTTTCCTTTATTTCCTCAATCTGTTTTGTTAACTGTTCATATTGTTCTAGCAATAATTTCAGCATCCAAGTAGCCTTATCCATCCCATCTTCACTTGCAATACTACACTTCGCCTGTTTGATGAGTTCTTTCGCATGAGCTTTACTAATCCGTTTGACATCCTTTTTCCATGCTTTTAAAATATCCTCCTCACTCATTTCCCTGATTTCATTTGGGGACGGGAATCGTTTCAGCGTTGAGATTGACATTTTACCAGTCCAATCTTTGAACACCTTTGAATACTCGGGAAACCATTTATCCAACCAACGGTGGATTTGATTTTGAACACTTACGTGTTGTTTGGTGACGAACTCATGAAGAGACATTAATTCACGTAAATCTTTATATGGCCCTTGAGGTAAATGTAGTACTGAATAATATCCATTTTTAATCATATCCGCAATTACTAAAGCGTCCTTTACATCATGCTTGGTTGGTGAGTTATCACGATTTTCCTTGTTCTTTTTTACAAGATACGGATTCACCGTAACAACTTCTATACCTTTTTCCGTCAGCCAATACGCAAGGAGTAGCCAATAGTGGCCGGTTGGTTCCATACCAATGATCAATTGCGTTTTCTGGCTCTTTTTTTGTAGCGACTTAACCCAAAACATCAATCGTTCAAACCCAGCCATGTCATTTGAAAATTTAAGAGACTTTCCAAGTTCAATTCCACGAAAATTAACAGCTCTAGCGACGTGAATTTCTTTAGCGATATCAATTCCAACAATTAAATGATCAGGTGAAATATGTTCAATACGTTGATTTTGGATTTGTTTTTGTTTAAACTTCATAATATAGAGCTTCCTCCTATTGGTTGATTTTTTAAGGACTTTTGACCCATTGCTTATTTCAATCATATGAGGAAGTTCTTTTTTGTTCAAATCCTAAATTTAACACCCTACAGGATTGCTTGGCTTATCGCCAAGCCTTAATGGCGAAAGCCTTAGTTGCACTTATGCAGTAAGAAAGGATTTATACTTTCTTAACTGCTTAGAAAAACTCGGCATTCGCCTCGTCCTTAATAGCGAATGGCGAGTTTTTCTTATACCGGCGTTTCCTTAAAACTAATATACTTTCCTTACGTAAAACAAAAGAAGCCTTCTTTCAGTTTGCTAACAGAAAGAAGGCGCCTCATTATGTTATTATGTGGTTTCAACAGCTACTTTTTGACACTGTTTACAAATACCATGAAAAGTTAAACGATGGTCTTTCACTTGAAAACCCCAATCGTTTTCTACTATTTTTTCAACGTCTTCTAATAAGTCATCAACAATTTCCTCAACTGATCCACACTCAATACAAACTAAATGATGATGAAAGTGTTCGGCACCTTCTTTACGAAGATCATACCTTGAAACACCGTCACCAAAATTAATTTTATCAACAATTTTCAATTCCGATAATAACTCTAATGTACGGTATACTGTTGCGAGGCCAATTTCTGGCGCTTTATCTTTTACTAATAAATAAATTTCCTCCGCACTTAAGTGGTCTTCTTCTCGTTCCAATAATACTCTGACCGTTGCCTCGCGTTGTGGAGTCAGCTTATAACTCTGTGCATGGAGTAGCTTTTTAATTCGATCAATTCGGTGTTCCATGGCAAGTTCTCCTCCTCACTATTCCCACTTATTATTATATGCACAGTTGAAACGAGTGTCAAAGTATAATTATTATAAATAACTAACAACAATTATTATTATATAGTATTAGTTATTATTTGTAATACGTTTTGATTAAAGCTTCCATTGCTTCATTCGAAACATACGCCTCCATTAATGCAGCGAGTAATGCTCCCGCTAATAATAACGTAAAGACAATCGCATATCGACTTAGCGGTTGCAGTATTGGTTGTGATAACCGCCTAGAAAATAATTTGTTTAGTAATGTTAAAGAAAAAATCATCGATAAACTACCTGCTATAAGGTAGATTGGTATGACTACTAGATTTTGTGGTGCGATTGATAATGATGCAAGAAATAACCCTTCAAATAATCCAAGTTGATTGACAATAAATCCGACAGAAAATCCAACGACTAATCCTTTTAAAAATAATAATACCCATACAATCGGCAAACCAATAACCGATAACCCTAGAATAAATAATAATAGTAAATATTTAGCGTGATAAAAGAAACTATCTTTCATTATTTCTCCGTTATCAATTTCTTGGCTACCAGCAATTTTCTCAAAAAAACGTTCAAGATAAAAGAATAAATCTTGTTTCTGTACAAAATTCATGCTGTTCACAATAACTGCTCCAAAAATAACTCCTGTTAAAAACAGAACTAACATAAATAAGTAGATGGTTGCGTATTTTTTTACATGATCAACAATTGGCTTTTTATTTTGAAACATCGGAGTCCCCCATCCTTAGAGAAACTAGGGCATTCGCTTCGTCCTTACCTAGCGAATATGCCGAAGTTTTTATATAATCCTTAAGCTAGTACAAACTATCCTATACTTAAAAACTATGAGGAATTCCGAATAAAAATACCACAATCTACTTTTTTCTTATATTAAGTTTAGAATTAAGAAGGATTAATACTCCCGTACTTCCCTCCCCCACCAGCTGAGATCGCTAATTCTCCATTTCGCATTTGGATAATTGCTCTTGCTAGCTTTTCTGGGACGACTTCCTCCAATCTGTTTAATGGTACCTGATGAATAATGTTCATCTCTGTATTAAAGTTTTCTAGTAGTTTTCCATATGTTTTTGGACCAAGGGATGGCAAATATTCAAGTGGAACCTGATACATGTATGGTGGTCGACTCACCTTATTTACGTTTTCATTGGCGAGCTCTTTTATGCGGTCATAAACACCTTTTACTATTTTAGTGGAACCGCACGTTGGACAAACTTTAACGCTAGTTGTTAACGGTTCAAGGCATTTACTACAAACAGTTGTGTGATATTTCCCGAGCTTCGGATTCATTCCAAAATTGCGGCTTATCTTTCTGCCCTTTACCTGATGTAATGCCCAGTTAAGCTCTTTGAATGACGGCTCTTCCATTTCGATTTCTTGATATTCACGTGCAATTTTGCCTAAAGAATGGGCATCTGAGTTAGAAACAAACGTGTATGCATGTAATTCTTCAATTTGATCTGCCATACTTGTATCTGAGCTAAGACCTAGCTCGACTGCATCAATTAAATCTGGATCAAAAACCTCTTCAAGTGACTGCTTTACACCTTTTCCATATGTACTTTTAAATGGCGTAAACACATGGGCTGGAATAAATAAACCATCTAACTCTTTCACTTTGTATTGCAACGCTTTTGCTGTACCGTAATAACGCTGTGAACTCAAATTAATATTTGTCATTTTAGTAGCCAACCACTCCGTAAACTCTTCCATTTTTGCTAGTGTTGGAAGATAGCATAAGACATGTACTGGACCCTGACAATTCTCATCATTCACCTCTATTTCTGAACCAAGAATTAATGTCACATCCTCAAACTGAATGCCACCATCCTCAAGCTCTCTTGCCTGATTATTGGCCAATAATTGCTTTAATTCCTGTTGGACATGTGGAGCATGACTATCAATTATGCCTACTAAATGAATACCTTTATTCCTACTTGATTCGAGTAAAATATTTGTTAGTGTTAAGCTTTTAGCTCCTGTAATTTTTACTGGTTTATCGTACATATCACGACCGATGTGAATATGTAGATCAGCAAAGAACGACTCGATCATTACTTACATCATCTCCAATGTCTGTAAATAAAGAATTGCATAATTCGTTTTCGCATCTTGTATGCGATTTTCCTTCACGTATTGTTGCGCTTCTTCTAGTGTTAACTCTAGTATCTCCACAAATTCGTCCTCATCACCGTCTATCTTCTCTTTTAATTCTTCCAGTTTATTGCTTACGTATATATACATAAGCTCATCTGCAAAACCAGGTGATGTATAAAAGGATGCTACAAATTCCAATTCATTTGTTGTATAACCCGTCTCTTCTTCTAATTCCCTGACTGCCGTAGCTTCTGGTTTCTCCCCTGGTTCTAATTTACCAGCGGGAATTTCAACAAGTGATTTTTCTAAAGGTTTGCGATATTGTTCAACAAAGATAATCTTCTTATCCTTTGTAATCGGGATAATTGCAACAGCCCCAGGGTGCTTAATAATCTCTCGCTTAGACGTTTTCCCGTTTGGCAACGTCACATCATCTACTTGTAAATGCACCACTTTACCGTCATATATTTTTTCAGAACGTATTGTTTTTTCTTCAAATTTTCGCATAAACTACCATCCTCTACCTACTTTTCCCCATTTTAACATAATTTAATAGCGGATTTATGTTGAATTAGTTGTAATCCCGCCAGCTTGTTTTTACACTAATACTAATAGGAGGTTAAAGTATGAACACAAATCGTTTAGGTAAATCAGATTTATATGTATCAGACTTAACACTTGGTTGCATGTCACTTGGAACCGATGCTACTAAAGCAAAAGAAATTATTGACGAAGCTTTAGATGCAGGAATCAATCATCTTGATACAGCCGATTTATATGATTTTGGAATGAATGAAGAAGTTGTTGGTGAGGCCATTAAAAATAAGCGTAAAGACATTATTTTAACAACAAAAGTAGGTAATCATTTCGACCGTGCAAAAAAGGATTGGCACTGGGATCCATCAAAGGCACATATTAAAGATGGATTAAAAGATAGCCTGCGTCGACTACAAACGGATTATATTGATTTTTACATGCTACACGGTGGAACGACTGATGACCCGATTAATGAAACAATCTCAGCCTTTGATGAACTAAAGCAAGAAGGGGTTATCCGGGCATATGGTATTTCATCTATTAGACCGAATGTAATACGTGAATATGTAAAGCGGTCATCCATCGATGGCGTGATGATGCAGTACAATATGCTTGATCGCCGTCCTGAGGAAGAAATATTAGATTTATTAGAGCAACATACTATTAGTGTTCTAGCTCGAGGCCCTCTAGCAAAAGGTATGCTTACAGAAAAAGGAAACCAACAAATCGAAAAGAAAGCCCAAGATGGATTTCTCGATTATTCCCAAAGAGAATTAACCGATATTTATCAAAAGATATCAAAGACCGTGGGTGATTCCTCGCTTAGCAGTGTCGCCTTAAACTATATTTTACATCATCCTGCTGTTGCGAGTGCTGTGTTTGGAGCAAGCTCAGTTGCCCAGGTTAACGACAATGTAGCTTATCGAACTTCACAACTAATGACGGATGACATGTATGCATCCCTTCAAGCTATTACGAAACCAATTAAATACGACAAACACAGATGATAAAAACCGGGGTGTGTATAGCTCCGGTTTTTGTTCTTCCTAACAGACTATAGAATTAATTTCCATTGATAATTAACTTCCTAGTGCATACAATAAGAACAAATGTTCCTAATACTAGTGAGGTGAGTTAAATGGATTACTCTACATACCCACGAAATGATGTACTTTGTATCGATATGCGTTCATTTTACGCAAGTGTTGAAGCTGTTAAATTAGGGCTCGATCCAATGAAGGATCAATTAGCTGTTGTTGGTGACACAAATAGAACAGGTAGTATTGTGCTAGCTGCTTCACCAGAATTGAAGAAGAAGCACGGCGTAAGCAATGTGAGTCGATTTTTCGAACTACCAGATGATCCCGGGATTCACATCGTAAATGCACACATGGCCGACTACTTAGCTGTTTCGCTGGAAATCACAAAGTTAATTAATCAATATGTACCAAAAGAAGCCATTCATCAATACTCTGTTGACGAAGTTTGGGTTACCGTAAATGGACTTCAAAAATTATTTGGAGACAGGTGGCAAGTTGCTAAGCTAATTAAGCAAGATATTTTAAAAAACATGGGTATTACTTGTTCGATTGGCATCGGTGATAATAAATTTCTTGCTAAGGTCGTTATGGATTTACACGCAAAAAAAGCAGGAATAGCTGAATGTAAGTATGAGGACGTGAAAGAAAAGTTATGGCCATTTCCAGTACAAGATATTTGGGGAATAGGCCGAAGAATGCAAAATAATTTAAACAGAATGGGAATCGTAAATCTTGGACAGCTAGCAAATTTTTCATTAGAACATTTAAAAAAACGTTTTGGAATTATGGGAGAGCAACTTTATCGGCACGCTTGGGGTGTTGATCTTAGCCCTGTTTTAGGTAATTTTACAAAACTTGAGCAAAAAGGATTCGGCCATGGCATTTCCTTATTGCGTGACTACTCCAAAGAAGAAGTTGCTGCTTGTATTCTCGATCTTTCGGAAGAAGCATGCCGTCGAGCAAGAACCGCTAATAAGGCAGGAAGAACCATTCACCTTGGGATATCGTATTCAAAAGTAACCGGTGGAGGCTTTAATCGGTCAAGGTCAATTACATTTCCAACGAATATTACGATGGAAGTCTACGGTATTTGTATGCAACTATTCGCTAAATTTCATGATGGATTCAGTGATATCAGACACGTATATGTGACCTTAGATAACCTTTATGAAAACGCGGAAACGCAGTTAGATTTATTTGATGATAAACCTAAGAAAAAGGATATCGGCTATGTGATGGATTCCATTCGTGATAAATATGGTTCAACTGCGATACTTCGAGCCACCAGCTATACCGAAGCCGGAATTACTATCGGAAGGAGCAAAAAAATAGGAGGCCACAATGCCTAATGTTGAAAAGTCTAAATACACCTTTTTTCAGAAATATGATAATATTGTTATATCAAAAATAAGAGAGACTAATTATTTGCAACACGGGGGCTAACAAATGAATAGAAATCTACTAAAACAGTTGTATTGGATTATACCTGGAATTATTATTATTTTTGGATTAACTTTATTATTTTCTCAAAACTTCTCTAAGGTTACAGAGCCACCTGCACCCAATTGGAGTAGAAGTCTAACCATTAGTAAAACAGATGTTAATAGGCTACCTCCTATAAAACAGACAAAAGATGGAGCATATATCATCACTAGCTTTGAAGGTGGGAAATTAGCCACAACAACAATCAATAGTGAATTCCTTGTACAGGACAAAAAAACCTATGATATACCAGTAAACAAGTGGACACAGGTTTATCAACAAGGCGCGCATCTTATTTATTTTGACTTTACAAATATATACGATAAAAATAGAAATAAAATAGTCTCCGATGTTGAACGGTTTTATCCGCTAGAGAATACAATTCTTTATGTGAAAGACAAGGTATTATACCAACTTTCTCCAGACAATAAAGAATCAACAAAGGTTATGAATATTGACTTAAATAAAAAGGAAATTATCCCACAAGAATACGAAAACGGGATAAATATATTAACCTATGCAACCAATACTGATGAAATCAACATAACGTTACAACAATTAACGAACGGAACTGTTAAACAAAAGTACCAAACAAGCGTACCTATAAACCCTGGGAAAATTGTAAAAGATGTTTCGTTTGCGCTCGAAGATCAAAAATTGGGGATATTATTGCAAGAAGAACTTGAAGCACGTCAAGGGACCCCAAAATTTTTTAACTATTTTATGCAAACAACGATTACGGAACAAACTCCGCAACCATTACAAGAAATAAGACTACAAGACCCAGCTGGAAATAATGATTTAACAGAGATTTCCAATGTCGTTCTAACATACAACGATGGCAACCCGAGTTTATTATTTCAAGCAAATGGTCAAACCGAAACACAATACAATGATAACAGCGCCTTCAATATTTATAAGGCAACGATAAATGAGGATGGCACAACAGCCACCGAGCGACGTAGTAATACACCTGCGATATCGGTCAAACCGCAATGGGTGAATGAGGAAACAATTGCGTGGCTTGATTTAGACTCAGATGGCAACGCTATTAACTTTTCATCCAGTGATATTGCTGCAATCAGTCAAGCCACTGGTTTTAATCAAGATGACTGGATACGGACCCTGGGGAAAACGCTTGGTATGTTAACTGCATCTATATTCGCTGTTGCAATTTCTTCTGTATGGTTTATATGGCCAATTGTGTTCATCGCGCTAATGTATTTCTTCAGAAGCAGAACAATTGATCGAGACCCTGTTTGGGTTTTTTATACAGGAATTGGAATTTATGCTATCGCAGCACTGGTTTGGAAAAATCAATTTTTCGTAAACAATATTTATATAAATGCACCAAATTATTTAACCTTTGAAGGTAGCTCCTATTTTTATATGTTTGTATTTGCCGCCATATCTTTTGCTATCGTGCAAATAATAAAACGAGCAAATGAATGGGATGTCACCATACGCATCATGTACTTTGTTGGAATTCATATCCTTCTGTTAACAACTTTCTTTGGCCCTTATGTACTTTAAAAACAAGTTCCGTTTGTAATAGCATCGCATTTTGCGGTGCTATTTTTTTATATTATCTCAAATCAATTTTATTGATATAAATGAGTCAATCCTTTCTATATCGAAATTTTTGCTGATGCTAAACAAAAGCGCTCTATTATTTATTTCTTCTCATTTACTTCTAAAAATCTCTCTAGCTGATACGCTATAAAAACTAATGCAGATGCGCCAACCCCTATCATTATCCCATCCGTTAAAGCGCCGACAAGTCCTCCAACTAAAACAAATGTTGTAATTTTTAATTTCATCATAATATCCTCATCCTTTTTGTTTAACTTTACGCATTCAGCTTATCATATTTTATTGCACAAACATGTCCTGTTTACGGAACACCTTACTGGTACCCTAATTTAATTTCTAAAATCCTGTAACTTTAGTAAAATGACAGTCTTGAAGTTGGGTACCTCATGTTAAAATCATTATTATTGCTCATTCTTTTGTCATAACATAATTCGCTATGAATATTCCCAGTTCATTTTTTAGAGATTATTATAAGAAATGACAAAGTGCAAAACCGTTAAGACGGAAGATGGATTAGCATACTTATGGGAAGTATCTCCCTTAAAACGAATAGAATCGTACTCATCCAAGTGATAAACATCTCCATCAAGTTCCATAGTCAGTTGGCCGGACATAACTGTAACAAATTCCATCACCCCCGTTTGGTGTGCTTTCGACAGATATCCACTCCCAGGCTGTAGGTATCCACGATATAGTTCAAAGTCATGGGAACGAAATAAAGGCTCAGCGACAAACACCTCATCGGAACTCATCAGTTTCAGTCCTTCCTCCCTGCGGGTAACAGAGACATCCGATTCAATTGATAATAATGCAGTTATCGGTATTTTTAACCCGTCGGCAATTTTCCAGATGACGGATAATGTAGGGTTAGCCTCCCCGTGTTCGATCTTGATCAATGTTAATTTACTGACCCCGATTTGTTTTGCCAAGGCCTCCATACTCATTCCTTTACTTTTTCGATATTTCCGTAGATTAGCACCAATGCGCTTCCCCATATCTCCTTCTCTAAAAAGGTTTTCTGTATTCATGTTTGTCCTCCTTCAATTAAAAGAACTGGTTTTTACATATTGGTATATTATAATATATATTTAATTTAATTATAATATACAAAAATAGAAAAAGTATAGTATAATAAACTTTAACTTAAGTTTTAGTATACCAAACTATATGTTTATTTAACACCCAGTTTATGGCTTTTTCCATCTCATTATGGATTTGATAAACATAGGATAAGGAGTTTTTATGAAGATGGATACAAAAAAGCGAACTGTTAAAACTGGTTTTATCGAAGCTTTACCGCTAGCAATAGCCATTGCGGCGTATGGTTTATCTTATGGTGTACTCGCAACTCAAGCCAATCTTAGTTTAGCGAGTACTATAGCTATGTCCTTATTGGTATTTTCAGGTTCCGTCCAAATGGTGACTGTCGCAATGTTGGCATCTGGAGCAACTTTTACAAGTGTTCTTTTCACCTCTGTTTTGTTAAATTTGCGCAATTTGTTATACGGGGCTGCCCTTGCTGAAGGTTTTGCTCCTGCCAAGAAAAAATGGAGATGGTTATTATCTTTTGGAGTATCAGACGAACCATTTGTCTTAGGTAGTGCAAGATTTCAAAAACATGGACCAGATCCTCTTTATTTTGGGATAGTTGCCAGTACCTTCTATGTTGCTTGGATTATCTCTTCATATATTGGAGCATTCATTGGAGGTCAAATTGATCCTCTGAAATGGGGATTAGACTTAGCTTTTCCAGTTACTTTTGTTGCGCTTCTTATCCCTTCATTGAAAGAAAAACCAATCATCGCAACCGCGCTAACTGCTATAATAATAGCCACTGCCCTTGAGTATTTAATACCGGGCAATGAATTAACGATCATCATAACAGGAGTTTTATCACCGCTTGTAGGTCTTTATTTAAAGAGGAGGTCAAGAGATGATTAATAATTGGATACTAATAGGATTATTATCCGTTTCTACCTATTTATCACGGGTCATCGGTGTGGAATTCATGTCAGGACGAGAGATGAATCCGACCTTACGTATGTATTTTAATTATGTTCCTATTGCAATTATATCAGCACTTATCGTGAATCAAATCTTAACACCAGCGGATGGAGAAATCGTTATTTCCTTTCCGATTCTTATAGGCTGTCTTGCCACAGCAATTACAATTAAAATCATAAATATGTTTCTTCCTTCCGTTGTGATTGGAATAGCAATTGGGATCTTAACGCGTTACTTCCTATAAAGTTAATTATAGGTTTCAGTAATAAGTATAAGTTATAAAAAAAGCTCTTTACTTCCCTCTAAAGATTTGGTAAGATTATCTAACTTTAAAGGTCACAACTAAATACAAATGCTATGAAGAGAAGAGTATAATCGGCAATTCTTCAAAGAGAGCTCCTGTTGGTGAAAAGGAGTAAGAATTAATGGTTGGAAACAAGTCTCAGAGCAGCACATTGGATCCATATGGGTGATGGTGTGACAGGAGCTCCTGTTATAGAGCTACGGTATATGTATGGACTTCATACTGTACCTATCAAGGATAATATGGTGACATATTACCAAACTGGGGTGGCACCACGGCGCGCAACAACTCGTCCTCAAGACTTAAGGTCTTGGGGGTGAGTTTTTTTATTGTCCAAGTTTGAGTTCACAAGGAGGAAATAAAAATGCGTATAAAAAAATTTATAGAGTCGTGGAAATATCCCTCCATTTTATTGTCCAGTATTGGTATTTCTAGTATAGGTGAATGGGTGTATTTTATAGCATTAAATTTAATTGTTCTTGATATGATGGGTGTGCTTGCTGTCTCAGGTTTATATATACTTAGAGCTTTATCTACTTTATTTACTAACATTTGGTCGGGTAGTTTAATTGATCGATTGAATAAGAAGCATCTTATAGTGTGGCTTACTATATTCCAAGCAGTGTTTATTTCCTTTCTGCCTTTACTATCGTCTCTTTGGGCAATATACGGTCTTGTCTTTTTAATAAGTATTGCTAGTTCCATGTATGAGCCTACATCAATGACTTACATTACAAAGTTAATACCTCAAGCTCAAAGAAAACGATTTAATTCTCTCCGAAGCTTAATTGATTCTGGAGCATTTGTTACTGGACCTGCAATTGCAGGAATGATGTTTATGATTGGCACCCCAAATTTTGCGATATATATTAATGCAATAGCCTTATTTTTATCAGCACTAATCACTTTTTTCATGCCCAATATTGAAAAAAATGATTTTATTGAAACAAAAGACGAAAAAATAACCTTGAAGCTATTGAAAAATGATTGGAAATTAGTTGTTGATTTTAGTCGTAAACACGTGTACATTATGGTCATTTATTTACTATTCAGTGCTGTGATGGTTTTGGCAACTGCTGTAGATTCACTAGAAGCAGCATTTTCTACAGAAGTGCTTTCTTTATCAGAGAGGGATTATGGGTTACTGGTAAGTATTGCTGGCGTTGGAATAATTGTAGGCGCCTTAGTAAACATAATAATTGTAAAAAAGATAGCTACCTCTTGGCTGATTGGTCTTGGATCCTTAATGGTTTCAATCGGTTATATGATTTATGCTTTTTCAGGTAACTTTTTGATAGCAGCTATTGGTTTTTTTATTCTATCATTTTCGATGGCTTTTATTAACACAGGATTTTACACATTTTATCAAAATAATGTTCCTGTCACGGTAATGGGACGGGTTGGTAGTGTTTATGGTTTCATCGAAGCTTTTTTCATCATTATTGGGACTACAATTTTTGGAATCATGGCTGAATTGATATCTATTCAGTTTGTCGTCATATTAGGAACCCTAATAATGTTTGCGGTTACGATTATATTGTTTATCTTTTGTACACAGCCCTCTAAGGAGCCCTCTAAGGCAACGTTTTATTCTGAGAAAAATCAGATACAAGCTCCTGATAATGTTTAGATTACTGGTATGTCTAGCATTTTGAGGCAGGGAATAAATTAAAGACTAAAACGAAAGCCCAATTTCTTAGTATCATAAATAGGAAATTGGGCTTTATTTATTCAGGCAAGCGCGCCACGATTAAGTATTAAGTTTATTTTTCCTTATGTTTTTTCTCCATATGTTGTAAGTATTCTTCTGATTTTCCTTTTGGGATACTTAAGGTTTTCCAATCTCCATCTTTTAATTGTTTTCCAATATAAACAATTTGCCCCACATGATAAGCATAATGAGCCATCTGTCTCTCTATTGCATCAAGTACCGTATGACGTTCACTACGAATATATATTTTTTTCAATAAATCTTGTTCTCCCAAATCATTTAATGTTTCAAAAAGTATATTCCAACCCTTTTCCCAAATTGCAACCAAATCTTGCTTCGATGATATATTATTTTCAAATTCCTGTTCGCGATTTCTATAAGGCTTTTCTCCATCCGAAACTAAAAAGTCAGACCATCTAGATACCATATTTCCACTTAAATGTTTTACGATAACCGCAACACTATTAGATTCTTCATTAAAAACCCAATGAATATCTTCTTCTGACAATTGACATATTGTCTTATTTCCAAGGGTTTTTACACTTTTAAATCTATCTTGGACAACTTGCAGATACTCATTTCCAAAACTCATTAGTTAATATTTCACCTTTATATGGTTATTTAGATAATTTCCAACTGCTAAACAAAAACCATCCTCTTATTAACTTCAATTCATCTTAACTCTCCCTTATTCGACAAACTCTATTCAATTAAAGGACCATAATAAACAAGACGGGCGTTGCTCTTATTTCGACTACTGCCTGTTAATTTAACAAATAAAATCATTTTTTCATACTTTATTTCTTCTTAATTTCCTTTTATCTTTGAGATTGAAAATAATTTCACACCCAAAAGCAGCTATCAATCCAGACCAAAAAATTAGAGCTGAAGAAAAAGGATTACTTGCAAAAACTAGATAATAAATTTGGTTTATAGCTAACAACAACATATAGGTATAAAAACCAAGTATGGCTCCCTTTTTCCAATTAGCCGACTCTTTTTCAGTCATAGATTTGAAGAACATCATTTAATTCCTCCAGTTCTACAAGATATCTCCTGCGGTAATATTCCAGAAAAGTGCCCTTAGATGCAATAAGGACGCTTTCCCTTATTAAAGAAAAGCGCCCGATGAATGAATACATCTTTTCATTTTTCATTGCTTTTCTTGTCAATTTTGGTGGAAAACGCAGGCATCAAACCTATAAATACAGGCAATAAACTCCATAAAAAGAATCCCCAATGGTGTGTAATTAAAGATAATACTAAGAAGAAAGCAAGTGCTACAGCTGAAATATAAACAGAACGTTCTTGATATTTATTCATCTTGCACACTACCTTTTAGACAATTAAAAATATTCCACCTTTATTTTAACACACATTCCTTCATAAAATGGCCAAATCGATTTGAGTACTTCGCTTATTCCGTTCTTGTGCCAGTTAATTGAGCAAAATGATTTTAGAAATACTTTCCTATCCCATTAATAAAACAGATAATTAAAGAAAGCAAACCAACCTAGAGATGCAAAACTTATTGAAAGAACTGCAACAGATAAGTAGGGCTGGTATCCCGACTTCCTTTTAGGAATCCTGCCGACAAAACGCAGATATTATACGGTAAGCAAATTGAAACCTAAAAAAATCGAATTCCTATACGCTAAGAAACCGACTTTTTAATTTTGCTTGTTAAGCTAATGGGCATTTAGTTAAAGAAGGCAGTTATCCTTTATATAATTCGACATAAAAAACACATTTCCTTTTTAATCAATACTGATAATATGTACATGATACCTAGAAAAAAAGGGCAATCGAATTCGATGTGTCGTTGTCTTCATTACACATCGATTCAACTGCCCTAACTTCTTCGACCTTTATAAAGCATTACTCGCTAAATTGATCATACACCTATCATTCATTACCCTTTTTTTCTTCCCAAAGTCGTATACGTTCTTCATGACTCACCACTTTATGAATCTGATGGAGCATCCACACGTAGCCATAAAAATCAGCAAACATTGCATTAGTAATACCGTAGTCTGGCATATCCGTTACTGCTTGTATTTCTGTACAGCCCGCATCCATTGCCTTTGAATAAGTTTCCTTAATATCTGGAACAAGAATATTGAACCAAATTGTTTTTGGATCATCAATTCTTGGTGCTATTAATTCAAAGGTTGGATTTTCATCCAGCATGTGAAATCTTACATCATAAAGTGTAAAAACAGCTTCATTTTCACCCTGCGGCAAATCTGAAACTTCCACACGCTCAATTTCAAATATTTTTTCGTATAGTTCCAGTGCCCTCAAGCTGTCTGTAACAACCATATCAATTTCTACACCTACCAATGTATTCACTCCTTCATAAATCAAACTAAAATGTAATTATAGTATCTCACAAATTTACGTAAAAAAAATCAAATTAAAAAAAGTACTACTTTACATTAGAACTCTACTTATATAAAAAAGTTTTATCATTTAATAGATGTGAAATTCCACAATCGTGCCCGATTCTTGAATAGTCTTTTTCCGCTATTAGCTGGAGTCTTTCTAATCAAATAACCCCTTAATCTTATTAATGTCTTTTTTGCTTAATTTATTATTCAGAGTGATATTAAGCAACGACAACATTTTTTCTGCTAGTTGTTCCCCCTCTTCTGAAAGTAAAACATCAACGGAGCGCTTATCTCTCTCATCGGTCGTACGTTGAACCAATGACTCTCCCCGATACTTTTCCATCCTTGATACTAATCGAGACAATGCGCTATGACTCAGACCGACCTTTGGGAGCAAATCTGATAAACGCATTTTCTTTTCGTCCGTTTGTGCAAGGAAGTATAACAAATAAAATTCATTAATGCCTAATTGAAATTGATGGTGTAACGAATAGTCCATGGCTTTCAATAGACGATCATGATATTTCGTAAGGTTAATCCAGGTTGCAAACAACTCATTATCGTTCATATTTATAACCCTTTCCGATTCAATGTATTGACACAATTATAGCATACCGTTTAATATATGTATGTGCAAGCAAATAAACAAGCGATATTTAAGTGCATACATTATCTTAAGTCCACTTGTATGCATGCGCACACAAATAATAAGGAGGTATTACAATTACAATGAATAATTTATTCACCCCCTATTCCATCAAAAATTTAGAGTTAAAAAACCGCATCGTCATGTCACCGATGTGCCAGTATTCAGTTGACAAAGAAGATGGTGCTCCAAACGATTGGCATTTCATACATTACGTTTCTAGAGCTATCGGTGGAACAGGGTTAATTATCATGGAAATGACAAGTGTAATACCCGAGGGCCGAATTACTAATGGTGACCTAGGCCTTTGGTCAGATCATCAAATTCCAGAATATCAACGAATCAACAATGAGATTCACAAACACGGCGCTAAGGTCGGTATTCAAATTGCACATGCGGGACGCAAAGCTGAAGATGCCACCCAGCCTGTTGGTGCTTCCGACATTCCCGTTGAGGTTCTGCCGGAAGAAACGATGAATGGTGAACTTAAGCCTCCAAGAGCTTTAACAACACAAGAAGTTCAAGAAACCGTTCAGCAGTTTAAAGAAGCTACTGAACGAGCCGTTGAAGCAGGGTTTGACACGATTGAGTTACATGGTGCTCACGGTTATCTATTGCATCAATTTATGTCACCAAGCATCAACAACCGCGCCGATGAATATGGAAAAGACTTAGCGCTTTTTGGAGAAGAAGTCGTTAGAGCAGTTAAAAGTGTCATGCCTAAAGCGATGCCTCTCATTATGAGGATGTCTGCCATTGAATACGTGAACGATGGCTACGATTTATCGCATTCGATAAAAATGGCTAAACGTTTTAAAGAAGCAGGCGTTGATCTTTTCCATGTATCCAGTGGTGGTGAAGGTCCTCCAGGGAAAAGCAAACCGAAAAATACCCCGGGTTATCAAGTTCCTTTTGCACGCGAATTTAAAGAGCAACTAGGTCTTCCGGTTGTTGCTGTTGGAAAATTAAGCGATCCTGCCCTTGCAGAAGCAACGATTTCCAATGGAGATGCTGAACTTGTAGCTATTGCACGAGGCATGCTCAATGATCCTTACTGGGGATTACATGCAGAAAAAGCATTGACTCGTAAAGTAAATCCTCCTTTTCAATACTCAAGGGGGATACGATAAAAAGGGTTTCCTTAATGGAAGCCTTTTTTATTAAACCAATTTATATTGCTCTTACTAAACCTTCTTTGATTTATTTTCCTTTACAGAAACATCTGGTTTGATCTTGCCCCTCAACAATATGGCCCTTATATGCGATATTGGCGCTATTCATTATTAAGGAATAGCGCCTGTTTGTTTAAACCTTTATAGCATCAACTATTAAGGATGGAAATACAAGTTGTTCGCTTTGATTTCTTGGATCATATTTTTTAGACCGAAAAATCACTCCATCCTTTCCATTCCAGAGGTTTTGGCGAAACTCCCCTTCATCATCACAATACTCAAGTAATTTTATTTCATATCCAGCAGTATTAAACATATTCGTTATGGTTTTGTAATTGTAAACAATTTTGTGATCTGCTGCGGGGTGATTTTGGGGCCCAGGACCTCCTATTTTAACCGTATCCTGATATTCTTTATCTTGGAAAAAGGCGCCAGGAACAGCGCAGCGTATGTATCCAGCTGGTTTTAAGAATTTGCGGCACACCTTTGCAGCTTCAACACCTTCTTTATAAGTTAGGTGTTCCCATATGTGTTCTGCAAGTATGCTGTAATTGAATTATTATCAAACATTTTACTCCAAGTGCTTTCATCCAGTAAATTGAGTTCTTCCTCTTGTGTATGCAACCAACCTGGATTGTTATTATACTTTCCTGCACCTATTACCAATTTTATTTCTTTGTTCCTTATACTCAAAAAGGTCACCTCTTTCCTAAAGGTTAATTGCTTATATTTGCTTATTTATTCAACTAAATGGCCCGTTTCCAGAACATCTATTGTAACGAAAGCTCCTTTATTATCCCCTCAACATTCGAAACACTTTTCAAAGTCCACATAGAATGTATAGATAACTTTTACCTATGGAGGTGTGAACATTGATTCATACAGTTAAACTCGGGGAAACACTTAACCAGATTTCAAGGGATTACCGTACACCATTACCGGTAATCATTAGTGCTAACCCATCAATTAATCCAAATGCCATTTATCCTGGCCAATCCATTGTTATACCGGGATTTCCACCCGTAAATACAATTCCTTATAAAATTGATGTTTCTCTCAGTAATCGGCGGCTGACCTTACTAAAAAATGGTGTGCAACAAAAACAGTACCCTATTGCAGTTGGCAGAATGTTGCGCGAAACACCGATAGGAAACTTTATAATTATTAATAAAGCTCCCAACCCTGGTGGGCCGTTCGGTACAATGTGGATGAGTTTATCAAAACAACATTATGGAATTCATGGAACAAATGACCCGAGTTCGATTGGTAAAGCAGTATCAATCGGCTGCATTAGAATGTAGAATAGAGATGTAGAAGAATTAGCAAGTATTATTCCAATAGGAACACCGGTTTCAATACATCCATAAATCGCTTAAGTGTGTAGGGAAACCTATACGCTTTTTTTGTTCTATGTTAAGGAAAGCAACAAATTCTTGTCATTTTTTATCCTACAACTTTTGACTCTTAATTATTATTGTAGTAGGGATAGCCTTTGCTTTCTCAAAGGAATACCATCTATTTGCGTGCCGATGAACGTCTTCATCGGTTAGGCATACATCCTCAATCATTTTTTCAATTTTAAACCCATTGTTGATTAGTGAATTCATATATGTACTGATTCTATATTGTTGCATAATTGCAGGATGATCCCATGCTTCATGATTGTATGGACCTTCCTCGTGATAGGATTTGGTAACAGCTAAAACGTCATCTTTATTACTCACACGACTATGTAATGGGTGCTCCCAACTAAAGATAAACATGCCGCCTTTTTTCAGATAGTTATTAACGTTTGCTAAGGTTTTATCTAGATCAGTGGTCCATCCAAGTGCGTAAATGGAATATACACTATCAAAGTAATCTTCTGGAATACCGGGATTCTCTTCCATCGGTGATTCAAACAAACTAACAGGAGAATTGCAGTTATCTAATACTAATTTTGCCGCATCAATTTGTTTTTTTGACAAGTCGATTCCCCATAGTTCACCTGCGTTCCGCTTGCTCATGTACTGTAAAGAATGCCCACTGCCACAACCAATATCCAAGATTTTCAGATCGGTAACATCGCCAAATAAATTCAATTCATCCTCACGCGGTGCAAGTGGCCCATATTCAGGAAGCGGATTTCTCCCATAAAAACGATGCGCTACTTCATCCCAACTTTGCTTATTTACTTTAAGTGACTCGACATTCATATTCTTAACCCCCATTAAAACTTTCATTAGAACAACTTCAAAATGTCTAAATAATCCCCTTTCAAAACCACTTTAAATTACGAATTAACAATCAAAATGTCTCGTACAATTATGTAGCTCCAACTCC
The DNA here is from genome assembly GCF_002224365.1 of Virgibacillus necropolis. GTDB lineage: Bacteria > Bacillota > Bacilli > Bacillales > Amphibacillaceae > Virgibacillus_F > Virgibacillus_F necropolis. The sequence goes on along the minus strand of NZ_CP022437.1, from coordinate 2,234,628 downwards.
CATTCACCTTTGGACTTCCGAAGCTTAGTTAGAGAACAATTTTTAAGAGAGCTTTCTTCTACATGAGGTACTAAGTCTTTGAGCAAATGTTTAATAAACGATCCGTGACTAACGATTAACACCCGCTTACCGTCATGCTTTTGTATAATCTCGTCTATGAATGATAGTCCCCTTTCTATAACCTTGTCTGTACTTTCAATCCCCAAGTCTAATTCTCTCCAGTTGGCTCCCCACTTTTCGATTCTTTCTTTTTTTGTAGTTCCTTCAATGAGTCCGCCGCCTACCTCACGGAGTCTAGGGTCCAGATTAATTTCTTCAATATCAATTCTATTGCCAATAACTTCAGCAGTTTGGTTGGCTCTTAATAGATTGCTAGAATAGATGATATCCCATTCTTCCTCTTCACTTAAACGTTCTGCAAGTTTGCCAGCTTCCACAAGTCCATCATTATCGAGCGGAATATCTGAATTCCCCTGTGCTCTACCTTCCTTATTCCAAGCTGTGCAGCCGTGACGAATAATACCAATTTTGATCATATTTACACACCCATTCTTTTGAAATTTTTTTGTATAACCGTGTACAATAGATTATAAATCTCTCCAATAATCCCTTCCATTTGATGAACACCTAAATCTGTATTTGTCATTATGATTGCACCAGTCTCTACATATGGATATGCCACCATCATACCTAAAACACTTAGTCAATCTTTACTTTTATAGCCTTCGTAGCAATAAACGTTTTAATATATTTATCTAAAATCCTAGTTCCTCCAAAGTCATCTTCATAAAAGCCTGAAATAACAAAACCAGCATCAATTTGCCCTTGAATTTGGTCTTCAAGCGTATGTGCGAATTCGATTGTTTGATTTGAATTGATATAGTCTTGAACCTCATCTTTTGGTAAGTAATCTATGGAAGAAGATGGAATAGTGTGTTTCACATCAAGAATACCTTTCCTTTCCTGATTATCATCAAAAATAAATAACAAAGGATTGGTAAATCCGGAAATAAGAACACCATTATTTTTTAAAACTCTTGCAGCTTCTTTCCATACAGGTAACACATCTTTTACAAATAGGTTAGAAACAGGATTAACGATTATGTCAAAATATTCATCAATAAAGTCGCTAAGGTCTGACATATCACCCTGTACTGTTTTAAGATTTAATCCATCTCGTTTGGCCACGAATTCATCTTGTCCCAATTGCTTTTTAGATATGTCCGTAACAGTTACATCCGCTCCTGCCGCAGCAAGAACTGGACCTTGTTGTCCTCCACCAGATGCTAAACAGAGGACTTTCAATCCACTTAGTGATTTAGGAAACCAATTTCTTGGTACAGGTTTATTTGTTGTAACCGTTATTTCCCATTCACCTGATTGACTTTTTTTCATAATTTCTTCACTTACAGACTTCGTATATGTAGCCCCTTCTTCAACCTTTTTATCCCAACCATTACTGTTATGCTGTGTTACATCCATTAATAAATCCTCCTGACATAAGTCCCCGTGCGATACTTCCAAAATTAAAACCTGAATATTCAGGTACCTAAGGTTGTTATATACGACTGAATTTCCTTCTTACTCTTCAATGTAATAATATTTTTTTGATCGCCAATTTCTTGAAACCTAACCTTCATTTTTTTCTTACGGGAACTGTAAGTGGTACAAATGAACTTTAGAAATTTGTAATCTAATTTTTCTTTACAATCTTTTCCCATATCTGGTCTGGTTTTCCCTATATTTAGAATCCAGCGCTTGAAAACCCGGTACAGACATACAAGCAAAGGAAGTTCTAAATAAATAATCGTATCAGCTTTTTGTGCCCGAATGTCATATGTATTGTTATAGTTACCCTCAATAATCCATTTACCCATAGTCACAATGTTTTGCTGGCTCGCTGAAAACTCTTCCGATGAAGCTTCAACCCAGTAAGGCTTCCAGTATAAAGAATCCAGATGATAGACATCAATATCCAGTTTCTCCCCTAGCTTTCGTGCGAATGTAGACTTTCCTACACCAGCTGACGCTCCCATTACCATAATGCGATTCATTTTACCAACCAACTCCTTGCACCTAAGTTATATTAATCCCGAAGAACCATCCATGGTCGTTCTTTATGCCATTCAATTTTTACAGGCTTCTTAAAAAAACGTGATAGACATTCGCTGGTTAACACCTCGTGCCTCTTACCACTATCAAAAACTGTTCCATCGCGTAGCAATAGTGTGTGAGTAAAAACCGGTAATATCTCTTCAATATGATGCGTTACAAATATAATCGTTGGCGCATCTTTTTTCATTGCTACTTGATTTATGGTAGACATGAGTTCTTCTCGAGAAATAAAATCAAGTCCATTGCTTGGTTCATCTAATATTAACAATTCTGGTGATCCCATTAATCCACGTGCAATCAGAACTTTTTGTTTTTCTCCTTGTGAACATATTTGATAGGTATGACCTATTAGGTGACTGCAACCAACCTGTTCCATGATTTGATAAGCTTTTTGCGAGTCTACTTCCGTCGGATTTTCATACAATCCGATCGACGCATATTTCCCACTAACCACAATGTCCTCAGCATATTCCGTCCCTTTAATTCTTTCCTGAAGTGAAGAACTTACCCAGCCAATGGATTTCCGTAATTCCCTAATATCGGTTTTACCAAATGGTTGTTTCAATACACTAACACTGCCTGTAGTCGGCCAAACATAGCCATTTACCATATTAAGCAAGGTCGTTTTACCAGATCCGTTTAATCCAAGTACCGCCCAGTGCTCACCTTTCGATACTTCCCAGTGCAAATCAGATAGAATCGTTTTCTTCTGTCTTTCCCATGAAACGTCTTTTATATCAATTACTTTAGTCAATCTTTCATTCTCCTTTATTCTATAATTAAAGCTCTTTAAAAAAAGAGACAGTAAAATTTTATTACTGTACACCATTTTTTTCCTGCTGGATTTGAGAAAATGGTCTAGCGAATCTTTTAATCTTCCAATAGAGAATGATTAATGATAGAAGGCTGACTTGCAGAAGGAATACTGAATAAACTTCACCATCGTGCGAGAAATCTGTATGGGTGAGATAGGCGATGGCTATTAATCCAGTAGCTGATCATGCCTAATGTTAAAAATAAAACTATGGTAAATATAGGGGCTTAACTCTCGTCGTCCATACTCCTTTTCATATGAATGGACCTTTCCTTTAATGGCAGAAAGGAGTGAATACAAATGCTCAATAAAAGCCAAGCTCCACCTGCAGCAAAACCACCTAAGACATCTAGTGGAAAGTGGACACCTAAATAAACACGGCTAAGCCCAATCAAAAATATTAATATTGCTGCTGATGTCCAAATCCAAGCTGATTGAGCTTTCGATCGTGAAATATATCGACTAAGTAAAAAAGCCAATAAACCGAAAAAAGCCATAGAATTCATGGAATGTCCACTTGGAAAACTATAATAACTAGCATGTACCAAAGGCTCTAACTCTGGTCGCGCAACCTCAAAAATGGACTTTAGTAGGTGATTGATTTGTCGTACGCCAATAAGGTTATACGCCAACAATGCAGCAATCCAATAATTTTTTCGAACCAAAAGATATAAGATCAAAGCTCCTGTTAGTGGATAGGATACATATCCTGATCCAATATAGGTAATAACCGTAAACAATGGAATCCAGCCAGCCCCGAGGAAGTTATAAAGGGTAGACCCAATCCCTTTATTGAGTTCGATTAAATTCGGTTCCCCATAAGCTGATGCCACATCTGCAAAGAACAATATTAATAAAATAGCTCCTGTAAGTAGATATCCCTGTTTTCTGTTGAATAACAATGACATATTATGGTCCTTTCAGTTGATTTGTTCAGCAACTTGAAGTTTGATTAAATAACTAACTTGCATCGAACAAATTACAATTATTTTATGTATTTGGTATATCTTATTTAAACTAGTTCAGCACTCTATATAATGTGTCTATTATCGGGAGAACTTATTCTTATCAATTGCGTTACTCCCTTCTATATTTTAACACAAATATCCAATTACTTTATTACGTCTTATTCCTTAAGCGTCACTACCTAAAGAACAGAATGGTTTTCAAACCCAATAGGTATTATTGAGCCTAATTGATAAAGCAAAAAAGGCGCATTCACTCATCATGCAAGTGGTGCGCCGATATGTTTTATCTTTCATTTTTAAAATTCTTCATAATTAGCAGGATCTAGATCGTTAATTCTACCATCTGGACGAGTTAATTCTGCAATCCTGCTCATTTCTGTTTCATTAAGAGAAAAGTCAAAAATTGATATGTTTTCGAGTTGTCGTTCAGGAGTTGAAGATTTAGGGATTGGGATTGCCCCTAGCTGATAGTGCCAACGCAAAATAACTTGTGAAATCGTCTTGTTATGATAATCGGCAATCTTTCCAATCGTTTCATTTTGTAAAACGGCACTTGCTCGAGCTAATGGGCTCCAAGATTCTGTCTTAACATTGTTCTCTTCGTGCCATATTCTTTGTTCATTCTGGTTGAAAAACGGGTGTAATTCTATTTGGTTTATGCTTGGCTTCGTACCAGTTTCCTTTTCTAGACGCTTCATGTGTTCAGGTAAGAAATTACAAACACCAATAGAACGAATCAAACCCCATTTTTTAGCGTCAATTAATGCTTGCCAAGCTTCTACATAGTTATCTTGGTTAGGATTAGGCCAATGAATAAGATATAAATCATAATAATCCAGATTTGCTCGATATAAGGATTCTTGAATGGTGGTGACAGCTTTATCGTATGCTTGATAACGACCTGGTAATTTAGATGTAATTTTCAATTCTTCTCTTGGAATAGAACTGCGCCGGATGGCTTCACCTACAGTTCCTTCGTTTTCATAATTATAAGCAGTATCAATTAGTCTATATCCTGTATCAATTGCACTATTGATAGCATTGACACCTTCGTTCCCATTAAGTTTATATGTACCAAAACCGATAACTGGCAAAGTAACGCCATCATTAAGTGTAATCTCTGGGATTGATTTACTCATAGCTAATCACTCCTTTCCATAATATTTTAAGATTACCATCTAAATAAATAGAAATCCAAATAGTTGAACTACTGTTGGCTATTCTAGGAATCCACAGCAACTGTTTTACTTCCTCAAGTTAATACATTCTACACATACCATGTGAATTAGGGTAGGTATATCTGAATCCAAACTGTTCATAAAGTTTTTTCCATATGCTGACGAATTAGCCGTATTTGCCCGCGGTGATTCAGTTCGTCTTCAAATACATGGAACCAGCGGAAGTAGTTGTTGGCTAAATGTTTAGGACCAAAGGGGGATACTTCATCTAACCAGCAGTCTTCTTTTTTCTTGAATCGTTCCAATGTGTGTTCCCGGGCTTGGTTTAACCGTTCTTTATAGAAGTCTAATTCATTACCATATATTTCCTGATGAGCCTTTTCACCAAGATTCAGCCCTACTTCAAGTTTTTGTAGTTCTTCCTCGGTCGGATTCCGCTCCTCAAATGTGATAATCTGATAGACTTCATCAACACACGCAATGTGATGCAATAGACAACCTATTGAATTTCCCTTGCCATCTATCCGGTAATCAAGCTCCTCTGCTGTTAAACCGTTAACTGCTTCTAGCGTAGTCATCCGCGTATAATCCATCATGGATACCAATCTTCCTATTTCCGAAGTGTAGCCTGTTTTGTTATCAACAATAAATTTCTTATCTTTTATTGGTTTCATCTAATTCTCCTATCTAACATTGAATTCCTCCAAAATAAAAAAATAACCACCTATATTCTACCAGATATATAGTCTAAAAATTATCATTCTTACAGTTTTTTAATTAAAACGTAAAAAGTACAGAAAAAACATATCTTCTCTGTACTTTATTGTAGAATTTATTCAATTAATAACCGCCCCAATCCTATCAAAAAGACTAAGCGATACTCTTACAGGCCTCCGCACAATTAAAGCAAGCTTCTGCACATTTTTGACAGTGATCATGGTCATGTTTTTTGCATTCATTTCCGCATGCTTCGCAAATGGTAGCACATGCAGCTGCTAATTCAGCAACAAATGGTGTTCCTCTAGTGATTGCTTGTTCCAAATAAGCACAAATATCAGCACATTCTCTATCCAATCGAATGCACCCAGCCATCATTTTAATATCGTCTTCTTTCAAACATGCATCGTAACAGTGATTACAATGGGACATGCACTCATGCAAAGTATGAATAAGTTGTTGATACTGTTCGTGAGCCATAAAAAAACCTCCATTTTAATTTTTGTTTATATAAGATAACTTTCCCAATATTTGTTTTCATAAACATAAACTAAAGGGTCTTTACCAACCCTTATCTATAATTTTATGCCTATACCTGTTCTCCAATCTCCCTAGTTAAAAACCATGCATTAACTACTTCACCTACTTCTTGTACAGATTAATCCAAAAAAGTTTTTTTAAATGGCAATGTTCCCAGATAAGCACCCGGTTGTTTAAGAAATCACTTTATACTACTGGCAATAAACATTGAGGCATCTTGGTTCACAAAAATACGATTTCCGCGATAGAATGTCTTAATTTTGATGGATTTAAATCCAACTTCGGATAATATTTTTTTAAGGCTTTCATGCGAAAAACCATTATGAACCTTTGGATGATTTACTTTATCGTTTTTGTCAAAATCAATAATAATTAGTTTTCCACCATTGTTTAAAACATTAAATAATTCTTGTAGAATTTTTTTAGTATCCGGAATATGAAGAAGAACTAGTGACATTAAAACTATGTCTGCCTTAAGTTTAGTTGTTTCTTCGGTAAAATCTGCATAAGTCACTGTGGTATTTTTAATTCCTTTGCGAGAAATTTTTTCTTTTGCAACATCCAACATTTGTTTTGATGAATCCACCAACAAAACAGAATCCATCAGGTCCGATAATTCTAAACCAATTAGGCCAGTACCACTCCCATAGTCTATTAAAGATTTTGATTTACTATCTCGTAATTCTGGTCTTACTTCCTTAACTATAACTTTGGCTAATTCAATTCGTTCTTCTGTATCATATTTTTTTGCCATCTGTTCAAAAACATTATTTTCCATATTCTGCTCCTTTTGCTTAAGATATTTCTTTACAAGCTTCCCTATTTGATCTGATTTATTCCCCAATATGGCCTTTTAAATGAAAATGAGCGCTGATCTTTATTAAAGAATCGAGCCCGATCGTGGAATATTATTCTCTATTGAAATTATGCTGCACCCATTCATGCTACGGTTTGAATGATTACAATTAATAATTTAGGTGTCACCCTCTATAAAAGTTCAATCGCATAGATTCGCAAGCTAACCCAGTTTTTTTGTTATGCTCGGAAACTAAAAAAGCATCAAGATTTCTGCCATAATCGGCTAAAATCTCCATGCTTTTTCATCTACGCTGTTAAAAAACGGAAGTTGTCCCAATTTTCATTTGAGACCGCCCCTTTTTATGAATAGGATATGCGATTTCGCATTCACAATCGGCATTAACAAGTAACTTTGATGGTTCCTGTATTTACAAACAAATGCATGTTATGCTTTTGGAGGTGTTCCTTCAGCGTTTGCTACAACTGCATCGATTTGGACTAAAGCATCTTTAGGTAAAGCTGATACGCCAAGTGTGCTTCGTGCAGGAACACCCTCTGGGAAGAATGTTTTGTAAGCTTCGTCTACAGCATCACTATCTGAAATATCTTTAAGGAAGATTTCCACTTTAACCACATCGTCCATAACGTGGTCGACACTTTCTACAATTGACTTAATATTTTTTAAGCACTGTTCAGCCTGCTCTTTTATACCACCAGCTACCACTTCACCAGTTTTTGAGTCTAAAGGTAATTGAGCTGAAAGGTGATTGTAATGAGAAAACGCTACAGTTTGTGTAGATAGAGAACTCTTTGGTGCATTTTCAGTGTTGTTTGCCTCTATGACGATTCCGTGCCTGTCTTCAATAGCCTGTGGAGGTGTACCATCTCCGTGTGACACCACTGCTTCAATTTGCACCAAAGCATCCATAGGTAAAGCTGAAGCTGCAACTGTTGTCCGTGCAGGGACATAGGCTACGGCTCTGGCGATAGCCGAGTCTGGGAAAAATGTTGTATAAACTTTGTTTACGGCTTCAATATCCGAGAGATTTTTAAGGTAGATATTAATTTTAACAATATCGTCAAAAGGAATGTCAATACTCTCTAAAATTGCCTTGATATTTTTTAAGCATTGTCCAGCCTGCTCTTTTACACCACCAACAACCAATCTTCCAGTTTTCGGATCGATAGGTAATTGAGCTGAAAGATTATTGTAATGAGAGAATGACACAGTTTGTGTAGATAAAGGACTTGATGGTGCATTTGCCGTGTTATTTGTAAGCTTTATGAGATCGCCTGCTTGTGGTGCGTTTGGAATTGTACCTTCACCGTGTGAAACAATTGCTTCAATTTGCACCAAAGCATCCATAGGCAAAGCTGCAACTGCAACTGTTGTCCGTGAAGGAACATAGGTTGAGAAGAATGTTTTATAAACTTCGTCTACAGCGTCAACATCTTTGATATCTTTAACGAATACCGTGATTCTAACAATATCGCTCATAACATGATCGATGCTATCTACAATTGCCTTAATATTTTTAAAGCACTGTTCAGCTTGCTCTTTTATACCACCAGCTACCAATTTACCAGTTTTGGATTCGATAGGTAATTGAGCTGAAAGATAATTGTAATGAGAGAAAGCTACAGTTTGTGAATATAGACCGTTACCGTTTGGAGCATTTTCTGTATTTTTTGCTGATACTGCGTTATAGTCGCTCATGATAGTATTCCCCTTTTAGTTAAGTTTTTTAATAAAGATATTTATTAACTCAAGTATGCACCGAAAAAAACGTTCTATACCATGGTTCCGTGATTGCAAAGACAAAAAACGGATTCGCCGTGAGAATCGTGTTCGTATAAAACTGCAAGGCTTTAATGCCCGACTTCTGCCGCGAAACTTGAGTTAGTAACCCCTCGATGGTTACTCCGGGTGCAATTATACCAGGCTTTCTTCGTCTTGACTACATGTTTCTTTTTTGAGTTGAGTTTTTTTCTGGACAATAACAGTTAAGGGCTGCGTCAAAAAGATGGAATCATTTCGACACAGCCCTTGCTAAGCTTATTCATTAGCTCTACGAAATTTCTGTCAGATGTTTTTAATAGTTATAATTCGCCACTACGGATATGAGTTAGATGAGTATATAGCTAAAACTAATTATAGAAATATATGACCATTTATTTTGGCTAAAAATAAGTTGTTTGAATTCATTAGTCAACAACTTAGAAATTTAAACCTTAAGTGTTGAACAATAGAACAACACCAATATGCTCAACCTAAATCTATATTAACAAAACAGTACATATAAGATAAATATCCCATTTCCTTATCAAGTGTTATTCCAGAATATGGCCCAATTCTGGCACAACTTTTATTCAATGCGCCCGATTGCCGAAGAACGTCCTTCTAAAAAGATTTTTTATAACCATGCTTTTCTTAAAAGGTTTACACCAAGTTCGATTTCATCATAAGAAAGACCACTAAACCCTAGTTTAATCATTGGCCGATCCGGATGGTTTTTTATGAAATAGATCGAAGTTGGCCGCACTTTAACCCCATAAAGGAAAGCCCGCTCGATTAGCCATTCTTCTGAATGCCCTAGATATACCTTAATTAAAACGTACAAACCGGACTGTTCGCCAATGATGGATATATTTTGCCCAAAGTGTTTTTTTAATAATGAAACGAGGTATTTCATTTTTCGTTTATAAACAAGACGCATTCGCTTAATGTGCCGATTCCATTCCCCATTTTCCATAAATTTAGCCATTGTAAGTTGGCTAAAAAGTGAAGTTGAGCTTTCAAAGTTCAGGAACTGATTTTTATAACGGTTTAAAAGCTGCTGTGGTAACACCATATAGCTTAAACGTAGTCCCGGAAGAAAAGCCTTTGAGAAATTTCCCAGATAAATGACTCTTGTTGAATCAATAGAAGCGAGCGCTGGAAACGGCTGTTGCGTATAGCGGAACTCACTATCATAATCGTCTTCAATAATGTATCCCTGTACCTTGTTTGCCCACCCAATGAGCGTTTGTCGTTGTTGAATGGACATGCTTACACCGTACGGACTGTGATGAGAAGGTGTTACATAGATTAAGCTTGAATCCATTTGTTTAAGTTGCGAAAGATCTGCACCTGTTGCATATACCGGCAAATATTCAAGCAAAAAGTGATGGAATTGAAAAGCTTCCCTGGCACCATCGAACCCTGGATCTTCTACGATAATACCTGAGTAATCTTCTTGTAGTATATGGCCTAGATTGATAAGCATTTGTTGTGTACTGCTACCGATGAAAATGGCATCTGTATCTGTTCTTACCCCACGTGATTGAAGTAAGTATGCGGCAATTTGTTCGCGCAGACTCACCTCTCCAAAAGGTTCCCCATACCGAAAGCTCTCAGGTAACGTTAAGACCTGATTCGCTATTCGCCTCCATATTTTTAAAGGGAAATGGGATTGATCTACAGCATCTGTCCGAAAATCGACACGAACGGACGCTTCCTTTCCCGCCCTCTTTTTGTTAGGGGGACTTGGTGGTTCCTGGTATAAAGATGGCTCTAATGGATTGACAAAATAACCTTTTCTCCCTTCCCCGCGAATATAACCCTCTGCTACAAGCTGATTATATGCTGTTAGGGTTGTATTACGGCTTACTTGGAGAGAATCAGCAAGTTGCCGAATGGAGGGTAGTTGTTCATCAGCTTTCACATTGCCTTGTTCAATAAATGATTTAAACTGCTCGTAGATTTGTTTGTATTTGGGAGAGCTTTCGTTTAAGGCAAAAAGATAATTTTTCATATACAAATTCTCCTGACATGCTTGTTTATTTTAAATTGTATCTTTTTAAATGTCAGTTTATATCATAATATATTTTATATGAGCGATAAAATATTTTCAAACACGAAATTAGATGAGGAGTGATGATGATGTATATTCCAAAGCACTTTGAAATCAAAGATGAAGAAGTGATTTATGAGATTATTGAGAAAAACAGCTTCGCTACTTTATTTTCCCAACATCAGGGTCATCCGTTTGCGACCCACCTTCCTTTGATTTTAGATAAAGAAAAAAGATATTTGTACGGTCACTTTGCAAAACCGAATAAGCAGTGGAAAGATATAGAGGATCAGGAGGTACTTGCCATTTTTCAGGGACCGCATTGTTATATCTCGTCTTCCTGGTATGAAACAAATAAAGCTGTTCCGACATGGAATTATGTAGCTGCTCATATACACGGAAAGGTTGAGATTATAGAGGGGGAAGAAATGATGGATTCCCTTCATCAAATGGTGGTGAAATATGAAAATCCAAGTAGTTCATATCAATGGGACCAATTGGATGCTCATTTTTTAGAAGGGCAGGCAAAAGGCATTGTTGGATTCAAAATCAAGATCGATAAAATCGAAGGAAAGGCAAAGTTGAGTCAAAATCATTCCGCTGAGCGATTAAAGCTTGTTATTTCACAACTTGAACAATCCACAAGTGAGGATGAGAGGGAAATTGCATCTCATATGAAAACAATTCTTAGAAAGAAAGCTTGAAGGTATAAATGTACTCTTTGATGAACAAAACCTATTAAAATATCTCAGGTTGAAGCAAACAAAGCTCATGGATAACACATCATAACAATAATCTTTGAAAGCGAGGAATATGTATGCGTTTTGAAACAAAAGCCATTCACTCCGGGCGGCAGGTTGACAAATCAACGAGCTCGGTCACCATGCCAATCTATCTCTCTACGACATTCGAACGAGCTACAGATGGCTCATATCCAAATGAATTCGTATATAGCCGTGAAAATAATCCTAATCGCCATGCTCTAGAAGACTGCCTCACATCACTCGAGGAGGGGCATGATTGCGTTACTTTCGCATCAGGGATGGCAGCGATCACTTCATTAATCGAGGCACTTCCTTCGGATAAACCACGTCGGGTTATTATGCCAAACGATATGTATTTTGGTATTCGTTCCCTTCTTTCGAAAACGGATATTGGATCAAAGTTTGACATTGTGATCGTTGACATGACAGATCCTCATGAGGTTAAGAAAGCGATAAAAAGTGCACCAACTGGTCTGGTTTGGATTGAGACACCTTCTAATCCACTTCTGAAAGTTACCGATATTGAAGCGGTGGCACAGATAGCGCAAGAAGTCGGTGCCTATACCGTTGTTGACAATACGTGGGCCACCCCAGTTCTGCAGCGTCCACTCAACCTTGGAGTTGATTTCTCACTCCATGCTGTGACCAAATATATCGGGGGACATAGTGACTTAATGATTGGCGCAGCTATCGCAAAATCCAATAGCCCTATGTTGGCCAATTTGAGGGCTTGGCAGCATTCAAAAGGTGCTGTGCCTTCCCCTTTCGACTGTTGGCTTGCTCTGCGCGGCGTTCAATCGCTTGCCCAGCGTATGGCGACACACTGTTCAAATACATCGGCAATTGCGGATTTTTTGAAACATCACCCGAATATCGAAGCCGTTCATTATCCCGGTCTTGCTGAACATCCGGGACATCATATTGCAGAACGGCAAATGAGTTCATTCGGCAGTATGTTGTCCTTTCAGGTAAAAGGCGGTTGGGATGAGGCAATGGCTGTTGCTGCGAAGGTACAATTGTTTATCCGTGCCACAAGTCTGGGTGGAACGCACAGTCTCATTGAGCACCGCGCTTCAGTTGAAGGAAGCACAACGATGGCTCCATCTAATCTATTACGTGTATCGATTGGGCTCGAACATGTGGATGATCTCAAAGAAGATTTATTACAGGCTCTGGAATAAGTAAAATGAAACTCCATTCAGAGGGGATAATTCTTTCTTCCGCCTCTGAATGTTAGTTGAAGAAGTATGCCCTGACTTTTGGGATATGGTCATATTTACGTCATTTCACATTAGAGCATTTATCCAACAATATGGCCCGATAAATGAACATCCTTATTCCGTTAAAGCGCCCTTTTGTTTAAGTGCAATTTTTCACAATATCCCGCAGAAACGGTTCAGGTTATTTATAATACTTTTTAATATTTCATTTAAAAAAGTTTTGAAAGGCCCAATTCAATTTAATAATTTCTTAAAACAACTTATTTCATTCACGTGCGTTCCTTGCAATGTGTTTTTTTATGGAAGGCTGGCTTTACTTCAGTAATTAAAATAGCGACCATAATTAATACAGCTCCCATAACCATACGACCTGTCAGTACTTCGTGTAGAAACAAAACTGACAATAACATGCCGAAAAATGATTCTGTTGATAGAATAATAGCTGCCTTTGTAGCTGTTGTATATTGATGTGCCATATTTTGAAAAAGATAGGCAATCGTTGTCGAAAAGACTGCTAAGTACACAATCGAATACAAGGCTTCTTTTTCAATTGTTGTCGGTATATCCCCTTGAATGAACACCATGACTAAGCTAATCAAAGATGCTGTTATGAATTGTACAATCGTTAGTGAAATGGCATCTTCCTTTTGCACAAATAGATTGGTATAAAAAATGTCAAAAGCAAAAGCTACTCCACACGCAAGGGATAATGCATCACCTATATTGATCGTCATAGAACCTTGCAATGATAAAAAGCCAATGCCTACGATTGCGAGTATTGAGCCGATTATTTCATATCGGTCAATCCTACGTTTGTAAATTAGATAAGCAATGATCGGCACAATCACGACATTAATAGCTGTTAAAAATGCACCTTTAGATGGTGTTGTATATTGCAAACCGACCGTTTGTAAAGCAAAAGCAATATATAAAATAGTGCCTAATATAGCTCCTTTTCACACGACAGATTTTGTAAATTTTTTGAATTTGTAACCAAGCAGTATTGTAAGTATAAGTGTAGCTAAAGCAAATCTTCCCGCCATCACTTGATAAGCAGTTATATATTCTAGTGCAATGGCGGTTACAACAAATCCACTGCCCCAAACAATCGCTGTAATGAGCAACATTCCATCGCCAATGTATTGTTTCATCTCTTCTCCTCCTTACTATCCACAAGGATATCACGAGAAGAGGCAAAATAATTTGATATCAATTCTAAACTTTTCAGCTTATTTTTGGACTCATTCCAAAACAATCGTTGTTCCTTTAATTGTTTGATGCAGTAAATACAATTTTACTGCTGCAGATAAATGCTCATAAAAAATGAGCTCGTTGCCAAAAGGTTCGATTAATTGACGTATTTTCGTCATACGATAACGAATCGTATTCGGATGACAATAATGTGTGACGGCTATTTCTTTCACATTGCCTTTTTTCTGTATAAATGTCACAGCAGTATCCAGTAAATCCTGTTCTTCTAAAAGCGGTCCTAAATATATTTCAACATAATGGTTTGTAAACTCTAAATCTTTTCGATAAAGCTCAATCAGCAATCGTTCAGATGCAAGCTGTTCATAATGACAAATAGGCATTAGTTCAATTTTAGCCATGACACAAGCATAATAAGCCTCTCTAACAGCTAGATGAAGTTCTGTCTTTGTCTGGTGAACTTGGCTATAACCAATTGTTAATGCATCTGTTGGAATTGTATATATCCTCATCCATTCCTTAAGTATTTTTTCAAATTGTTGTTGGGATTTATCTGTATAAAGGATGAAGATGCTTTGATTATATGTACAAATTATGCCAGATTTTAAAAAGGAATCGAACTGGAAAAAGGAATGCATCCATTGGGAGCCTTCGGACTGTTTCATTTGAATATTCGCTACAAACACATATTTGTCAAACGGTTTATTCATTTGTTGTAAGAAGGACTGTAATTTGTTCCGCTGAAACCTCTTCTTCAATTAGACATCTTATCTTATTTTCCAAGAAGAGTGCATGGTTCCTTTTGTTAATATGATTCATCACTTCAAAAATGACATCCTCAAAAAATTCATCTCCACCAAAACGTAAAATCGGGAAATCTTGCTCATTTGCAAAAATTAGTACCTCACTAGGTAAATCCTTAAAAATAACTGGCTTATAGGCTAAGGCACTTACCTTTAATTCAATAAGCTTTTTAATCGTGTCGATTAAACGTTCTGGCTTTTGGTTAGCAAATAATAAGCTGCTTAGTGCAATGCTATAAGGGCTGAAGGAAGTTTCTCTCACTTGCTGAATACCTTCCGTAAATTCAAAGTCTAAAATTTCAACACTTTGGATTGTTTTATTTAATCCATCGCCACCTGCTACAACCGAAAAATCTTTTGTAACTGGCAACTGCAATAAATCCTTTACAGTCATCATGCCTATTATCCTTTCTAATAACATATAACATAATTATAAAGTATCGCAGTATGATTTAGATAAATATGATTCATATACTATACTGCCGTGCCATCAACATATCTTTTCTAAAACACCCCTGAACTAACCTGTTGCGTTAGCTTAAGGCAATCTTTCACAATCTCTATATTTACTTTAACATAAATAACCAGTTTTTTATGGGAGCATTATTCAATTAAATGGCCCTTTTCTTCAAGATTGGACGCTAATCAATTCCAGATAATCGCCCGATCGTATTGTTGAAGATCTTAACTACTTTTCTTGTTGAACTAACGCCCCATTAGCATAAGTGCAATATCTTGGTTCTTAGTAGGTAGCAATGTATCTTCACTTTCTAATTTTTTCTTTACTGTAGTAAAAGTACAACTGCACATTGCAAAAGTAATAACGCCAATATAATATTTATTACTCGAAAATGTTTGAAATATGTTTTTTGGAATAATCCACCGAAAAATATCCAAGTCAGGGTCGCAAGCGAACCTATTGCAGCAATGATCATTTCAAAAAATAAAAGCAAACCCAGCGATGAATAATAAGGCATAACATATCCTGTTAGAGAGGTAATCCCAAATAAAAATATCTTTACATTAACAATTTGTAGAACAAAACCAATCCAAAAAGAGGGCTGTTTCTCGGATGTTTTATTTTCAGGCTTACTAATAGCAATCTGATATGCAAGCCACAATATATATATTACTCCTACATATGTAAGGACAGTCATTATTGGATTTATTAAGTTTTCTAACCCAATAATAAATAGGGCACATAATGCTTGCACAAAAAAATAACCAGTAAAGATCCCTAAGAATAAAGTTTTTCCTCTTTTCCATCCATAATTCGCCATTGTATTTAATGCTAAAATATTACCTGGTCCTGGTGTAAAGGCATTTATTATTACGTATATAACAAATGAAAATAATACTTGAACACCCATATCAAAATTCACTCCACTCTCATCTGAATGATTATAATCATTCATAATTGTAGTAGGTTTTTTGGATATAGCATAATACCAAATATATATAGCCTGATATAGTTAATAACTATATCAGGCTTATTATTTGTCCATCTTTAGTTATAATTCTTGTGCAAATCTTTTCAATGCATCCAAATATATTTCACCAAGTCTCGTTAATGTGACATCGCTATGCTTAATTGTTCCAACACGTATGACTTCATCTACATTAAGAGGAACTGCAATAATTTCATCTCCATGAAGATATTTAGGGAAAACCCCTGAAGAAATGGTATAACCATTGAGACCAATCATGAAATTAACAATAGCTGCCCTGTCACTTACTTTAATACTTTTCTTTACACTTCTTGTGCTTAGAATTTCTTCAGAAAAGTAAAAAGAATTGTATTCTCCTTGCTCAAAAGAAAGGCATGGATAGTCATCTAATTCATTCAAATTAATAGCTTCATTGTCGGCTAATGGATGTTTTTTACGAATAAATACATGAGGTCTTGCAGTAAATAGTTGTGAAAAGGTTATATTTCTTTCTCTTAACAGTTTTAATAATACGGATTCATTATAATTACTTAGATAGATAATCCCTAACTCACTTCGTAAATTCTTTACATCTTCAATGATTTCATAAGTTTTCGTTTCACGAAGGGTAAACTCATATTCAGACTCCCCAAACTCTTTTACAAGTTCCACAAAAGCATTTGCTGCAAAAGTATAATGCTGGGTTGAAATACAAAAATGCTGCTTAGCTGTTTTTTCACTTATGTATTTTTCTTCAAGCATGTTAAACTGCTGTAATACCTGTCTCGCATAACCTAGAAACTCAGCCCCTTCATTAGTAATAGTAACTCCTCTATTCGTTCTAATGAATAGAGTGATTTTAATTTCCTTCTCTAATTCCTTAATCGCATTCGACAAACTTGGCTGGGAGATGAACAAACTTTTTGCTGCTTCATTCATAGATCCCTTACTTGCTACTTCTAATGCATACTTTAATTGTTGTAAATTCAAACTGAACGCCACCTTTTCAAAGCCCTAATAATTACTCTATCAATAGAAAAAATCGAATCTCTAACTACATATTTTTAGCGTTTTACCACTTTTTTCTTTCCAACAGAATCTCATCTATCGTTTAGGTTCGCAACAATAAAATTTTGTTTCAAATCTATAGGAGCGTCAGGAAGTCTTATTTCGTTAAATGGCCCGATTCTGGAACTATTTTTTCTTTTTAAAGAAATTAGAAATAACGAGTAGAATTATCCCTATTATGATTGATGGTAAGGCAAGAGGATAGAAGACTTCTGGAATATCTTCTGCCATCACACCACTTTCACTAAAAAATAATAATCCTGATATAAAAAACAGAAAACCTAACCAACCAATTACCTTCCCTAGCTTACTATGTTTTTTGGTCATGTTTAATCACACCATCCTATTTTACTTCAACTAAATAAAATCAACATCTTATAGCCAGCTATCCTCCCAGTTAATTTAATAAGCCTTATTCCGAAATCTGGCCCGTTCGTTGAAATGTCAGATTGAAGTTTACCAGTAGGGTTCTTGTTCATTAGATAACTTTAAAATAAATGGATATAAACCGAATATTATAAAACACAAAACGACAGCAAGAACAAATGCTGTACCTACTGTGAATCCAAACCAAGCATTAATAGGCAAAAATATTAACGGAATGAGCATAAATACACCACTTCTAACTCTTGATGATGCCGATTCATATTGTTTTTTACCACAATGAGGGCATTTTAATCTAAAGATTGTTTTAATCGTTTGCTTCCAAGTCCACTTTTTACCACAATTTTGGCAAGTTGGCATTTAAACACAACCCATTCTTTATTTTCTTTATTTGATAACTTTTTTCAAATTTCTGTTATTTACTACACAATAAGTTATTCAGTTAAATGGCCCGTTTAAGAAGGACGCACTATTCGATTAGCGCGCCCGATTACAGAAGAGTCGACTTTACTTAATCACTCTGCGAATCAATTGTTTTGTTTTCATTTTAGTTTTTGAAATGACGACTATAATCAAAGCAAATAAATTCAAAGCAAAAAGTATCAAATAATAAATACTTGTAGATCCTTCTAAAAGATAAGTCCCATACCTCAGAGTATTTATTCCAAGCACAATCAATAATAAAACAAAGGTTTTTATTATTCATTCTTCTTCACCGTCTCTACACCCTTATTCAACTTTCGAGCCCGTAACGGAAGTTACTGTCTTAGTATTGATGATGATTTTTAGAGCTGTTAGGACCTATTTTATATAACAATACAATAGCGATCAGGGCAATGATAGATGCTACAAACAGCGAGATACTTACTGCTCCCATTCCCATTCCTTCCCATCTTCCAATAATAAAACTGATAAAAAACAAGACAATACTGATAAAGGTAAACGCTATTGGAAAAAGCACTCTCTTTTCAATTCGTTTTGAAATGAATGAGAGAAAGATAATTACAATAATAAAAAAATAAAAATTATTGTCAGGACAACTAGACTTAGCATATAACCAGCACCTTTTTTCTACGGTATTCTGCAAAATGATTCGATTCAGAAGGGCGCACTCTTATTCGATTACTGCGCCCTTTAGTTGATCAAAGGCATTAAGTTGACTCTTTACTATCTCTGTTAGCTTTTGTAGCTAAATATGAAGCAAGTAAAAAGAAAACAAATCCTCCAATCCATCCAACAGTTGGTGAGTATTCAAAAGCGCCTTTTAATAACATTCCACCAGAAACAAATATGGAACCTAAAAATATGAAAGGTACTATATACCATCTACTCTTACTCATTGATAAATCCCCCCAAGCTACTTACTTCGATTTTTTTGTTTAAAATCCCGCTACTGATATAACATTTTATCCTTCACCCTTAATACACAAGTAAATCCCTTCACAATCTACATCTATTTTAACATAAATATCCATTTACTTTTAAATGAGTTATTCTACAAAATGGCTCTTATCATGCAAAAAAGGCGCAAATCCACTTACTCCGGAAAAGCACCCTATTGTTGAAATTCGTTATGGGGTCCTGCCACATAGCCATTAAGCTAAGAAAAACGGAAAAATGAATATTTTAATAAAAACGATTATAGCGAAGCACACCCCCGTTGCTTGCCTTATAGCCCTATTTCTCCTAAAAATTAACGGTTCATTTCACGTTGCAGTATTTCAAAAAAAAGCGACACATGATAGGCATCTACTGTTGCATGATGAACCTTAATATTTACTGGCATTAGCAACTGAGAACCAACTTTTTCGTACTTTCCAATGGTAATCATTGGTGTTAAATTATTTTTGATAGCTCCTGGATGAGATGAAAAATGTTCAAAATGCATCCAAGGAATTGATGAAATATTCACCACATTTGGTGGAACATCTCCCATTGGTGCGATATCTGTTGTGTTTGCATAGTCTTTTATAAGCTTTTTGTACTCACGGTCAACTGATTTATAATCTGTTAATCCTTCCAACCATAAACTATAAAATAACTCTGTTTCTTGATTAAAGTTCGTAAACGTTGGCACTAATTCTTGCCATTCTACTAATTCCTTATCTATGTGGGCATACCTCATATTCGGAATCTTGTTAACCGATTTAGTCAAATTAAAAATCGAGTAAGCATAAAAACTTATAGATTCGTCTTTGCATTTTTTAACTGCTCGAGTAACATCAATTTTTAGTGTCATTTCAAACGTTGTGTCTGTCGCCATAAAATACTCATAATAGTTTCTTCTTGGAAAACTTTCTAAATCAATGACTTGATAAGTCGTCATCTATTTCAACCTCTCATTTATTCAACAATTTGGCCCTATTCTGGTGCAACTTTTATTCAATTAAAATACTCGATAATTAATTTATTTAGTCCTGAATTTTTAATCCTAACAAAGAGGCAAACTGAATGGCTTGAAACGTTGACACTTTGCAGCCCTTTAAGTTTTCAATGGATACAATCAAAGAATCAAAGTTTGATGAACTTATATCAATGCCCTTTAATGATGTCTCTTCAAACCTTGCATCATTGATATTGCAGGAAAGGAACTCAACTTTCTTGAGCTTACAATCATACAGATCAGCACTTTCTAATGAAGCATCATCAAAAGTTACTTTTTCAAATTTTGAATTCCCGAACATCACCATATTTAGAATCGACTTCTCAAACCTTGTATTCCCAATGTATGATTCTGTTAGGTTGCTGCCTAACAACTTGCAATTATAAAACTCAATACGATTCATGGAGGCATTACCCAAATTAGCATTGGATAAATCACAATTCTCAAAGCGCACATCGGTAAGATCAATTCGGCTAAAGTCAGTATTAACAAAGTTGCAGTTTTTGATAACCGTTTGATAAAGTCGTAATCGATCTATAGACTCGTTATCAAATTGAGAATCTGTAACGAGGCTCACTTCAAATTCTGGATCTTCTTCGTAATAAATATCTGTAAATTTTCTCTCCGTTAGATTTTCAGGGATCTTGGGTGTGTCAATCTTCACTTTATACCTACTCTCAAAAGAATTTAATTCATAATAAGGTGTCTAATTACAAACATAAAGGAACCCACGTTCTTTTTCAAGACTTGACCTTTACGCATTTTCTGATACACATAGGCTTCATCTAGACGCATATCTTAACTGACGTTGTTTTGAGAGCGCTTTACTTATTCCGCAAATGCGCCCGATCGTATTATAAGGTCAGCCAGTCATTCTGGTTGACCTATTTTTAATAGGTTTTATGCCTAAGGTAGTCGGGGTAGGACGTTTGCGCCCGTGGGACACTGATCCCGTCCGTTATACTGTCCACCCCCTCCTTGTAGAAACATGTTTGAGGCTGGTTGGGACATGATCCCGTATAACAAGCGAAGCTATGACACTACAAGTGATGTATTCCTTAATGTTATCAGGATCTACTGTTGCAGCCCGTATTTGCCTTTCAATAAGTTCCTTCTCAATAATTGCTTTTCGTATAGTTGTCTTACCCGATGCAGTACCGCCACCGATTAAAATGGCTAAGGGTTTTTCCCCTTGCTTTGGCGTAGAGCCTGTCTTCTCAATCATATTTAAAATCTTTTTGTGCATGGTATAACGTTTTTTAGTATATTTCTTGGAACCAATCGAATAAAGTTCCTTGGTTTCCTTTATTACTGTTTTTTTCTCATTACTTTTCGTAATAACCCTAGATTCATATAGCGATATATAAGTTCTTTATAAACGGAAGATTTCTTCATTATCTTAATCACCCAATTTTATTTAAAATTAAAAGCGCTAAGATTAACGAAATCCTAGCACTCAATTTTTTTAATAAAGCCGTTATAAAATACTCCTAAGAGATGAAAAGCGTTTAATAAAGATTCGGATTGTACCAATTGTTATTATTCATAGGCATGTAACGTCATTCAGTCCATAATATGCATAGTCCTTTTAAATGTACTGAGTCCCAACATAAATAGGCATTAACCTAATGACACCAAGAAATAAATTGAGGTTCTTATGTAAATTGAATTAGTTTGCTAAAACAGATACTTATAACAGAAATGGTATGTCAGTTTTGGCAGCATGCAAGACTCTTATTATTCGAGCCATAATAATATCCCAATTAGGGTAACAAAGATTAAAACAATTTCGACTAGCGAAACTTTAAAATTATTTCGATTCTCCATAAACCTCCATTCAACATATGCTTGAAAACCGAGCTGACTTACTGAAAAAAATATCGATAGAAGAAGCACGATTAGCGGTTTATCTACGAATATGATCAAGCTCGCTATGACAGAGATCACAAAAATCGTACGTAACGTCCGATCGGCCTTTTTATGAAATTCATTGATGTGATTATACGAAAACCACTTCTTTTTATCAGCCCCTATTCTGCGGCGAATGATGGCCGGAATTCCCCCCACGACAAAAACAACTGCTCCCATAATAATTATAAATTCCTTCCAAAATCCAGGAGTGAATCCGTAGTGGTCCATTAAAAATCAACTCCGTTCCATCTGTCTCATTCTATTCAAACGAAGACGAGCAGGTTGAGTTTTCACGATAGTGGTAGTGGTGAACTAATCAAAGAGTATTCCTTTTTGCTTTACCCAATCGAAAAATCATAGAAATAATTCGTCTCTCTTTTGAAACCAACTCTTTCATAAAGTCTTTGTGCAGTTAAGTTGTCCTTACCTGTCTCAAGTGACACTCCTATTGCACCTGTTCCCTCTGCAAAAGTAATTGTTTTTTTTAATAATTTCTCGCCAAATCCTTTTCCCCTAGCTTTTTCTTTCACATACAAATCATTTAATACCCATGTCCGCTTCATACTTACTGAAGAAAATGATGGATATAACTGAACAAAACCAATTGGATCATTCTCATCAAGGGCTATAAATGCTACTGACTCCTCATTGTTTAGCCTTTCTTTGATAAAATCCCTTGCACCTTCAGGATTAGATTTTTGCTCATAAAACACTCTATACAAATCAAAAAGCTCTGATAGAGTTTCATAATCTTTTAGTGTTGCTTTTTGAATACTCACGTTTTATCCCCTCCTAAGTTCGTCTTTTTGAAAATTATAAATAAAATAGTATAAAACAGCTTCAGGAAAACTTATAAGAAACTCTTTTTGGCAGCAAATCGATATAAAGACGACATTTTTGTTATGAGACTTTAGTTGATTTTTTTAGAAGAGCAGATACCTTTACTTATTAGAGATCTACCCGTTCAAAGTGTTCTACTGATGGGAAAGGATCATAAAAATGATGTAGCTGGTTTTTCCACTCTTTATATTCACGAGATTGTCTAAATCCCACTGTATGATCTTCTAAGCTCTCCCATTTAACCAAAAGTAAATATTTCCCTTCCACTTCCATACATCGTTGCAATTCATGAGATATGTAACCTTTCATTGATGAAATAATTTTAGAAGCGTTACGAAAGGCTTCTTCATATTCCTTTTCCATCCCTTGCTTAACCTGAAGCATAACAGCTTCCAAAATCATGTAATCACTCCTCTTTCGTTAAAGTATAACATTACTAAAATATCACATGACAAGGAAAGTCACAAAAGTCTCTTTTTTCATGGTTTGCATAGTTTTTTCGCTTTTCTAGCCCCAGTAGTTGTTCCTTCATCTCTATACCACCCCTGTAACCTGTCAATTTTCCGCTTTTTGCGATTACACGATGACAAGGAACCGTGATTAACAAAGGATTGGTTCCAATAGCAGTCCCGACAGCACGAACCGCGTTCGGTTTTTGAATCTGTTTGGCAATATCCGTGTACGAAACAGTCTGACCATACGGAATTTCTTGCAACACCTTCCAGACAGATTGTTGAAACGTTGTACCGTGAAGATCCATTGGCAATGTGAACTCTTTACGTCGCCCCTCCAAATAATCGATCAGTTCTGTTGCATAAGGTTTTAATACATACTCATCTTCCGAAAGTACATAAGTAGGGAGTCGTTTCTTCACCCATGTGGCAAGTTCTTCAAATGGCGCATTTTGTGAACCAACATAACAAAATCCTTCTGTTGTTGCTGCAATATACATCGTCCATGGTCCGTTATTTAACAGCATCCAATAGACGATACCTTTATTGTTTTTCTCCATTTTTTTGCACCTCCATTATTGTTTTTTGGTACTGTTTAGGTGTTTGTCCAGTATGATTTTTGAATAACGTAATAAAATAAGGCGTATTTGGGAGCCCTACAGCAAAACCGATTTCTGCGACAGATTTATTAGTTGTGGAGAGCTCTTTCATCGCATTTGAAATTCTTACTCGTTGGATGTATTCTGCAGGCGTCAACCCGATAATTCTCTTAAATGTTCGTTGTAAATGATAGGGGCTTCCATGACACATGTCTGCTAATATTTCCAATGACAATTGTTCATGATAGTTCCCATTTATATATTCTTTAATTTGGGCTGTCCATTCTTCGTCTGGCAAACGTATACCACCGGGCTTGCAGCGTTTACAAACACGAAAACCTTCGGATAATGCTTTATCTACGTCTTTGAAAATGCGGACGTTCTCTTTTTTAGGATCTCTCGATTTACAAGACGGTCGGCAACAGATACCCGTTGATTTTACTGCGTAAATAAAATTATCATCATACGACTGGTCATTATGCGTAATCGCTTGCCATCGTTCATCAGTCAATCGCATGACGTCTTGATTGTCATTCATGGAATCACCTCTTTTCTAGTTGTAGTATACCCGCATTCTTTCATTAAAAGGGATTTATTAGGATGTAAGAGCAAGATAACGAAATATTTATTTACATTAATATGATACAACTAAGTATGTAAGAAACATGAAGGAGTGTATATGTATGGTTGTTAATCAATGTGACGATTTAGTTATAAAGGTTCCAAAAGAATTCAGCTTTAAAGAAAATATTAGTTATATGCTACGGTCTCCAAATGAGTGCATGTTTGAAATCCGGGATGGTAAAGTCGTGAAGGCTATTCCCGTCTCAGGTGAAGTTCCATTGGTCGAAATTAGCGAAAGCACTAATGGAAATCTTGTTATTCGCTTTTTAGGGGACACTCATCCCATAAACAAAAAAGTACGTGACGAAGTGCATTTGTATGTGAGAGACTTGTTTGATCTAGATAATGATTTAAAGCCTTTTTATGAAATGGGTGAAAATGACTTGTTGCTCCAAAAAGCAATTGACGAATTTTATGGATTACGTATTGTTGGGATTCCAGATTTATTTGAAGCATTAGTTTGGGGGATTCTCGGACAGCAGATCAATTTGACATACGCGTACACATTAAAAAGACGCCTGGTTGAAACATTCGGAAGGTCAATTGAATGGGAGGGCTGTCAGTATTGGATTTTCCCTGAAGCGAAAGACATTGCTAAACTTACAATCGATGATTTGGCCCCAATAAAAATGACCGTAAAAAAATGTGAATACCTTATCGGAATTGCGCAACTTATCGTCGAAGGAAGTCTTTCAAAATCACTTGTAATGGGGAATGGCGAACTTAAAGAAGCAGAAAAAATGCTTGTCAAGATCCGTGGAATCGGCCCATGGACTGCAAACTATGTATTAATGCGTTGTCTACGATTTCCGAAAGCATTCCCAATTGATGATGTCGGGTTACATAATGCGATTAAACATTTAACTGGTGCAGAAGAAAAGCCGACGAAAGAAGAAATCTTGAAACTTTCTGCTCCGTGGAAGGAATGGGAATCATATGCAACGTTTTATTTGTGGCGATCTTTATATTAAATTAGACTCTGGAGTCATTTCAGATAAGGTACATGTGAAGGCTGTTTAGACCTCTTACTTAACAGCCTTCGATTGCTGGCTTAGGCTGGATACATTTGAATTCTACCATTTCAAATGAACCATCAATTTTCACTTTAAGCACTAACGGGTTCTTACTCATTTTCATAGACATAGGTAATCTAAAGTTCTATTTAATATAGTACGTGTCATATGGCTTTTCCAAAATATATCCAAGTTTTTGTGCTAACTTAACAGACTCAAGATTAGCCGCATCCCAACTAGGATACATTCCTCTATCAAGACAATCTAAAATCAATGCAGCAGCTGCAACAGTTGCTAAACCTTTTCTTCGATGCGTGGGATGTGTTCCAATCTCAATCTCAATTCCTTCATCATAAATACTGTATGATGATGCTCCACATACAACTTGCCCATCATACAAAATACAAAAGCCTACTCCTCTATTAATATAATCATCTATCGAATTAAACTGCACTGTGAAATCCTCTGAAATCTCATGCAAAGATGGTTTCTTCGCCAAAGTTGCATCAATTCTTTTTAGTTCGTACCCTTCTGGTAATGTTGATAAAAAGCTTTCAATATGGTTACGGTTTAAATCTTCAAAGTCTTTTTTGAAACTGTATCGTTTAATTTTTTCTATAGAACCTTTATGGACCGTTTCTATACGATTTCTCCATTCATCTGTATTAACAATCGCAAGCATTCTTTCTGGTAGGTTATAAAGTAATTCTTTTGCTACCCCTGCATGTGGGTTTCCTGCATAGAACACAAAATCCCCTACTAAAACTTGTGCAACGGTAGGATTTTCAAGGTCATCAACCCAAGCGGTCCTTGAAGACATGAAAGAATAGTAGTATCATGCATAGTTTCGAACATAGGAAATAACTTTTTTCTTACATTGTTATCTGTTTCATAAATCATTATATTCCCTTCTTTCATCTTAATATGTCAATTAATAAAAGCATAGAGATGTAAGGGATAGCATTAGAATTAAAACAAATTATTAAACTCATTTATAGGCCTGACTAGTACTTTCACTAAGAGTACATTACATTTATATCGGATTCGCCCTAAATAAATATTGATTTTCTATATAATTAACCCAGCACAGGAACAAATGTTCTGATATAATAAGTTTCAGAGAAGGAAATGTTTATCAATTAGTGACCTCCCCCGGAAATCTAGTTGTTTTACAGACTCATTCCTTCTCTTGCTTACTTTTTTCTACAATTAACTATTCAAGCGGTTACCCTTGGTTTAAAGAAATTTAAATAGGCACAGTATCACAGTATAATTAGTCCGATTTCTACTTTTCTTTATACCATTCTGTTGCTCGCCGTTCAATTTCAGTAACAAGATTTTCCTTACAGCAATGTACGATTCAATATCGTGTGGAAATTGTTGAGCCAATTTTTGCTTCAGCTCACCATGCCTCTTCTTTGATTCAGGATGTGTTCTTAGATAATCTCGAAAAGCCAAATGTCGTTTTATTTCATAGTTTCCAAGCTGGTAAATATGAACATGATGAGTTCGATTGTCTCCGCCTTTTTGAAAGTATCTTCGTTCAGGTATTCCATTTTCACCTTTTGGTTCGTACCCAATGTTTTCCATTGAATTAATATATTTATCAACCACGTTAATTTCCTTAACGACAGGCATAATGTCTATGACTGGCTTGGCTTTCAAACCCGGAACAGACGTACTACCGATGTGGTGAATGACAACCACTTGCTCACCGAAAATGGTACGTAATTTATCGGCTTCTTTTTCAAACATCGAAAGCCATTTCTCGTGATACGAACATACTTCAACTTTTCTCACGAATATCCCCCTTTTTCAACAAGAGTGCTTCGTTATCTCAACAAGAATAGGCAGTTAACATCCGAACCCTTTATAGTTACTAGCTCCTGTTAAATATCAATTTCTCCTAATATGCTTTACATCACGACGTTAGTTGAACAACAATGAAGAGCGCACTAAGTAGAAAAACTCACAATTTCAATTTTAACACAAAATTCCATTTATTCCCTTCAAAAAATAAGACCCCTAATTCGGTTAAAGTCTGGATTTGTGTATTCAATTATTGAACCGGTTAATGAAAATCATTCATTAACTAAGGTAAAGATTTCTTTTTTATCATTCCACTCTACCGTAACAACTACCTCAGTTTCTTCAGTAGTAAAAGCACAACCGCTACACATACTTCCGTTATCCATTAAACTGCCATCTTCATTTAGTATTGCATTTGTTCGAGACGAACTACCCACCGAGTCAATCTCGTAATCAAATTCTCCAACTGAATTTACATCCTCACCTTTGTATCGGAGTTGAAATTCTTCCTCCTGCATATCATCGGTCTGTGTAATCTTTAATTTAGCTGACCAGTTTTTACTTTCTCCTGAAAAAATAATTGTTTTTGTCTTACAAGCCATCAAGAGCAATAATAGGATTAGAGATAAAAATAAAGTCTTTTTAATCATTCATAATCCTCCTCTATTCATTTATACTTCAATAGCTGTAAACCAACCCTTTATTCCACAATAGATATAATCATATAATCCAACCCTTACCCTTTATGCTATGAAGTATGTTTTCATTATACAATTGGCCGCAGTTCTTACTAGTGAATCGAGACCGTTTTATTAAGACGATTCAGCCAAATATTTATGTATTATTACTTATTACTATTTACATTCTTCTACTCTTTCTTTGAAGTAATACCCAAATCCAATAAGTAGAAATGACAATTACAGGTATCAGTACTGGTATAAGATGATAACCTCTTGGTAAGAGGAATGATAACACTATGCTTAACAATATGAATGGGATTACCAAAATAAACCAAACTCTTACTCGCTTATTATTAAAGCTAAATTCAAATTTCTTTTCCATTACCATCTCTCCCTTTCATTATATTTATTTTAACACAAATATTCAGACTCCTTTTTAGCAGTCACATATAAATTGGCAGACTGTGACTGAAATGATGAATACCCATCCCCTTTAATTTAGCTATCTCAATTGAACATGCAGTTAATTTTTCTCTGATACAGAACCTTTTTTTATTACGGGAGCATTTTTGCCTAATATAACAGAAAAGAAAACAATCACTGCTATTACAAGAGTGAAAAATGTGATGGATTCATCTAGAAATACTGTTGCGAATAGAATCATCAAAAATGGTTGTAAGTATTGAAGCTGACTAACTCTTGCTATTCCGCCCATAGCCATTCCGCTATACCAGGCAACATATGCTAAAAATTGACTAACCACTGCGAGATAAATAAAACTAACCCAAGCTTGTAAAGGGGCATGGAGCATTTCAGTTGTAAGGTTTAACCCAACTGGAATAATAAAAAATGGAGCACCGATCATAATTGCCCAAGCAATCACTTGCCAGCTCCCTATTTCTTTCGCTAATTTCCCACCCTCTGCGTAACTAAGTCCAAGTATAATCACTGCTGCTAGTAAAGCTAAATCAGCAAATTGTAATTGACCGAATCCAAGATGAAGTGCATACATAATAACAGCTAAAGAGCCGATTATACTTGAAATCCAAAATTTTAGAGAAGGGATTTCACCTGCCCTAAACATAGCAAATCCGGCTGTTGCTAATGGTAATAGGGCCAATTCCACAGCTCCATGAGAAACAGGCAAGGATTCCATTGCCCAAGAAGTGAGGAGAGGAAATCCTAAAACAGCACCAACAGCAACAATAAGTAGACTTTTAAATTGGCGAGGAGAAGGTAGTTTTTCTTTTCGAACAATCAATACTACAGCCACTAAAATAGAAGCAAAAACAGTTCTCCCTAAACCAACGACTGTAGTCCCAAAATACTCTACTGCAACACTTGTAGAAGGAAGCGTTAAGCTAAAACAAATGACACCGACTAATCCCAACAATAATCCATATTTCTCTCTGGTTTCTCTTTGCATCTTATCCTACCCCTATCCCTTTATTTTGCCTTACATGTGTACCATTTTTTACTTTTCTAAAAAGTCAGTTCTGATATAATTAAAATACTAATAGGTACACATAACAAAATAAACCATTCTTTTATCCATCTGTCCTGGTACAGTTAAAGGGAGATAAAAATATGAACCCAAAATATATAAAGATAATGGAAGAAATTAAGCTTCGGCTAGCAGATGGCTCGCTCGTTGCAGGTAGTAAACTCCCTTCTGTTCGTCAGTTATCTGAGTATTTTTCATGTAGCAAAAATACGGTTATTAAAGCGTACGTAGAACTAGAAAAAGAGCATTTAATTTATTCTGTTCCTAAAAGCGGCTACTATGTTGTGAGTGAAATTCAAAATGCGACGAATGAAAATGAGGTGATTGATTTTTTGTCTGCTGGTCCAGATAAAAACGTTATGCCTTATATTGAATTTCAACATTGTATGAATCAAGCAATTGAACACTATAAAGAAGAGCTTTTTACTTACTCTGATCAACAAGGGCTTTACTCATTACGCGTACAGGTAGTGAAATATTTGCAGAATTTACAGGTGTTCACTCAACCTGAAAGAGTAGTCGTTGTATCTGGCTCGCAGCAAGCTCTTAATTTATTAGTTTCAATGCCTTTTCCAAATGGAAAAAACAATATTCTAATTGAGCAGCCTACTTATTTTGGATTCATTGAGTCCATCAGTTTACAACAAGCTACTACTTTTGGAATTGAGTTATCGATGGAAGGAATTGATCTTAACCGTCTGGAGTACATTTTTCGAAATAATGATATAAAATTTTTCTATATTATCCCTAGATTTCACAATCCACTTGGACATTGTTACTCGAATAGCGAAAAGAAAAAAATCGTTGAGTTAGCCGAAAAATACGATGTGTATATAGTGGAAGATGATTTTTTAGGAGACCTTGATCCAAATGCAAAATCAGATCCTTTATTTTCTTTTGATCCTTCTGGGAGAGTGATTTATATTAAAAGCTTTTCGAAAATTTTTCTCCCGGGGTTAAGGATTGCTACTGTAGTTCTCCCTACATTAATGATTAAAAATTTTCTGCGTTATAAATTTAGTTCGGATTTTAATAGTCCAGCACTTTCTCAAGGTGCACTAGAAATTTATTTAAAAAGTGGTATGTTTTATAGCCATCTCAAAAAAATAAAAGAGGTATACCGTACTAAAATGCAAACCCTTCAAGAAGCATGTGAATTATTGCTACCGGCTAATACTCACTTTTCTAAACCGACTTCAGGATTCTATCTATCCATCACTTTGCCTGAGAATGTGACAGCAAAACAGGTAGTCCACATGCTAAATGAGCAGCAAATATATGTTGATGATGCCTCTAGAATGTTTTTACCAGAATATAAAAAGCAAAATATTATTCGATTAAGCATCTCTCAAGTGAACGGGAGTCAAATTAAACTAGGGGTAGAGCAATTGGCTCATTGTATTGCTTTAATTGACAGTAGAAAAAATCATATTACTCCAAATAACTTTTTACTCTTTTAGTATGGGTAGTGTATATAAAGAGTAGTATCAGGATTATGCGGATTTCCAAATCTAAGAAAATATGCTCGAAATGGTGTTTATGTGACTTAGAATTTGAGCAATCATTTGATAGATATTTCCTCTCAAAATCTACAAACTTTTAAATAAAATAAACCCTCTCAAAACGATATTTTTGAGATGGGTTATTCAAAACTAAATTGTTCCGCAAAAGGGCCAGAAATAAGTTAAGCATTAATATCAATGAGCGAACTAGCGAATTACAGCATATACTTTTAGATAGGCACGTCTTCATTAGAAAGGATAGGTCAGCTCCAATTATTCAGAGCTGACCTTCTATTGTTTAATGATTAGGTAAATCCACTTTGACGGGCTTCATCTCAATAGAATCATTCATTCCGAAAATCCCAAACGGCACCATAAGCGAGTAATCATTTATCGTGAATTTTTCCGGCTTGTCGAGCTCAAAACGTGATTGAAAGTGCAATTTTTCTTGGTTGATTAATTTTCCTTTTTTACCTAAAATGAGGGAATCCTCTTTTAAAGCTTCATACTGGTCTTGACCATCACCATTTGAAATCACATCTTCAGATCGAATAAGTTTGATCTGATCAGCGAAATTTTGAAAAATATCTTTTTTGTAGCTTTCTGAATCAACATTCTTGATATAATAATCAATGATAAATTGTTGGTCCTGTTTTAAAACTTTGTTTACAACGATCTTGTATCCAAAGCGACTGCTCTCCACTTCAAATGGAGTGTCTTGAATAGCATGAATCGTATCGAATTCGTCTCTACTTACTTCAGGATAAATCATTAAATAATCATCATTTGCATCTATTGCACTCGTAAAAAGAGAGTGCTCTTGAACTTGTATCGTACCACTTTTTTCTTCTATACTCACTGTCTTTCCAATGTTTCTCTTCGACAGTCGATTCCCATCGTCGTCAAACACATCAATGTTGATATGATCGTCCTTACCGCCTTTTGGCCGGATGGTTTTATAATCTAAAATCGTTGTAGCTTTTCCTTTCGTTATCGAATTCATAATGAGGGAATAGGAACCATCCTTTGTGCGTGTTTCACCTTCAACCATAACTTTCTCAGCTGGTCTTTTTTCAATAGGAATATCAAATCTCCATGTTCCTTTCTCTCCTAATATGGAAGTGAAGGTAATCGGGAGAGTAAAGTCGCTGGCAATGGATTGATCCGGTTGATAAAATTCCATAGCACCAATAAATCCATCATCAGTTTCTTTCAGGCCACTCCCCGATCCTGACAATTGGTTTTGTTCCTCACCATCAAATAAATAGTATCCATATCCTGAAGCAGAACTATTTCCTTTATCCATGTTTTTGATAGAAAGCTGATCTCCTTCTACTTTAAAGGTAAAACCTAGTACATTGTTGTCGTAATAAGCACTCGTAATCGTGATATTGACACCATTATCAGTTGCCTTTTCATCAAGTTCTGTAACTAAATTACTTGCGAAGAGTTCACTTCCAACAGTAGTAGTGATGTCCTCATATATGAGATTGAGTAAAGGGACCTTTGCAAGCACTTCTGTAACAGGTGAGAAAAATAAACCAGAGGCTAGGATGAGTGAAGCTGCAGCCGATGTAATGATAGTCGTTGATTTCAAGCGCTTTCTCTTACGCTTCGATCGCTTACCTGATCTAATGCCATTCTTAATAGCCTGGTTCAACTCCTCTTGAGGTACTTCCATATCATTCCAATACTGATCAAACCATTCTTTTTTCATCGATACTCACTCCCCCTAATAACTTCTTTATTTCAACTTTGGCCCGGCGAAGATAGGTTTTAATCGTTCCTTCTGGTTTACTCATCGATTCAGAAATACTTTTTATCGACTGATCTTGAAAATAGAAAAGGATAATGACCGTTTTATAATTATGACTTAATGTAGAAATAGCTGAGAGCAAGTCGAGCTTTTCTTCAAGATCAAGGTGTTCACTGCCCCTGAAGTTGGAAAAGTCATCTGTTAGGACGACCTTCTTTTTTTTGTGAAGATAATCATACGCTGTGTGAATTAAGATTTTCATCAGCCAAGCACTAAAAAGCTCAGGTTTCTTAAGTTGATGGATAGATATGAATGCTTTTGTAACAGCCTCCTGAACAACATCCATGGCATCGTCTTTATTGCGGACATAGAGAAAAGCCGTTTTGTATAACTTATCCCCTTCTTCTCTAATCAATAATTCAAAGGCTTCTTCATCACCTTTGATGGCTTTTACGACTTTTTTATGTAACAATGAGACACCTCCTTACCCATATGAGTGATTATCCTCAAAAAAAGTTTCAAATTCTTTAGGTGTTTTGCTGAATCTTTTAAGTTCACCATATGTTATTATGAATTACATTCAGTATAAGGGGAATCACTGAAATGCCATAGGGGTTTGGTTGTTTATCAAGGGAAATCCAAACCAAAACAGAAAATGGCTAGTATGTTAAATGGCGCGTTTGTTTAATAGATATAAAAGGATCATCCATGTTAGCCAGGACTAATATGGATGATCCTTTATTTTGTTCACGCAAATAATTATTAAAACTGCGCAATTTAAATAATAAATTGATATATCACTTTATGATATAGCTTTTTCAATCCTGGCTATTTTCTTAATTACACTGTTTTTATGTTGCTGAGTTGAATTAATGAATTTTAAATTAGGATGATAAAAAGGATAGAAATAGCAAACTAGATCTTATTATTGCTATTCGTTTTGCTGTCTATTTATTGATCCAAACCTTTTTTCAATAAGATGCATCGACCTGTGGACTAAAATATGCATGATTACAATAAAGATTATAAGACCGAAGTTAACCAAAATTTCTGTAATGAACTTCTTTCTCCTAAATAAATTCTATGCTAAAATGAAGTAAATTCGGAATGAAACCATCAAGTGTTATAGACGTCTAATCAACGGCCAAAAAATTTAGCATAGAATTATTTAATGGCTTATTACGAGGGAGGTCACTCTTTGAAAAAAATATTACTAAGAAAAGAAATAAAAATATAGCAAGTGTTATTTTTTTAGTCGTATTACTTTCTCTTATACCCTTTCTCCATAACAATTTTAATACAGTAATTATTTTGTTAGCAGCTTTTGTTATTTATGCTATTGTATTATTTATTGTTAATCGTTTATCAGAAAAAGAAAAGAAATAGGCATTAGCTAACTGTACGAGTAGCTTTACTTGTAGGGGTTAATTATTAAAACTAAAAATCTGGGCGAGGACCTCTAGTGAATTTTAGTTTACAATAATAAGAGAAGTACCGCCAACTCGAGGGGACCGGAAAAAATACCCAATTTATCCCTCCTGTTTAATGAATAAATATTTTTTTGGCCTAAATACGGAAATTAAAAATATAAAAGGAATAAAAACTTTTGCACCTCCTATAGGTGATCCACATAATAATCTTATCTCTTCTCCTTTTTTTAAAGTGAATTCGTATCCTTCGCTTTGGTACCAATCAACTTTAACATGTACCACATGGTGTCCCGGCTTAACCGGTTCAATTATTTCTTCTCCGTTCGAAATTTTACTCATCTCTTTTTTATCAACAATCACTTTGAATTTTTTAAAACGATTAACAAACTGCGATTCTCTCTTTAATTGTATATAGCAATTATTTTCATTACTCATACATATCCTCCCTTCAGTAAATTTCATTAGATATATTATTCTGAATTATAAACTAGTTACTTCCCGTATTAATAAAATCTCAAACTAACTTTTTGAAACGAGAAATTATGTTTTATTTAAATGATTATAAAATAAGTGGAGCCGTAGAACTTTTTAAAGTGATACGGCCCTTATGCTTAAAATAATTTATTTGCGCTTTAATCACAAACAGCACTTGCTGTGGATTTCCTTCGGCAAAACGGAAAGGCAACATTCATTTATTAATTGGATTACTTCTCGAAAATTATTACTAATTTTTTTTGGTTCAGATTGATTTATAATATAATCTTTCTCGTTTAAAGAGCATAAAGACCCTATTTCTTTAATTTGAGTCATTACTTAAAATCCCCCATTTCTTTTTTAGCAATGATCTTTATTCCGCGAAAGCACCCGTTTATTGATTACAACCACTTGCAGACGATATTGAATTCCTATACTGTGCCTTTCATTCTTATTACCTTACCGTCCATTTCAGGCATTAATTCTTTCATCCCATTATTCTTATAAAACTTAATTGCGGATGTACAAAAAAGGAATTTTATGTATCCAAGTTTAATTTCAGTTAGTCTACTGCAAAAAGTGCTTTTTCAAGTTCGTTTGGTTTTTGTGAACCAATTACAACAACACTTCCAGAAGTCAATCCCAATTCTACACCTTGATTACCACCCATGTTATAGGCTCGCTCTCCCCTGAAATTTATACGAATTCCCCATCCGCCAAAACGCCCCATCGGGGCTGTAAGTAATGGTTTTTATAAGTAACAGCTCCTCGCTTGGAAACCTTCTGTATCGAAAGTGAAAAGGCACTAAGCGAATAAACAATCCATCTCTACGTACTTCCGTTATCAATTTCATTTTAAATGCGCCCCATGGAAGTATAATACCAAACACTAGCCATGTGAATACCTGCATTCCATTTCCCACGGGTTCATCTCCGAATCGGATACCAAAAATGACTTGTTGAATAAAACCCCACCAGAAAATGGAGGCAATCAAGAGCACCCCTATAATCCAAGGTCTACCAAGTTTTTGCACTTCCAGATATAAGATATCTTCATTTGTTTTGCTCATTAATTTGCTCCTTACAAATGCTGGGATTATCTTTATATAAGCATAATTGGTAACACTATTGATAACAACTAACCACGTCCAACGGGAGGGTGACCTATTGCCGGCAAGCTGCAAGATACCAAAGGAGATAATTTTGTTATGTATCCGGCTATCTTCCTCTTTTCAATATGCTTACTATTAATTGGTATAGCACAGAACGGTTTTGTTCTTCTTTTAGCCGGAACACTGCTAGCAGTTGGCTATGGAACTATCGTATCCGCTGCTCAAGCCATCGCGATAAAGGAATCACCAAAACATCGAGTTGGATTAGCAACCTCGACGTTTTTCATTTTCATGGATACGGGAATGGGATTAGGTCCTTACCTTATTGGCACGATTGTTCCATATGTTGGTTACAGTGGCACGTATTAACATTAGCTGTAGCCATTTTCCTATCGATAACTTTGTATTATTTTTTACACGGAAAAAAGGCTGCATCAAGAAAACAAAATAAAAAAGTGGCTTAGAGCATAGAGTCGGTAGTTCATCTTTTGATTTCCTATCGACTCTTTACATGCATCCAGTATGGGTGTAATTCCTAAACTCGTGAAGAGAAGTACATACCGTTCGCC
The DNA here is from genome assembly GCF_002224365.1 of Virgibacillus necropolis. GTDB lineage: Bacteria > Bacillota > Bacilli > Bacillales > Amphibacillaceae > Virgibacillus_F > Virgibacillus_F necropolis. The sequence goes on along the minus strand of NZ_CP022437.1, from coordinate 2,198,132 downwards.
TGTTTAATTCAAGGTATTTACATTTCCAGGCTTATTTGAAACGACTCCCCCCCTTCTGTATGTGGAACGAGAAAAAAATGGCATGAGTATTGCCGATATTGTAAAAACTACAGGTGTACCTAGATCAACAATGTACACTAAAGTAAAAACGTTAGGGGGTAAATAACTATGCAATGCGCCAATTGCGGAAAAGAAATCGAAAAACATGATCGTTATTATGAAGCAGAAAAAAACGGAACGATATTTTGCAGTAAAGATTGTGCCTATGAAACATATGAGAGCTATTTTTCAGAGCATGAAGTCGACACAACTTTAGTGAGGTTTCCAAAGGATAATTGATTTGCATTTAGGTGACCAAACCCCATGCGGTAAATCAATTCTAATTTCTTTTAAATCGCCCTTAGCAACAGCAAAATATATACAAAATGAACATAAGCCGGGTAATCCTGGCTTATGTATATGCTTTTTCCTTTTATGTATTTTCCAAGATGTATTCAATTTCCTTTGTCACAGACCGCTTATTGTTTTTTATCTTATCAAGAATTTTGTTATCAATCTCCGCAGTGTAAACAAAATGATAAAAAAACTTTATTAATTATTGCATTGAAATAACGTTTAATCATTTTTCTACCTTCAATCCCCCACAATCCGCCCGATCGTAACAGTCGTAGCTCATCATCTCGTCGTAGCTTCCGTCACAAGACTTGAAATCAAATGAAATACGTCTTTCTTACAATTGTATAAAACGTACTTCTTCTCTTTTGTGTATGTCACCAAGTGTGCTTTTTTTAATACTTGCAGGTGTCGTGAAATGTTCCTTCACTTAAATGACAAATTCGGGCTAAAGCCTAGGTTGTCATAGCTCGATTTTGTAACAATTTTAATAATTCTAACCTGGTTGGTTCTCCTAATGCTTTATACATTAAAACCATTCGGTCAATGGGTTGTTCTGGTTGAGATTCATCACGTGCTTTAGATGAGTCATAGACAACTATGATGCCTTTGTGTTGGTCTGATCAACAAATAGATGTGGCCACACAAAGTAACTTGGAACAAATATAATTGCATCATCACTTTTTACTTTATAATTCCGGTAACCCTCCTATGAAACAGAAGGTTAACTATAGTGACCTCTCAAGTAGTGACCCACCAAATCTTCTATAGACAAATGAGGAGACTTCCTCGTTGAACCTTTCATACTCATCAACAAATATGTTATGGCTGCTTTTCTCAAAGATTACTAACTCACTGTCAGGAATTTTTTCTGCCATAAGCACGGAGTCCTCTACTGGGCAAACCCAATCATGGTGGCCCCCCGCAACTAATGTAGGACATGTGATCTCCTTATTTGAATGTAAAACTTGAAAACATTCTAAACTACCGTTTTTTGATGGGGATAAAAGATTCTCTTCCCAAATAAGGGCAGTGTCCCTAAGTCCCTCAATTTTATTTTCGTTAAGTCGGTGTAAATAAAAACGGGAATGACAGACCATGAATAAAGAACGAATCGATCGAAATATGTACACTTATTTCGAATTAAATCATCAATTATAGACAAAGTTAGTTTAACTAATTCCATTATCCTATTAAATATTACCCACTTTCCTCACTAACATATTTTTCCACCTTTACAATCCTTAACATTGAATTAATAAATATATTCTATAATAGAGTCGATTCATACAAAAGGAATAAGGAAAGGGGTAAAATGACATGGCTAAGGAAAGATCAATGGATGATTTTATTCAAAAATTAAATGAGGAAACCTTGCAAAGAGACGTTGATAGACGGGGATTTCTTCAAGAGACTGGAAAAATTGCTGGCGTTTCTCTAGGGATGGTAATCGCTCAATCCATGGGCGGAATTAAAGTTGACGCAGAAGCAAAATTCAGCGACTATCCGTTCTCACTTGGGGTTGCTTCTGGGGACCCTCTTCCTGACGGTATCGTTCTATGGACAAGATTGGCTCCAAAACCTCTCAAAGGGGGAGGAGCGCCTACACGTAATATTCCTGTACATTGGGAGTTAGCAAAAGATGAACATTTTCGCCATATTGTTCAGCGTGGGACAGCAATAGCAAGACCCGAATTAGCTCATTCTATCCATGTGGAAGTTGATCGTCTGCAATCTGACATGGTTTATTTCTATCGTTTTAAAGCTGGACATGAATATAGTCAGGTTGGAAAAACGAAAACACTTCCTGCAAGTGGTTCCAGTGTATCTAGTCTTACTTTTGCTTTTGCCTCTTGCCAGCAATATGAACACGGCTACTATACAGCTTACAAACACTTGGCTAAAGAAGATCTCGATCTTGTTTTCCATCTTGGGGACTACATATACGAATATGGTCCGAATGAATACGTGTCGGGTACAGGTAATGTCAGAACTCACAGCGGACCAGAAATCAAGACGCTTGAGGATTACCGTAATCGCCATGCCCAATATCGAACAGATGAAGATCTGCAAGCCGCTCATGCTGCTTTTCCATGGGTAGTGACTTGGGATGACCATGAAGTGGAAAACAACTATGCCGATTTAATTCCGGAAAAAGGACAATCCGTGGAGGAATTTGTGAAACGGCGTGTTGCAGCTTATCAGGCGTATTACGAACATATGCCGCTGCGTAGATCTTCTATGCCCCATGGAGTTGATATGCAATTATACCGAAGCTTCTCTTATGGCGATCTAGCAAATTTCTTTGTATTAGACACCCGCCAATACCGCTCTGATCAGGCGAATTCAGATACGAGTTCTCCACAAACACCAGAATCATTAGATCCATCCCGTACCCTATTAGGTGGGAAACAAGAGGATTGGTTACTTGATAACCTTAACAGATCACAATCAAATTGGAACGTGATGGCACAGCAGATATTCTTTGCAAAACGGAACTATGGTCCAGGTCCGGACGAGCCGTTATTCAGCATGGATGGCTGGGATGGTTATACACCTGCCCGCCAGCGGATTACTGACTTCGTTGGTAGTAAAAATATGAATAATTTGATTGTCCTGACAGGTGATGTACATGCTAGCTGGGCGTCCAATTTAATGGCTGACTTTAATGATCTGAATTCCCGTATCCTCGGAGCAGAATTTGTCGGAACCTCTATTACATCTGGTGGGAACGGGGCAGACCAGCGTGCTGATACCGATCGGATATTAGCACAGAATGAACATATAAAATTCTTTAACGATTATCGCGGTTATGTACGATGCCAGGTCACCCCAACACAATGGAAAACAGACTATCGCGTGCTTCCGTTTGTTACAAAACCGGGGGCAGATATTTCTACAAGGGCATCTTTCGTATATGAGAAAGACCAAGCTGGCCTAAAAGAAGTATCTGCAACTATAGTTCCAAATGGTAAGCAAAAATCCAGTGAGGTAGAAGAAGATCGTCATCAGGCTCATGACCTTGCACATAAAAAACAAAAAGAAAAAAAGAAAGAAAAACTAACGAAATAAAAATACAATTTCTCAAGAGTAGGCGGGGCAACTCGTCTACTTCTTTTTTTTAGACGTAAGGAAGGTATATAAGTTTTAATCTAACTCGATTAGCTTTTCAATATCTTTTCTATTGTAATTACCCACTACTCCTGGTTTTGAACTTATATAATTCACAACGTCTGTGTTTTCGAGTTTTAGGGTTGTTTTTAAACCATTAATTATCATCCCTAGATATTCTTTAGATGGTTTATTAAAAGGAACATCTAAATCAAAATCCGCTGTAAATGTAAAGATTGGATAACCGTTCTTTTCACCTAAATATAAAATAGTTCCATACCATGAATCTTTTAATGTCTTTGACCCACGTTTCATTATTTCATTTAAATCCATATCTAAGATAGCACCGTTATTTTCTTGTTTAACTACATCCATAAATTGCTCTACCGTTATTAAATATTTTCTACTGTATGTATGGTGTTTTTTATCTTTTTCCAAGCCTATGAAAGCTACTCCTTGTTTTTGCCAGCGATCAGATGCTTTTGCAAAATATAAAGGATAATGCATGATATACGTTGCTTCTTTTAGTGGAAGTGAGCGATCTCTACAACCAACCTCAATTTTTTCAGATCCCTTTGGTTTTCCGCCATTTATGTAACATAAAAACCTATCCCTATTTAAATTAGAACCATAACTTGCATACCACACATATTTGATCTTTTTTAACCAGGTATTAATCACAATCACATCCTAAAAGCTTTTTTCTTTAGCTAATGTGCATTTATCGATAAACGCTTTAAATAATCCTTGCATAGCTGGATCCTCGCTGGCCATCTCCTCAGGATGCCATTGAATTGCCAACCACAGCGAAGATTTGTCGACTCCCTCAACTGCTTCAATTATACCATCTGGTGCAACTGCTACAATTTTAAGACCAGGCGCAAGCTTGTCAATAGCTTGGTGATGCATGCTGTTAACTCGGAATGTTGAACTTTTTAGAATTTGAAATAACTGACTATCATCCCCAATCTGAATTTCATGGGTGGGATTGGGTCTTGCAGCCTGCTGAAAATGCTTAATAGCATTAGGGTTATTGGTTTCAATGTCCTGTATAACCGTTCCTCCTAACGCAACATTTTGCATGGTGATTCCTCTACAAATGGCAAAGATTGGTTTTTTCTGATTCAAGGCATTCTTTACAAGTCCCATTTCTATTAAGTCACGTTTTTCATTCGTTTTTTGTATTCGGGGTTCAGGATTTGCTTGATATGAATGAGGATCGATATCTTCTCCACTACTTAAAATAATTCCGTTGCAGATGGAAGTCCATACTTCTGGCATATCTTCCGTACCAGTTGGAATTACGATTGGGATCCCCCCTGCTTTTGTCACTGAACGAATATATTTTTCGTGCAGATTAACACTTGGAATGCCGTCGTGGTTGACAATAGAACTGGTTATTCCGATTACAGGTTTGATTGGCTGCATCATTTTATTATCTCCTTCATTGAGGTTCAAGAAATTGAATCACGATAACCTGACAGAATATTAAATAGGCTTGACATTGCTTTAGAAGCCTTTTTTATTCTGGTATAAACACATTGAAAATATACCCCAAATGATCGTGAGCTAGAAAGAGACTTTGTACATCTGGACTTAACCCGTTTTCATCCGATACGTGAACTATTAAAAAACATTTAAAAGGTCATCAAATTTCTCAATAACATAATCATATTCATTTACTTGTCCAAATCCATATTTTGCATAAACAAATGGTATTTTAGCATATTTGGATGCCTTTAAGTCACCTTCCGTGTCTCCAACATAAACAGGTTTTGATAGATTATTTCTTTCTATGATTAATTTAATATTCTCTCCTTTTGAGAGTCCAGTTCTACCAGGGTTCTCATAATCTAAGAAGTATTTTTCTAATTTATGATAGTTATAAAAGGCCTCGATATATCCATTCTGACAATTACTAACTATAAACAGCTTATATTTTTGTGATAAGGCTATAAGAACATCTTCCACATTTTCATACAAAGAACCACCTTGCTCACTTAAATATTGGCATTCAACCTCATTGCAATGGTTTAATACTTTTTCCCGTACATCCTCTTCTAAATCAGGAAACAGCTTTTGACCTATTTCCTTACTTTGGAGCCCCATTATACCTATAAGGTCTTCCTTAGTTATTTCTTTTTTTATTTGTTTATTTTGTTTAATTACTTCTTCATTCCACGCTATTAACACCGTGTCTATGGAGTCCCATAACGTTCCATCTAGATCAAAAATAATACTATCCATTTATAAATCTCCCTAGTTTTATTTAGAATTTCATCTATTTTATCTCTTTAAGTTCTTAACTCTTCCTCTGCCCACTAGCTAGTTTCATTACATTTATTTTAACACAACTAGGACTCCTCTCCCGGCTCACGTCAATGATGATTAGCAAATCTATATTTGCATTCATTTGTGAGAGCAGAATCTATTTTTTGCTAGAGGTTATAATTTTGAGTGAAAAGTAAAATTATTGTTAAAAAACTGATAACATACTATTTTTTTAGAGAAATAAAGTATATGATTTGTTAGGAAAGGAGAGAAAAAAATCTATGAAAAAGTTAGCTAAAACGTTAGCCGCGGGTACGATTGCAATTTCTTTATCTGGATTCACTTTTGACGCCGTTTCGGCTGACCAGTATGCAAGTGTGCCTGAGTTAAAAACAGAAATAAGCAAAGACGAATTCAATGAAAAGAAACATTGGAAAAAGGACGATGCTCATTCGGTTGATGGTTTGAGATTAATAGGTTCGGAAACTGTTCCAAACGATCTGACATACAAAGGTACGTCTGTCGGCGGTCTTTCTGGTCTGTCATATAATCCTAAAGGAAATAAATGGATTCTAATCAGTGATGACCGATCCGCTATTGATCCCGCCCGTTTTTATACGGCAAAACTAAACTACAATCACAGGGATTTCCAATCTGTACATGTTATTGGTGTAACCCCACTAAAACAAGCTGACGGAACTTTTTTTCCAGACAGTAATAATTATAATTCCGAAAAGAATAGTAATGTACCAGATTTTGAATCTATTCGTTTCGACCCAGTGAACAAAACTATTTGGTATACCAGCGAGGGAGATCGTTCACTTGGTTTAAACCCCTTAATCCTTCAGGCACAATTAGATGGAAGTTATTTATCAAGATTGCCTTTAACTGACACAGCTAAAATGGACGACCAATCCAATAAAGGTTTTCGAAATAATCTTGCCCTGGAAGGAACCACCTTTTCTGCGGATGGTTTAACACTTTGGACGGCTATGGAAGGCCCACTTATACAGGATGATCAAGTACCAACCTTAGAGACCGGCTCACTATCACGAATAACTCAATACAATCGGAATGGTAACGTATTGAATGAATTTGCTTATACGATAGATCCCATTCCAGCTGAACCCGGTGAAGGCATGGCTGCCGATAATGGAGTCTCAGAGATCCTTTCCATTAATGATAACAGGTTTTTAGTCCTTGAGCGTTCAGCTGTACAAGCTGATGATGGAAGCTATAGTAATTATATTCGCATTTACAAAATAGATGTGCGTGGAGCCACTGATATTAGTGAAATAGAATCGCTAAAGAGTAAAGATATTACACCAGTGAAAAAGGAACTAGTACTTAACCTGAATTCTCTCGGATTGGATAAGCTTGATAATATTGAGGGGATGTCATGGGGAAAAGAGCTTCCGAATGGTAATGACAGCCTGGTATTGGTTTCAGATAATAATTTCAATGACAGCCAAGTAACACAATTCATTGCATTCGAAGTATTACCTGAGAGAGAATAAAAAAAGTTCACTGGAAAATATCAATTTGCAATGAAATAGATAGAAAGTAGATTCCATCTATCGAATCTGCTTTCTATCTATCCTTTTATTTATTGAAATTTTTTACATAACCTTGAGCCAAATCTAATACCTGTTAAGTTTTTCAATTTTACATATCCATTTATAATAATTTAAAACAAGAACAAGTAAGAACGGATTAACCAGTACTGAATAGCATAAATTCCACCACCCATGATTAAAATACCCCCATGGTTCAGGCAACAATGTGATAGCTTCATAACATGTAATCACTATGACCCAACATAAAATATAAAGAATACCTTTATAAAGTGATTGCCGAAAAGGATACCAATTTAAAAACATCATATTTACAGGAGGGACCACTACCGTTAAAGTAAGAATTGACTCAAAGTTAGTAGCTTTAGAAAAGTACCAATAACCATGATACCCTGTATCAATATATGTATCAATAAGTGTTTGTAAAGCCACTGTAAACGACCAAATATGTACTATTTGGCTTGTAGTCAGTCTTTTATTTGTTCTAAAAGCAATCAAATTAAAAACGATTATTGCAATGATTAGCCCCAACATTACATAAAAACTTCCTTTTTACAAAACAGTTTTTCCTTAATTTCCATATATTAACCGCTAATTGCTACAAAACACCATTGGCTCCAGTCCACCTCCTCTATGGTATTTGTTATTCTATACTGGAAAGCTACAAACTTTATCCTTCGCCTCTAAGGTTTCAAAAAATGGTTTCATATATACATTTGCATATTTTTATCTCCACCATTTTGTTGTAAAATAGAGTGTGGTTTTTAAATTACTACAAAAATCTTTATAGAGGTGAAATGAAAAGTGAATGGTACAGCACATGCAGCAATAGGAGCAGCAACAGGATTTATCGTTGCGAACACGTTTCATACCACCCCTTCTACGACCCTATTTTTAGTTGGATTAGGAAGTATTTCAGGATTAATCCCCGACCTGGATATTGACGGAGAGCTTCGTGGAAAAATTACCTTATCACATAAAATGATTCAGAAAGTTGCTCAGTTGATTGGGATTCTGTTGATCTTTTATAGTTTTTATGAAGGGGCGAATAACGAGCAATTCATTGGTATAGGAATCGGATTGGGGATGATTGTCATATCGTCATTGATTAAACAAAAGCATATGTTAACCATCACAGGAGTCGGTATATTAGCGGGAGGCTTCTCTCTACAAGAAATTTGGTTGATGTTACTCGGGATTTATATATTACTTGCATCTTTTGTTTCTCACCGCAGCTACACGCATTCGATAGTAGGGGTTATTTTCTTCGGAATCATCGCTTCCAAATTAGAAGCATCTCTCGGAATAGAAGGAATTTATTACACCTGCCTCGCAGGATACATCAGTCATTTAATTGCGGATAGTAAACTGCTGCCGTTTAATAAACGAGGAGTTAAGCTGTTTTTACCAGTTTCATCAAAAGAACTATAAGAAACCAACATGGCTACGTTAGTCGTAGCCACCAATTTTTATCTTCTTACTAATACCAAATTCTAGATTATATATAGTTCGTTTTCTGGATCAAGTATTATTTTATTGTTATTTGTTAATTCAATTTCAATTGGATATATGGCAGATATTTTATCAGAAAATATCCATCTTCTCCCTGGTTGAATCAATAAAATGAATATCCCATTGGCCTTTTCCCCCATAAAATTGAGCAACTTTGGGCTTATTGCATTATTGTCGCGCTCAGTCACACCAATATTATTAAGTTTTTCTCCGACATTTATAGCATCATCTACGGTTAAACTTATTTCACTAATGTTTAAAATACTTTTAATCGAAAAAGGATCCATCCTATCTTCAGAAGTTGAATGTCTTGAAATAAACTCTACTATATTACCAGCAGGATCATAGAAATAAAGAGCGTGGGCAGGTAAATGGTCAAAGTCCGCTTCGTCTTCCCCACCTTCAACAGCTAGTCTTACCCTTTCTTTTGTCCATGATTTTGCTTCTTCAAATTTGTTAGCTGGAATATTAAAAGCAAAGTGATAATAAGGATTTCCCTCTACATCTTTTGTTGTAAACTCCAATTCACTTGTACCGACGGCAATTCGAAAGCTATTTTCATCCTCTTTAATTAAAGAAAAACCTAGCGTCTCAAGGTAAAAATTTTTTATTTGTATTAGACTTCTCGTGTGTATAACAACCGATTTAATTTCCATTTATAAATAGCTCCTTTCCTGGTATAGCTATAAAAAATTATTTCCTATAACTTTATCCATCTATACCGATCGACATATAGGGTCTCCTCCCAACCACGTATAAATATTTCAGCAATTAATGAAATGACATCACCTATTGCATTGCGTCATAACCTCACAAATAGTAAATTGTTCAGGGTTCTTCCTCATTTCAACTAATTCTTCTCTTTTTTCTCCTTCAATTCGCTTATCTGTTGGAAGCTTAAAATCAGATAATGTTTTAACTATGTCTTCAAGTCTTTGGTTAGTTTTGGGTTTTTGCTTTTCTTTTGATTCATCTTGTTTAGCATTGGTTTTAGGGGTGGTTGTCTTTTTAATCTTATCATATCGCTCTACAATATAAATACGTCATATTATTTTAATCTATTTTATATTATGTTTATTTTACATAGAGTTAATAAACTTTCTTAAAATAAAGATCAATTTGACTTATTAAGATTAACTTATGTAAAATGAAAAAATAACTTGCGAAAGAAGGTGATTATAGTGAAAATTGAGTCAGACCTATCATTGCTGTGGTATGTAATTGCATATGGCATTGTAATGGTTATTTTGGGTATCTATTACTCCAAAAAGATCTCAAAAAGTGAAGATTATATTTTAGCAGGGAAAAGTCTAGGCACACTTGTGCTTACGGGAACATTACTAGCTACTTGGGTAGGAAGTGGAAGTATTACTGGTGGTCAAACGTCTATGGCCTATAGCTATGGGTTAATCCCGGCATTACTATTAACCTTTCCTACTGTTATCGGGATAATCATATTATATTTCATTTCTCCAAAAATACGAAGCTTAGGTAAATATACCGTATCCGAAATATTAGAAGAGAAATACGGAACTTATGCAAGACTGCTAGCCGGGGTTATTATTATTCTTGCTTACGTGGGTATTGTCTCTTATCAAATGAAAGGTGTAGGGTTCATATTGAATCTCACTACCGGAATTTCCGTTGAATGGGGGACTATTATTGGTTCTGCTTTGATTATTTTCCTAGCGACAATCGGTGGTCTTCGATCAGTGGCACCGACTGACGCAATTAGTGTCGGAATTATGGTCATCGGACTGCTGGTTGCACTGCCTTTTATGTTTGTAATTGCAGGAGGATGGGATGAAATAACAGCCAATGTCCCAGCAACCCATTTAACATTTACCGGATCCCTTACCAACATCCAGTTGCTTGGCTATTTGTTGCCTCCCCTATTTTTATTATTGGGTGATCAAAATATGTACCAGCGATTGGCAGCTTCCAAAGGTGACAAAAATTCAAAAAAGGCGCAAATTGGATGGATTATTGGAATTTTGATCATAACACCAGTTATCGTGTTGATTGCTTTTGCTTCAAGTTCCATGTTTAAAAATATCGAACCAGGGATGGCTCTGATTGTATCAACACTAGCTTTACCAAATATTGTTGGTGGCCTCCTGTTAGCTGCGGCAACTGCATTTATCATTACCACAGGAAACTCCTTCTTATTATCTGGAGCGACCAATGTTACGTATGATATTGTCAATAAATATTTCAAAAAAGACGCTACGGACAAACAGTTATTAGGAATGACTAAACTATTTGTTATCGTACTTGGTATTTTATCTTTTGTTTTAATTCGCTTTTTCCCTACCATACTATCTGTTCAAATGTATGCCTACACGATATATGGGGCTGGTCTCACACCAGCATTATTAGGTGTATTTCTATGGAAAAGAGTCAATAAAGCTGGCGGTCTATCCTCTATGATGATGGGTGTGCTGACTACATTACTGTGGGAACTTGTTTTAAGTAAACCATACGATATAAACAGCTCCGTAATTGCTGTTCCAGTAGCAATCATTGTTCTAATTGTTGTTACACTGACAACATCTAATAAGCAGCCGCAAAGAACATAATAGAGAAAGCCCATGGGAAGCCTCAAATGAACTGCCTCCCCCATGGGCTTTATTTACAGATATGAAAGCATAAAAACTTTCTTACTGCATAAGTGCAACTAAGGCCGTCGCTAAAAGGCTTGATGACAACCAAGTTTTCTAATATTTCGTTAAACTTTCTAAATCACGCGGAAAATCCGTTATGAAGCGATATCCATCGGCAGTTATTATGACTGTATCGGAATGACGGAACCCTCCTACTTCAGGTATATAAATTCCTGGCTCTATACAAAAAACCATTCCTTCTTCAAGTTGCAGTGAACTATCAAAACGCAAATAAGGCTCTTCATGCGAAAATACGCCAATTGCATGCCCTACACGATGAATAGCATATTTCGCAAATCCTTCTCGTTCCAATACTTTTCGTGCAACCAAATCAACCTCCTTGGCAGCTATACCTGGTTTTATTACTTCAAGCGCAGCCTCCTGTGCCTTTCTAGCTGCTTCAAACGCTTTTCGTTGAATGTCACTGGCCTCTCCGACAATAAATGTCCGCTCTAATTCTGCTCGATAACCATTAAACCCTACCTGCCGACTGTGGATCACCACATCACCTTCTTGTAGTTTTCGTGTATTCGAAAACACATGCGGCATGACAGTGCGCACATTCCCTGAAGGTGTCATGACTGTCAAGTCTAGTGTTGCGTTAGGATGCTTTTTAACTGTTTCTGAAAATAACACAGCATTCCCCTTTGCATCAACTTCAAGTTCTGTCACCCCTGGTGCGGCTGCACGCAATGTTGCTTCTACAGCTAAACCTACAAGCCTACCCGCTTCTTCCATTAATTCTATTTCATATTGATCCTTGATATAGCGCATTTTGCTAATTTGCTCAGTAGCATCCACCAACTCAAAGCCTGTTGCTCTTATAGATTCGGTCAAAGCTGCAGAGGCATACGCTAAATCAAATGCAATTTTAGAACCTTTTGAATGCTTCGCTGCTAAATGGTTTTTTAACAGTTCAGTGGGATCCTCAGCTCCTTTAACCCCTTCAGGATATTCATGATACACATAAAGCTTATCAACTTCTGCGTCAGCTCGAGCATGTTTTTCCTCTAGCCCTGGAATAATAAATGCTGTATCTTTTCCCTCAATTATTAACAAAATTGGCCGGGAATAGATTAACGCCTTAAAACCACTTAAATAAAATTGATTAGCAGGATTCGTAACGATCACTGCATCAACATCATTACCCCGCATCCATTCCCTTACTTTTGTAATATGCTTGTTTGTTTTCAAAAAATCACTTCCCTCATTCTGGCAAACAAATTGGATAAATATTAATTTTAAGTTCATTTTAACCGATAGCCTTCTATCCTTAAAGGGAAAGTAAAGAAAAATTCCTAGTAATCGTGTTCCTTTTTTGCACATTAACTTACTCATATGTGTGGAGTACTGTTTTAATAGTTGAAACCCTGTTTAGTTAATAATTCTGTTTCCAATTCACGTAAGTAATGCGGTTAAGATAGTCGCCCTTTTGTTGAAAGTTATTTATTTCCTTCCCATTCTTGTTCTAAAATGCTATATAAAAGGGAATCTCGCCAGCCGTCTCTTATCAATAAATCCTCACGTATTCTACCTTCCTTAGTCATTCCTACTTTTTCTAAAACCTTTAATGAACCAATATTTCTTGGGTCACAAGTCGCAAAAATACGGTGTAGATTTAATTCATTAAAGCCATATATGATTAACAGTTTTGCCACTTCTGTTGCAATTCCCATTCCCCAATATTTTGGGTTAACTATGTATGCTATTTCACCGACTTTTTTGGTATAGTCCCGGATATTAAACTCACCTGCACCAATCATTTCCCCATTTTCCTTTAATATTATGGCAAAGACAAATCGACTCCTCAGTTTCTGTTTAGCATCTATAAGAATTTGTTTCACAAAAGCTTCAGATTCTTTCTCAGAGTTTGGCCCCCAAGGCTGATATTGACAAACCCTTTCTTGTGAACCATATTTGTGAACATCTATCCAATCTTTTTCTTCAATCTCTCGAAGAATAACTCTTTCACTTTTTAGATTATGAATCATAAAACCATCTCCCGTAGTCTTACGTATTAACTCAATCTATTACTAAATACTAACATATCCCTCATTTCCGTTCTTATAGCTTTGAAATAAAGTTTGATCAAAACCCTGGCAATTTTCATGTTTTATGGTAAGTAAAAAGAATCCATTTTGAAAAAAGATTTATCAAAAAGGATTCTTTTCAGTAGATTTAAGTTGTCTTTTGTAAAAAAGTTTAATCATTTTATGGTTGTGATCTTCAACGATAGCGCCCGATTGCGGTAAATCTCCTTATATTTATTTAACGAATTCTTCATCAGGTAACCCCAATATGTCTGTATTTTTAGGTATATGGCCAAGTAGACGCAGCATTGCTACAATTTGTCCTTTATGATGAAACTCATGTGTAACAGAATGGGTTAGTAATTGGTGTGGAGTTTTTCTTATAGCCCCACTCCCTAACTTCCAAGAAGGTTCTTTTTCAATATTGTCATCAAAATTATCGGTGAATTTTTCAAATACAGTATCTACATATTTATCCGCTTGTTGAAAATAACGTTGAATATCGTCAATCTGCATCTCATTGATTGCTTCTTTTGTTAATAGTGGTGATGTTGTTTCTGAAAGTGCAAAAGAACCCAGCCAAGCATGATAACAACCTGCCACATGAACTAAAGAATCTCTTATACTTTGAAAACCAAATCCTAATTCTTTTGTAAAATCATTTTCGTTCAATTCTTTACACTGGTCTAATAAAATCTGTCTTGTTTGTTTTACCCACTCATATTCTAGCTTCTCCATAGCATCCTCCCACCCCTTAGATATAAAGGCGAATTTTTCTTTATCCCTTTCTACTTTAGCAAAAATATTATTCATTCGTTATGCTACAATCTGGCCTGTTTGCGTATCATTACCATAACCTTTTTAAGCTAAATAAAGTAACAGCGTGAACAATATATGTACCAGTAAAACCATATAGCCGTTTGATAACTTTCTAAGGAAAAAGGCGATATATATTCATCGTTGTTCAATGAAGTCATAAATTACTTCTGGTTTTTTGCGAATATGCCCATAGCCTTTTTTAAAATAGCGACCTCTTCTTCTAAATCACGAATTCGTTTGTCCTTTTCATAGGTCGCTTTATCAGCTGATTCCGGTTTCCACTCCCTACAAAACTATCTTCCTTGTATTTATTCACCCACTTGTGTAATGTTTGATGAACTATATCAAGTTCCCTAGCAACCTCCGCAACCTTTCTACCATCTTCCACCACCATCTTTACAGCGTACAACTTAAATTCTTTATCATAACGTTCACCCATTTTGAACACTCCTAGAAATTAGTATTTTTAGTATAAAAACTCACCATTTCCTGTGTCCAATTATTAGACTAACGTCAGTAAGACCGCTCGTATGCTTACTTTCACCCTTAGTTTATACATCCCTATATACGCATCTTTTCGAATTCACGTATTTTATCATAGGACTTTACTAATTGTTCAGGTACCAATGTCCTGCCATATTCCCAAGCATTCGCTTCTATTTCTGATTGAAGCTCTTCTTTTTCATCATCTTCCCCATACATTAGTATCTTTAAATCGCGTTTGTTTTTCTTAAAATCCAAATAATAACCAAGTTCATGATAAAGGATTAGTTTAACAATGTTTTCATCCGACTCTTTTAGTTTAAACAATTTACTGATATACCCATTTACTTGGAGATAATTAAATTTTATCGTCCTTGTTGATACGTTATAACTCATTGGTACAGCTAAATCATTGTTAAACTCACAGTTAATGTTTAAATTGAGTTCCTTCAATGTTGCTTTAATTATCTGCTCAATGTTCCATATATAAAGCATTTTTTCAATCACTTTCCTTTTCTTTCCTTATAAAATATCTATTTCAGTTCGTATCTTTAAAATTATTCTCACACAAAATAAGGAATCGAGTCAATGATATCGCTTACATTTAACTTTTTATTTTTGAATTAACAATATACTACAATCTGGCCGCCCTACTGTGGTAAATCATTGCTTACACCTTATTCAAGATAACGCACCAGTTTACTTAATGACAAGGCAAGGTTACTTTTCGATTAACGTATTTTAGTCGGCTTTTATTTTAGATATTAAGTAGCAGCTGTATTCAACTATAAATCAGCTTGCATTGCGCTCATCAAGGAAAGTATGGATGCTATAGCTTGAGACCATTCCGCAATCAAGTTGACGAGCTCCTCATCGACACCTTTAATCTCAATAACTTGCAGGAAGCTTCCATAGATGTCGAAAAATGATTCCAGCGTGAAACCTTCTTTCAACTCATCTGGTAGGGATACACTCACGCCTAGTGTTTCAATAATGTCTCCTTTCTTACCAAGCTCCGTCTTTACTCATCGCTAACCGGAGCTAAAAAACCTATGATCGTCACCAAGTTTCCTATAGATTGCAATTGATTACCAAGTTTTTCAAAAGAAAATTCTTCTTCACTGTCTGCAATTAAAGCTGTCCCTGTTCCTTGTAAGACATTTCCCCATAAATCAAGTTGGGAGGACAATTCCTTATCTTTAACTGCAGATGGCGTATTTGTTACAGCAGACATCGTTTGTCCAATCGCTTCTATCCAGTATCCTAAAAGACCTTTCGTTCTATTGTCCAACGTGCAAATCCCCCCAACTTACAAAACTTGTTTTATATTATTCAAACGAGAATTATTGTTTCTTTTTAAATTTTTCTTGATGTAGGGAATGGCCAACACTATTGCAATTATTTCGATTTTCCTAGCCTTTAAAATGGCATAAAGACACAGAATTATAATCCTTTTCTTCAAGTTAAGGGCGTATTTCCGGGATAAGGAATATTTCCTTCCTTTTATTTTGGTGTGTGAACGTGGGCTTTATATTCGGGGGGATGGATCTTATAGGTAAAATCCAAAAAGTGTTATCCTTTTTTATTTACGTTGTATTTATTGGAATGGCTATTTGGGCTGTATACTTGGCAGGTGGTATTGGACCAATCCTTAATTATACACCAAAAGGCATACATGGGAATACACTTCTCGTGTTAGCCAGTTCTGTCGCTGCTATTGTTGCAACATGGGCAGCCCCGATTGTAAGTATTATTGATCTGCCCAAAATGTCAAGAAAACTTAGTGATCAAGCCATTGGACAACCCATCGGGCTTATTATCACATTTTTGCTATTTGCAATAGCCAGCATCGCGATTATTGTCGGATCGGAAATTGCCTTTGGTACGCCAATTTGGAATATTGTAGATGTTATTAATCGATTCGATAGTACATTTGCAATTGCTGGTGTCGTTTTAGTAATTTGTCTGTCGACAATTTCTGCAAATCTTGTTGGTAACCTCATACCTGCAGGTTATCAGTTAGTATCATTATCCCAATTATTCAATAAGGAGTTACATTTCAAAACAGGAGCAATTATCGCTGCTGTCATCGCACTATTTTTATTTCCATGGAAACTCATGGAGAACGCAACAAGTATTTATGCTTTTTTAAATTTTGTTGGTGCAATATTAGGTCCGGTTACAGGTATCATGATGGCGGACTATTATTTCATTCGTCAAAGACAATTTAATTTAAATACCCTTTATGAGCCCAAAAGCGACTATTACTTTCTAAAAGGCTTTAATGTCCGGCTATGATTACAATTATTGCCGTTATTGTTGCTTTGATTGGTGCATTTGTGGATGTATTAGAGCCTCTCTATAAATTATCATGGTTTGTTGGTACAGGTTTGGCTTTTATCTTATACATTATTTTCGCGCCTAAAGAAAAGAGAAGTGTAAAATAGAAAACGGTTATAACATTATCCATATGTTTAGGATCTAGGAACGCATTTACACGTTTTTTTGTCAGAGTGGTTTTTTTCTCTCAAGCTTAAAAAGAGCCTTTAAGTTCCCAAAGCAGGCTTTTAGCTAGCAAATTTATTTAAAGAATGCGATTGTTCGGGTAACACTTCAACAGGCAGCTGTCCCTAAGATTTAAATTGTTCATCTTTTTAGCAATTCTGGAATGATCAATCAAGATGTTTTAAAATAACGATCAAACATATACAAAAAATGTGAATTTAAATGTTACGATTGATAAAAGGGTTTAGAGTTCGATGGCTTTTACACGGGTGGCAGTTTCGGAAAAACTGACAAAAAAATCATTATTCTCCCCTTCCTTCTAAATCGATGAGACAATAATGATTTTAAAACCTCTTCACCTAGTCATTGGCAATTTCCCGTTAATTGATTTCGATCGCCGTGGCCTCGTTGTTCCAATCCTAAGCCATATTAACAGTTTTACCATACCAATCGGAATGTCTAAAAGAAGACTCCTCTACCATACCCCTGGTATCAGTGTCGTCGAATAGCTTGAAGAAGGTGACGACGTACTTAAGGAGGAGATCCTGTCATTCTAGCTGAAGGCAGGTTTGTAAACCCCTCTCTCCAATAATTATACTTTCCAGTTGTTTCACAATCGCATCCGATTCGGGATAGTCTTTTCACATATATTCCCCCTTCAATAGTTTTCTACGATTCCCCAACCAAAAAAGTTTCATTTTAACTAAATATTCTGTATATTATTTTGTTACTGACTTAGCAAACCCTTTTTCAATTATCCCGTCGTTAGAACAATAAGAAAAGAAGCTTTCGTAATCCCTTCTTCAACTCTTGCGCCCGATTGCTTAATTATAAATTAAAGCTGTTTTAAGAAGCTATTTAATATCATTTACTAATTCCTTAGTTGCTACTTCTTAAACTATTCCAATAGCAGTACCCATCAATATTCCTCCCATAGCAGAGAACGTATAAAAGCCTAATCCCATACCTTCCCAACCTCCAACACTAATCACGCTATAAATAATTACTCCGATACAAATTAGTGTCAATACAGTATAAATAGAAAATAAAAGTTTTCTTGAAAATTTACGAGCCATAATAAACATCCCAATTGCAAATACAGTTCCGAAAAGCAGTATCGGCGTCCATCCCTCTAACATCAACGCATTCATTTTATCTCCCCTCCTCACTAAGTTATGAAGCAAAGTGTGTGGTTACCCAACTGTGCACAGTTTAGCAATTTATATTAATACAAATATTCAACTATCTTTGAATACAGCTCTCACAATTTGACCTAATAAACGTATAAATGATTCCTTTAAAGCACCCTGTTATGGCACAATATTTATTCGGTTATCGCGCCTGACAATGAAATAAGCATATCTACTTACAGTGACGGTGGACTATCTGGGATTGTGTTTGCAAGAACTATATAAATGAGCAGATTGGCAGGAGTTAAAACAATGAAGATAATCCTTACTCCAAGAGAAGACATACCAAAATATTCAGCTATACCTCCACAGACCCCAGATATAGATTTGTCTGTTGCAGATTTTCTTAATTTATTTTGCATTTGGATTCCTCCCTCGTATTTTACCCAAAACACAAATAAGGTAATTCCACAATCTGGCACCCTTAACGGAAACATGCGCAAACCTTTATTCCGTTATTGCGCTTGCTTAAATTATTCTAAATGCTTTTTCTCCCATTTATCGGATATTAAAGCCCGAATATACTTTCCTTTTTTTTTCTCAACCGCAATAGCCTTGTTTGTGTTCGTTTCTTTGATTTTAAAATACTTCGTTCCTTTCTTAAGAGCGTTTGAAAAATTTCCTGAGTATGTTCCTTCCCGACTTGAGTATTTTGTAACTTCCCCGATTATCTCGCCGATCTTATCTTTATTAATTTTATTTTCTGTAATTACATAGGTCTTTCCGTCCCATTTTACAAAAGGATACGCCCAGCTCGCACTTGCCCCAATCTGATCATTTGTATTGCCGCATCCTGTCAATAAAATACATAAAGAGAAAACGAATGCAAAAAGAAATGACCCTTTCATTGATAGCACCTCCTCATGTTAAAGCTTCTTATTCTTATATGTTAGACGTATTCAATTAAGTATAGGTTTCGAATTGGTTAAACAATCTGACCCTTTAAATGAAAAATGAACGCTGATCTTTATTTCGGTACAAAAGTAAAAAAGTCCATTCTATTTCTTAGCATGCTCGGCTTCAATTTCCATACTCAACTTAGGAAATTGTTTCTTAAAGGATTTTACTATTTTTGTGGTTTTACTAAATGTATATTTTTTTACTTCACCATAAGGAATCCATATTTCTCTATTCTGAATCTGTTCATATAGTGATGAAATAACTGTATCACGGTGATTTGGAGGGAGTTTTCTTGTGGTACGTCTTTCCTTCATTTTATTGTGGTAAAGTTTATAAAGCTCTGCAACGATCCAATTCTTTTGACTCTCTTTCAATTGTGAAAAACGTTTGTTTGTTTGAAGAAGCTTGCCATTTACCTTTATATGATTTTTCATCAAGAAACCGTCCTTTAAATCTTACTTGATTTATTCTTTATTAATTGCTATGTCTCACAAAAAAAGCAACCGATTATTTATGTACAATAATCCACAAGATTTTATTTTCCAATGTATGAACCTTAAACAGTTTTGTTAAGTTTGTATTCCTTAGCATATTCCAAAACTTCTATAATATTAGACACATACAAAACGGAACCTACAAATTCTCTTATATCTAATCCTTTCATTTCATATGTATCAGCAGTGTTAACCGTTGCAGTTGCGTCTTCTAAAAAGGTAACTTTGTAACCTCTATCAAAAGCAGTAATTGCTGTAAACAAACAACAATATTCTGTATTAAAACCTGTGATAAATAGATGTGTAACTTTTAATATGTCCTCTAAATTAGTGTTATGAAAAGAATTTGGTGTTTGTTTCTCAATAATATGGTCAGCATATTTTTATTGAATTATGTAGTTCAGACCCCGCAGAATCTTTATAAAGTGGGCTGTTTTCTGCATCATCCAAATGTCTAATAAAAATAACGGGTTCTTCATTCTCTTTAAAATCCCCGATTACTTTTTCTATTCTTGATATTTCTACTTGAAAATTCCCCTTATTAACTAATCCGTTTTGTACATCTATAACAAGTAATGCCTTCATGAATTCACCGCCTATTTATTAGTGATAAACTTTGTAACTTATTTCCTCTGTGTATGCTGATTGAATACCTTCTTGTTATACTATTCTGCTCCTTTAGCACAAGAGGAGGCGACTGTCCTTAACAATCGGGCCATTATATACAGTATCATCGGCAATACATTGATAAAATGCACCTTTTATCTTTGTGTACATGTAGGCATCGATAAGCGTTTAAGAACTTGACTTGGAGCCTCTGTGGGTACGATTTGTCTTGAAAGGCTGAAGCAATGGTTTCATAGGCAACCGAGCCTATCATACCCCACCTCTCCAAGTAAAGTCCTATCTTTGTATACATTAAATACAATAAATAATCTTATTTCAGAAATGCGACCGTTAATTGAATAAGATAAACTAATCCATATTATTTGTAATTTAATTTTATTTAAGTGTTTTTTCTACTTCGTAATCGCCTTCTATTGTATTAATAATATTATATGATTCTTCTGCGATCACTTTGTTAGAATGTTTATTCCAATTGTAAGTAATTAAAGCCTTCCATAAAGCCCATCCTCTTGCTCTGTTCCAAGTTTCTTGATCCATATTTAATGCAGCTTTGAATATTTTTCTACTATTATCATCAAAAAAAGTCCATGCCATGGCAGCGTCACAAGATGGGTCTCCTACTCCTAAAATTCCGAAATCAATAATGGCATAAAGCTCCCCATTTTTAACTAGAATATTACCAGGTACTATATCGCCATGAACCCAAACTGAATTTCCTGCCCATTTTGAATCTAATGCAAGTTCCCAAATCTCGTTCAATAATGGAGCGTTTAGTGTATCTTTATTTTGTTCAATTGCATCTCTGGACTCTTGATTGTAAACAGCAATATCTCCGCCCCTATAAAAATTATGTTGCCCCGCTAAGGGACCACCACTAGCATCAATAGATTGGAATTCAATTAAAAATGCTCCCAATTCTCTTGCAAATTGGTTAGGATCATTAATATTTTCTAGAGTCAATGTCTCTCCCTCTAACCACTTGTTGACAGACCATGGGAATGGGTATTCCTCACTAGGGTTCCCTTTTGCTATAGGTGTTGAAATAGGTAAATAAAGTTCTTTTGATAATTTTGGTAGCCATTTTTGCTCTTTCTCCACTTGAGGAACATAACATTCAGCACTTGGTAACCTTACACTCATATGATCGCCTAAATGAAACGTTCTATTATCATTTCCGCTGTTTTTAACAGGTCTGATTTCTAATTTTGACCATTCCGGGAATTGTTTATTTATTAATTTTCTAACTAAGCCTTCGTTGATAGTATGCATTTAATACCCCTCTATCAGTTATTTATCAATTACCAAAAAATTAGTATCAGTGTAAAATTTGCTTATGCTTAGATGTAGAATCATTAGAATGACCTCCTTATTTAAATTACATTAAGTGTAGCATTTTTAAGGATCCCTTATTCTACTAATCTAAACCGTTATTTGAAAAACACGAGCATAATTGCAATTTCAATTTCCTTCTGAAAAGTTTCTATTGATCTTCTACTATATGGCCCTTTCGTAATAATACCCAACCCGTATCTTTGGGAAAATCATTTCGAGAATGTCTTCGACCAGATAACAATTGAATACAAGGTAATAGCCGATCGATTTATACAAACGGGAAATTCGAAAAATGAAGGATTATAAAGATGTTCATCTTGGCTATAATGTATGGTGGATAGCAAGTCAGTTGGAAGAGGGAGCCGAATTGATCCATGGAAAGCGTTATTTTGTGGGCATTTTTATTGATCGGCATTGCACTATTGTGTTTTAGCATAAGAAAGCTACCTTTTAAAGAATGGATTTTAGTTTATTTATTGACCTCTTATTTTTCAATCCTTATTGGTGCCATTGTTGTAGAGGAAAATATGCTTCATTACCCTGTAAAGTTTTTGGATGACCATTTCGGTTTCAGCTTTCTTTTTGAATACCTTTAGTTTCCAATTGTTAATATTTATTTTTATCGACTACTTATCATTCAAGATATTTTGGAATCCTCCTGCAAGGTGTATTATATATTTCCGTATTAACAATCATTGAAATACTTTTGAGAAGTATACTGATATCCATTGAATATCACACATAGACATGGACGAAAGGAGCCTGCTGTCCTACTTACAGGCATACTTATCCACTCGGTACATTAGCAAGATATAAGCAAAATAACTAGCCATTGGAGTGTGAATATATGGGATATATTCTTAGCTC
This sequence comes from Virgibacillus necropolis, assembly GCF_002224365.1. Classification (GTDB taxonomy): domain Bacteria; phylum Bacillota; class Bacilli; order Bacillales; family Amphibacillaceae; genus Virgibacillus_F; species Virgibacillus_F necropolis. The sequence continues at coordinate 2,175,361 of NZ_CP022437.1, read as the reverse complement.
AATCTTTCTCCAGGTGATTCAGCCTATAATTTTTATTATATCCGCCTTTTTTTGGAGTGACTGGAGAAATTGGAAGCAGTACTATCCAACCATCCTATTTATGATCTGTTTGAACCTTTTTAGTAGCATTTTAATGTACAACCATTCACTGTGGAGGTTTGAAGAATCATTTGTTTTACCAAATCATACATTGACTGAGTTTTTAATTGTTTTTGTCATGTTTCCACCTGTTGTATTGATTTTCCTTTCTAATTACCCAAAAAAGTGGATAGTACAGATAGTTCACATGACATTTTGGGTTTTCATGTTTAGTTTGACTGAATTTATTGCGATTCAATTCGGGTTAACGACTTATCATAATGGCTGGAATTTTTTTTGGTCTGTTCTCTTTAATTGTGTCATGTTCCCCATATTACGTCTCCACCACAGCCGACCACTGTGGGCATGGTTGTTAGGTATTCCGATTACAACCTTTATTTTGTTATATTTTAATTTTCCTTTTGAAAATATGAAGTAATTTCCCAGTTAACCTCATCTTATCGGAAACAAAGAGCAATAAATAATATTAAAGTCATACAGCCTCTTTGAATTCAACGAAATATGGCGTCAACAAAGAACCCACAGTTAAAATAACAATTCCTATTCCAAGAGTCACAAAAAAATTGCCAAAGGGCGAAAGGTAATTCATAAATATTATTGCTGGTATAACAGTCAAGGATACAAAAGCAAACCTTCCAGGAATGGATATTTTATGTTCTGCACCACAGTTATCACATTCAATTGATTTATTATGTAACCACAAAAAATATTTATAGATCTTATACCAACTAGATTGTTTATTGCAGTTTACACATTTTCGCAAAACAAATATCACTTCTATTCAATAAATTGACCTTTCGTAAGTAGGGAAAAGCTGAAGACCTTTACATTACATCAATCTTCAGCTATTGCGTCCGATCGTATTATATGGTTAACCAGTCATTTCTGGTTGACCTATTCTTAATAGGTTTTTATGCTTGAGGAAGCCGGGGTAGGACGCTCGCGCCCGTGGGACTTGATCCCGTCCGTAATACTGTCCACCCCTTCCTTGTAGAAACATGTTTGAGGCTGGTTGGGACTTAGATCCCGTATAAAAAGCGAAGCTATGACACTACAAGTGATGTAAGGCCGTACCAGCGAATCTTTTAAAGGAGTTGTATTTCATATGGATCCTGTTATTGGTCTGGATATCGCAAAAGGCGAAAGCCAGGTCCAAGCCTTTTTACAAAGGAAAGAGACTTATAAGCAAAGCTTTAAATTTGCTCATGATCTACAGGGGCTTCACGCTTTTTATCAGTTTTACCAGGAAGTGGAACAGGTTTCTGGTCAGCCTCCGGCTGTCATCTTTGAATCTACTGGACACTATCATGAGCCTGTGCTTCAATTTCTTGAGAACCATGATGTAACGTACTATTTAATCAACCCAGTGGTTTCTTATGAGGCTAGAAAAACAAGTCTGCGCAAAGTGAAAACAGACAAAATCGATGCCTTCCATCTGGGGGAGCTATACTACAAAGAAGATTTGGAAGTCTTTCAGAGAAAAACGGAACAATACCTAAATCTACGTCAGTTAACTAGACAGCACAGCGCTTTAACAGATAGCTATGTAGAGATCAAGCTTCAGTTCCGGGCTGCTCTGGACCAAATTTTCCCAGAATTTCATAATTTATTCAGTGATCTTTGTGGAAAGTTATCGCTCTACACCTTACTCTATTATCCGACTTCTGCGGATATTCAAGAGGTCTCTCAAGAGACGTTAGCCACTAATATGTGTCAATTTGGGGCAAGACGTTCCCATGCATGGCTTTTGGATAAGGCAGCCCAGTTAAAGGATGCGGCGAATCGCAATCCTTTTCAGCACCCCATCTGCCGTGGTCATATTCTCAGCCTGCAGATGTATATTCGGATGGTATTCTGGAACTACTTTTTCTTTTTAAAGAAATTAGAAATAACGAGTAGAATTATCCCTATTATGATTGATGGTAAGGCAAAGGATAGAAGACTTCTGGAATATCTTCTGCCATCACACCACTTTTACTAAAAAATAATAATCCTGATATGAAAAACAGAAAACCTAACCAACCAATTACCTTCCCTAGCTTACTATGTTTTTTCATCATGTTTAATCACACCATCCTATTTTACTTCAACTAAATAAAATCAACATTTTATAGCCAGCTATCCTGCCAGTTAATTTAATAAGCCTTATTCAGCAATAGGGCCCTTTAAAGGAAAAATGAGCGCTGATCTTTATTAAAGGATCGCGCGCCCCGTTCGGAAGATTGTTCAGTACATTGTAGTGTGGCGATACTGTAGATACGCCCTCGTATGTACAATAAGAAAAAAGCCGACACTTTATTAAAGTAACTCTCAACTTATGTAAAATAAATAATCTTGTTTTTTCAATTTACATCCAAATTAAGTTAAGTCGTTGGGAGGTGTGCAATAAAAACGTATTCTTGTCCTAGACGATCTGGAGCTTCTCTTACATCTTCCACAGAGAATCCAACATCCCTAAGAGATTCGGTGATTTCATAAATACTCCTAAATCGCAACATCGTATCCGATGTAATTATGGCACTATCGCTCTAGAAAGCATAAGTCCATCGAAAAGACACCAAGGAATCTTGAACGTCAGTAACATCTGCCCATCCTTCGACAATATCACGGTTGGATACATCAATCCGCTTTTAGCTATTCTGCTTGTCCCATTTCAGCCATGCCTGTGACTCAGGTTTCCGTGTTTCAAACACCAATCGTTCGCATGGACGCAGTACATCCCGAATCGCAAGCAATGTCTCCTTCCACTCCTCATCGATCTGAAAGACTTGAGCAACGTTAGCAGTCATCGTTACAATATCAACCTTCAATGGTGGAAGATTCAATGCATCACCGTGAATCCATCTGACACAATCAGAACTATGTTTAGTTTTAGCCACCTTTAGTCACTAACTACATCATACCCTAACTGCCCATTATATCCTGTCACTAAAATTTTCATTAGTATTCCTCCGCTGAAAAGTTATTATCTGCGTCTTTCAGAGTAAGAGCATTTTTGTCTTTAACAGATAAGACTGGTTTAACTTCAAGTGGCCAATCAATATTTATATTAGGATCACTCCATAAGATTTTTCTTTCATGCCCTGGAGAAGAGATTTCATCCATTTTGTATTGCACTTCGACATTATCAGTTAATGACATAAAACCATGTGCAAAACCTTTTGGAACAAGTAGTTGTTTTCTATTTTCTTCTGTTAATTCTACGCCATACCATTTCCCGTAATTCTCGCTATCTTTTCTAATATCTACTGCTACATCAAAAATAGCACCTTTTATACAGCGCACTAATTTCGTTTGTGCTTTTGGATTCATTTTATAATTTAACCCTCTTATAGTTCCCTTTGAAGCGGAAAAACAATGACTTTCTTGTGTGAATTTAATATCTATCCCTGCTTCTTGAAAGCGAATGTAATTATAACTTTCTATAAACCATCCAATGCCATCACCAAAAAATTGCGGTTTTATCAAACATACACCTTTCAGTTCAGTTTCTATGATTTTCATTGAAATACCTTCCCTTTCTAGTATTTGATTTCCCCATTTGCAACTTTTAATAAGTACTGACCATAACTAGTTTTGCTCAACTGCTCACCACTACTTCTGAGTTCTATATCTGATATCCAGCCATTTATATATGCAATCTCCTCTGGAGCAGCTATTTTAACCCCTTAGTGTTCTTCCACAGTTTCAACAATATTTTAGGGTTATTATCTCATTCATATTGAGCATCAGAACCACTATCTCCGTGAAGAAGGGTCATAGCCTGATTTCTTTACTTTGAAACTTTTTTAGTACTTTAATCCGCGTAAACGGTCTGGTTAAAAGGATAAGAAAAATAGCAACAACGCCTAAACCACCAAAGGTTAACAGAACAAGTTGACTAAAGATAAAAAATAAAGCAAAACCAGCTACAGTGAATAAAACACTTATTCCTCCACCGAGGTATAACTCCATTCTCAGCTGTTTCATCCCTTGAATAGCACAGTTTTCCATACTTTCGTTATCTAAATAAACGGTTTCTTCCGTTCTTTGAATATAATATGAGTTCATAAAGATTTTTGCGAAGACATAGCTAAATACTATAACCACCAAAAATAAAATAATATTGAATAAGGGATCCTTATACGGCTGATAAATATCATTAAAATACCATGATCCAAGTAGAACTAAAATTATTAAATATACATAGGCCAACGGTGCATTTTTACGATGCGGAAACAAAACCAGCTTTTCATGTACTGTGTCATAGAACAAGGTATAAATCTCCTGTTCCCTATAGATTGGTATTAATTTATTCTTCACTATTTCACCTCCAATAGAACTTTTTCCATCTCATTATTACTCCGCAATAAACTGAACATAATTAGGGTTGTGGGTGTACGAATCCAGCATTTTATGTATATCTTCTATTTGGACTTCTTCCATATCTTCTGATGTACTTATGTACTTAGCATATAAGGAACGTCTACATTTCAATTATTTCGCTTGTGTCATATACCAGTTGTAAGCATGCTTATCTAATGTATCCAAAGAATATTTATTGATTTCTTCAATTTTACAATATGGTGTACTATAGGTGCCATAACCACATATACAATTATTGCTAACCGAAACTTCTGTTAGTAAATAAACCATCCCTTCTTCACTATATAAGGCATAGGTTACCGATTCCGTCTTATGCTTCTTAATGAGCATTATTTCCTGTAATGGTATTTCATATTTTTGATACTTAAAAATTTGATTTGGATGTTCAGGATTTTCCTCTCTATCGAAATATTTCATATTTACCCCCCACGCTAATTTTGAAGTGACAATATAATTTTTTAATAATGGTCCAAGATTCCTCTCTTCAAGACCCCCCCATCACCTCAATCAAAATACATTAAACCTTTCAAGCGTTTCTCAATGGTTTTCCATAGAAATCTCCCTGTCATGTTTTAATCAAAAGTATAATTACAATCTCAATTCTTTTCTTGTAGATGCATTTATTTCTGCTAAATTTTTATAAATTATACTTTTTTCTATTTCAATGTGTTCTTCTTTGGTTAAATCACCCATATTAGGCTGAAAAGAAATTCTTTCGACATTTTTTCGATGTTCTTCTTCATTTATCGAAAATTCACCCAAATAACCATCAATAGTTTCAGTTATATACTTTTTCACTTCTGGATTATTCATTTCTTTTATATACCTAAACTTGGGTATATATTCGTAAATGGCTACCGCCTGTCTATATTGAATAAAACCAAACTCACCAAGATTATTTGCTGCTTCTTCTATGTCTTGTTTTATAAAATTTTCTTCAACTCCATCAAGATATCTTTTAGCTTTTTGTTCAAATTCATCATACATTTCCTTTATACGTCCTTGAAGTTCTAACATTAAATTGATTCTTTCAAGACAGTATTCAAAGGCATTCCTTTCCTCTGAAGTTAAATGAGTACAACCTTCTCTTAAAACATCTATTAAAAATTTCTGCATCAAAGTATGTGGATACATATATGCATTCACCCTTTTTCCAGCATGATCTACAAATAACCTGGTTAGTACAGAGAATTCCAATAATGCATTAAACGCTTCCAAATACTCCATTTTCCCGGCATTAGAATTCGGTGAAACTACAGCACATGCCGTTATTTTTTCTCCTCTCTGATAATTCACCAAAAAATAATCACAATTATTTATTCGAAAGGAGCCCGGATCAATGATAAATGACTCTAAAAGTTTTTTATGTTTTTTAGCCTCTTTCTTAACTGACGGATCATTATAATACACAAATATCACTCTTTTCTAATAGTTAATTTAGGTTAACAGAAATGAGTAAAGACTTATCTCCTAACAACCTGTTTAATTTCCACTTATAAGTAAAAACTTCGCTAATATAACTGACACGAATCCCCAAGTCAATGCCACATAAAATCGTAGCGCTGTTTTGCACACAGTGCATAGTAAGCTCTATAATCATGTACTGATTTTAAATAATCAATCCGTTTTTCAACGTAATCTTGGGCCTCTTTAAAAGAACCATGTACCTTTGTTTCATTTCTATCCATGCTTTTCCGATTCATAACAATATCAGAAGGTTTATTAAAATTATGAAATATAAATGTGCAGTATTGATCTTCTTTTTGACCGTAATCAAATGAACAATCTGCTTTGTCATTGTTTTCAGGGAGTAGTAACCATTGATTATCACGATAAATTGCAGTTCGTTCTAATATCCACAAATTTGTGAATCCCATTTCGATTTCTTCATTCATATGATTAAGAATTTGATTTATTTCCTTCCTAAACATGAATATAGGGAGTAACAACTTTTCTCGATTTGTCAGATAGACAAAATAGGAGTTTTCATTTTTCTGATCAATTAATTCCTCAATTTGTTCTGAAATTTCCATTAGAGCTTTTTCCTCCATAACAATTCTCCCTTATGTTATATTTCATTCTATTACGCTTACCATTATTTATGACGTAACTTAAGTATTGTTGTGTTGCTCTTATCTTTATAATTAATGCCACATAAAATCGTAAAGATGTTTGGCACACATACCGTACACTCCTCGGTTCGGATAATGTGATTTAAAATAATTCATCCTGCTTTCCATATGTTCTAATGCTTTTTTATTTGAATCATGTATCATAGTTTCTTCATCCGGCATATAAAGTTCATTAGTTGAAGGACGTATACTTTCAAAGAAAAAAAACGTACGGTATTTCTCTTCTTTAACGCGTCCAAAATCATATCCTTTGTTTGCTGCATCATCGTTATTGGAAAAAGTAATCCATTTTTCATCTTTATATATCGCAACTCGCTCATAGATCCATAAATCTGTGTATCCCATTTGAATGTTATTCATTTCATCAAAAATCTGATTAACTTCTTTCTGGAACATTCTCAATCGCTCATTTCGATTGGTTAGATACACAAAATACGAGCGATCATCATTTTCATCTATTAACTGTCTTTCAATCATATAAATTCACATCCTTTTAACTATACTATCATTAGCTGACCTATCACTAATACCCGCTATATATATTTCTTTATCAATTGATTGTTCCAGAATTGCACCCGATTGTTGAATGATTACTATAGGCGATTCTTCTTAACAACAGTTATTGCAAAAAATTCTATATCACCTATTTTCCTTTTCTGCCGAGATCATTAAAAACATAGGTCTTCGGGTTTCATCTTTCGTTTCGGGAATACTTTTTAACATTTCATCAGAAGGAATTGATTCCTTAACCGCTCTTATAATAAAACCAGAATCAATTAAATCATTTATATATGTTGAAATCGTACGATGATATTTTATAACGTTTTCATCTAAAAATATTGTTTCACGTACACTCTCTATTTGATAGTTATCTACTGGCCAATGAAGACGATTCCCTTGTTCATCATAATACCAATCTTGTTCATTCCGAGAAGTGAAAATTGGATGTTCAATTGAGAAAACAAAGCTCCCCTCAGGCTTTAACCAATGATAAACTTTTTCACAGATTAATTTAAACGAATCAATATAGTGAAAAGCTAACGAACTGATTACAACATCAAATTGAAAGTTTGAAAAATCGATGTCTTCAAGTGACTTTTTTTTATACGAAATGAGAGGATCGTTTGTCATCTCACGAGCTCTTTGAATCATTTTTTTAGATATATCTACACCTATTACAGAACTTGCTTCCTGCTCACGCGCATATCGGCAATGCCAACCGAAACCGCAACCTAAATCAAGTACATTCTTATCTTTTAGAACTGGTATTAGTTCTTTTAATATATGCCATTCTCCAGCAGCTTCAAGCCCTTTAACCGAACGTGGCATTTGTTCATATGCAGAAAAGAAATTTGGATCATCATATTTATTTTGCTTCATCGTTTATACATCTCCTGTTATTAAAATAGCCTCCTTCTGACCATTCCTTTAACCTCATTATTTTTCTTTAAGCTAACTTTTATAATAATCTGATGTTCTTGCTTAAAACCCTTTAAACCATATTCCATATAATGGTCCTATTATGGCAGAATTCATTTTCTATGTATGGCTATTTGAATTCACCACGGACAGTTCGACTCACATCGATCACCTTTGTCATTTGATTATATAACTTTTCAATCTGTTCATCATTATCAACTTTCTCCAAAACCTGACTATGGTGATCCTTATTATGATAACGGTTAATTTCTAACATAAGTATCTCGCTTTCGTGTAGTTCAACTGCCGATACCATTCCTGAACAACCATATTCCGGCTGAATAGATGCAGCAGTAAATGTTTTGCTCTCGATCGCACCATACTCTTTGTAAATACGTTCAGCTTCTCGATTAATTTTTAAAAATTGTTCTTTGTTTTCTTCCAGTACTGGATAAAGATAAATTTCTAAATACATGATTACTCCTCCCTTAGATAGAATTATTAACGTTATTGTCAGAGTCAAGTTTAGCACACATAACCGTCAATAATTAATTCTTAATTGCTAAATTTCTTTATTCAACAAACGGGCTATTGAGTAAGATTCACCATATGGTATCCCTTTTTAGAAATTTTTCCCTTACATAAAAAAAGCACTCTTCTAAAGAATGCTTTTTTCGTTTGATTAATCTATTTTAGCTGTAGAACCTGTAGCTTGTACGTTAAAACCTCCATCAATTAATTGAGATGTGCCTGTTGTAAATTTCGATTCAGAAGCCAGATATTACCCATTTTAGAGGTGACGTTTAACTAGGACCAATTTTGTTCATTTACGTTGCTATGGTGATTTTTAAAAACCACTTCAAAATGCTTTTTTTTCAGACAAATCCTTTTTTAATTTGTTGTTTCGTCTAGCGGTTATCCAAGAAACAATAATCGCTATAATAAGGACAGAGCCTAAATAACCTGTAATCGGATAAACAGTTCCTACTAAGGTAGTGAACCCAACAAAACTTGCTCCAAAAGCAAGAAGACTGATTCCGACAACACTGAATTTAAATCTTGGTGTTTCCGGTTTAACAAAGCGAGCCGTAAAAGCATATAGCATGCCAACTGCAGTATTAAAAACCATCCCAAGTAGGGCTATAGACATTAATATGCCAACTATTGGAGAAATTTCAGTGGCCAGCATTAATGTTGGCATATCTGCACCTATGATATGGTCTGCATTCATAAATAACCCTAAATTAATTAAAAGCAGCAGAAGACCCAGCCCTATACCTCCAAGAAGACCACCGCGACTTGCAATTTTTTCATTTTTTTCGGTTCCACCTATAACGGCTAACATAGAAATACCAGCTGCAATATTATAAGAAACATATAACAATCCGCCTACAAGCCAATTGGGAGCGGCGGATGGCTGGGTAGATGCAATCATATCAAGCTCATTTAGGCTTGTACTACTCGTTAGAATGGAGTAGCCTGTAATGATAAATATTAGGATAAGAAGAAATGGTGATATTATACTAATTATTGAGATCACATTTTTAACATTTAAGCACAGTGTACCAATCACAAGGAAAGTAAGGATAAGGTTCCCGATAACAGGTGCTATTCCAAATTGCTGTTCAAAAATAGAGCCGCTACCCGCGATCATAACAACCGCCACACCAAACAAGAAAAAGGTAACTAAAATATCAACCCCTGTTCCGATATATTTACCACATATTTTATACACTACTTCTTTATGTGACGTCGTTTGCAGGTGGGAGCCTAACTGCATTATTTGCATACCAAGGAAGGCAAATAGAAACGTTGCTATAATTGCACCGAGAATACCATACCAACCAAAACTGGTGAAAAATTGGAGGACTTCCTGTCCGGATGCAAAACCTGCTCCAACAATAAGCCCGATGTAAGCACCAGCAATTTGTAAACTTTTCTTCATAAGTATTCCCCCGTTTTTAATCAATCTAAATTTTTAGATTATTTGGCATGCAAAGCAGGAGGCGCTTTTTGCCTCCCCCCTTTTAAAAATTAAATACCTTTTTCTCGATAGTAAATTCCTCTAATGCATCCTCATCGATGTCATAGCCGATTCCCGATTTATTCGGAACTTTAATCACACCATTTTCCACTATTACTTCAGGATTAATAATATCCTTTTCCCAGTAGCGGGATGAGCCTGCAGTGTCACCAGGTAAATTAAACTGAGTTAGTGTTGTTAAAGCAATATTGTGCGCACGTCCGACTCCTGCTTCAAGCATGCCACCACACCAAACTGCAATACCGTGTTCCTGACAGTAATCATGAATACGCTTTGCCTCGGTAAGTCCGCCAACCCGCCCAATTTTTATATTGATAATTTTACAGCTTCCTAATTGAATCGCTTTTCGAGTATCTTCAAGTGAGTGAATACTTTCATCTAAACATATTGGTGTTTTCATAACTGCTTGAAGCTCAGCATGGTCAACAATATCATCGTGTGCCAAAGGCTGTTCAATCATGGTCAGGTTCAGATCATCCAATTTTTGCAGATGCTTTATATCCTTTAATGTGTACGCTGAATTAGCATCGGCCATGATGGGTGTATGGGGAAACTGAGCACGAACTTCGCGTAATACATCAACATCCCAGCCGGGCTTAATTTTAATTTTAATACGTTTATAACCCGCTTGAACATAGTGTTCAACTGTAGTTAATAAGTCATTTACCGTTGGCTGAATTCCGATACTGATTCCAACATCAATTTCTTGTTTTTCCCCACCAAGCGCTTCTGCCAAAGGAATACCTTTTCGTTTCGCATACAGATCCCAAACAGCACCTTCTAATGCCGCTTTCGCCATATTATTCCGTTTAATCGGCGTGAAAAGTTCTGACACCTCATTTGGATGATTAATTTCATTTTCTTGTAAAATTTTAATTAAAAAATCTTCCATAACATGTAAGTTGGTTTGTACTGTTTCTTCGCTATACCACGGACTTGTAAATGCAACTGATTCACCAAATCCGCGATTTCCATCAGCATCAATCGCTTCCGTTATATAGAATTCCTTATCTTGCATCGTACCAAAGCTTGTCGTAAATGGATCCTTCAATCGCATTTTTAACTTACGCAATTTTATTTGTTTCATTGGGATTGTCATACTAAAAGCCTCCTATTTATTATTTGGTAAAAGCATAATAGCTTAATTGATTCGTATGATCACGAATAACATCCCTTGCCTGATACCCCTTACTGAAAAGTGTTTGAAATACTTTCCTTGTTTCTGAGCGCCATTTTTCAGCAAGTTGAAAATCGTTTTGTTTTATAGCCTGAAATTTAGCAGGTATAGCAATGAACCAAGTATCATTTGCTTCACCTATTATAGAATGGAACATATCTGTAACCACCGGATATCCCTCGGCAGTAATATCAAGCAATACTTTTGCTTCATTAAATGGTATGCCATGGTGTGTTTCTCTTTTACCAATATCCCATTTAATTTGGATTCGGTCTGTTGCCAATCCCTGATTCAGTTCATCGTCCATCGAACCATAGTGATTTTCTTTATAAATAGCTCCCCTTGCACCAAGTTTGTGCAAATTCAGATAGGCATTCACACTTTCAAGTGGATCAAATGTCCAAGTAATCATTTCATATCCCATTTTCCTGGCCAGTTCCGCTTGTTTCCATTTCATCTTCACACCAAGTCCACCCGTTCGATATTCCGGCAAAATCCCGAGCATATGTGAACATAAATAAGTATTTCGTCCATCAAAACCGGCAAAACTGTATAAGAACCCAATCAATTTATCACCATCAAATGCACCTAAAATAATTCCCCCATTATTTAATGCTGTATATGTCTGATGTACTGGTGTTGGTGACATGTGCCAAACAGCCTTTTCAACTACCTGCATTTGACGTAATTCTTTCATCGTTTTCAGCGAACGAATTACTAGATTCTCCATCATCAGATTTCCTCCTTTTTACATGTCAACCTTTTAATAGTAGATTCCATATTTAAACCCCCCTTTAAAATCTATTAAGCAAAAAAGTCGTGTCCTTTGATCGAATCAAAAAGTTCCGCCCGTTTTTGAAACTTGTCCGAATTTCCCAATGATATAGTCGATACTATACTGTTTGTAAGGGATAGTACAGCTGGCGCCACATCAAGTGTTGATTTCACGTTTAATTGTACAGGTAAAATCAAACTTGAATACACTGTGATTGGAGAAATCGGTGAATCAGTAATAGCGATAACAAAAGCTCCTTGTTCTTTGGCGAGTTTCGCAATATTAATTGTATCAATAGCATACCGGTGAAACGAAAAAGCAACAAATACACTTTTTTCAGTCAGTTCACTTATTCGTAGTAAAATATCATCGACATTCGGCTGATAAAGTCTTGTATTTCCTACTATCAGATCCAATGAAAAGGCAAGCCAGCTTGCTAGAGCATGTGAAGAGCGAACGCCCGATATTAGCACGCGATCAGCAATAGCTATTTTAGAAACAGCTGTCTCAAGCAATTCTTCCGATAATTGTTTCATCGTCTTTTCAATGTTATCCATATCATTTACCATCAGACTTTTAATAGGCTGATCCTTTGTAGTGTCGACTGATTTATCTTCAAGATAATCGGATAGACTGCTTTTTTGCAGAAGATTATTCCGAATTTCCTCCTGCAGATCGCTATATCCCTTGTAACCAAGCTGCTGACAAAAACGGATTACTGTCGTCTCACTAACACCCATTTCTTTGCCCGCGTCTGTCGCAGAATATATAATAAATAGTTTCGGATCATTTAAAAGGCATGAAGAAACCTTCTGTAAACTCTTTGAAAATGTTGCCTGTTTTTCGTAAAGTTTCTGATAAATGCGCTCCATTCACAATCCCCCGACTAATATGAAGTTATGAAGCAAACGCTTCAATCATATTAATTTAAAAGTATTTCCTTTTTTGAAATTTAATTTATCCTATCACATTAGATTAATTTTTTCAATACTTGCTTATCTTTTTAAAAGCATTAACCTTTTAGGATTAATGCCTCTTTTGTGCGTTTTCTTACCGAAGAACCTTCTAGGCAACAACAAACATCGTCAATAGGGCAATGTTATCAGCCTTAGAGGAAGCTTTTAATAACAAAGAACCAATTATGATTACAGCCTGGTCTCCTCATTTTATGTTTGCCAAATGGGATCTAAAGTACCTAAAGGTATCTTTGGAGAGGAGCAACATGCTGCAACAATTGTAAGAAAAGGCTTAAAGGATGAACTGCCAAATGCTTATACGATTCTTGATCGATTCCATTGGGAAGTATCAGACATTGAATCACTTAAGTTTCGCACCTTGAAAAGCCAATAAAAAAACCCTCTTCCAAAATAGAAAAAGGGCATAAAAAATCCGCATGAACACTGAGTTTTTGGGATAATTAAGGTACTAATCCAAAACTACCAAAAAGGACGTATTATCATACGGAAAAAAGTTAAAGAAATCGAAAATGTGTTTCAATCCCACGGATTTTCGATCACTGATATTTTGTCCTTATTGCTTTTGTTTCCGCTCATGCTCATCAACAGTGTCAATGCTCTTTATCAAAGCAACTTCGACACCATGAAGAAAAATGAAAAAGGATGCATTTTACCGTACTAAAAATAATGAACGTTTGCCTTGGCACAATTTGCTTTACAGTGTATCCAAGCAATTCCAAAAACTGGTCAACCCCGGGCTTTAAAGATAAAAAAAGAAGTATCTCCCTAAATCCTATTTACTGCTAGTTAGTTGACTATCCAAAAGGTTTAGAGAAATACTCTGATAAATACTATATTATAAATTAGCTAATTTTTGGGTTGCGTACAATAATACATTAACGCCTTTTTCTATATCTTCAAAAGATACGTATTCTTCCTCACGATGACTTAATCCTTTTTCACATGGAACAAAAATCATACCAGTTTCAGCAATATCAGCAATATAAGATGCATCATGAAGAGGAGAGCTAGTAATATATTGATAAGGATATTGGTAGGATTCTGCACCATCTTTAACCATTTCAATAACTTTTTTAGAGAAATTCTGTCCATTAGCATCCCATGTTTGTTCTAATTTTACTTCAACACCTTTTTTGTTTGCTATTTCTTCAATAGATTGTTTAATGTTATTTATTGCTTTTCTCTTAATATTTCCATTTAAATGGCGAACATCAAATGTCATTTCAACGTTTTCCGAAGTTTGGCTTTGTACAGAAGGATAAACTTCAAAAACACCAATCGATGTAGTCAAATTATCTTGAAAAATATCCGGTTGGTTATCAATTACTAAAGCAATTTCAGACGCAGCAATTAATGCATCGTTTCTAAAGTCGTTTGGAAAAGCTCCATGACTAGAAACCCCTTTTATTGATAGCTTAAATCTAGACGATCCTTTTACACCATCAACTACACCAATGACTTTTTTATTAGCTTCTAAAAATGGCCCTTGTTCAATATGCAATTCAATAAAATATGCAACATGTGATGCTCTATTATTTTTACTACCTAAATAATCAATTTCTTTTAGACCTTCTAAGAAAGTAATTCCTTCATAATCTTTAACATTGTATATAAATTCTTTGTCATGTTTTCCGGTAATCCCTCCAGATCCGAGCATATTCGGCTTAAATCTTTCTCCTTCTTCATTTGTAAAGTTAACAATTTCAATTGATCGCTCTGTCTCAATATTATGGTCATTTAAGGTACGCACTACTTCAAGAGATGCTAATACTCCTAATATACCATCATAACGCCCAGCCATAGGCATAGAGTCTAAGTGTGATCCAATCATTACAGAATCAGCATTTTTATTTTTTCCTTCTCTTTTGCCGTAAATGTTTCCAAAATCATCAACACGCACTTTTAGCCCCGAATCCTTCATCCATTGAACGAAAATATCTCTCATTTGTTTATCTTCTTCAGTGAAAGTTAATCGATGTATTCCTCCGTTTTTGGTTCCTCCAATTTTATTACTCATTTCAAATGTAGATTTTAATCTTGATAAATTTACAGATAACGATTTCCCCATTATAATATTACTCCTTTCGTATCATCTATTTCACCAAAGTTTACATGTGTTCTACATAAAACAACTTTCTAATTAAGAGTGTTAAAGAAATTACTATCATCATTAAAATCTATTTAGTATACAATCTCCTTTAACTTTGTCATATTACATTAATACCATTCTTGTTTTGGGACAAGCGATATTAGTCATTCTACTTCCAAAAAATTTAAATCTACAATTAACCTAAGTCAATTATCATCAGTTATACAAACATAAACATTATAACTGCCATTATTACCGCAGCTATTGTAACAACTACCCCAAAAGTAACCATATTCTTTAGATCTTTTGAGCGTGCAATACCCATTGCCCCTAATGTGTCTCCTACTGGATATAAATATTCAGTCATTTGCGATCCAACTAGAAGAGCTAAAACCCATACTGTCATTGGTATCCCTAAGGTTGTGATTGTATCAGCAAACATTTCCTGTAAAACAGTCATTTGAGCAACAGATGCTCCTGGTATACCAACAACTCCTAAGATCGTTGCTAAACTCAAAAACATTTCGTTTCCACCATTTTCAACTAAAGGCAACAAGTAATTAGCTATTGCTTCAAATCCTCCTAATTTTTCGATGTAATAAATAAAAGGAGAAAATAAAACAAATTGGAAAAATAGCCATATTAATGGTTTGGCACCTTCAAAAAAAGTACTAGCTATTTCGTTTGGCGAGAGTCTACCAACTAATCCCGTAACGACAGCGGTTGTTAATATTATGCCTATGGCAAAAGTTGATCCACCCTCTATTATGACTCCATAAATTATTAAACCTAATAATGTAGCAATAAAAGCGAAAGTTGACTGCGCTTTAATTTTTTTATCTCTTTTAGAAATTGAACCATCTTCACTATCAGATTCTATTAATACAATATCCCCTTCAGTATACGGATTAGTTTTTAAAGATTTTTTCAATATTACTTTACAATAAATAAATGTAGTTATCCATACAATAATAGTTAAAGGTATACTAGCTGAAAATAAAACTTGTTTATAAGACAGTCCAGTTAATTCTGTTATTGTTACCATTGGAGGTGTAAAAGGACCTAAGAAGAGTCCAGTTGTTCCTGCACCTTGAAAAATGACAGCTACAACACTTGATGATACGCCTACAGCTGCAACTATTGGTATAATAACAGGGGCTATAACCGCGTTGGCGCCCGCTAGTGTTCCTAGCATTCCAGTAATCAGCATTGAACAAAGCATTGTGCCAAAAATAGCCTTTGTAGGAGAATTAACTTTTAACTTTATCATAATAAACTTTACTAAGTTTTGGGCAGCTCCCGTCCTTTCTATAATTTTCCCTAATCCTGCTCCAGATAAAATCATTAAACCAACATAAGCTAAAAAAGAACCCAATCCATCTTTTATGGAACTTGATATCCCAATTAGCCCTTCGCCACTCATTACCGCTCCTACTATTACTGCTAATAATAAAGCGGCAACTGGATTCCAACCTCTAAAAGCAAAGAAGATAAATATTAAAAGCGGTACTATTCCCCATATTGTAGGTGCCTCAAACATATTTGTATCTCCCCCTCGTTTTTAAATATATTTTATACCTTACGTCATTAAATTCAACGTAGTATATAGTAATGTATTTGCCCCCTTTTCTATATCTGTCCATCTTGTTAGTTCTTTAGGATTATGACTTTTCCCATCCACACTAGGTACAAAAATCATTGCTGTAGGGCAAATGTTGTTCATAAAAGAAGAGTTATGACCTGCTCCACTTACCATTCTTTTGACAGAATACCCTAACTTGTCAGCTGCACTAAATATAGTGTCTACAATTTCGGGAGAAAAGACAGCCGGTTCCGCTGAACGCAAAGTTTTGAATTCAATTTGTACTTCATATTCTTTAGCAATTGTTTTTAACTTTTCAATTACCAATTCTACACCTAAGTTGTTTTCCTTTTCATTTTCTCCTCGAACATCAACTAAGAATGTTACCTCCCCTGGAACAGTATTAATATTCCCCGGTTTAACTTTAACGTCCCCAATCGTTATAATCGCTCTTTCTCCAATTTCTTTAACTAGTTTATTTATTTCTAAAATCAACTTAGCAGTTGAAATAAGAGGATCTTTTCTTACATACATTGGTGTAGGCCCTGAATTACTTTCTTCTCCTACCACTTTAACCTGTAACCAATTCGCTCCTAAGGTACCTTCAACAGCTCCTATGGATATTTTTTCAGAATCAAGTATAGGTCCTTGTTCAATATGCAATTCTACAAACGCTTTAGCTTCCAGTAAGCGATGCTCTTTCTTTCCTAAATAGTTTATTGCTTTTAACTCATCCAAAAAGGTTTTTCCATGTGCATCCTTCTCATTGTATACACTTTCAATATCATAATCTTGTGATAGAACACCACTTCCAGTCATCAGGTTTTTAAAGCGAATTCCTTCTTCATTTGTAAAGTTAACAATTTCAATTGGTCTTTTTGTTTTAATAGAATAGTCATTTAGGACTCTCACAACCTCTAAAGCGGCTAAAATACCCATTACCCCGTCAAATTGTCCGGAGTCCTCTATCGAATCTAAGTGTGAGCCTAAAACTATTGGTTTAGCATCTGAAACACTTCCCTCCCTTCTACCATAAATATTACCAACATCATCTACTCGTATCGATAAGCCAACATTTTTCATCCAGGAAACTAGTAAATCCCTAGCCTCTTTATCTTCTTGTGATAGGGCTAATCGTGTTATACCTCCATTGGAATCAATCCCAACATTTGACATCAGATTGAACTGTTCAATTATCCTGTCTAAATTAATCTCCAAAATATACCTCCTTAAACTAAATATAAAAAGCATTGATAGTTCTTTTAATGTCCTAAGAAATTAACCTTGTACTGTTTAGCGGTTGATCAGTATATTACACTTTTATAAAGTGTCTATTCATTTTGTGGTCCTAAACAACTATACCTATATACCACCCACCGACAAATACTTCGTTTCTAAATAAGGCTCTATTCCTTCTATTCCGCCTTCACGCCCTAGTCCGCTTTCTTTCATACCACCAAATGGAGCCTGTGCGGTAGATGGGGCACCATCGTTCCAGCCGACAATACCAAAGTCTAAGTTTTCATGCAGAAATGTTCCTGTTCGATAATCATTGGTAAAGAAATAGGCAGCTAAACCATATGGTGTACCATTGGCAATTTGCACTGCTTCTTTAATATCCTTAAAGGTTGTTATCGGAACGACTGGCCCGAATGTTTCTTCTTGCATTATTTTCATGTTTTCGCTTACATTTTTGAGTACAGTTGGATGGATAAAGAAATAACCAGCTTCTCTGTCAGCGTCAAATTGATTTCCGCATAATACCTCTGCCCCCTTTTCCTTCGCATCATGAATTTGCGACATAACCTTGTCAAAGCCTTTCACATTAATTACAGGTCCAACCTGCGTCCGTTTTTCTAATCCATTCCCAACTTTTAATTTAAGAACTTCTTTAGTTAATTTGCTGGAAAATTCATCAGCTATATTTTCATGCACAAGTACACGGTTTGCACAAATACAAGTTTGACCAGCATTTCTAAACTTTGAAGCAATTGTTTGTGTGACAACAAAATCGATATCGGCGTCTTCTGCGATAATCAGCGGTGCATGCCCACCCAATTCCATCGAGACATGTTTTACCGTATCAGCACTATTTTTAATAAGGTGCTTCCCAACTGGCGTTGACCCGGTAAATGTTATTTTCCGTACATATTCACTCTCGGTGAAAATCTTTCCGACCTCACTGCCATAACCAATCACACATTGAATAGCATCTTCCGGTATACCAACTTCATGTGCCAATTCAATCAGCTTTATCGTTGTTAAGGGTGTTTCCTCCGCTGGTTTGACAATGAACGTACACCCTGCAGCTAGCGCAGGTGCAGCTTTTCTCGTCATCATGGCTGCAGGGAAATTCCACGGCGTAATAGCTGCAACGAGTCCAACCGGTTGACGAGTTACAACAATTCGTTTAGACTCCGAATTAGCTGGAATTGTCCGACCATAAATTCGTTTTGCCTCTTCCGCATACCAGTCAATATAACTGGTGGCATAATCCACTTCTCCTAAGGATTCATTAATTGGTTTCCCACTTTCCAACGTCATGATTTTGGCGATTTCTTCTTTTTCTTTCTGAATTCGATCTGCCCATTTTTTTAACAGTCTTGACCGTTCATGTGCATTCATTTTGGACCATTTCTTAAAAGCCGCATTCCCTTTTTTCAATGCCTCAAGTATTTCTTCTTCGGTATTTATCCTTACTTCTTCAACAAGTTCCCCTGTAGCAGGATTTTTTACTTGTAATGCTTCTGTCATTGCTAATACTCCCTCCTAAGAGTCGATCCACTCATTCTGATCGATATCACTAATTGTGGCACCACCTGTATCCTATACTCTGTTTAAGTTGCCATTGTTAACTTCCCTTAGCACATACTTTTCTCTTGCAATTTTGAAGCAGTCGTAACCGTTTCCACTATAGACCTCCTTTATTGTTACTGAATTTATAGACTAGTATGATACTTCATTGGTATAATGAAAAGTACCAGAATTAAAAAAAACTAGGGACCAAGGATGATGTTGGATGATTAAGTTTTATATAGATAAGGTTAATAATTCCAAACCTATTTATAAGCAGATTTACGAAAAATTAAAAGGATTCATATCGGAACATACTATCAATGCTGGTGATAAACTACCTTCAAAAAGGCAAATGGCTAGTGATTTAATGGTGAGCATTAATTCGGTTGCTACTGCTTATGAACAATTGCTTGCAGAAGGATACATTTATACAATTGAACGGAGAGGGTATTTCGTCGAAGATATAGGGAACTTTATTAACAAATATCCCCTAAATAAGTATCAATTACCAGAGCATTTAAGAGAAACTTCCAACCATAAAGAAGGATGGTTGTCCTTATCTCATATCACAACAGACTGTTCTATGTTTCCATTTCATGAGTGGACGAAAAGCCAACAAAAAGCAATAAACGTATTTAGGGATGAGCTTTCTCAAATCACTCATCCTCAGGGACCTTTAGCCGTAAGAAAGACGATTTCTCATATGATCGCTTTGACTCGTGGCGTTATCTGTGAACCCGAGCAAATCGTTATCGGTACAGGAACCCAACCGCTAATTCATCATTTGATGGGTGTGCAACCATCAAATACAAAAATAGCTGTAGAGAACCCAGGATATTCCCGTATTTTTCAATTATTAAAAAGCCTAAAGTTCGAAATATCACCTATTGCATTAGACAAGGAAGGAATAGATTTCAAAGAAGTAAAAGTATCGAATCCAAATTTTTTATTTGTTACACCCTCTCACCAGTTTCCAACTGGAATTATTATGCCGATATCCAGAAGAGTTGAGTTATTAAATTGGGCTGCGATGCGTGGTAATCGGTATATTATAGAAGATGATTATGATAGTGAGTTTAAATATGGGACAGATAATATTCCTTCCTTACAAAGCCTTGATCAAAACCACAGCGTCATCTATGTTGGTTCTTTTTCCAAAACACTTTTACCCAGTTTTCGAATCAGCTATATGGTATTGCCGCCTAGCTTGCTGGAATTGTATCGATACTACTTTTCAGATTGGCAAGGGAGTAATTCGCTTCATTTATATACGTTACACTATTTTATACAAAATGGTGAATATGCCAAGCACATTAAAAGAATGAATCAACATTATAACAAGAAACGAAAACACTTAATAAAAGAGCTGCGATCAAGATTTCAGGATAAGGTACACATTAAAGATGTACCAGCTGGTCTTCACTTTTCTGCAGAATTCAATACAGACAAAAGCTATGAAGAAATCGATGTAAACGCACAACAAGAAAAACTCGAGATCTTTACAATAAAACGATTCTTACTGGGAAATGAGGTTAGCAATAGAAAGAACATCAAACTGGTCATTGGCTTTGCGAGTATTAAACAAGAAGACATAGTTGAGGCGGTGGAACGGTTATATCATGTTATTTGCTGAGGGATAGCAAAAAAATCCTGAATTAAAGCCATGCTAGACTACATTGGCATATCCCAAGATAATGCCATAGCTTTTGGTGATGGTTAAATAAGATGTGAAATGAGCAATAGCATAGTTGCATTGAAGGCGTTAAATAATCCTTCATCCGGATTTTTGGATAGAGGATTATTTGACGCTTTTCTCGGATAGGTGAAATAAACTGGGATACAATACAAACGCTAGTCTATTGAATATTAATAGTGTATCTTGACTAACAAGCACAAACTCTCGCACCAAACCATGACGATAAACTACTCATTTAAAGACAGTCAAAACTAACTTAATTCACCAATCTATTTCTAGCCTCGTTTGGGTCAACCTTTTTTTCTTCTAATTCTATCAATGCTACTACTTCCAATAAAGAATAGACAGCGTCATTCCTGGTA
The DNA here is from genome assembly GCF_002224365.1 of Virgibacillus necropolis. GTDB lineage: Bacteria > Bacillota > Bacilli > Bacillales > Amphibacillaceae > Virgibacillus_F > Virgibacillus_F necropolis. The sequence goes on along the minus strand of NZ_CP022437.1, from coordinate 2,153,848 downwards.
TACACCTGGTCATCCATCAAGCTACATATGGTCTGAACTATCTAGCTCTTCATATTAATTAAAATCGACTTTGTGTGTGATTCATTCAAGAAGTTTCGTTAATCCGACTCCTTCTTTTCCATATAATCGCCCCCTTTGAAATTATCTGATTTCTGCTTTTTAAAATTGGATAATCATAGTGTGCTAGTTGATTCAACCTATGATAGTAAGTTTACAAGTGCGAATCGGCATTCCTTTATAGTACTTATCCCATGTTCCTTTTTTTACATGTGGGTTCGTATAACTTCATATTAATTTTATTGGGATCCGACAATTTACAAGAGTGACCCATTAGAAAAAAGATATTTTTTATAATATCATGCTGCGTCGAATCAGCCTTGCTAACAGCTCATGAAGAAGAATTAGAGATGGATGAGTTAGCACAGCAGTGGGTAGATGAAAATCAAGAAGTAGTTGCAAAATGGACAGAAGGAGTAGATCCAGTAGATGGTACTCCAATAGAATTAGTTTCATCTCTTTGGAATTCAGAATTATTTACAGCAAACGTAGCTAAAATTGTATTGGCGCAACAAGGATACAACATTACACTTACTCCACTTGATCCAGCTATTTTGTTTGAATCAATTTCAACAGGTGATGCTGATGCTTCTCTTTCTCCATGGATGCCTACGACGCATGGTGCTTTATATAAGGAACATGAAGGTGAATTTATAGATCTAGGACCAAGCTATGAAGGTACCAAGATTGGATTAGCTGTACCAGCATATATGGAAGTTGATTCCCTTGAAGATTTTCAACCTGCAGAGTAGTACACGGAATACTAAAAGTGATATGCTCCCCTTTAATTAATTTGGTTACTAAGAGGGAGCATTTATTATGTTTAAAAGAAGCCTACGATACAGAGGATACGTTTAATAATTTACATTCATCAGGTTCTTTTTTCTTCCACTATCCTGCGTCGTTCGTTCAGTAACTTCAACAAAAAGAGCGTCAGTCCTCCTTGGATCAACACTCCTATGCCGAAGCTAATTTTAACATCTTACATATTTGCGTTTGAAACCTAGCTTTCCTTTATCCATTTCTTTTTGAATACTTTCGTAAGCGTTTAGGAAACTGCTTTTTTTCTTTTCTCGCTTGATTTCTACTGTACCTATTTCCGTTGCGGTCTCAATTGCCTTTTCATTTAGTGGTAAGTATGAAATACCCACAGTGTATAGGAAATTATTCATAGCAGATTTCGTTCGTTCTGGCGAATTATGAATCGCATTTTTCACGACATCGAGCATATTGGAAATCTTGCTTTCAGAAAATTCATTGTCTGGGCGATTCCCTAAAAGCCAACAGTAACAACTCCAGCCCGCTGACATTCTCAGCTCCTGACCGCTTGCAATCCATTTATCGGCAACGTCTTGTGCAATATCTGACTCAGATAATGTTACTGCTACCACATAATCGGATAGCATATAAAAATATGCTGCATCCATCCAAGCGTCAAAATCCGACTCTGTCATGGCTTTTGGGTCTGCAATAATACCCGCAAAGTACATTGCATCATAGTTACCTGTAGCATAAAGTTCATCAGCTAAACGTTGATTTCCTTTTATTTTCTTTGCGATTGGTTTCATAGCACCTGTAGCCACGCCAAAAAGCGGCTCGTGTGCACCATTGGATATGTACCTTTTTTTCATTTGTTCCTTGCCCAATGCTTCAAGCTCCCGCATAACTGTTTCGAAATCCATAGTTTTGTACTTCCTTCCTTACTACTAACACCAACTTAATTGTTAGAAAAACTCGGCATTCGCCAAGTCCTTAATAGCGAATGGCGAAGCTTTTCTTACACCGGCGTTTCCTTAAAACTAATATACTTTCCTTACGTGTAAGAAACTAATTTACATTCTTTTTTAAGTCTTCTATACTTTTCAATTACCATAATTTATACATACAACAAACATGACAACATAACGCCACCAAACTTTATTTTATTTCGATTATAGATTAAATATGGAGTTCCACTAAAAGGTTATTACTATTACTATCGTAAAATGAAGTATATAAGGTGGCATCAAATGCTTAGCTTTTTAAAGTCCGGAAATTCATTTTGTATAAGTAATACATATATAGCTATGGCTAGAGAGATTATCTTAAGCATCTTTACGTTTTTTCCAATCACTTTTTATTAAACTGGCTTTTTAATATTAACTCCATTGTCTTTGGAAAAAGTGTGTAGAGCTTACTTCCAAACTCCATCCATCCTGGCATATTAATTTCACGTTTCTTCTTAAATAAATGGTTTACAATCTTTTTCGCAACACGATCTGGGTCAAGCATATAGGCTGCTATCTTAACTTGATAACTTCCAGTCGGATCGGCATCGACAAAGAAGTTCGTTCGCACCGGCCCGAGATTAACTGCTGTGACAGCAATATGCTTACTTGCGACTTCCATTCGTAATGCATTGGTAAAACCAAGAACTGCATGTTTGGTAGAAGCATAGACAGATGATTTGGGTGTCGCCATTTTCCCTGCCTGTGAAGCAATATTTACAATGTGCCCTTCTCGGTTAGTAAGAAAGTGGTTTAATACTTGCTGTGTCCCCTGAACAAGTGCGAATACATTTAGTTCAAACATCTTTTTAGCTTCTTCCCAGTTCATCGACTCGACATATTCAAACAACCCAGAACCAGCATTATTGATCAAACCACACACCTGTGGGTGATCGATTAGAATTTGTTTAAATACAGCTTCCCGTTTTTCTTCGTCCAGTAAATCAACCTGATAACTAAATGCCTGTATACCAAACGCCTCACTAAGCTGGTGTTGAATACCTTCTAGTTTGTCAATCGATCGTGCCAGCATAATTGGAATTCCGCCATTTTTAGCAATATGCCATACTAGCCTTTCCCCAATACCGCTTGAGGCTCCTGTAACGATTACCTTTTTGGCTATTAATCGCTTATTCATTCTAACCACCTAAATCGCCCTATAATAGTAGACACCATTATTCATTGCTTTTACTACCTTCCCTTGATCTTCAAGAAAATCAAGCTGTCCGATTGTTTCTGACATGGTCAGGTCAAGCTGTTTGTCAATTTGTTTCGGAAAAAGTTTTTCACAAATGTGAAAGGGTGTTTGTTCCTCTACTTGTAGCATATCAAGAACTTTTCCAGCTCGTTGCTCTTGTCTCTTTAATTGGTTAGGAACTAATTCATCCAAATTGGTGATATTTTCTCCATGGCCTGGATAAACGGTTGAAATTCCGAGTGTTAAACACTTCAAAAGATTGCTGCGATATTGAACAAGTGGTCTTGCTCGCTCTTCTTCCCCTTTGCGCGTCGGTTCAATAATAGGATTCGGTGTTATATGTCCCATCACATGGTCTCCACCAATAAAAGCACCATCCTTTTCACGGAAAAAGGATAGATGACTTTGTGCATGACCTTTCGTATCAATCACTTGCCATTCCTCGTGGCCGGGCAATTGGTTGTGTTCTTCTAAAAATGTGGTTAACTTTCCTTCACCAGCATAATGCATGGGTTCCTCTAATTTCTTTAAAAAGCCTTTAAAGGACTCTGGTACTCCTGAAGAAATAAAAAAATCACGATAAAACTGCTCATGTCGGCGGAAAAATTCCTGATTTCTTGTAAGCCATACATCATTATTTTTATGACCAGCTAACGTTTCGGCTCGTGGGAATTGTCCAATAAGACCGGTATGATCTGGATGGTGATGTGTTAAGATAATTTGTTCTATATCGTTTGGGTGGTAGCCTAATACCTTCAATTGGGCTTTCAACGTTTCCCATGCTTCCTTCGTTTTTACGCCAGCATCGATTAACGACAACCGATCGCCTTTTAATAAGTAAACATGTGTATCGCCAACCGCAAACGGTGTGGGGATAGTAAGTTTCGTAATTTTGTCATGTAATACCTGCATTGGAAATCCTCCATAATGAATGCTCATTCATTTTTCTTTCTATTTTATCGCTAATTCAGCTGAATGTCATCCTTATTAACTTTTCTTAGATTAATAAACGATGAATCGCCTTTGTCAAGATACGTGGTAGATACTCAAAACTGTATACTAATTCGACACGTTCAGTCCATTGGTGTGGTGATTTTCCTAATGGTCCAATATTTAAAATAGGCATCGTTAATTTTTCCATGATATCCTCTGGAAAAACAAATCCATTATTTTGAAGTGGCATGTTTACCGTCAACTGATTTAATTTACCTTTTGATGAAACGGGACCGAGGAAACTTAAGTCAGATAATCCGGTGAAAAACTCTGCAACCGTTAAATCTATTTCATAGGTTGATGATGTATAGGATTTCACATGGTCCATCACATCCTTAATATAGGGATCATCATAGGATGAAACAGCAGGATAAAATGGTGGACTATAGAATAAGATAATCATTGGAGCTAAATCCTTGCACATAGATGCTAGGTCCTGCACAAGCATGGTTGAGAAATCACGGTCTCCCTTATCACGTTGATTTACCAATAAGTTTTGACGTCGAACTACTTCATGTTCACCATACCGTTTTACTGCTTCTGCATATAAATCTTCATACATCAAGACAGAAACATTAAAATCAGGCATCGTAAAATCAGTAGCGATAGTTGCATAGTTGTTCGCCTTTTGTTTAATATAATGTTCTATTTCCTGTGCGGCTTTTTTTGTGCTAGTAAGCAATTTTTTATTGATTTCATCGAATGTTTGCTTTAAATACAACACATTATACATAGAAATAGCCGCGTTTGGTGTTTGAACCGAATATTCCTCTTTTAAGTCGCGTTGCATTAGACTGACAGGAGGGGGTGTCACCTCATCATCAATTTTTTCGATAAACGATTCATTCAGCTCTAACTGCTGTGACAAAAAGCTCACCATTAGATTGGGGTTAATTCCTGCAAATGGTTCCCCTACGTGTGATTCTTTTCCATAACAATAAAAACCTGGTAATACCTTTCCAATCGATCCCGCATACACATAATAAGCAGAATCGCCTGGATATTTACTGAACATCGGCTCCCCATTTAAACATGCTCGATAGATTAAATCTTCTTCTTCTTTAAGTTGATTTAAGACAGGTAAGGCCGTCAACATACCTTTTGAATTCACTTCTTCATCAGGTACAGTTACAAGTAAAATATTACCATCAAATTCATCATCTATCGCTTGCTCGATTAATGACATGTGTAATGCCAGTCCAGCCTTCATATCCATCGATCCACGACCAAATAGCCACTCTCCATTTTCGATATCTCTTTGAACTTCATCAGGCAATTTATCTTTGATCTTATTCATTTCATGCGTTAATTCTCGTGGATGAAAGGCTAAATTTTGCAAAGAACCATAATCTTCCACTCCAACGACATCAAAGTGGCTTAATAAAATGATAGTTTCCTTTTTATTGCCTTTTTTCACTAAAGCGGTTAATAACCGTCTACCATCGTCTAAAGGATGTAATTTTAAATGATGATTATTTGTTTGAAAATATTCTTTTTGAGCGAGTAAATGGTATATATATTCTGGAAGCGCAATTTCAGCCATACTTCCAGTTATACTTTGGTGATTTACAAGTGAGCAGAGGAGATCAGTTAATTCCTCTTTCGTTTGCCAGTTTTTCATATAAGTAGGCCTCCTACAAATTGACTTTTCAGTAAAAGTAAAACAAAATCATACATGAGGTGAAGCGATTGTCTACAAAAATAATAGCACATCGTGGTGCAAGTAAACTAGCACCAGAAAATACATTACCTGCCTTTCAATTGGCTTATGATTTGGGTGCAGATGGTATCGAAACAGATGTTCAATTAACCAAAGATCAGGTACCAATTCTTATTCATGATGAAAGGTTAAAGCGAACTACAAATGGATTTGGTTATGTTAAAGATTATACATACCAGGAATTAAAACAATTAGATGCGGGTTCATGGTTTTCCATATCTTACGCTAATACACCCCTTCTATCCTTAGAAGAATTTCTAATTTGGATAAAGGATAAGCCTTTATGCTTAAATATTGAACTGAAAAATAATAAGATAGACTACAAAGACTTAGAAAAAATGGTTTATACGATGTTAATCGATTATCAATTATTAAATCGTACCACATTGTCATCGTTTAATCCAAAGAGTATAAAACGAATGAAAAAGATTGATAAACGTATTGATTCCGCCTTTCTTACGTCAAGGAGGAGAAAGGATTTGGTGGCCTATGCAAAATCGCTTGGGGCACACGCGATCCATGTCAAATATCCATTACTAAGTCGTAAACTTGTAGATAGATGTAATAAGGAAGAGATAGCTATCCGCATCTATACAGTTAATAAAGCGTTACACATAAAGCGCTGTTTCAATTTGAACTGCGACGGGATATTTACCGATGTACCAGGAAAAGCCATTAATATTGCAAGAAAAGAGTAGGCGACTAATCAGCGGCGTACAGATAGATGGGACTGTGAAAGTACGGTGACTTTCCGTACTTTCATCAGAACCAACTATCTGCTAGAGAGGCTGCTGAAAAAGTTAAATATAGTACAAAATAGGTGGATCTACCATCGCATCTTCGAATATACTACGCGCACCTTAGGGCGAGTGGCGAGCCTCCTCGGACTGCCGTCCTGCGGGGTCTCGCCGATCTCTTGCTTCCCGCAGGAGTCTCCGTATATTCGAGATGCTAAGTTAAGGTGAAAAGTTAAATTTTTCAAATCCACCACTTTTTCAGTGGCCTCACTGCTAGACGCTAGAAGCCGTAGCTAGACAAGGACAAGAAACTAGGAGGATATAAATTGAGTAAATTATTTTCGCAAGCCCAGTTCGGAGATGTAACGTTAAAAAACAGAATTACGATGTCACCAATGTGCATGTATTCATGCTTTGATGAAGATGGCAAAATCACTCCATTTCACATGACACATTATATCTCACGTGCCGCGGGACAAGTAGGACTAGTTTTTACTGAGGCAACCGCCGTACAACCTGAAGGCCGTATTTCAGCACAAGACTTAGGAATTTGGAATGATGCACATGTTGAAGGATTAAAGAACCTTAATGAACAAATCCATGCTTATGACGCAAAGTCTGGTATCCAGTTAGGCCATGCTGGAAGAAAAGCAGATTTAGAATCGACCATTTATGCCCCTTCTGCCATTGCCTTTAATGAGAATTATAAAGAACCGAAAGAAATGACAACTGACGCTATTAAAGAAACGATTTCTGCTTTTAAGAATGGAGCTAGACGAGCTAAAGAAGCAGGATTTGATATTATTGAATTACATGGTGCCCACGGTTACTTAATTAACCAGTTCTTATCTCCACTAACCAATGTACGCACAGACTCGTATGGAGGTTCAAAAGAAAATCGCTATCGCTTTCTATCTGAAATTATTGAGTCGGTAAAAACGGAATGGGATGGTCCTATATTCGTCCGCATTTCAACGGATGAATATAATGAAAATGGTAATACACTTGATGACTTTTACTTTTATGCAAAAGAGATGAAAAAGCAGGGAATTGACCTAATCGATTGTAGCTCAGGAGGCGTTGTTCCTGCAAAAATTTCAGCATACCCCGGCTATCAAATTCCGCGGTGCGAGGCAATTAAAAAAGAAGTCTCAATTGCAACAGGTGCTATTGGTCTTATTACAACAGGTATCCAGGCAGAGGAAATCTTGCAAAATGATCGGGCTGATCTGATCTTTGTTGCTCGTGCACTATTAAGAAATCCCTATTGGCCTAAGCAAGTTGCGGATGAATTAGGTGAACCAATAGAACCGCCAACACAATACAAACGTGGCTGGCACTAGGAGGCGATTCACATGGAATTAATTTTCCTAGGAACTGGATCAGGGGTGCCGTCGAAGGAAAGAAACGTCTCTTCTCTTGCGCTAACTTTACTACAAGAACAAAACAGTATATGGTTGTTTGACTGCGGTGAAGCGACACAACACCAAATTTTACGAACTTCGATCAAACCAAGAAAAATAAACAAAATATTCATCTCCCACTTACACGGGGATCATTTATTTGGACTTCCGGGTTTGCTAAGTAGCAGGTCTTTCCAGGGTGGAGATGACTTACTTACTATCTACGGACCAAAAGGCATTAAAGAATACGTTGAAACGAGTCTTCAGTTAAGTGGGACACATTTGACTTATTCATTAGAGTTTGTCGAGCTTTCAGAAGGAAAATTGTTTGAAGATGAAGCATTTAAGGTATATTGTAAAAAGCTACATCATGGAATCCCGAGTTATGGATTTCGCATTGAAGAAAAAGATAAGCTAGGGGAATTACTTGTTGAAAAGTTAAAAGAAAAAGGTATTTCTCCTGGCCCTATCTATCAGCAAATTAAGAACCAAGAGACAACCGTTTTACCAAATGGCGAATCTGTTGCTAGAGTGGATTTTTTAGGACCCGATAAAAAAGGCCGAGTAATTTCTATTTTAGGAGATACCCGTTACACTGAAAATAATTCAGAATTTGTTTCTGGTTCAGATGTATTAGTTCATGAAGCTACATTTAATCATGAAAGTGAACAACTAGCTGAACAATACTTTCACTCTACAACAACACAAGCAGCAAGCTTAGCTAAGCATAGTTCTGTTCGCAAATTGGTCTTAACGCATATTTCATCACGTTATCAAAAAAAGCATTACCATGATCTTATTCATGAAGCAAAAGCTATCTTTCCAGTTACAGAACTTGCACATGACTTTTTTGTAATGGACATATCAAATTAGTAAAAGGGAGTTGTTACCATGAGTCTGTTCCAACTACTACTAGCTGAACAACGTACATTTTTCAAATCCGAAAAAACACTTTCCTACTCATTTCGTAAGGACCAACTAGAAAAGCTTAAAAAAATGCTGAAGGCCCATGAAAAAGAAATCTATCAAGCACTAAAAGATGACTTGGATAAATCAAAAAACGAAACATTGACCACTGAACTTGGCTTTCTCTATACTGAAATAGATGTTACGCTAAAGAACTTAAAAGAATGGATGAAAGAAAAAAAGGTTGATACGCCAATCACACACAAAGGATCAAAAAGTTTTATAATCGCTGAACCATATGGTGTAACACTTACCATTGCTCCATGGAACTATCCATTGCAGTTAGCAATCGCCCCAGTAATTGGCGCGCTAGCAGCTGGTAACACGGCAGTAATTAAACCGTCAGAATTCACACCAGCAACATCCTCAATACTCGCAAAAATGTTTGGAAACACATTTGATCAAAACTATGTTGCGGTAGTCGAAGGTGCCAAAGAAACGAGTCAGCAATTACTCGAGTTAAAATTCGACTATATCTTTTTTACAGGTAGTACAAATGTCGGAAAAATTGTCATGAAACAAGCAAGTGAACATCTAACGCCGGTTACATTAGAGCTTGGTGGAAAAAGTCCAGCAATCGTCGATCAGGATGCCAATATCAATTTAGCAGCTAAACGGATTGTTTGGGGGAAATATACGAACGCTGGTCAAACCTGCGTTGCACCAGACTTTTTATATGTACATGAAAAAGTGAAACCAAAATTAATTAAGTCGATGAAAAAGCATATTAAATCCTTTTATGGTAAAAATCCAATTCATAATAAAAATTATGGACGAATTGTAAACCGAGATCACTTTGACCGCTTAAAAGGTCTATTAACTGAGAGTAATATTGTTCATGGTGGTGGTATGAATCCAGACCTATGTTCGATTGAGCCGACGATAGTAGAAGACGTAACATGGGATGATCCGATTATGCAAGAAGAAATATTTGGTCCGTTATTACCTGTGATGACGTTTCAAAATTTAGAAGAAGCAATTTCAGTCCTTAAAAACAAAGAAAAACCCTTATCACTTTATTATTTTGGTGAAAACGATAAATCCCAACAAAGGGTATTGAACAGCTTATCATTTGGTGGTGGATGCATAAATGATACCCTATACCATTTAGCCAACCCAAACTTACCTTTCGGTGGAGTTGGTAATAGTGGAATGGGTTCTTATCATGGTAAAGATAGCTTTGATACCTTTTCACATAAGAAAAGCATCCTAAAACAAACAACAAAATTTGATATTCCATTACGCTATCCTGGAAGTAAAATCGCTCACAGTATAACGAAACGTGTTATGAAGTAACTATATAAATAAAGGTTGTTGTTTTTGCTACAATAACTACGATATTGCGGAACGTAGACTTCCGCTTCAGGCAGTCGCTTTCCGCGGCAAAGCTTCAGCTTCCTGCGGGATCTTCAACTATTGCTTTTCCCTTAGGAGTCGATCACTCGAAGCGAAAGTCAAACGCCATGCTAGCGAAGGAAATACACAAAGACTTCAGCTTAGAAAGGCGAAGACGATGAGACCCCCGAGTAGAGCGTTCTTTGCTATGTCTAGCTGCGGCGCCTTCGCTTTTCGGAAGGAGGTTACTGAAAAAGTTAAGTATAGTACAAAATATGTGGATCTACCGTCGCATCCTCGAATATACTTCGCTTTCCGCGGGCGAGTGTCGAGCCTCCTCGGAACTGTCGTCCTGCGGGGTCTCGCCGATCTCTTACTTCCCGCAGGAGTCTCCGTATATTCGAGGATGCTAAGTTAAAGTGAAAAGTTAAATTTTTAAAATCCACCACTTTTTCAGTGGCTTGTTTCGGAAAAGCGAGGAGATTCCGCGCAAGCCCTAAGGTGCGCGTAGTGTATCTCCGGAGCAGTATGTTATGACACATTTTTTCGAAGGGTTAAATAGTTGTAGCTTTAAAATAAAATTTAATCAAAAGTATCCCGCAAAACTACATTTTAGGGTAAATAAAAAGAATCCGTTTTGAAAAAAAGATTGATCAAAATAAATGGATTCTTCTATCGTGAATTAGTATATATTTTTTATAAAAAAGTTTGAGCACTTTCTGCCCTTGAACTTCCACAATCGCGCCCTTATATGTAGTATACCAGAGCGTAGTATTTAACGTTAATAACGTTAAATACTACGCTCTTTTTGTTTCTTGATTTACTTGCCCATTTCCAAAGATTATAAAATATAAATGTAGCAACAGAACGAAGACCCATAAAGTATGAAGATATATGAATCTTAAATCTCTATTTTATGAATCATATGCATTTAAGGAATTCACACTGTGAGCTAAAGCTGAACCTGCTTTTAATGCCGTTGCAACCATAATAGATTCTGCTAGTTCTTCCTTTGTTGCATTTGCCCGTTTTGCTCTTTTCGTATGATCGTCAATACAGTATGGGCATCCCGTTGTATGAGCAACCGCAACCGCAATCAATTCCTTCTCTTTTACACTTAAAATACTTTCTTTCATTGCTTTTCCATCAAAATCAACAAATGACTTAAAAACTTCTCCATTGAGTTTTGAGAATTCTTTTAATCTATTAAAATATGATGCTCTATACAATTCTTCGTCTTCATTTTGATCGTATGCATTTAAGGCATTCACTCCATGAGCAAGCGCAGAGCCTGCCTTTAAGGCTGTTGCAACCATTATGGCTTCAGACATTTCTTCTTTAGAAACATCCTTCGATTTTCCTTGTTTAACATGAAGTTCAATACAATAAGGACAGCCTGTTGTATGAGCAACCGCAATGGCGATTAATTCTTTTAGCTTTTTTGTTAGTTTCCCCTCTGCTAATGCCAGTCTGTCAAAATTCATGAAAGCTTTAAAAACATCTGGTACAAGATCACTTAATTCACCAATACGGTTAAAATATGATTTTTTATACAATTCTTCTCTACTCAAAGTTTTCCCTCCCAATTTTCTATACTTCTTTTTTCAATCGTATTAGGATACCTATCTTCTATGCCTATTTATTAACCCTTACTCATGACCATCACCTTTTGTTTTCAAATAAATTATCGCCCTAAAGGTTCAGACAGTTATATTAATTAAAACATTTTATCATTTTTACGCACAAGTGAAAATTGACCTATATCTATAACATAAAAGAAGATAGGGTAGGAATTTGATCAAAGATATTGACAAATCTCCCAATCCCTTAGTCAAACATAGTAAAGGCAGAGTTACTGTCTGAAATATCGATTTGTTATCACAAAACAAATTTACCATACCTCCGATGGGTATGTCAACATATAAAAATATAATACCAGTTATCGGTTACTGGTATTAGCTATTGGGACTTAGAAAACCGTTTAAACACTTCCATTAATTCCTGAATTGTTTTGTTGGTCGGTTTCAACAATAAAACTGCCTTCTAATTTAGTAATATTTGTTACGCTAGCTTCGATGATTTCAGCGCCAAATTTGCGGGCCTGGTCTTTACCAGTTTTGATTTAATCAGGGCCGGTAATTTTTTTACCCCATAATAATTTTTAATCCAGGCTCGTTTGGTTACACTTTTTTCATTATCAATGACCATCGTTTTCTTCCTATTTTTAGCCGTAAATAACGCTGCACTTGTACCAGCAGGGCCTGCACCGACGATTAAAACATCAAACATTTTAAGACCTCCGATATTGAACATTTTTCATAAAAAAGTTTGATCATTCTATGATTGTGATCCTCCGCAAACGCGCCCGTTAATGGAATACTGGTGACAGCTATCTCATGTTAATTAGTCTGATGATTATTTTTAAAAATTGCTTGAGGACTACGTTTTTTTAATTCTGAGAGGAATAATGTTTTTTCTTTTGGTGAAATTTTTACTACACCAAAACAACCCAGTTTTGTAAGACAAGATTAACCCATCTTTAGATGATAAGATTCTATACCCTGCTAATAAATCTGCTGTTGTAAGGTTTAGTGACTCAACTTGGGTGATCGCGTTGTATGGGATTCAACTACGAAACACACCTCCACTAATATATAAATAATCATTACGGAATTCATATTTGATACAGAATGAAGTCCAAACAATTATTCCTACCGAAATTAACAAAATTAAAAACAATAAAATCACATTATAAAAAGATAGTGAATCATAAGAAACAATAACAGGAATTGATATTGCAGCCATTACAATTAAGACAGCAACTATTATAATAGTTGTAAAAGATGTATCTCTCTTAGCTTTAAAGGACATCTAATAACACCCTCTCCGGTTATTCCGTTAAATGGCTCGATTCTGTTGTATTGGGCGCTGTTCCCTTGTTCCAGAATTGCGCCCGTTAATGGAATACTAAAGGAAGCAAAACTTTTGCATCTTTTTTATAAACGGTATGACTTTATTTTAAATCCACATCTGACATTCGCGATTTTATGTAAACAGATAGAGTTTGATGGTAGTGGAACCGAGGTTTAATCAAATAAATTTTATTAAGTTTAAAAGAGGATGTCTATTCCAGATTATCAGTTATTTATGTATCCGTTACTGTCTATACTAATACCCTTTTACCATTGAAATAAGGGGTGATAAAATGTCTTATCAATCAAAAGCACAACTTGAAAAACATACGATTGAACTGTCATCAAGGATATGAACGGATAGAGTCAGGAAGATGCGGATTTACAACTTTAAGTAATTTTTAAAAAATCTAACTTCTATTTATGATACGATTCACCGTAGTAATTTAAGAGGAAAAAATATGCACTGCGGTTCCAGGTTTCCCAGTGCAAACACATTGGTTATTACTCTTTCTTAATCAACATAATTCGTGTGCTGGTTATAGATAACTGACAGACCAGTGAAGGGAATTCACCATCTACTTACTTATAAATTTAATGTCATGATGAAAGGAGACTTAATCAAAGGTCTTCTTACATTCTGATAGTCCTTCTTTTTCCTTAATAAGAATTTTATTAGTCAGTGATTATTCATATCAACAACCGATGAGTTATCCTCTGATAGCTTTTTGACGGCTTCTAACAGTTTTACTACGCCGTCTTTTTTAAAGACTTAAGATTTTCCACCCTATTATTCGCTCCATTTAATAACGAATTATTTTATTATTATATCTATTTTGTTAACATACCAAACCTATAAACTCTTCTTTCTATTTTTTCTTCAAGTATTAAAAAGGCACTTCTGAATCTTTCTAAATCACTTATATTATATTTTTCTATCATTTTATATACTTGATAAAAACCGGCATCCCAATTTTTAACGTTCCATTCTGGGTATTCTTGATTAGCTAAATAGCGATGTTTAAAAGATGCTTTTAATAACATTACTGCTCTATCATATACACCTTGAGCTTCATAACTTAGTACTGTGTTTGCAATTCGATTATAAACAATTCTTTCTTTTTTAACAAAACGCAATTGTTCCTCCGTTTCGTTGATATAATATTGTTGTGCAAGCCTTTTTATGTCTTGATAACTCATAAAAAACCATTCATTACCTATGTCATAGAAATCTCCTTGATATTCTACATTCGATAAAGACGTCTGATAACTTGCACCGATATGAAACAATGAATAAATCATACAGTCTTCAACAAATTCTTCCCATTCACTAGAATCTATACTAGACACATCGGGCTTTTTAAAATTATCCATATCATTGATCCAAGAGTGTTTTACAGATTTTCTTGAAGCGAATGTAACGACAACTCTTTCAAAGTTTTCAGAGGTAACGGATAACCCATGCCCCATAAATGCTGAACCACTAAGAATAAAAACGTCTCTTTGTGATTTATATATATTGTTTGCGACTGTAACCATGTAACCAAATGAATTTGATAACATTCTCCCGCTATGACTTTTAGATTCATTTACATTAAAAGCAGAACTAAATTGAGGATAAGGCATTTTTTTTAAATCTCTTCTTGATTTATTCGGATCCCTTAACCATTCAGATAAAAACTCATTTTGATTTATCATATGGATTGTTTTATCCTGAATTTTTTTAATTCCATTTTCACTTAATTCTTCTACTGAATAATTAAATTTTTTCTTAAAGTTTTTTTCTATTACTTCTCTCGATTTATAAACACCAAATGTTACAGCCCACATATCACTAACATCGGTAAATTCTCCTGCATTAAATAATATCCCCTTTTCCAAATGAAAATTTAAAAAAATATCTTTTTCAAATCCTTCCCAATATCTTCCTCCCGTTAAAAATTGTGTTTTACTAAAGAAAGCAATATAAATGCGCGATAAGTTAAAATCCTTCTTTAATTTTAATACTCTGTAAAAAAATTGTGCATATAATTGTTGAGATGAAGAACCCATTTTATTATTCTTCATAATTTTATTCATTTTTGTTTGAGCAATGCTTTTCTTCGATGTTCCTTTTGCTCCTGCGTTATTCGCAGTTCCATAAGGTGGATTAGCAAAGAAAACAATCGGTTTATCATTTCTTAAATCATTAAATAGTTGTTTAGGCATTTTCAATTTATAAACGTCTGAGTCAGGATTAACGTCAATATCATCATTTAAAAAGTCAAATCGAAAATTAACCGATTCTTTATTATATCTTGTACTCATATCTAATTCTTCTTGATGTATAGTTGAACTATATAATTTATTAAACTGATAGTCTCTTGTTAAGTTTTTTGTACCGCAGGCAGGGTCCCAAACAACGTAATCATTTCTCCAATTTTCTCCCACAATTTCATCTATTATATCGTTAGCTCTATTGGCCCATACTGTTGGGGTCCAAAAATCGCCTGAGAACCTTCTAGAAGTTTCTTCAATTAATTGGTCTGCAATGGCTACCAAAATATCTTTTTCTTCAATTGTATATTTACGTTCATACCTTGAAAAGAAGGCAATAAAAGCTGTTGTGTCTAGCTTGATTTCAGTTCCACCTAGCAAATGTAATGTATTTTTTTTACTAGGTACAGGATAAATTTCCTTTTCACCTAATATAGATTGAATAAAAATAGAAACAAGTAATTGAGGATCTTTTTCTGGATTTAACCCCATTTTCACCTTTCTTTCATTTGAAAAAATCATGCGAATATATTCGTCAAATACTATACGAACATTAGCCTCATAGACTTTTATTTTGTACATCTTACCATCTTTAGATACTAAACTATCAATTGAATCTAACACTTCATTCATATTAAATTTAGGTGTATTGATATCAAATACAAATGAAGAAAGGTTAGGGTCATTATGTAACTTCTCTAATAAGTCTAAATTTTTATAAGGTGCATCACTCGGAGCAATACTCCAATCATAATCCTCTTTCAAATACTGGTACAATACTGGTGCATAAACTATGAACATCTCTTCTTCGTCGCCACTAAAAATGACGTTTGGAAGCTCTTTCGCATCTTGTTCAAATCTCTTTAAATAATAAACCACCTGAGCAATTATTCTTGCTCTTGTTGACAAGTCTATTAATGAAGTTCCTTTTTTGAATTCCATTAACATCCTTAAAACAAAAACAATTTCACCAGAACGTAAATAGCCATCACTTCCATATGGCCTATTCATTGTTGCGTTTTGAATATCATCAATATATCTCTTTTGAAATATTCTTTTATATGCTTGCTCAATATCCGCCTCATCTTTTGCGTTCTTTAACGATTTTAAAAATTCACGATTATTCTCTAATGTGATTTTATTAGACAAGTTTTTCAGCTACCTTCTTTTTTTTATTTTCAGTGTCCTTTATTTCTCTTTTCATTTTATACAGCGTACTTCTGGCTACCCCGGTTTTCCTATGAATATCCATTTACACTTGTACCTTCATCTAATTCCTTAATTTATTATAGGGTTCGCCTTGAAAATCAGGACTTTTAAAATCATATAATTGTATAACTTTTCTTTCTATTAAGTGTATTAGCTTTAAAGAAAAAATTAGTTGTTGGTTGTAAGAAAAGGTATCATTTCCTACATGGGGAACCGCCAACATTCCGTTAGAATGTTAAGAATTTTGAAAGATAAAAAAGCCTAATTCCTTCGTGAGAAATTAGGCTTATAATCTTCCGTTTGCGGAACATCAGTTAAGCGTTTTTTATATAGTTTTTTTAATTATATGACTTATTATTTTTTATATAACTTTATTATCATGATTCACCCGAATGGAAAAAAGCAATGCGTATCTTAACCACATCCAGTGTTACAAAAAAATTACTTTTTAAGGATTGATAAAATATTTAAATTAAATATATTAGAGAAGTGCGTGTGCCAACACGTTGAGTGATTCCCTGAGAACGAAAAATTTCAATGATAATGGAGGAATTTTTTTGAAAAAAATCGGTTTGTCATTCATCGCACTTGCCTTTGCTCTGGTCATCCCGTTTTCATCTGCGGATGCTTCCAGTGGTTGGGATTATGTAAAATCGTCCAAAATGACCTATAATTCAACTTATGGCTTCTATGATACGGCCAATGCATCCTCTACCGGAGGGGACCTTAAGCTTATAGCAGTCGATAAGAATAAGGACTATAGATTCAGCGTTGAATTATGGGAATATGATCCCGGTTCGGGTAATGATGATTACGTAGGTTACACATATTTTGAGAGAGTGCAGGATCATGGTATTTTCCGTAATATTGGTCGTTTTGTTGACGGTTCAAATCACCGTGCAGAATTTTATGCCAAGTCATATGACTCTGACACCAAAAGTGTTTATATCCAATTTTGGGATTGATTGAAGTTCCCTTGCAGCCAAGAGACCTAGTGTTTTGTAAACAAAGTTAATAGATGAAGTTGGTTTCGATGGAAGGCATCCTCAGCGGTTGGCGCACGCATTCTTAGGTTACGGAAGCGATTCACTGATTTAGGGCCACTCTGGAAAATTTTTCCATTTCGATTTGCCCTCAATTTCTTTTAGTCTTCGATAATAAGTGGTCGGACTTACACCTGTAATCGTACATATATACTATTGACAGTCATATCAGTTGACTTTCTTAATTCAATTGTATGAATCATACCCGGATGTTTTATTCTGTTCAATGAAATAAAGATGTTTAATTTTAGTGATCTTAAGCCGCATTTCTCCGCCCAAAAAATGCGGCTGTTTTAAAAATAGATGTAAAATTTTCTCGTTTAATTAAACCTTTCGGGGCAGAACTTGTAATAAAAAAGTTGTAAAAAAAATTTCCCAACAAGCGCGCCCTTTTGCGGAATAAACCCGAATCCAAGTTGTTATTTCACCTTAAGGATAGAGACTACATGTTGATCCGGCCTTACTACCGCAAATATGAAATCTGAAGAATTTTTTCGGTAATTAGAACTTTCATTAGGAATTAACAAATCCTTATGAACCGAAAGATCTACACCCTTACAAATTTCAGCAAACAGCCTACGCTCCTCTTCAGGTTGATATTTCCCAATAGAAATTAACGTATGTTCTAAACCAATTTGTTTTACGGAACTCGCCTACCCTCTATCCACTTTCCATAGGATTTCAAGGCAATTCTTCCTTCTAGTTTAATTCGATCAACTGAGTTATCAACAGGAATTTTTTGACTAAGTAGTGCCTCTCTCTCCATTGCTTTCATACCGATTGCAGGTACATTTGAAATCATTTTTAGTAGTAACGAGCGTCCTCCAGCTAAGAGGGAATTTGTGATCGCCATATTCCGAAATATCATTGCATTATTATCTTGGACCTCGTCTGCTCCGGTACTTTGTTCCTTTGAATAGTCATCCAGAATGGCAATAGAATTTATTAGATTCTTTATTAAAAAAGCAAGTCTCCACCCAAGACGCCAGGCACCCAGAATTCCTACCATCTTCCCGGTACAAAGTAAAAAAATCCATATGGCCTTTGAGGGTCCAAAACAATATTTGAAATGTCTATAGAGAGATGGCAGTCCATTTCAAAATCAGCAACGGCTGAATTTATTCCATAATCTCTCCAGGTCTTCTCTATTGCTAGCCTAGACTTAATGATACTTTTAGCCCCATCACAGCCAACACCCCAAGGAGCAGAAATTTCATATAACCCTTTTTTATTTTGTACTTTAACTATAACGTTGTCTTTTGTTTGAGTAGCTTCTATAACCTTATGACCTCTTCGAATTTCTATCATTCCAGTTTTTCTCGCCGCGTCTTCAAATATCACTTCTGTATCGTGCTGAGGTAATTGAAGGGAGTACTGATAAGGAGACTCTAATTGATCAAAGGACCATTCAAGCAACTTTCCATGTTGATTCTCAAATTGGTGTAACCCCCGAAATACACCCTTTTTATGAAACTGACTGTATATTCCTAACCAGTCCAGTAACTCCATTCCCCTAGGCATCCAGGTAATGGCTCTCGATTCATCTTCTGGCGTCGGTTCCTCTCTTGCTTCTAACACCAGATTCCTCTTTAGTAGCAAAGATTTCTGTTCTGTTTTTGTAATATAGTTCTTATATTACCCCACCCATATACAAGTTCATTTAGTTTTTTCCCTGAAATCTCAACCTCAATGGAATCTAATTTTTTACCTCCAATAGGCTCATAAAAAAACCGAGAACTATTATCCTCTAGAACTAAAACTATCATAGAACTAATATTTTGCCTTTGTAGTTCTTCTATTATTGGTTTTAATAATAATTTTCCCAGTCCATTTTTTGATATTCTTTTAAAATATAAATAGCATATAATTCACCCGTGTAATTTGGGTATTTACCAGTTCTTTCTTTACCACCTGATGAAAAACCGACAATATCACCTGCTTCGTTTTCCACTACAAACACATCACCGTTAGAAATATTGTTTTTCCATAACTCCTCTCGTCTTTCATAAGACAACTTATTTAGGTGTTCATCTGGAATGATAGTTGCGTATGTAGTTCTCCAGCAATCCACGTGTACTTTAGCTATACCTTCTGCATCAGGCATCGTTGCCTTTCTTATTTTCACATTAAACCCTCCTCAATTTTTCACATATATATTAAAGTTCGGTTATTAATATGAAAATTCTTTTTTGTTTTCTTAAATGACCCCAGAATGTGCAAACGGACGCAATCCTTATTTCAGAAATGCTCCCTTTAGTTGAAGTGTAAGTCTTATCGATTAAGTCCATTTTGCTGTGTAACTTGGACTATAAGAATCCATTTTCTCCAATAACTCTTTAGGATCAGAAGCAACAAGTATCATTTCTCGGTAATTTTTATTCATAAAACCCTGTTCAATCGTATGGTCTAACATCGCGATTAACGGGTTGAAAAAGCCATTTACGTTTAATAATCCACATGGCTTTGCGTGATAACCCAACTGTGACCAAGTAAACACTTCAAACCACTCTTCTAATGTTCCTGCACCTCCTGGCAGAGCGACAAATCCATCGGCTAACTCTGCCATTTTCGATTTGCGTTCGTGCATTGTTTCAACTACATGAAGTTCCGTTAATTGCTCATGAGCGATTTCCACATCCTTTAATTTTTTAGGAATCACACCCACTACACTACCCCCATTGCGTAGAGATGTATCAGCCAAAGCACCCATACATCCAACTTGAGCTCCTCCATAAATCAAAATCCTATTTCTATTCGCTAATTCTTCTCCAAGCTTTTCTGCATTTTCAATATAAATACTGTCTGTACCTGTACTCGAACCACAGAATACAGCAAGATTTTTGGTTTCCATTGCAATCACCTCTACTCCTTATTCAACTACTTAACGATATCTATTGGATAGTTTATTTTTATGTTCTAAAAAGACTTCTTCTAAATCGATATTATATTTGTTCGCAATTATAACTACATTACCTAATACATCTCCAAGTTCTTCTGTTAAATGTTTCTTACCCTCATTGAATGAACTGGCATCCTCATCTGGACGATCTCGTCCTATTTCAAGGGCTCTAATTGCTCTCGCCACTTCTCCTGTCTCTTCTAATAAAAAGGCGATACGTACAAAAATATCTAAATCAGCCCAACCTCTCGATTTGTAGTATTCTGCAATCCATTTTTGAAATTCTTTTGCTTCCATCTAAGAACTCACCCCTTCATCCATCTGTATATAGTTAAATCTATAGAATTATAACACAATATATAGTTAAATAGCAGGGAGTTCTTTTTAATCATCTTCAACTAAATGGCTCTTTTCAAAAGTTAGGACGCAAATCCTTATTCAGGAAATGCGCCCGTTAATTGAACACTACTTAATCAATAGTTGGCCGTTTTTAAGATACATCTTCAATCCACTGGAAATAATCAGACACGGCTTCATTTAATTTTTTGAGGTCACGAATAGTATGTAGTACCTCTTTATGTCCCAGTTCCCTCTCTTCCATAGTGAATACATCTTTATCTAAGGAACGACGCATATTGTATTCAAGCCATCCCAACATGCCACCAAAACTACCATACAAAGCATCCAACACCCTTCCGCTTAGCGTTCCACCATTGTTTAAATAGGCTTCAATCACTGCTTGAAAGCGTTTCTTGTTAGACGTTCCATCTGAATTCCTACTCCAATGTTCAAAAGTGCATTGTTCGGGAAGTAAAGTGTATCCATAAACCCAATCAAATACCATTATGTATTTTCCATCCACTTCAACCCAAGGCTCATTACCAATCATTTTAACAGGTACGGCATGAATACCATTACTGTAAGCCACCTGTGCAATTCTTTCTGAAAGTCGATAATTTCTTTTTGCATCGGGACGTGACATGATTTCAGGATTCAAAACCTTAACCGCAAATATTCCACTTTTTGTGTCTATACGCCACATGTGGTGAAGTAGTCCTCCTGTTACAGACTGGGGAGGTCTTAGTGGTATCCCAATTTCCAATAAAGTACATATCTTAATCCAATTTTCTCCCCAACTTGCTTTGGTCATGATTTCAATCCTTCCCATATTGAATATTAAAACTAAACTTTCCTTTAGTTTAGCACCAGACAAATAGTTTGTGAACTTCTTCCATTGCTCAACAATATGGCCCTTATATGCAAAATCAGCGCAGAACCTTATTCCGGAAATGCGCCCGATTGATGAAAATATAATGAATAGACATCAATAAAAATCACCCACTTATTTCGTTTAAGTAGGTGACTTCTGCTTCCTTATGAAAAGTTTACTTACGCATGGTTTCTATAAAATTAAGCGTATTTAAACCGAACAATTTTAATGCTTTTTTTGAGCCATCCACGCCATGTCCAGCTTCAAGGTGTTTAAAAATGGCGCCGCCAAGAACAATATTGATCATCAGCGCACCAATTCTCGCAAATTTTTTTCCTGATTTGGATATTATTGATATAAATAAAAATATGGAACCGACCAATTCAAGAAGACCTGCAAACTTCATTGCCCTTCTGGATAATTTAAAGCCTTCTTTAAATTGCGTTGCAGTCTGGTCATCACCTTGCACCTTTGGCAAGCTGCTTTGAAAAAGGGTTTTTGCGACATAACCATTGGAGAAATGTTGTAGCATGTCTATTCACTCCTGAGTCTATTGTGTATTTTTCAAACGTTTTTCCACGTTTAATGATAGTGATAAAAAACATTAACATCGTATATCATATCAAAATCATCTGCAACATCCAAAGGTATTGTTTGCAAAGTCAACTCCTAAAATCAACGTCGGCTACAAAGACTTATCAAATAGCATTCTCTTGTTTCGGACTTACACATCCAGCAAATAAAATGTGGAATAGACACCCATAATTAAACTGACTATACCACGATTGTTATCACCCAAATAAGTATCTCCAAATTACTCATCTCTGCAAGCCATAAACTTAAACAATCTGACCCTTATATGCGATGTTGGCGCAATTCTTATTAGTTAATCACGCCCGATGATTGAACAACATTACTTCTTTTTTATTTGAATATGTTTTTGTGTTAATAATAATAAATCATTTGTTTTTCATAATTATACATTTTAAATTATAATTAGGCTTTGTAGTCGAATGAGTACAAAAAAAGATAACAGCCTTCTTTGACATAGGTACTTAAAATATAAAGATTAGGGGAAATGACTTATTTATCATGAACAACATGAACCTGTATTGCATAACCCGACAGGCAAAAAGCGTTTGGGATTAGCGCTGCTTCTCGGTCTGCTTGCGTTTCTAGGACCGCTTAATATCGACATGTATTTGCCCAGTTTCCCCGGTATTGCGCAGTATTTTGATACCAGTGCCATACTAGTGCAGGCCAGTTTAACAACATGTCTACTTGGACTTGCAATCGGTCAATTGGTAGTTGGACCGATCAGTGATGCACATGGCAGAAAAAAACCATTATTAATTGCTACTAGCCTGTTTGCATTAGCTTCCATTCTATGTGCATTTGCGCCTAATATTGCAATATTAATCGCAGCCCGATTTCTACAGGGATTCACGGCCTCAGCAGGCGTCGTGCTCTCGCGGGCTGTTGTTCGAGATGTGTTTAGCGGCAAAGCACTAACGAAATTTTTCGCGCTGTTAATGGTTATTAATGCTGTTGCACCAATGATTGCACCTATGGTTGGTGGTGCAATTCTGTCTTTTGAGTCCGGAAACTGGCAAAGTATCTTTTTATTTTTAGGCTTTATTGGTATCTTGATTGTGGCTATTGCTGCCATGAAATTAAAGGAGACACTGTCGCCAGAGAAACGGATACCAAGTTCGTTTGGTGCAACCGTTGTAACAATGACAAATTTGCTAAAGGACCGTTCGTTTATTGGATATACATTGATCGTTGGATTCGTACATGGGGGAAGTTTTGCCTATGTATCAGGAACACCGTTTGTTTATCAGAATATTTATGGCGTATCCCCGCAAATATTTAGTGTGCTATTTGGTATAAATGGACTGGCAATTATTACGGGAAGTTTTATTATAGGACGCTTTGGCGGAATTATTCCAGAAAAAAAACTGCTCCAAGCAGCCGTCACGATTGCGCTAACTGCAACATCCATTTTGCTTGTCATGACAGTGATTGAAGGACCGCTAACATCAATTGTCATATTGATTTTTATATACATGATCACAATAGGAATGGTTATCACAAGCACATTTACACTTGGAATGGCCAAACAGGGACACCGTGCCGGAAGTGCAAGTGCTGTCTTAGGCATGCTCCCGCTGCTGCTCGGTTCGATATTCTCACCGCTTGCCGGTATTAATGAATCATCCGCTGTCCCGATGGGTGCCATATTATTTACTACCTCACTCATTGGTTTTTCAGCTTTCTTCCTGCTGGTTAAAAAGGATCAGGCAGAAGTGTGAATTGTATTGCGGCAAAAAAGACTTTGCTTCCATAACTTTGGAATCAAGGGGCATATAGCTGGCAACTGTTTAAGCAACAATTGTTTAGTGTAGAGGTTGATCTCATGGTTTTTCTAGGGGATCAGCCTTGACTTTTTTGACAAGAACTTTTCATTAAACAAACTGGCCCGTTTCAGTAGGACGTACTATTCGATTAGCGCGCCCTTTAATTGAATAAATTAGATTTATCCTCGAACCTAAAAAAACACTTATTTCTAGTTCAACTAAAGCCCCCTTTACTTTAAGTATATTTATTCACAAGCTTTATTGTTGAAACCATACCAAATAAAAAAGCAGCCCGATTTATTTTTAAATCGACTGCCTTTTTTAATTTATACGTAACAAATTAGAATATCCTCCTTCTCCATAGTGCCAATCCGATCAAGGCAATAAAAATTAATGCTATTATCAGTGTAATCATCCAAGAGAAGGGATCCTGATCATCAATAGGTAAGGTTACATTCATACCAAAAAAACTAAATACAAGTGTAGGAAGTGTTAAAAAGACTGTAAATAACGTAAGAGTTTTCATTGTATTATTCAATTCATTTAATATTAGCGAAGAATATGACCCCGTTATACTGTTCAAAATTCTTGTATATAATTCTGTGGTATCAATTCCTTGATTATTTTCAATTTTTACATCTTCTAGAAGATCTTTGTCACCTTCTTAAAACTTTACGGAATTAGTACGAAATAATTTGGTTATGATATCCCCATTACCCTTTAATGATGTGAGAAAATAAACCAAACTTTTTTCAATCTCCATTAGGTCATAGAGTTGCTTGTTCGTTAATGAATCACGCAAATTATTTTCAATTTTAAGACGTTGTCTGTTGAGCTGTTTTAATTTTTCTATATACTGAGTTGGAATTAAAAATAATATCTCTAATGCATAGTGGATTTATGAAAGCTGTGTTAGGTCCAAAAGGGGATTTATCGTTTCATACAAGATTGAAGGAATTTATGTGGGAAACACTCTATGGAAATAATCCAAACGCATTTATAAAGGAAGAAAGTTCCCTTGTTCCAGGACAATATTTAGCTTCTTATATGGGAACTGCAATAATAGGGGGTCATTCAACAATGGTTGGAAAGTGGCAGGAAAGAATCTCCTCAAGAAATGGCTCGTATCCAAACGACCATTACGGCTAATGGTCGTTACTTTGCGGCTGGGTTGAGAAAGTAATGATAGGCAAAAGGACAGTACCCCAGTTTTTGATGTACTGTCCTTTTTTATATTCTTCTTGATCCTTCCAATTTAAGTACATTAGTTCACAATCTCATCTGCATTTTAACATAAATATCCAGTTTTCTTTAAAATAAGTTATTCAATTAAATGGCCCTATTGCGGTATAACCCTAAATTATTTTCACCATAAGAAACCCCTATTTAGACAAAACTACATCCAAAGAGGGTAAAACAGTGTAACTTTTTTATAAACGGTTCATCTTTTTCCAAAACGGTGTAACTTTATTTCAAATCAACAAAACTGTAGCTTTAAAATAAAGATAAGCACCTCCCAAACCCACATTTTACAATAAAGAATAAGAATCCAATTTGAAAAAGAATGATATGCTCCCCATTAGGTAGACAGATAAAAAATAAAAATTTGTTTATCTAAGGGGAGTATTTTTTATGGCTCGAATGAAATATCCTAAAGCTAAAAAAATGGCTATTTTAGCTCTTTATAAAGATGGTCATCATTCAATAGCTGACATTAGTGCTAAATTTTTTGTTAATCCTGGGACGATTAGAGATTGGAAGAGAAGGTATGAAGTGAATGGTGAAGACGGCCTAGAAGAAGCCATTTCTTGGAAGAGTTATTCAAAAGAGTTAAAGTTAGCAGCCGTAAATGATTATCTATTAGGACACAATTCGTTAAGCGAGGTTATCCAAAAATACAATATATCAAGTACTGCAGTTTTGAGAAAATGGATTAAAAAGTATAATAGTCATAGAGAATTAAATGATACCGGTAAAGGAATGACAAACTCTATGACAAATAGGAGAAAAACAACATTAGAAGAACGAATTCAAATTGTGAATTACTGTCTACAACACCAGAAAAACTATCAACTCGCAGCTGAAAGCTATGAAGTTTCTTACCAACAGGTATATCAATGGGTCAAGAAGTTTGAAGCAAATGGTGAAGAAGCACTGCAAGATAAACGGGGTCGAAAGAAAAAGGAATATGAATTAACAGCTGAAGAAAAGTTTAAGCTGGAAATGAAACGTTTAGAGAGAGAAAATGAACGATTGCGTGCAGAAAATATTTTTTTAAAAAAGTTAGAGGAACTCGAAAGGAGGGGTCGTTAACTAGCGTTCGTCTACAAAATAAATATAAAGCGATTAAAGATTTACATGCGAATGAAAATCTGCCAGTAATCCTATTATGTGAATTTGCCAGTGTATCTCGTGCTGCTTATTATAAATGGCTACAGCGTACGCCAACAAATAGAGAATTAGAGAATGAAGCAATTCTTCAGGATATCCAGGCTATTTATGCACGAGTAGGAGGCATTTATGGATACCGAAGAATGAAATTAAATATCGATAGGATATATCATAAAAAGTTTAATCACAAACGCATTTATCGCTTAATGAACATCGCTGGATTAAAGTCCGTGATTCGTCGGAAAAGAAAGCGCTATGTTCCCTCATCTGCGCAATATGTCGCTGAAAATCGACTCAATCGTGAATTTACTGCAAGCAAGCCAAATGAAAAATGGGTAACAGATGTCACGGAGTTCAAATTAGGAAACGGAAGGAAAACGTATTTAAGCGCCATTTTAGATCTTTACGATGGCTCCATTATTAGTTATGAATTGGGACATTCAAACAATAATAAATTAGTATTTCAAACATTGGATCAAGCTATCACTCTATTAAAAGAGAATGAACATCCATTGATTCATAGTGATCGAGGTTATCAATATACGTCCCATGGGTTTAAGAGAAGAATAGAAAAAGTAAAAATGATTCATAGCATGTCACGTGTAGGAAAATGTATAGATAATGGACCAATGGAATCGTTTTGGGGAACATTGAAGTGTGAAAAATATTACCTACATAAGTATGAAACATTTGAAGCGTTACAACAAGCAATAGATGATTATATCCAGTTTTACAATAACGACCGTTACCAAGAAAGATTAAACGGCTTAAGCCCATTGGAATACAGGGTTCAAGCCGCTTAAAGTATTTTTATTATTTCCACTGTCTACTTGACTGGGATCTGTTCAGAATTGATCAAAATGGGTTCTTATTCAGCAGATTTAAGTTTGTTTTTTATAAAAAAGATTGATTATTTCGGAAAGCGAATATTCAACTAACGCACCATTTTAATGAAATAACTTCGACTTTAATATTTAATCGTTATAGCTAATGTTCCCCATTCATTTTCTTGTTCTGGGGTGTAAATTTCATATGTCCCTTTTATCATTTCTTCCATTGTCCAACCTTCTCCATCTAACTCTTTAAACGGAATATCCTGATACATATCTTTAAAAGTATCATATCTCCTCAATTCAGTTACTTTAACTAACAAAGAGTCATCTTGTTCAGGAACCTTAATAAATTCTATGGTATCACCAACTTTGATTTCCCTTCTTTTTTCATCGTTCAAGCGAACCTCTACTGTCTTTTTCCCATCTTTAATAGCTTTAAAATATTCGCCATATAAACCCATTTGATGTACCATTTCAATCCCACCTATTGTATGTTCTCACATTAAATTATATCTTCTTATTGTGCTAACCTGCTAGTTAGTTTACGTATATTTGTTCACAACTTCCATATATTATTTCAATTATTTCTATAAATTCAGTTTACACTGACTTACTTCATTAAGTAAATCCTTTTACAACGAAGCCCCCCTTTAGACAAAAATATCTAAAGGGGTAGAACGGTGCAACTTTTTTACAAACAGAACGACTTTATTTCAAAACCACAATAGTAACAATCCTTACGAAAAGAGCCTAAATAAAAGGGGCTCACACTATTTTATCATTTAGTGTGAGCCCTTTTATTATTTATTCTGAACATCAATCCATTTATAGTTGTCTGCACCAACCTTGTATGTCACAAAGTTCTTCAAGTAATCTTTTTGTAAGAATGCTGAACCGTTTTGATAAAGTGGTATTAGCACAGCGCTGTCCTCAATTAACATTCTTTCTGCCTTTAGCATAGCGTTCCAGCGTTTTAGCGGTTCGTTTGCCATACTTCCTTTTGCACCTAGAACCAATCGATCATATTCCTCATTTGAATAACCTGTATGATTTCCTGGGCTATCTGTTATAAATAAGTTTAAATACGTAAGCGGGTCATGGTAATCCCCATTCCATCCAGTCATTATCATCTCATATTCTTGCCCGACATTCGCTGCTATGCTTGCCTTCGGGGTTAAGTTCCGAATCGTAAGCGTTAGACCGGGAAGATTATTTTCCAATTGATACTTTATGTTTTCCGCTAATTGCTTAGATGTACCAGAATCAGAGCTAATTAATTTAATTTCAAGTTTTTCCTTACCAAGTTCATTTAATCCTTTCTCCCAATGTTCATTTGCCTTCTCTGGATCATAGCTTGTTAGGTCACCATTTTCAGCACGGAAATCCTCACCCGTTTTTGGGTTTTCTGCTAATCCTTTTGGTACATTTCCATTGGCTATGACCGATCCATTATTAAGGATCGAATTAACAATTTTATCTTTATCAATAGCAAAGTTCATTGCTTTACGAATATTTAAGTTTGCTAAATTGGTCTTTTCCCCGTCTTTCCCTTGATTCATTTTTATATAGGAAGTTGCCCCCGTTAAAAAAGTGTGGTACTCTGGATTACTTCTATATTTGTCCACATATTCACCAGTCAGGCTAACACGGTCTAACTTACCTTCCTCATAAAGGCTTAAAGCAGTTCCAGTATCTTTAACAACGTTCACATGAATTGCGTCTACATTTACTGCTTCTTTATCCCAATATTTTTCATTCTTCTTGTAAGTCCATGATTGATCTGTTCCTTCCCAATTCGCTAACACAAACGGTCCATTAAAGAGGGTATGTTTACTATCTGATGCATACTTACCATTCTGTTTTTCAATAAACGCTTGTGGTTGAGGAAAGAAAATAGCTGTCGTTAATAGTTCTTTGAAAAATGGAACCGGATTTTCCAACGTTACTTTTAATTTACGGTCATTTAATGCTTCCACGCCTAATGAATCGGCAGGCTTCTCACCTTTTAAAATCTCCGAAGCGTTAGCAACGATTTCTTCAAACTGTGGTCCGTAAGCTGCACCAGTTTCTGGGTCTACCGCTTTTTTCCAAGCATATTCAAAATCATGTGCAGTAACAGGTGTCCCATTCGACCATTTTGCATCTTTTCGTATTTCAAAGGTATATACTTTATTGTTTTCGCTAACTTTCGGTTCTTCTGCTGCTAGGGCTAATTCTGGTTCCCCTTCTTTATTAAGACGGTATAAACCTTCAAACACCTGATTAATGATTTCAAAACTGAAATCATTATCAGCTATTGTAGGACTAAGACTAGGAATTACTCCTGGAGCACTTAAGTAGACTTCTTTTTTGTTACTTTGAGAATCCCCAGAGTCAGATGATTCACTAGTTTCATTACTACTACACGCTGCTAGAAATAGTGACAGAATTAGTAGAACCACCATGTATTTCTTTATGTATTTCAACAGTTACCCCTCCCATTTTTTTAGATCAACTTTTTCATTATAAACGGGATTAGTAGAAGAATACAACTGGAGAATTTATCAACAACAAAAGTGCAAGCGCCTTGGTCAGCCCCGCCAATTTTAAGACGAACCTCTTAATGAAGGTGTTATCACAAAAAGAGTCATATCAACTTCGCTTTTTTCTACCTCCTACCTTCTTTTCGCAATGCCAGTTAAAATCATATCGGCATAGATCTTTGTTAATTCGTCTGGAGATACCTCACCATTAGTTTTATACCAATTATAACTCCAATTTGTAACACCTAATATTCCAAACGATAGCATATCAGCTCGTAATTCATTATGAAATTCTCCTAGCTTACTCCCTTCTTCTATAACCTTTTGAATGTTTAGCCGAAATTGATTTCTTTTTTGTTTAATAGTTTCTATATTTTCGTCAGACAAATATCGTATCTCTCGAAAGAAAACACGCGCACTAGGTCCTTGATCAGCAATATCCGTTATTAACAAGTGAATGATTTTCATAAGCTTTTCTTTTTGTGTAAGATGTTCGTCATCCAAAATACCGTATTGCCGCTTCAATAAATTCGTTATGTAATCATGATGTATATCCATCAATAGTTGTTCTTTACTAGCAAAATAATAATAGAATGTACCCTTTGTCACATCCAATGCATTCACAATATCTTGGATAGACGTTTGATTGAAACCTTTTTTTTCAAATAGTAAAATACTTTGTTTCGTTAGTTCGTTTTTCATATAAAAACCTCTCTAGATTGGTTATTTTCTTGTATTCTATCAAACTCCTAATTAGTAAGCATGAACTTAAAACCAACTGGATAGTATGTTCAGAATATTATAGTTAATTATAGACAAGTAGAGCGATAAATGCAACTTCTATCTCTCTACTTTTTATAATCATCTAAAAAGTCCTTTTGAAAACTAGTTCGTGGCTGTTCTTGATCGTTGTCTTTGTTTTTATTTAGTTTTTTAAACGTATTTTCACCATACTTTGTAGACAATTCATCAATCACAGTGTATAACTTTTCTTTCTTTGCCTCTTTTTCATACGTAAATATATCCAATTGGTGTGCGATATGTTGTTTTTCCTCGGCATCTTGAACAGTAATTCCCAGTAACCTAATTGGCTCTAAATTCCAATGTTTTTGCAATAAGTCATTAGCTACGTATAAGATATCTTCTTTTTTTTCAATATATACCTTCAGTTTTTTACTCCGAGTGATGGTCTTTAAATCGTGATATCGAATCATCAATTGTACGCTCAGTCCAGCAGCGTTCTTACGTTTCAATCGGCGTTCAACATTATCCGCAAGGGATTGCATCAATTTTCGAATATCAAGCTCACTAGTCGTATCATTCGGCAACGTTTGTGAACTACCGATACTCTTAAACTCATACACGGCGTCTGGGTCAACTGGTCTTGAATCTATACCATTGGCCAGGTTCTTTAATCGCTCTCCATTTATTCCAAGTACTTGCTTTAATTGATAAACATCTTTATTTGCTAAATCACCGATTGTTTTAATGCTAACACTATTCAACTTTGCCGCTGTTTTTTCACCAATCCCATGCATTTCCCTTGCAGGTAGTGGCCACAGTTTATGCGGTAAGTCGCGTTTTCGTAAGACCGTAATTCCCATTGGCTTTTTCATGTCCGATGCCATTTTAGCGAGAAATTTATTCGGGGCAATACCTATACTACAAGGTAAATCCAATTTATTATTAATTTCTTGTTGAAGATTCTCAGCAATTTTGATTGGACTTCCAAGTTCCTGACATTCTGAAATATCCATGTACCCCTCATCAATAGATACTGGTTGTACATGCGGGGTTATTTCAGCAAGCATTTTAAACATTTCTTTTGAAGCCATACGGTACCTATCAAAATTAGGGCGCATCACAATAAGGTTTGGACAAAGTTTTCGTGCCTCCCATAAAGGCATGGTTGTTTTTACCCCTTTAGCTCGTGCTTCATAACTACTTGTCACAATAATCCCTTTACGTTCTTCAGGATTTCCCGCTATTGCTAATGGCTTTCCCTTCAGCTTCGGATTATAGGCCATTTCTACAGAGGCATAGAAACAATTCATATCAATATGAAATATTACACGGCCATTTTTCGGATACCACTGTGACATCATTCAACACCCTTTTCACGAACAGTTGTTTGTCTGTTTAGTATATCATAAAATAAAACTTATCTGCAGAGCTTTCACCGCCGAATCGAATGAAACAAAAAGATAAAAACCCTTATAACAAAAAATTATAAGGGTTTTATCTTTTTTATTTTGCGGTTTCTTGAACAATTGCGGTAATGTATTCGGAAATTCTAACTAAGTCTTCAACAGCAATTCGTTCGTTTGTGGTGTGAATATCTTCATATCCTACAGCTAAGTTAACGGTTGGAATGCCATGTCCTGCAATCACGTTCGCATCGCTTCCTCCACCACTTGTTAATAATTTACTTTCGTGGCCAATAGTCTTAGCAGCGTTACGAGCAACTTCTACCACCTGATCACCAGCTTTTTGTTTAAAGCCAGGGTACATAATTTGCACATCGACCTCAGCAGTACCACCATACTCATTCGCAGTAGATTCAAAGGCTTGTTTCATTTTTTCAACTTGCGCTTCCATTTTTGCTGGAACTAGTGACCTTGCTTCGGCTAAGATCTCTACATAATCACAGACAATATTCGTTTGTTTTCCACCTTCGAATCGACCAATATTTGCCGTTGTTTCATCATCAATACGACCAAGTGGCATTTTAGAGATAGCTTTTGCTGCTAACGTAATAGCGGATACTCCTTGCTCTGGAGCCACACCAGCATGTGCAGTTTTTCCTTTCATAGTAGTAAAAAGTTTTGCTTGCGTTGGTGCCGCGACAATAATATCACCAACTTCTCCGTTACTATCAATCGCATAGCCATATTTTGCCTTCAATAGAGAAGCATCAAGTGCCTTAGCCCCTACTAGTCCAGACTCTTCACCAGCTGTAATAATAAATTGGATTTCACCATGATCGATATTGTTTTCTTTTAACGTACGAATCATTTCAAATATTGCTGCTAGGCCAGCTTTATCATCAGCACCTAGAATAGTAGAGCCATCTGACACAATATAACCGTCTTTAATAGATGGCTTTATCCCATTACCTGGAACAACCGTATCCATATGAGAGGTAAAGTAAATTGGATCTATATTTTCTTTGGTACCCTTTAAATTACAAATTAAGTTTCCAGCACCATGTCCAGTCACTTCTTTACTATTATCTTCTGTAACCTCTAAACCAAGGTCTGTAAATTTCTTTTTTAATACTTCTGCAATCTCAGCTTCATACTTTGTTTCGGAATCGATTTGTACTAATTCTAGAAATTCATCAACTAGTCGTTCTTTATTTACTGTAATCATTGGTACCTCCTGTAAAGCCGTTTATTTTGTCCGCTTCTGAACAGTCGCCTTCGCTTTTCTTGATCTAGCTGCAGCTCCTAGCGACTAGCAAATAGGTAGCCCTGATGAATGTACGAAAAGTTCACCGTACTTTCACAGTCCTATCTATTTGTACGTCGCTAAGCAGTCGCCTTCGCTTTTCTTTTTACAATGGTATGTTTCCGTGTTTCTTTTTTGGGCGATCTTCTTGTTTGTTGTATAACATTTCAAGTGCTTGAATTAATTTGACACGTGTTTCTCGTGGGTCAATGACGTCATCAATCATACCAAGCCCGGCAGCTACATATGGATTAGCAAATTTCTCACGGTATGTGTCAATTTTATCTTGCCTTGTCGCCTCAGGGTTTTCACTTTCTGCAATTTCTTTTGCAAAAATAATGTTCGCTGCACCTTCAGGACCCATTACTGCTATTTCCGCATTTGGCCATGCATAAACCAAATCGGCACCTATCGATTTACTATTTAAAGCCACATATGCTCCACCAAAAGCTTTACGTGTTATAACTGTAATCTTAGGTACTGTTGCTTCTGAATAGGCATATAAAATTTTCGCGCCATGACGAATAATACCACCATGTTCTTGTTTGACGCCAGGAAAAAACCCAGTAACATCTTCAAATGTAATCAACGAGATATTAAATGAATCGCAAAAGCGGATAAACCTAGCTGCTTTATCACTGGAATCAATATCAAGACCACCAGCTAAATACTTTGGTTGATTGCAAACGAGTCCAACTGTTTGGCCATTTATCTGAGCGAATCCAACTACTATATTTTTTGCAAAATCTTTATGGATTTCAAAAAAGGTATCCTTGTCGACAACTTGTTCGATTACTCGTTTAACATCATAAGGGCGGGTTGAGTCAAATGGAACAATATCTGTTAAATCCTGGCACGCGTTGTCTTGATCGTCAATCTGATTAATCGCTGGTTTTTCTTGATTATTTGCAGGCAAGTATGCAAGCAAATTGCGGACTGCGTCTAATGCTTCCTCTTCACTAGATGCTTTAATATGTGCATTCCCACTTTTCGAGTTATGTACATCAGCTCCGCCCAATCCTTCAGCAGAAATTTGCTCGCCTGTCACCGTTTCTATTACTTTCGGACCAGTTATAAACATTTGAGACGTTTTTTCCACCATGATGACAAAGTCAGTAATTGCTGGTGAATAGACAGCACCTCCTGCACTTGGACCAAGAATTACAGAAATCTGTGGTATGACACCTGAATAAATCGAATTACGGTAAAAAACTTGACCATATCCATCCAGTGACGATACGCCTTCTTGAATTCTAGCGCCTCCTGAATCATTTAAGCCAATAAATGGCACACCATTTTTGGCGGCTAAATCCATCACTGCGGCAATTTTTTTACCATGCATTTCACCAAGAGCGCCACCATACACGGTAAAATCTTGTGCGAACAAATAAACAGGTTTTCCACTTATTTTTCCGTATCCTGTAACGACACCTTCACCTTTTGCGCTAGAGGTATCCATCCCAAAATCTGTTTCTCGATGTTCCATAAACGGGTTCAGTTCAACAAATGTTCCATCATCTAAAAGATAATCAATGCGTTCCCGAGCAGTTTTTTTCCCTTTTGCATGTTGTTTCTCTATTCGCGCGTCTCCACCACCGAGTTCGACTTGTCTTCTTTTATCATAAAGTTCATTAATTTTATCAAATATATCCATTATTCTTCACTTCCCTCTGCTGGCTGACACAGTTCAAACAATACCCCATTTGCTGCTTTTGGATGAATGAAGGCTATTTCACTATTATGTGCACCAGTCTTAGCTTGTTCATGAATCAACTTTATACCATCTGATTTATATTGCTGCAATCTTGCATTGATATTATCCACTTCTAATGCAATGTGGTGAATCCCTTCTCCTTTTTTATCAATAA
This sequence comes from Virgibacillus necropolis, assembly GCF_002224365.1. GTDB lineage: Bacteria > Bacillota > Bacilli > Bacillales > Amphibacillaceae > Virgibacillus_F > Virgibacillus_F necropolis. Next base: position 2,118,720 of record NZ_CP022437.1, on the reverse strand, counting down.
AAGTTTGGATAACAGAAGATGCCGATAGAGCTTCTAACAGTTCAAAACGCGTTTCCCCAATTTTTAAAAAAGCAACCTTTACTTGTTCAGATTCAATTGTTTCTACACCTTCAAGATCTAATCCTAGTGTATTAGAATAAAACGGAATAGCTTGATCAATAGAATTAACAGCTATACCAATATGCGCTATTTTAGTAGGCTTATTGATTGTTGATGAATTTGGATCAATTAACTGTTTAATGTAATTTGCCAGCACATCTGTGGAAGAACCACTAGTAAATATTTGATTGATCCCCTTTTCAAGTAGAAACGGAATGTCCTCACTTGGAATGACGCCGCCTCCAACTACAGGTATATCACTAGCATTCCGTTTTTTCAATTCATCGATCACCTTAGGAAACAATGATCGGTGTGCACCGGATAAGGAGGAAAGCCCTATAACATCTACATCCTCCTGTACTGCTGCTTGCGCAATTTGTACAGGGGTTTGGCGTAGACCAGTATAAATAACTTCCATTCCATGATCCCGTAATGCTTGTGCAATTACTAATGCTCCCCGATCATGACCATCTAAACCCGGTTTTGCGATTAATACTCGAATTTTTTTCATTCGTCTCTCCCCTTCTTACATCCCTGTATATAGACCGAATTCATCCCGCATTACATTACAAATCTCGCCAACCGTAGCATACGCTTTAACAGCATCAAGTATATGTGGAATCAAATTAGCATTCTGAACTCTTGCTTGTGTTCTTAAAATAGTTAATAATTCATCTACTTTTTCTTGATCTCTTTCAGCACGGATTTTTTCTAGGGAATTGATTTGAGCTTGCTCTAATGCCTCGTCCACCTTTAATAAATCGGGATTTACTTCTTCATCCAGCTTATACTTATTTAATCCAACAATTATTTCTTCTTCTTTTTCAATTTGTTTCTGTGTTTCATAAGCTTTATGGTGGATCTCCCGTTGCATAAATCCTTCTTCAACCGCTTGAACCGCTCCACCAATTTCTTTAATTTGCTCCAAGTATTTATTTACTTCTTCTTCCATTTTGTCTGTTAGCTCTTCTACGTAATACGAACCGCCTAATGGGTCCACCGTATCTGCTACACCACTTTCGTTTGCAATTATTTGTTGCGTCCGAAGTGCTATTCGAGCAGATTCTTCCGTTGGTAGTGATAGTGCCTCGTCACGTGAATTGGTATGCAAGCTTTGTGTACCACCCATAACTGCTGCAAGTGCTTGTAAGGTAACACGAACAACATTATTATCTGGTTGTTGTGCTGTTAGTGTTGATCCTCCTGTTTGTGTGTGGAAACGTAACTTCCAGCTTTTTGGATCTTTAGCCTGGTAATGTTCTTTCATTATTTTCGCCCAAATTCGTCGTGCCGCACGGAACTTCGCTACTTCCTCAAAAAAGTTATTGTGTGCATTAAAGAAAAATGCTAACCGTGGTGCGAACGCGTCAATATCTAACCCAGACTTTAATGCTGCATCTACATATGCCATACCATTCGCTAGTGTAAATGCTAATTCTTGTACAGCCGTCGATCCAGCTTCACGTATATGGTATCCAGAAATACTGATTGTGTTAAATTTCATTTCATTTTTCTGGCAATATTCGAAAATATTCGTAATAAGACGCATAGATGGTTTAGGTGGAAAAATATATGTACCACGTGCGATATACTCTTTTAAAATATCATTTTGTATCGTACCAGTTAGTTTTTCAATAGGAACACCCTGTTTTTCTCCAACTGCAATATACATACATAATAACACTGATGCAGGTGCATTAATGGTCATGGATGTACTAACTTTATCAAGCGGAATTTGATCTAAAAGCTGTTCCATGTCATGAAGTGAGTCAATGGCTACCCCAACCTTGCCAACCTCTCCTTCAGACATTACATCATCCGAGTCATAGCCGATTTGTGTTGGCAAATCAAACGCAACAGATAGACCAGTTTGTCCTTGGTCTAACAAATAACGGAAGCGCTTATTTGTTTCTACTGCGGAGCCAAATCCAGCATATTGGCGCATTGTCCAAAATCTACTACGATACATAGTAGGCTGAATTCCACGTGTGTAGGGAAATTCACCTGGATACCCCAGATCATTTTCGTATTTATCATTTGTGTCAGGATAGTATAATCCATCCACTTCTATTTCTGATGTTGTATGAAAAGTACTCTTTCGTTCAGGAAAGCGCTTTAATGTTTTATCTACAGACTTTTTCCAATTAGCCTCTTTTGATGGGATTGAATCATTATTATTCATACGTGATGGCCTCCATTTTGTTTGGTATCATGAATTATTTAGTACGGTTCTTTACTATCACTTGTCCAAAAGCCAAATAAACGATAAAATATAATAAGTATTAGGTTTTAAGGAGGATTAAATGTGGCTAATAATCAAACGCATAGAAAAGCGTCCAAGCGAGAACGAAGAACAAAAGTAATTATCTACATTATGATACTTGCTATGATATTATCAACTTTAACAGCAGGACTTGCACTTTTTGTACAATAATAAATAAAAAATAAATAAGAAATCGAAACCGGAATACTATCCATTCCGGTCTTTTTTCTTTTTTCCTTCAGTATCACTAATATCGCTTTCTTTGAATTTCCTTTTGATGATTAAGTAATCCTCTATTTCACGTAATAAACGAAATAAATTTGCTCGCGTTTCAAATTCCTCACGTGTTGTTGGTAGTTCTTCATGATTAAAAACGTCTTGTAAGTTTTTTAGCTTTTCCAAATAAATTGCTGCCGTATTACCTGGATGTACAGCCTCTGATAAGCTCTCAAAAAATTCAGCTATTAAATTTGATAAATTATCGGTTTTAGGTAACCTACTCACAAGTGGAAGCATTTTCTTTAATAGTTCAAACTGTTTTTTTCTCATTTTAAAATAATCATAATACGGGTGACTACTTCTTAATAGGTGATTTTCGCGATCCAAAGAAACTAGATTACTTGCCTCTTCTAAAATTTCTTCAGCTCTCGTAATTTCTTTTCCATCCCAAATCTTATCCTTATCACATATGTATAACGAAATTTCCTGTAAAATCACTTGGAAATTGTGTTCTAATTCCACTTGTTTCTTTTTTAATTTATTATCCAAACTAGGCATATACAAGTTTAATAAAAGCGCTGTTCCAACCCCAACTATAATTAATAAAAATTCATCAACAATGAAATTTAATGTAATTTGTCCAAGGCTATATAAATTTAGAATAATGACAGAGCTTGTTGCAATCCCTGGTGAAATTTTAAAAAATACCGTAACAGGAATAAATAATGCAAACACAACTCCAACTACAATTGGGTTATAACCTAGCGTCTCGAAAAATACGTAGGAAAACAAAATGGCAATTGTACAAGCTAAAAATCGGTGCCATGCGCTTAATACTGACTTTTTTCTAGATGGTTGTATACATAACAGCGTAAGTATCCCCGCTGAAACAAAATTTGTTAATCCAAGCACTTGGGCAATAGAAATAGCCAATGGAGTTCCAATAGCAGTTTTTATTGTTCGATAACCAATCTTCACCGTTCAATCTCCTTTTACCTCGAGTCAGATTCTGTGTTTGGATAATTAATAAAATGAGGCTGACCCGCAAAAATAGAGACAGCCTCATCGTAACTAGAAAAAGTCTAGTTCATTTATATTTCTTCACAGTGTTCATCAAAGACTTTTTGAAGCTTCCCTACTACATCTACTGCTGTAAACCCTTCAATATCATGACGTTCTAACATCGTTACAATTTTACCATCTCTAAGGAATGCAAAGGATGGTGATGAAGGTGGAAACCCTTCGAAATATTCACGGGCCTTTTCTGTTGCATCTTTATCTTGACCAGCGAAAACTGTTACTAAATGATCTGGTCGTTTATCATAATGAATTGCATTCGCTGCTGCAGGTCTAGCAACTCCGCCTGCACAACCACATACAGAATTGACCATTACTAACGTAGTGCCCGTTCGACTCATCGCAGCATCTACATCTTCTTTTGTATAAAGCTCTTCATATCCGGCTTCTTTTATATCTGAACGTGCAACATCAACAACATCATTCATAAATAGGTTAAAGTCCATCTGAACATCCATCCCCTTAATTTAAATAGTAGTGTCTAAACTATAACTAGCTTATCAATTTTATTCCCAGATTTCAATTCAAATTAACTGACCTTAATAAACATTTGTCGTATCTTTGTTCATATTCTCTAATATTTCCTTTACGCGTGCTAAGAAATTTCCACATACAAGACCATCTAATATACGATGATCAAGCGAAAGTGATAGGTTTACCATATCTCTAGCAGCAAACATATCGTTCACAATCATGGGACGTTTAACAATTGATTCGACCTGTAAAATCGCGGCTTGCGGATGATTGATCACACCCATTGAGTGAATCGAGCCAAATGAACCAGTATTATTTACGGTAAACGTTCCACCTTGCATGTCGGCAGAAGTTAATTTACCAGAGCGAGCTTTTGAAGCTAATTCGGAAATATCCTTGGCAATCCCTTTAATGCTTTTCTCGTCAGCATGTTTGATAACTGGTACAAACAATTCTTGATCCTTAGCTACAGCGATGGATAAATGAATATCCTTCTTCTGAATGATCTTATCGCCAGCCCACATACTGTTTAATTGCGGATACTCTTTTAGTGCTTGCGCGACTGCTTTAACGAAAAAGGCAAAGAACGTTAAACCAAATCCTTCTTTTTGTTTAAATTCATTTTTCACCTTGTTACGATACGTTACTAAATCTGTAACATCAACTTCAACGGTCATCCATGCATGAGGGATTTCCGTAGTAGAACGGACCATATTTTGTGCAATAGCCTTACGAACACCTGTCACAGGAATTTCGATATCCCCGGCTTGTGAAGTTGGTGCAGGGGCAGATGGCGCAGCTTTTACTTTTGATGATGTTTGTTCAGACTGCTCAGTTTGTTTTGGTGCAGAACTAGTTTCACCTGCTTTTGGCATATCACCTGAAGCGATCACTTTCTCAATATCTTTTCTGGTAATTCTTCCACCTTTTCCAGTTCCGGACACTTGTGTTAAATCAATATCGTTATCCTGTGCCATTCGTAAAACAGCTGGAGAATAGCGTTTTTTCATCGATTGATCTTTTGTATCTTCTTCAGCAGGTTCAGCCTTTTCAGATTCTTTAGGTTCTTCCTTTGCAGAACCTTCATCCGACGAAGGACCGCCTTCCGTGTCGATATAACACATTAATTCTCCTACTTCAATTGTTTCTCCTTCTTGTGCAACAAGTTCTTTAATTACACCTGTAAAAGAAGATGGTACTTCAGCATTCACCTTGTCTGTCATTACTTCAGCAATAGGATCGTATTTGTTAACCTTATCACCTACTTCAACAAGCCAAGAGCTAATTGTTCCTTCTGTTACACTTTCACCCAGTTGGGGCATATTTATTTTTTCAGAAGCCATCTAGAGTCCCTCCTTTTTCCACTTAAAATTCTGCTAGTTCACGGATTGCTTTTTCGACTTTTTCTGGATTAATCATAAAGTATTTTTCCATTTTTGGTGAGTACGGCATTGACGGTACATCAGGCCCTGCAAGACGTTGAATCGGCGCATCTAAATCGAACAAGCAATTTTCAGCGATAATAGCCGCTACTTCACCGATAATACTACCTTCTTTATTATCCTCAGTGATGAGTAATACCTTTCCTGTCTTTTTAGCAGCTTCAATAATTCCTTCTTTATCGAGCGGATAAATGGTTCGTAAATCCAGAATGTGTACGTCAATATCTTCATCAGCCAATTTTTCTGCTGCTTGAAGCGCAAAATGTACAGCTAGACCGTAAGTGATGACGGTAACATCTGATCCTTCTCGTTTAACATCTGCTTTTCCAATTGGAAGTACGTAATCTTCTTCTGGCACTTCTCCTTTAAGTAAACGATACGCTCGCTTATGCTCAAAGAAAAGTACAGGATCATTGTCACGTATAGATGCTTTTAATAACCCTTTTACATCGTAAGGAGTTGACGGCATAACAATCTTTAGTCCTGGTTGATTAGCAAACACAGCTTCTACAGATTGAGAATGATACAAAGCCCCGTGAACTCCTCCACCATAAGGCGCACGAATAGTCATTGGAACATTCCAATCATTATTCGAACGGTAACGAATTTTAGCCGCTTCCGAAATAATTTGGTTTACCGCGGGCATAATAAAATCAGCAAACTGCATTTCAGCGACTGGACGCATTCCATACATTGCAGCTCCTATTCCAACACCTGCAATCGCAGACTCTGCAAGCGGTGTGTCAAGAACACGTGCGTCACCGAACTCATCATACAAACCTTTAGTAGCGCCGAACACACCACCTTTTTTACCAACATCTTCCCCTAAAACAAAAACCTTCTCGTCGCGTTGCATTTCTTCTTTTAATGCTGTTGTTACAGCTTGAATATATGACATTACTGGCATTTTACAGTCCCCTCCTTACTCTTCGTAAACAAATCTTAGTGAACTTTCTGGTTCAGCGTATGGTGCATTCTCGGCATAATCGGTAGCTTCATTAACAATATCTCTGATTTCCTCGTTCATTTTTTCTTCTATTTCTTCTGTTAAAATTCCTATTTCTTTTAAATAAGCAGCAAATGTAATAATGGAATCCTTTTTCTTCGCTTCTTCAACTTCCTTGCTTTCCCGGTATTGACTATCATCATCATCACTTGAGTGAGCAGTTAAACGGTACGAGACAGCTTCAATTAATGTTGGGCCTTCACCATTTATTGCGCGTTCTCTTGCCTCTTTTACTGCTTCATAAACAGCTAAAGGATCGTTTCCATCAATTGTTATCCCTGGCATTCCATAACCGATAGCACGATCTGAAACGTTTTTAGCCGCAATTTGTCTTTCAATTGGAACAGAAATTGCATATTTATTATTTTCCACCATGGTAATTACTGGAAGTTTATGTACACCAGCAAAGTTTAATCCTTCGTGAAAGTCTCCTTGGTTGGATGAACCTTCTCCAAGTGTAACTAATGACACGATATCTTTTTTCTCCATTTTTGCTGCTAAACCAACACCTACTGCGTGTGGTAACTGTGTTGTTACTGGCGATGAACCAGTAAGTATTCTATTTTTCTTTTGTCCAAAATGTCCAGGCATTTGACGTCCGCCAGAGTTTGGATCCTCTTGTTTAGCAAAACCAGATAGCATTAGGTCCTTCGCTGTCATCCCAAAAGCGAGAACAACTCCCATGTCTCGGTAATATGGAGCTACATAATCCGCGTCTCGATTTAATGCAAACGACGCACCCACTTGCGCCGCTTCTTGCCCCTGACAGGAAATTACAAATGGAATTTTACCAGCTCGGTTTAAGAGCCACATTCTTTCATCAATCTTTCTAGCTAAAAGCATCGTTCTAAACATTTCTAAAACTAGATCATCTGATAACCCTAATTCCTCATGACGATTTTTTGACATTGATAGCCCCTCCTCTTTTTAACCGTGTATCTGTTTCCCATCAACAGCTAATGCTGCTTCACCCATTACTTCTGCAAGGGTTGGATGTGGATGAATGCTATGCGCAATTTCCCAAGGTGTTGCATCCAATACTTTTGCAAGTCCAGCTTCAGAGATCATATCCGTAACATGTGGTCCAATCATATGACAGCCTAATAAATCATCTGTTTTCTTATCCGCGATAACTTTAACAAAACCTTCTGAATCACCGTGAACAAGTGCTTTACCAATTGCTTTAAAAGGAAACTTGCCTACCTTAATATCAAACCCTTTTTCTTTTGCTTGTTTTTCAGTTAGACCGACACTAGCAACTTCAGGGTTTGAATAAATACAAGTTGGTATGTTTTCATAGTCAAGTGGTAATGGATCTTTATCAGTCATATGTTCTACAGCTACAATTCCTTCATGTGAAGCGACGTGGGCTAGCTGCATTCCGCCAATAACATCGCCGATTGCATAAATGTGCGTTTCTTTCGTTTGGAAAAACTCATTTGTTTGAATAAAGCCTTTTTCGACAACTATGTCTGTGTTTTCAAGCCCAATGTTAGACGTATTAGCTTCACGTCCAACTGAAACTAACATTTTATCCGCTTGGAAGCTTTCGTTCTTGCCGTTAACTTCAGCCTCAATAGTAATACCATTTTCACTAGATAATGTATCAGCTAAAACCTTAGCGCCTTTCACAAAAGTAATAGTTTTCTTTTTCAGAAGTTTTTCAACCTCTTTGGCAATTGCATCATCTTCTGTAGGCAAAATTTGATCTAAGTATTCAACAACTGTTACTTCTACACCAAAATCCGCAAGCATAGACGCCCACTCAATTCCGATTACACCACCACCAACAATAATGATTGACTTTGGCAATTCTTCCATTTGAAGTGCTTCATCAGATGTCATGACATTTGTTCCATCAATTTCAAGACCTGGAAGAGACTTTGGTTTGGAACCAGTTGCAATTAATACATTTTTAGGTACAATCATTGTATTTTCATCACCATTTGCATACTCGATTGAAATTGTTCCTGGCATTGGTGAAAAGATGCTTGGTCCTAATATACGTCCAAACCCTTCAAAGACGTCAATTTCCCCTTTTTTCATAAGTCCTTGAACACCTTGGTGTAACGTACTTACAATACTATCTTTTCTTTCTTGTACTTTTGTAAAATTTAATGTTGTATCTTTTGTATCGATACCATATTGGCTAGCTTCTTTGGTTTGTTTTAAAACTTCTGCACTGCGCAGCAATGCTTTTGAAGGTATACAACCACGATGTAAACATGTTCCCCCGAGGTCGCCTTTCTCTACAATTGCAACCTGTAATCCGAGCTGTGAAGCTCGGATTGCAGCGACATATCCTCCTGTTCCTCCACCGAGGACGACAAGATCATATTCTTTTGCCATCTATTAATCGCTCCTTTTTATACTTCTTAGGAAACTATAAAATCGTAACCTATGGATAACTCAACTACGTAAACAGCCACGTCCAGCTCCAGCGCCCATTGCCTAGTGCCCTTCAGGCGCCCTCCTTGCGATAACAGTTCGACATAAGTCGAACGTCCTTAATCGCTTACGCTCTTCGTGTTTCCTTTATCTCATACGGCGCCTTCCAGGTCATACGGCAATAAACGGGCGCTTACGCTTTTGTTCTACTTAGGTAGGATAAACTTTCGGTTTTTCTTCTTTACGTAGTACTCTTAATGTACCTTCTGTAAGTGCTTGAAGCTCATTTTCGCCAGGATAGACCAGAATATCTGCGATCCAATCAATCCGTTTTGAAATCATTTCTATAAATGCCTTACCATAAGCAAGACCACCAGTCATAATGATTGCATCTACTTTTCCTTCTAACACAGCGCTCATTGACCCTATTTCTTTTGCAATCTGATAAGCCATCGCCTCATAGGTTGCTGTAGCTTCTTTGTCACCATTCTCAATTCTGTTTTCTACCTCTACTGCATCACTTGTTTGTAAATAGGCCATTAACCCGCCTTGACCGACTAATTTCTTCATCATTTCATCTCGATAATATTGACCAGAATAGCAGAGTGCGACCAAATCACCAGCAGGTACTGTTCCAGCACGTTCTGGCGAAAATGGCCCATCACCGTGTAAGCCATTGTTCACATCAATTACCTTGCCATTTTTATGCGCGCCAACTGTAATTCCTCCACCCATATGTGTAATAATTAAGTTGATCTGGTCATAAGCTTTCCCAATATCTTTAGCAGCTTTTCTTGCAACTGCTTTTTGATTGAGAGCATGAAAAATACTCTTTCTTGGAATTTCAGGCACACCGGACAATCGTGCTATACTATCAAATTCATCGACCACTACCGGATCTACAATGTATGCAGAGATATTAAGTCCATTAGCAATTTCGTTGGCGATAATGCCACCTAAATTAGATGCGTGTTCTCCATTAAATCCTTGCCTTAAATCCTCAAGCATTCCTGGGTTAACTTCATACGTTCCACCTTCTATAGGTCGCAGCAGGCCTCCACGACCACAGACAGCACTTAATTTAGAAATGTTGATTCCTTCATGATCCAATTGGTCTAAAATAACATTTTTCCTAAAATCATATTGATCAATTACACGATTGAATTTTGCGATCTCATTACTATCGTGACGGATTGTTTTTTCAAAGATACAGGTTTCATTATCAAAAACACCGATTTTTGTTGAAGTAGAACCTGGATTTATTACTAAAATACGAAAAATTTGTCGTTGCAATGCTGTTTACCTCCGTCTATAGGACAATTTTTACCTTATCTTCTGCTTAATGTGTGATGTCCATTTAACAAAAATTGACTACGGGAAGCTCTAACTGATGCAATGCGTTCTTCAGCCATACGGTCTGCTGCAACATATGTTGGAATATTATCTCGCTTAGAAATAGCAAAGATTTTTAATAAACTATCATAAATCGTTTCAACATTTTTCATTGCTCTGTTAGCATTGTAGCCATTTAATTCATCTGCTACATTGATTACGCCACCTGAATTAATTACATAGTCTGGTGCATAGACAATCCCTTTCTCATGAATAATATCACCGTGCACCGTTTTCTTAAGCTGATTGTTAGCTGAACCAGCAATAACTTTTGCTTTTAGTTGCGGAATTGTTTCATCATTTATCGTTGCTCCAAGTGCACATGGAGCATAAATATCACAATCAACTCCATAAATATCATCCGGGTCTACTGCAGTTGCGCCAAACGCATGAACTGCACGTGTTACAGCTTCTTTATTAATATCTGTAACAATTAGGTTTGCGCCTTCTTCATGTAAATGTTCACATAGTGTAAATGCTACATTACCAATACCTTGGACAGCTACCGTTTTTCCTTCTAATGAGTCACTACCGAAAGCCTCCATAGCTGCTGCTTTCATACCCTTATAGATACCATAGGCTGTTACTGGTGATGGATTTCCTGATGATCCAAATTCAGGTGAAATACCTGTTACAAAATCAGTTTCCATATGAATTAAATCCATGTCGTGGACAGTTGTACCAACATCTTCAGCAGTAATATACCGACCGTTTAACCCTTGAATATAGCGGCCAAATGCGCGGAACATTTCTGGGTTTTTATCCGTTTTTGGGTCCCCAATAATAACTGTTTTTCCACCACCTAATTCAAGGCCGGCTGCAGCATTTTTATATGTCATACCTTTTGCTAGGCGTAGTGCATCTTCAATTGCTTCTGCTTCAGATTTGTATGTCCACATTCTAGTACCTCCAAGTGCCGGTCCCAGTGTTGTGTCATGTATTGCAATGATTGCTTTAAGTCCTGAGTTTTTATCCTGACAAAATACTAATTGCTCGTAATCATATTTCTCCATATAAGTAAAAATTTCCATTGTTTGTTCCTCCTAGAATTTTTTTGATGAGACTAATGCAAGAGATAGGGAGTATAATTTACTCTCAGCAGAATCAGCACGTGAAGTTAAGACAATTGGAGCACTTGCACCACTTACAACTGCTGCTACTTTAGCATTAGCAAAATACATAAAAGATTTGTATAACGCGTTTCCAACCTCGATTGTGGGAACGGCGATAATATCAGTTAATCCAGCTACTTTTGATTGAATATTTTTATGTTCAGCAGCTTGTTTAGACACCGCATTATCAAATGCAAGTGGGCCATCAATAATACAATTATGTATTTGATTTCTATTTTGCATTTGGGTTAACATTGCTGCATCAACGGTTGCTTGCATAGCAGGATTTACCACTTCAACTGCAGCAAGAGCAGCAACCTTTGGACAGTCAATTCCAATAGCCTGCGCTATTTTAACAGCGTTATTGATTATTTCAACCTTTTCCATTAATGTCGGTGCAATATTCATACCAGCATCCGTTAAAAATAATAACCGATCCTGATTTGGTATTTCAAACAGGGCTACATGGGATAAAACTTTCCCCGACCGCAGTCCATACTCTTTGTTTAATACCGACTTTAGTAGATCCTTTGTTGAAACATTTCCCTTCATGAGAATATCGGCTTCTTTATCATGAACCGCTTTAACAGCCGCACTAGCTGGATTGGAATCCTCAGATACAACTGTTATCTTGGGTGAAGATAAATCAAGTCCAATCTTTCCGGAAAGTGATTGTATGCTGTCTTTATTCCCAAAGAGAATAAAAGCGCATAATTCTTCTTTAACTGCATCCCGAACAGCCTTAAGCACTTGCGCATCCGCTGCATTTGCAACAGATACAGTGTGTTCATTATCATTTTTGGCCATTTTTTTTAATTCATCTAACGTATTCATATCGAGCCTCCAATCATCTTTCCAACGTTAAATTTGTAAGCGCTTTAGTTAATAATTAGCTTACATACCGTTACTAAAAATCTTGTATGTTCACTTTTTCTATTCGATATTTATCCATTTTGTAATATAAATTTCGAATTGATATATTTAATTCTTTTGCAGTTCTTGTTTTATTATAGTGATTCGCTTGATAAACCTGTTTTATATATGTCTCTTCAAATTGTTCAACTGCATCCTGTAGTGTACCCTGATTTATGTCAAATCGTTCGATATCTTGTATCCGAATTGTATTATCAGGATTCAAACTTGGGATGTGCTTCAATTTGATAATTTCGTCATTACTATCCATATAGATAAGGGCCCGTCCTAGAACATTTTCCAACTCTCGGACATTTCCAGGCCAAGCGTACGATTTAAGGAAATCCATCGCTTCTTGATCAATCTTACGAACATTCCGTCCGTAATCTTGGTTTATTTTATGGATTAAATGTGGAATTAACTCAGACAAATCCTCGATTCGCTCTAGTAAAGATGGAATAAATATTGGCAAACGGTTCAATCTATAATATAAATCTTCTCGAAACGTTTTTTTCATTATTGCTTTTTCTAAATTAGCATTCGTTGATGTTATAATTCGAACATTGATTGCTATAGGATTTTCACCACCAACGCGCACAATTTTATTTTCTTGTAGCACACGCAGTAACTTTCCTTGCATATGTAAAGATAATTCACTAATTTCATCCAAAAAAATACTTCCCATATTTGCTTCTTCAAACAAACTTTCTTTACCACCACGTTTTGCACCTGAAAAAGCGCCTTCTTCATAACCAAATAATTCACTCTCTAGAATAGATTCTGGCATAGCAGCACAATTTACACGAATAAATTTATTGTGTTTGCGATCACTTTCATTATGAATGGCGTGAGCAAAAAGTTCTTTTCCAGTTCCCGATTCGCCACGAAGTAATACTGTGGCAGGAGTTTTCGCACCTACTTTTGCTTGCTCTAAGGATAGCTTCATTTCTGGCGAAGAGCCAATTATATCATCAAACGTATATTTAGCTTCCAGGTTTCGAATGATTTGTCTTGCTCGCCTTAATTCATTGGTAAGCGATTTTATCTCTGATACATCATGTAATACACCAACACTACCCTTTATCTTTCCATCAACGATTACAGGAGCAACATTAACAAGTACATCCTTTTTAGCTGAACCAACCTTCATTCGTACACCACGAACAGGGCGGCGGGTCTGCAAGACTTTCATATGCATGCTTTCCCCTTCAGATATATCTACAGTAGCGGGTTTACCAATTATATCTGATTTAGACAATCCCGTTATCCTTGAATATGCAGGATTAATCATCATCCCTTTTCCATCTTCATCAACGACAGTTATCGCTTCATCAGACGATTGGATAATTGCCTCTAACATAATTTTAATTTCTTTTAAGTCTGTATTCTCTTCAGCAAGATTCACTACTTCAGTAATGTCTTTAAAAACAGCGAAGGCACCAATTAACTGATCTGACGAGTTTATAATAGGAATTCGTGTTGTGATAATCTTTTTGTCATTTTCAAGAATTAGCTTCCTATTTACTTCCCTTTTACGACTTCTCAACACTAACGGTAGCCTGGAATTTTCAATCACATCTTTTACTGGATGGTTTACGAAATTTGATTTAGGTATACCTATGATTCGCTCAGCGCTTTCATTGACAAACTGGACAATTCCTTTTTCGTCAACCACAATCATTCCATCACGAATATTATTAAGAATTAATTCTTGATTGGTCATTTCCATCTTTAATTGTTCAAGCAATGATTCTTTTTCATCCATTAATTCCGAAATAATATAGGCAACAGAACCCGGTATAACAACAGTCTTCTTACTACGTGCTTCTACTATTTCTTTTAAAACTGTTTCTTTGCCAGTAGCTTCAATGATGATGTCTAGATCATCATTCATCCACCTTTTCCAATCATTATCTGTATGTATTCCATATTCTTTTGCAAGCTGTAAACCTTGGGCATGATCCTTTATGTCGATTACTCCGACAATTTGCATTCGGTCTGTTTCAGATAAAATTTGTATTAATGCACTTCCACCTTTTCCAGCACCTACAATCAGCACACGCTTCATTTTATCCCACCTTGCAATTTTTTGCATACATATATTGTACGTTATCATGCAGGTTTTGGCAAATGAAAATTAGTTTCTATTTTAGAAGGGCTTTGCTATACTTAAATCAACAAACAATTAAAATGTGTGTTCAAAAAGTCGCCGAATTAGAAATAAGAAGGTCGAGGCACGAGAGTTTTGAGGACCGGAAAAACCGAGTAACGAAGAGATTCGCCATTTATCATTTGGTGACTTTTTGAACATCTTCTTAAAGGAGTTTCTAGATGATACGAATTATTGCAGTCTTACTTCTGGTCATACCAGGAATTATTTCTGCCTATGGTATAAAACTAATGCGCGATTCGTTATTTGAAGATCTTTATCCTATATTTTTTTATTTAGGCGTTCAGTTTTTTATCGGATTTATACTTTTTATAGGCGGTATTGCCTTTATTGGAGGATTTATCGTGCATCGAGATAGAAAACGGCAATACAATGCGAAAAACCCAACTATGAAGAGTTAAAAATATTGGAGTAAAAGTTAAAAAAATGATGATTCTATTTAAATAGAATCATCATTTTTTAACCTTAACTTGCTTTATAATCTAAACGCAGTCGGTCAGCGACCATTGCGATAAATTCACTATTAGTCTCCATCGGTAGTTTATCGATAAGCCTATACGGTAGGTGTAGCGTTAGTTTAGCGGTTGTTTGTCGGACAATATAAACGGTACATTATCGAAATTACGGTATCTATTTGTTAGCGTACTTGTGTACGTTGTTTGTATTGTAAACGATAACTTCCGGTAAGACAAGCGTTATCTGTGCAAAACTTTGCAATTTGCTTAATATATCCGATATTTCACGCCTGCATTTTCGCAAGCCTCGCGTAACTTTCCCTTTCGCACCTCCGATAACGAATACCATATAACGGTTGGCGTGTGCTTATACTGTCCGAATACTACCCGCGATAACTCTTTATACTTATCGATTTTACCGACGTTCGTCTGCATAGATTGCGTGTTATCTATTTCGATAAACTGAAACTCGCCTCGCCTTTTATACGTCGCGTCCGGAATTAGTTTATTTTCGCCCCATGCTATCGGGACCTCTTTACGCCAGTCGCTCGGCTGCCCTAGTCGGATGTATAAATCATTCCGCATTAACGAGTGAGTTATCCACGCCTTTTTTAATTCGGCTTGCTTCGAACCGATGCGATCCTTTCCGCGATTAGATAGGTAATATATCTTGTATTCGTACCTAACGCTAGCAATCGTTTTATCCTTCTCCATTTGATATAGTATTCGGTGCGCATTCCTATCGCCGCCTAGCTTTTCGATTACTTGTAGCTGTTTCCGCGTTGCGTATGTTAATTCATCCAATCGTAATAGTATCTGTTCGTGGCGTTGTGCTTTCTTCTCTTGTTGTATCATCATTGACTTCATACCTCCTTAGTTTTTCCTGCATTTCAAATTTAGTGATAAATGGAGTTTGCACAATATGTTCTTTGACTGTTTTATAAATCGCTCTACCGGGATATTCTAATGTTTCGGCGCCGCTTTGATCTATTGCTACCCCCGATTGAACAGATGTTACTAATCTAAATGCCACCCTAGCTACAGCATTGGCCTTTATCTGTGAGTCAAGAATTTCTTTAGTCGGGTATTGTGTTCCAAAAATCATTTTATAACCAACTTGACCAGCTACCCTTGCGATATGGTTCATTATGCTTTGACAATCCTTAGCGTATTCCTTATCTGTATCTGACATACTTTTCTCTGGTTTTAATTCTCCTGCTTCATCAATAATAATGAATTTCCTAGTTGGTAAATTTCCTTCCTTTGCGTTTTCTGCATCAATTGACTTTAAATAATCCATATCCTTTTTAATATCACGCTTAACCATTTTTAGCGCTTTTGCAGATTCCTTATAATCCCCAGCTACTACCTTGACTTGTTTTAAGTTTCGGTAACGATGAAAAGCTAAACCACCTTTTAAGTCAAGAATGTAAAACTCTACGCCGTCCGGATTGTTTTCAATTAAATGCGTCATTAACATTTTCATGAATACAGTTTTACCCCATGTTGTTGACCCCGCTACTACCATGTGTGGGATAGTATCAAAATCATGGTATACAACCCCCTCCTGCGCCATTCCGACGGGGATAGTCCAGCCGCCTAGCGATTCGAACATATCGTAATTGTATCGATCCTTTAGTTTCTTGTGGTACACCCTAACGTGTAGCTTGCCGTCGAAATATACGTGTACGGGTTTATCGAGCGTCTTTTGGAGTACCGGCTGTAGCTTATCATCATCGATTAACCCGTAAGGCACGTTATAAACATACTCGAAGTAACTATCCTTCTTGATTGTCTTTAACAATGTAGGTGCATAACCTTTTGCGTCATAATCAATATTTTTGAAAGTATGTTGTATCTTCTGCTGGTCTAGTGTGGTCTTCCTAACTGCTGAAAATAACAATCCGGAAATACATAAAGATATTCCGATTGATTCTACAATCATGTTGACCCTCCCCTTTAAAAGAAAAATGTATTGATTGTTTTAGAAAAGATAAACCATATCCCAACCGCGATAATTGAACCGATCACGGCATAGATATAGCCCATTTTTAATCGTACCTTGCCTTTGCTTTCTAAATGAACCAACCCTACTAAAACGATCCCAAAAACGCACATAAAAATTATTCCGAACCAACCAAACATTAACGATGCTTCACTCATGATGTTGTGTCTTCCTTTCTATGTTCAATTGAACATTCAAGCAATGAATAACAAAATGAATATAGAAATGTTGGTATAGTAGTAGTTTAAGAGATATAAAAGAAGGAAAATTAATAGTTCATAAACGAAGTAAACGACGGTAGGGAGTGAACGAGTGGGGCGGATTTTGAAAAGTGAGGTTCCTAGTGTAGTAGATTGTATGTACTATTGAATATTCATTTGCTTATTCGCTTGTAATAATAGTATATCCAGATGCAACGATAATATGCGTGTCTATCCAAAAATAGTTGTGATAAATACAAAATAAATTGTGAAAGGGTTTGAAAAGGTTATGTCGAATATATAAGATAGGTGATAATAATGATAATAAGTTTGATTGGATCATACATAAAACAAAGCCCATATGATAGACCTTATATATGTGAATATATGGAGGTATCTAATAACACGCTGTCTAGTTGGTGTACGGGAAAACACTATCCATCTATCCCACAATTATTTAAGCTGGCCAATTTACTAGGGGTATCTATCGCGGACTTGTACCAATATAAGACATAAAAAAAGGCGGAAGCCGAAGCCCCCGCCGTAATGTTACTTTGAGTTTCTTTTACGAAATTCTTCTATCTCATTTTTCATCTTGTCGATTTCTTGAGTCGGTCGGTTTTCGTCAGAGTATACAATTTCGGTACGGTTCGAAATTTTGTCGAAGAGCTTATACCACAACTCCAACGATTTTATAGAAGGTAGCCCATTATTCTGAGAATCTCCGTTAATTAGACGCATAAGTTGCGAATCGATCCGCGCCCTGTTGCCCGCCATTAATAAATGACTGCGCTGATCCTTATAGTGTACGAAGTCCGGTATCTTGTGCCAGTTGTGAAGAGTCTTACGTGAGACTCCGACTTCTTGCGCTATTTGTTCATTCGTTCGTCGCTCACCTTTTACCGTGTGCTCATTCTCTACGAGTAGCTCCGCAGCTCTGACTTGCTCCGGCGTTAACCTTTTTTCTAATTCTCGTAAACTCATTTATAATCACCCCTTTTTAAATTCTATCCGCTAAATCCCCACTCTAGCGCCAAACGTTGACTTACTTGTTTCTGTTTCCGCGCCATTTCCGACGGTGATAACGGTGCGCTGTTGTGAATCGTCACATGTTGCGTAAATCCGCCGCCAACCTGCGGAGTACTGGCTTTATTTTGCGTGGTTTCTGCGTTCCTGCTTGTCCTACCGCCGAAATTGTCGTACTGGCGACCGTATGCGCTCGGTATCGAAGCCTGCGCCAAGTTTCCGCCAGCTTTCGAGACAGCGCTTTTCATGCGATCCATCCCGACGATAAATCCCTCTCCGGTAAATACGCCGATTTGTTTAAATACTTTCGAAGGGGACGCTATTCCGAGTAGGTTCTTCGCTTTATCGATCGCGCTACCTACCGAACCTTTTACGCTGTTGATTAGTTCGCCAGCCATCGACTTAATTCCGCTGATTAGTCCGCTGATAATGTTCGCGCCTACGTCGAATAGGTCGATTCCGGAGAAGAAGTCCATTACTTTATTCCATATTTCAATTGCTTTGCTCTTCGCATCATGCATTTTACTTCGAATAATGCCGACGAACTCCGAAAATTTGGAACGGATGGAATTTCCGATAGACGATAGCTTAGACGAAATACCGCTTTTAATTTCGGACCATGTGTTCCGTATCTTATTGGCAATTTCGCTCATCTTCGCCCTCACTGCGCTTTTAAATTCGCTGAACTTGTTTATTGCCATCCTGACGATTCCTGCGACAAGTGCGAAGGACGCTTTTATTTCGTTCCACTTTTGGGAAATCCACGAAGCTACTTTATTAAACGTGCTAATCGTCCAAGCCTTAATTGAATCCCAGTTTTTATATACGACTATCGCTAGTTGTGTTACGATTCCGATTACAATTCCGACTGGACCCGTTAACCACATTAACTTGCTTCCGATTCGAGCAATCCATGGGATAGCCTTTGCCATAACGTTCCCTGCTGTCGTGATTACTGGCGCCAAGAATTTAAATAAGGATATTACCGCGATAACTGGCGTCGCTAACATGAAAAGCGCACCCATCAATACAGATAAAATCCCTATCACTATTCCTATCCACTTGTGGTTAGCCAACAAAGTGCTTGACCAACTTAAAAACTTATTAATTAAGTCCAGCATTACAGTTCCGACCGGCTGCATTGCTACACCTAAATTTATGATGAAAGTAGTTAAGTTACCTATTAACGCTAATACCTTCGGTGCATTTTCTCTTACAAAGTTAATGAATTTATTGAACTTCTCTGATTCCGATAGCTTTGCCGCCCATGCCGCGAAGCCTTCCGACATTTTTAAGAACCCCTCGGAAAAGTCCATCGCTAGGGGGTTAAATGCCTGAAGCATCGTACCGAATCCAAGTATAAAATTACCGACGGCTTTCGTTAGTATCTCCAGTTGTGGTCCAGCGGTTTCTCCCACCCACGCAAAAAATGATTTCACTTGTTCTGTATTTAGCGTTTTATTAAACGATTCGAAAAGCCGCCCTACTGCGCCGGTTACTGACTGTATGCTCGGCTCTAATAGTAGCAACAACGCTTCTAAACTGCCTAGCGATTTATTAAAGATGCTAAGAATATTCGGCTCGAATTTCTCCACAAACTTGTTAAAAAACCCGCTGAACTTCTTAATCGCTTCGACGCTTTTCAGTTGCGATTTACTGTACGAATCGGTTAGCTTTTTAAGTTCCTTTAGTGCCGTCGCCTTTTCCTCGTCGTTGCTGGCGTCTGCCACCGCTTGTTGAGCCTCTTTCAGCTTTTCGTTTGCGTCAAATACGCCCTTTATCGCCGGGATTGCTACACTTGCGAAAGCGGCTGAGCCAATACCCGCGGTTGCGAGCGCTGACGATACCGCCATGATACCACCTGCGGTCGCCCCTAGTACCGGAACTAACGCGGGTAACGCCATAAACAAACCCCCGCGAGTTACGCCTTGAGAAATCTCTCCGAAAGTCCGCATCGACGTAGCCACGCGGTCCATTTTAGTACGGAAATCTTTCACCGCGACTTTTAGTTGAAAGGTAAACTTACGCTTTTGCAATCGGTCAAGTCGTGACTCTACTTTTTCGATGTCCTGTACCGCTTTGTTTTCGTTAACATTAATTTCGATATGCTTTCCTTCCGGAAGGTTATGGATCATGCGAGTTACCGAATCAAGTTGTCGTTCGAGTTTGGCCATCGGTTTGGTAAATTTATCTATGGCTTTTATGGAAAAGCTCACATTAAGGTTAGACGCCATCGGTCATCACCCGTTCATATTCCGCTATATACTTCTCGCCCTGCGTGAGGTAAAGCTCCGCGTTGGATTCGCCTTTTCCGTTGATAAAGCCGTCCAGGTGCTCGATGCAGATTCCGAAAAGGGTTATCGCCAATTCCTTTAAGTGCTGCGTTTCCGGAGTTACCTCCGTTTTTTCTAGCTTCTTTAATCCGCGTTTTAAATTTCGCTTTACTATCCCGGCTTGTTCCTTTGCTTGCTCGAAGTCGTCATTTTTAAGCACATCGAAAATGTTTCCGCCGAGATAGGTATTTCTAACGCTTTCAATCCTTTGCGCGCTTTGCTTTTGTATCCTGTTCATTTAATCTCCTCCAAATGTTTGACTTTGACTAACTTTGACCTTTAGTACATGAAAAAGACGCCAATTAAGGCGCCTCTATTTCTATACTTTTCCTTTGTCTGCTGCGTCGGTCTGCTCGGCTTCGTGTGCGAAGTAAATAGTCTTGCCGTTGTTGTCGCGGTAGCTTTTCAACTCCGGAATACCTGCGGTAACTTCCGCCTTGAAGCCTTCTAACCTCGTAATCTCTCGTCGGATTTCGCTTAGTTCATCGCGAAGCTGATCGACTTGGTGTTGATCGCTACGTAATCCGGACGCTGATCCGTCGCCGGAAAGTCGGAATGCTTTTAGGTCTAACTCCTGCGCTTTTCTGTGCAACTTACCGAGTTCTTGCGCGATACCTATCGTTAACTGGCTGATAGTTTCGTTGGCGTCCGTCGCTATGTCTGCAGCTTGGCGCCTGACGTTGTGGTGCTTCGCTTGTGCGTCAAGAAACGCCTTTTTCGCCTTTTCGATGGCTGCCCGTGCCTTTTCTTCTTCGGCTTTCTTGACGCTTATTTGCTCCGACGCCTCTTTACGTACATTTTCAACATGTTCAGCGACTTCGGACGGATCAAACTGCGGCGTAGCTTGCTTATTTTCGTTTAGTACCGCAATTTCTTTGTGTGCGTCGGCTATCTGTGCGTCGATTTTGGCTAGCTGCTTCGGGTCGAAAGGAGTAGTCGGGTCATATTCCGCGATTTTGGCTGACTTCTTCGCCTCTAACTCCGTAATTTTCGTGCGGAGTTCGTGCTCCCTGTTGTGGAACGCTTGGTGTTTCGCCGATTTGCTTTGTAGGAACGTTTTAGCTGCGTCGATTAGTTTCATTGCTGATTATCCCCTTCCGCTTTTTGAATGTGGTCATTAATTGTTGCGAGGTATGCTTGGGTACGGGTGTCTTTTGTGTCTGAATTGAGATACTTTTCCTTTGTTTCCGCATAATGTGCCTTCAATGTTTCCGCGCTCATTCCGGATAAACTTTGCGTGTCCAATCTTTCTATTCTCATATTTATACCTCCATTCTTCCTGTTTGAACATCAATCTCAATATCTTGCGGGTAGCTGTCAGGATCATTTAAATACCTCGGTAATTCTCTACCGAAAATATCCCTAGCGTTATCCATTGCTACGGGACTGAATAATTTTGCGTCATAAAGGCTACCCGATAAATCATAAACTTCTTTTGCTTCTCGCTGTTCTTCGGTTAATGACACTGTATTTAAATGATTAAACGTACCTTCTAGGCTTTTTCGTAATTCAAATACTGAACGTTGGTCACCTGCATTTGAAAGAATCGGGCTAATTACAGAAGCAAAGTCATCTTTTAATCTATTTGCAAGATAAGGCTCACCCTCAATACTTTTTACGAATTCTAATAATTGTTTATTTGATTCTTGTGAGTTATTCGATAGCATTATTTTTGTTTTCAAGTCATTAAAGTTTGATTCGAATTTCTTAACCTTTACCTCGTCGGGTTTTTTCGTTTCTTTTTCTAGCTCTTTTTGCGCTGCGACTTTAGCTTTAGTTACCTCTGCTTGATAATCGGATTTTAGTTCCTTCGCAAGATTGATAACCTCGCCGGCGTATTTCTGGCGCAACCTTTGTGCTTGTTTCTGGCGTCCTTCCGGTGATAGGTCGGTGTTACTTGTTGCTTTTCCTATTTCTCGATGGGCTTCTTCTCTTAGTTCGATATATTTTCTATTTACACTTTGCTCGATTTCTCTTGCTTTAGTAATATTTTCCCTCATTATTAATCGTCCCCTTTAATTTTTATAGTGAGTCATTTGTAAGTTTTTTAGCTGATTCTTTATTGCCTTTTTTCTTCTTGCTTTTTTCTTTTTCCTCGGGTTCTTCGCCGTCAAGTAGTTCCTGTAACATGCGAGCCTCCCACCCGTTCCCCATCTTCTTACGTGTCCTCAAATCGCGGTCACTCCTAAGTTTTTGGTGCTTTTTATGCCCCATTTTCGCCATCTCCTTAGAATTTTTCTGATATGCTAGATTTTCTTTCGGCAGCATCTTCCGCCAACTGAATTACTTCCTTATAATCCGGCGTCATTCGATATGAACGAATAATAACCTGCCGTCGATAAGGTTCCAGCCAAGCCGACTTAACTTGCACGCTAGTCGCTTTTATCTTCGCGATTTCTCCTTCGTTAACTTCGGCTTTAACAAGTTCCGCAATCGCTTTGAAGGTTTCGCGGTTGGATAGCCGTCCGTCAATATTCACCGAATAAATAGCGATAGTTTCGTGATTATCGTTCTCCTCGACGACTCCTATTCCAGTACAATCGTCCTGGCGTATGGCTGTCGCTCTAAATCTGCGAAGTCTGATTATCGTCTGCGTTTGCTTCATCGGTTGCCTCCTCTCGCTCCTTTTTCAGTCGCTTGGCTTCGGCTAGTTGCTCGCGTCGAAAAGCCGTCTTGTATCGTTTGATTCGTTCGCTTCGAATCATCGGCGGGAGTGCGCGTTTTAAGGATTCGTGGGTGATTTTTGGCGAGAAGTTGGTAAACGTGAATATCGGTTCATCGAGTGTCTTAACTTTGACGATGGCGCCGTCTTTGCTTCGCTTTATTGTTATCTTCAATAAATCCAGCTCCTTTGTTTACTGAAAATCCTCCATAAAAGAAAAAGCCTCCGAACCAATCGGAAGGCCTTTCATTTGCCGTTTATTTAATATAAAGAACTTCTTTTCTTCAAAACTATCGAATACTTTATCGGATACCATTAAATTACATTCCTCGCAAGCTGTTACAAGGTTTTTGTTATGGTTGCTACCCCCGAAACTTAGCGGTATAATATGGTCACAACACATTGAGATGATTCTCCTGTCATTAAGTGGGTCGTAATCACAATATCGACAAGTGTAATCGTCTCTTTTGTAAACACTTTCGAATGTTTTTCTTCTATATCCTGTCGAAGGTATTGCCGACTTGAACCCTATTACATTACATCTGTTTGGGAATGATGAATAATGTATTTCAGGATTGATATAAAAGTTAAGTTCTTTAGTCTCTATTTGGCAATCATCACAGAACAACTCTTTTTTATTTTTACTTCCCTTTTCAAACTCATATAATGGGAAAAAATCCTTGTCGCACTTTAAACAAACAATTTTATAAACTAAGGTTGTCCCGTAATTACATAATAGAACATTTGGTGAAATATACTTTTGTTTCAATTACTTACTCCATTTCTGCTAAAACCCTAGGAAAGACAGGTCTCGCGTGATTTTTCAGATACGTATATGACAGATTTTTGTTAAAATAAACACGTTTAAACGCCCTCTTTAATTTGATTCGAGTCGTAGGTTGAAAATTTAATTTTAGGCACCTTAAAATGGCTTATTTTTAATAAGGCTATTCTCGCATCTCTACTTTAAAAACCCGTTCCGCTTGTCTACGATCTTCTATCGGTATCTTGTACTGTACGGCTATTCGTGGTTTTTTCTCTGTTTTTAAATCGTAATACTCCGCCATGATAAGCCAACCCCGCGTACTAGCTCGTCTTATCCGCTGCATTAATCCCTTGTCCTCGGTGTATGCCGCGATATAGCCTTTTTCTAACTTCCATATTTCGTTATTGTCTGCGTTAGACATTATCGGTTGCCTCCGTTCCTTCGCATGAAAAAAGACCGGCGATAAGCTGATCCTCTTTGTATACTTCCGCTATGATTTTGTATTGACTGTCCGCCTTTAGTTTCGCGAGTGCGCCTTGTCTGTCGCTGTAAACGTCGCTCATGATGTCCTCGCGCCTTCTCGCTTTTCGATTCGTCCTAGAGTGCTTTGTATTTCACCTAGCGCCAATAATAAATCTTCTGTTTTAATTTGTTGCTTTTCCATCCTTCATCCCATCCCTTTAATTTTATTTTTTTGTTCCAAGTTCCTGCTTGATTAAATCCATCGTTTCGCGTATTTCTCTCCGAACGTAAGTGTCTCCGTTTCTTTCTAGTAGTGCTAACGCAACTAGGTACGTCGATAATGCGTTTGTTTTATCCATCCCATCACCTCCCCGTTATCTAAGTATTTTTGACATAATAAAAACGCCTGGCAAGTCTCATGCGAGGCGCTTACTTATTGAATAGTACGCTGATTGCTCCGAGTGATTCTCCTTTACCTCCGAATATGATTCGAGGGTTTACGATGATTCGTTTCTCGCGTCTGTTGTATGGATCTTCTCCGAAAGTAAACATCGGTACGCCGTCTAGTCTAATTCCGTTTAAGGCTGTCTTAAATTTTGCTTGGTCTTTGTAACCTAACAACGCAGCCAACGCCTTTACGTTCATCGGACGCAGTAAGTCCTCCGCAGTTTCCTCCGGATTATAAACGATGATATTCGTATTAAAGTTTAGGAACGGAATAACCGAGTACACGATCGCCAGTTGTCCTAGTTTACGTCCTTTGAATTGATGATACAATTCGCGTACTGTTGTACGGAATATCCGCGTATAGCTTAGGTTATCGACCGCGCGCCCTAGCTTCTTCACACTTCCGCGATAAATTACCGTCGGATTGATGAACAACTGCCCATCGTCGCCCTCCGTGATAATTACCTCGTCTACATACCGCTTGTACAATTCGTTGAATCGCTTCGTACTCATTCCGACTAACGCCTCTAAGTCCTTCTTGCGGATGATTTTCTTTCCGTTGTCAAATTGCAGGCGGTTTGTTTCCCAAGCTACGTATGTGCCGATGAACATTAACCGCGCGATGTCTTGCGCTGACAACGTGGGAAAGCGTTCTTCCAGTAGCTTCGTGCTTTCGAAAAAGGCGAAGATAAACTTTCCGTTTTCTATTTCGTGCATCTCCATTGCGTCGCGTCCTTTTAATCCGCGTACCTGTTCCTCCGTCGTTTTCGCGATTAACTCGAATTTGTCGGAGATGTCAACGCCTTCCTTATCGTAAAACGTTTTCTTTGTGTCGAATATGTCCTTCTTAACCTTCGTGTTCAGTCCGTTTAGAAATTCCGTTTCGTTTATGCGTTTTTGTGTGTTCGTTCTCATCCCATCCACTCCCTTATTAGTTTGTTTGTTTTGCTACTCGCTTGTGTACCACTAATAACGTTTCTAGTTCCTCGTCGGTGATCGGTAAGGCGTCCCTCAACGCTTGCGCCTTCGCTGGCGGAATATCCCGGTAACCACACTCGATAAGCGATATAAACGCTACGCCTACGCCTGACTGCTTTGCTACGACTGCCTGCGGGATTCCTAAGGCACGGCGGGCGATTCGTAGTTCTTCGTTTGATAAGTTCATGGTAAAGCCTCCTTTGTAAAATTTATTTGTTACTTAATGATTAATTAAAAAATGCCTGCCGAGTACTTCGTCAAGAACCGGCAAGCTATGTAATAATAATTTTGATGGGCGGTCCTACTTAATAAGATAAGTAACTGTATAAAAAACAAGGAACGATAAATTATAATTTTATTTGTTGGTACATAAGGATAGTCATGCTACGGGCATAAATAACAAGGAACTCTTCGAAATTAGTTAAAATAATAACCTTTCCCCTACTTAATAGGTATGAGAACAGGAAAAATGTAGGGTATAAATACGAATTAATTTAAAAACCTCTTAAAAATCACGTCTAAATACAAAAACGTGTATAGCCTCTCCCCTTATTAACCCGTTTTAGAGGGCAAATGTTGACGTTTCACAAAAACTACTTCTCACCCCTTAGGTGACTAAAACGGTAAAATATACCCTAAAATACTTAATAGCCAACTAATGACGTATAATATGGACTCCCTCATACTTTAATAGCCAACGTTTTGGACTTTTTACAGTAGTCCTCACTCTTTATAACGTAACGTTTTGCGGATAATATACGGTTTTCCTACTCATACCTTCTATTCCAACTAACAAGGTAAAATGTATCGTACACTATATAGGTCACTATTCGTATAAATGTTCACGTTTTCCCTTCAACCCTCCTAGTAGCTGTCGGTATAAAATATCGGTTAACCAAAAATTATTTACCCTTCCCCTTATTAGCCTGCTTTAGAGGGTAAAATGTGACGTTTCACCTAAAATAAGTTGCCTTCCTCCATACTTAGCCGCCATACGCGGGTATTTGTTCACGTTTATAAAAATACTACTTCCCACCTATAGGTGTCGGCAGAGCAAAAATAAAGGTTAAAAATATACGGCTTCACAAAGTTGTCACATTTTAGACACATTTCCGACACAATTACAAGTAAGGCGTCCATTTTGTTTTCGCCTTTTTCAGCGATTACACCTCGTACAAACCGCGTAGGTATCACGTTTCGCAAAATGATACACTGCTTTGGCGTCCGTTTTTCTTAACTTTAGTCTGCTTTGGCGTCCCATCGCAAAAGTGCCGTAAACCCTTACGCACCAACGGTTACAGCGATTTCGGAGGTCGTTTGTCTATCTTATCAGTACTCTTTTGTATTTTAATACCCGCGATAATATACCTACATACACCGCCGGATAGAATATCCCCGTTATGTATGTCCGTCATATTAAAAGCCCAATACCCTGCGCCTTGAATACAGATCAATTCAAGCCGCGACTTATCATCGCTTCGCTAAGTTCTATCGGTAAAGGATAAACGTGATAAAGGATATGTCGCAACGAGGCGGTTTGTGCCGAAGTTGCAGGGCGAACTTTGCCCGCTCTTGTTCTTACTTCCGTTATCCTCCGCCTACTAAAAGAGGCTTACGCAATCGGGCGTATGTGCTTTCTCCGCTTGACTAGCCTTACCCTCCAACTCGGCGATACGATCCTTATACGCTTTCCCTGTGGCTATTTCACCCGCTAGAACCTCCGACTTTACTTGCGCTTTGGCAGGCGTTGATTCTGCGGATTTTGCCGATACTGTTTTCGAAAGGCTTACCGGTAACGCTTCGAATGTGTCTACTTGCTCTTGCGGAATCCGCAATAGCTCTTCGTACCGGTTTATCAACTCGTAAGCTGTCCGTTGCGGATATTTCATGTAAGCTAACCATCGCAGAAACACGCCGTCATACTGATTACTCCCCGCCAATTCGTCCTGCGCTTCCTTCAACTCGCGCCCTAAGTCCGTGTATGCCTTGCCGATAATCTCCCGTATGTTCGTTTCCTTCTTACGGAGGAAGTCCGCCATTGTTGCGTCTATTTCGTTGTAATCGAAATCACCGCCTTTAATTTCGGTTGTCATTTTCCTTCGCCTATACTTGCTCTAGTCTCGCCGACCTTAAATCATGCGCCCTCTACGCAAAAAAGCCCCGAAACGTTGCCGCGTTTTGAGGCGTTCATTCCGTTTGCCGCCGGAACTTTGCGAAGCTAAGCCGTACTACGCAGTAACCATAGCGTAGATTATAAACGCAAGTACTAACGCAAAGGCTGTGTACATCTGTGCGACAACTCCTTTCGCATGTTTGCGAGCTGATCCGGAGTATAATCGGCATCCGTAATCATTTCCTCGAAACAGTCGGGTAATTGCCCCGGTTGTACGGACAGATACAGATATTCACGCACGATTGCGACTTCACTGTCCGCAGCCTCATATAACCATTCGACCCATTTCGGATTATCTTCGTGCAAGTGCTGGCGTGCGTCCTCGTCCAGTCGCTTGTAGGCGTCCAGTACGCTTTCTCCGTTGATCCATTCGAAACTCTTCGTTTGAATTGCGTTCATCATATAATCCCTCTCCCTTAGTCGTGTATTTTTTCTCCGTTTTCGCGCATTTTGCTTTTGAGTGTCATTCCCATCTTTATTAAGTCCGTTATTTTATAACCTTCTTGGATGTATTCCGCCAGCTCTTTTGTGCGGCTTTCACTAAGCGTCATAATTTGTATTGCGAATAAGTTAGCTTTGTCTATATCGCAATGAACCGTTTGGCCTTCCCGTCTGTCGTATTCGCGGAAGATGATCTCTGTTCCGTCTATTACCGATACAATGCCGGGTGAGAAGATTACTCCGCCCTCTTGATGCTCCGTGATTGCTTCGCCAAATTCGTCTTTCATGTGGTAGATTATTGTTACGTTTCTATCCTGCATACTATCGCTCCTTTCCGTTTTTAACTACGTATTGTAGTCGATATGTATATATTACACTGACTAATTTTCGTTGTCAACTACTTTTTGTAGTTATTTTTTATTTATTTCGTGATACAATAGTAAAGGAACATGAAAATGTCGGAGGTAATAGGATGAATAAAGAAACAACAAAGCCAATTATAAAATGTAATTTAAAAGCGATCCTAGACGAAAGGAAACGCGAAGGTAACGAAATATCTATCCGAAAACTGGCTGATAAAGCCGGACTAAACTTCGAAACTGTCCGCAGGTTATATAATGATGAAACGAAGCAATATCATCGGGAATCGGTCGCTGCTGTCTGCGTGGCGCTGGACGTAGAGTTGTCGGAGTTGCTGACGCTTGATAAAGGCGAGTTATGACCAGGTACTAAGTACGCAGAAGTGTCCGCAAAGGGTTCCGCCCAGCCCTCCGAGTTTTAAAAAATTATCGCGAAATTTTTTCGAGGTGGAACGGCTAATCGAGCATGCCCGGATTATTTTCATTTTACGTACGGTTTGGGTTGCTGAGTCGCCGTAAACGGAACGTACGTACCCGCCCCCATTAACGCTAATCGTTGGAATTGTGTATACAATTAGGATTTAAACAAGTGCCGATATTGTACATTATGTCGCCTAACTAAAAGTAACAACTGTTGTCATTACTGCGTTATTATTATACCCTATAGGGGTATCGGTTACGTCTTATGTTAACAATGCCGTTATACCAACGTTTATATGATCGCAGGGGTATACGGTTGTTTCCCGTAATTTACGTAAATTCATATAGGTAAACGGACACCTACTCGCTCAATCCCGCCTATTTAGCGACACTCATTCCGGCGGGTATCCGTTAAGGGTCGAGGATTTTCGGAGGTCGCCCGCAGGAACGCTTCGCCTGGTAATCTGCGTACATATACGCCTATACTCGGAACTAATCGGAAGTACTAGGCGTTAACCTACGTAATACCGCATACCCTACTTCGTACATATCCGTATACTCCCGTAGTTATCCGTAGTTGTGCAACGGTGTGTACGTACATACGACGCCTATACTCCGCCTATTCCGCGTTCCTTCTATATACACGCAAGTTAATGCGTCAAGCTAACGCCTTGACAGCGGATTACCCTTTGGTTACCCACGCAAGCTATATACGGGCACAGCTACGCCAACTCTACGCTCTCCTACGCGCTTAACCCATCACCGATTAACTCGTCATACATCCGATCAATCATGGCGCTAATAACGCCGTTGTAATAGCCGGGCACATTACGTATCGCCTTCCGTTTGCTGGCGTGCATCGTTGCGTTAATTGCCTGGATAGCGACGTCGATTAGTTCCGATTCTTCATACGCCTGTTTGAGTGCCTTTGTCTGCGCCAAATAGACGCCGTATAGCTTCGATACTAACGGCTGGCTGTCGTTCCCTGCGAATGTATTAACGGCATCTTTAAACGCCTTATACGGTGCTTTGTGCGACGTATTACGTAGTAACTCTTTTTCGTTTGTAAAGAGAATAGGTTCATTCTCGGCAACCTGCGCGCTATCCTTTACCGGCGTAGGCGTTTCCGTACTTGTGCGAGGTGTCATGGACGAGGCGACACTAGGCGACAAAAAAACGTATATATTCGCACCTAATCCGCCAGTAACCTTACGCAAGAATGACCGTGTTTCTATGATATGTAGGCGCTCTAGTTTGCGTATGGTACGCTGTACGGTGCGTTTAGTCTTACCGACTGTATTAGCGATCGTTGTAACTTTCAAGTGCGACACGCCTGCATATTTGACGCTGTAACGTGAAAGCATCATAAGTACGTCGCGATCCGTTTCGTTGAGGTCGTATTTACATCGGGAAAGATGGTCGCTTACTGCTTCGTTTAATTCGTGCTTGTCGTTGAATGGTTGATACTGCGATAAGTAGTTCATTTTATGCCTCCGTTTGGGGACACATTACAAGAACGTATGTTCGATTGATAGCTCATAGTTGCAGTATTTATAATTACGTGCTAAAATTCGAAATAAGGTTAGTGGGTCGCTCTTGTAGCGTCCTGCTTTTTTTATATATTTAAATTGTTTAATGGTGAATGTTTTTGATATTTCTGCCCTATCTCTTTATCGTTGAAGTCTAAATAAGCCTGCTGCGTAACCTCTACGCTGGCATGTCCGAGTATGCGTGATAATGTACTCCAATCTCCGCCATTTAAAAGGTAATACTTCGCGAAGTTATTCCGTAACTGATGCGGTTGTACGTCTAATCCGACAAGCCTCGAGTGTTTCTTAAAGGCGCTCTCCACGGTACGAATGTCCATCATGTTTCCTTTTATTGACGGAAATACATACGCACTATCTGTATATCGTTCGCGATACTCTAGCCACGATCTTAAGTTCCGTCCCATCTTCTGCGAAAAATAAACAAAACGCTCTTTCTTACTTTTTGTATTCCGAAGCAGTAACGCCCCATTTCGCAAATCAATATCACCCGGCACGATTGAAATTAATTCACCAATTCTGCATCCGGAATCTAAAATCATGCGGGCTATTATCCACGATCTAAATTCATGGAACCTCGAAACGTCGAAACTACGGAAAAATAGTTGCAATTCATTTTCGGATAGCAACGCCTTAACTTTACGTTGCGGCTTTATTTTTTCGATACCCTCGCACGGATTCTTTCGTATAATCTTTTCGTGATACAAATAATTACAAAAAGCTGCTATATTCCGTTGATAATTGGCTAACGTAGTTTCGCTTACTTTCTTTCCGTAGTCAGGACGGTTATGTGGTCCATTGATTAGTGCCGTTCTATCGTCTGCAAGTGCGCCATACTTTCCGCGCTCTCTAACGTAGGCGAAGTAAGCCCGGATATGCTCCGACTTTATTTGCGCCGGCTTAGTTAGTGTTTGCTTTTCCGTGCAATAACGTTGGAATAGTCGCAATGTTTGGTCGTAACTTCGCATAGTTTTGGCGGACAATCCTCGACTTGTGCAGTCCATCATATAACGGTCAATTTCGATTAATATTTCATTCAACGCAAAAAACGCCCTCCCTTACCGTAAATTCCGATAAAGAAGGACGCTTGTTAGCCTCCGAATATTCGTTTATAGGTGTCCGCCAATAGTTTATCGGCTTGTTTGCGACAAACTACGGGTCAAAACGTTGCTACGACGCTTTATGTTCCATCCGCAAACGGTCAGCGACCATTGCGATAAATTCACTATTAGTTGGTTTAGCTTTTGAAATACTTATCGTGTAGCCGAATAACTCAGATATGGAATCAATATTCCCTCTACTCCAAGCAACTTCAATTGCATGACGGATAGCTCTTTCTACCCTTGAGGCAGTAGTGTTAAACTTTTTGGCAATGTCTGGGTAGAGCACCTTCGTAATTGATCCAAGTAATTCGATATCATTATACACCATTGTAATCGCTTCGCGTAAATACATGTATCCTTTAATATGCGCTGGTACACCAATTTCATGAATAATATTGGTAATGTTGGCTTCAAGGTCTTTCTTTTGGCGACCTCTTCTATTTATTCCCTTTGATTGCTGAGGCTGAACATTTCTACCTTGTACTTGGCGTATTTGATCGGCTAAATTATCTAAATCAAAAGGCTTTAATATGAAATATGCGGCCCCTAGGTCGACTGCCTTTTTCATTACTTCTTCTTGACCAAATGCGGTTAGCATTATTACATTTGGATATTTATTTCGTTCTGACCCCCGAATAGATTGAAGTACAGCTAATCCGTCAATATGAGGCATAATTATATCTAAAACCAAAACATCTGGTTCCATTTCATTAAGCATTTCCAGGCAATCTCTTCCATTGTGTGCTGTTCCAATAACCTCTATTTCATCTTGGCCATCGAAATACTCCTCCATAACCTGAACTAATTCTCGATTGTCATCAACTAAGCAAACTGAAATCTTTTCCACTTCATTTCCTCCTTATGTAATAAAAACTTTTCCCATGCTATACTTTCGACACTAATTCCGTATAACCTTCTTTAAATTAAAAAAACTTTACTTTTTTGAAAAATACCTTTATTTTACTTTGATTTTCTTCTTTTTTCACTTAGATTCGATAACTTTTGACAGGAAATTATAACATTTTGTCGAAAAATAAAATTAGTAGAAATTTGTATAAAAAAACTTGCATTAGATAAATTTCTAATGCAAGTTTTTACACGTTCAGCTACATTACCTAGTGCCCTTTTAACTCACTTGTTTTTCTTTCTCGTAAATTTGGATCCCTGCTTCTTGTAACATCCACTCAATGTGAACGCCATAACCCGATGTTGGGTCATTAACAAATACATGTGTTACTGCTCCAATAATTTTACCGTTTTGGATAATTGGACTACCACTCATTCCTTGAACAATTCCACCCGTTTTCTTTAATAATTCAGGGTCCGTTATTTGAATTATCATCCCTTTTGTTGCAGGGAACTTTTGAGGAACGCTACTAACAACTTCTACATCAAACTCCTCTATTTTTTCACCTTCAACTACAGTTAAAATTTTTGCAGGGCCCTCTTCTACTTCATGCGACAAAGCAACAGGCATTGGTTTATTAAATTTACCATTGTTCATCTTTTCGTCTAATTTACCGAATATACCAAAAGGGCTATTTTTTGTGATAGTCCCTATTTTATCAGCGTCTACCGAGAATTTGGCTTGCTTCTCACCAGGAGTCCCATTTGTTCCTTTCTCGATTGACGTAACAGTCGAGTTCACAATGGCACCATTAAAAATTTCAATTGGCTTTTGCGTATCCATGTCTGATATAACATGTCCTAAAGCACCGTATTTTTTTGATTTTGGATCATAAAACGTCATAGTACCTATACCAGCGGCAGAATCTCTAATATAGAGTCCGATTCGATACTCATTTTCTTTTGCATCCATTACTGGTGTAAGTTTTGTTTGAATTTTTTCATCCCCACGCTTGATCGTAACATCAAGTGATTTGTCAGCTTTCCCCGCTTTTTCTACAAATGGTTTTACCTCTTGCATTTCCTTTATTGGTTCCCCATTAATTTTTAAAATTATATCACCAACTTTTATATTCGCTTCTTCCCCTGGTGATAATTCTTTGTTTGTTCCATTAACTTGGTGATGACCAACAACAAGTACGCCAACTGTATGCAATTGTACTCCGATCGACTGACCACCTGGAATTACTTTAAGATCTTCAAGGATATTCACGTCAACCTTTTTTATTGGAAGTCCTGCAACCGAATAAAAAAGTTG
This sequence comes from Virgibacillus necropolis, assembly GCF_002224365.1. GTDB lineage: Bacteria > Bacillota > Bacilli > Bacillales > Amphibacillaceae > Virgibacillus_F > Virgibacillus_F necropolis. Next base: position 2,084,625 of record NZ_CP022437.1, on the reverse strand, counting down.
GTCTTCCCCAGCTGAAACTGTTTCAAAATCATTGGAACTAATAGCTTTTATTGTCTCTTCTTTTGTTGGTTCCACTTCAACTTTATCGCCTAATGCCGGAACTGCAATAGTTGAATCATTGTTGAAGGTGACAATATTATTGGGAATAGAAAGGTACTTTTGTACTGGTGAGTAAAAAGGTATTGCAACCAACACAGCAAGAAGCATAATTCCTATCCAAATTCGAACATCATATCTAAACTTCAATCATTCCACTCTCCTAAGGTTCCCAACCCAAATCTTTTGTCTGTACTTATAATTTGACCGAACCAACATGTTTTTAAACTGGTTAATAACAAGTAAACCTGTGTATCATTTCCTTTTAAAAAAAACGTATAATAAAGAAAAGCGCAAGCCCTCAAGAAAGTGTGAGCTAGAAAAAAATTATAAGTCAAAAATAAAAAAACCAGATAACTTATCTTCTGGTTTTTGGTTAATCTTATCCATTATATTTTCTGTTTTATAGAATCCGCTAAAAGAAGCATCTCTTTTGCATGTTGTTTTGCTGTCTCCGTTAACTTTGCTCCTGTAATCATTCTGCTTAATTCATCAATTTGTTGAACTTTTGAAAGCTCCTTCACATAAGTGATTGTCCGCTTATCTTTTTCAACTTTTTCAATTAAGTTGTGTGTATCTGCCATTGAGGCAACCTGAGGTAAATGGGTAATGCATAATACCTGCGATTGCTCTGATACACGAATAATTTTTTCAGCAATGGCCTGAGCAACTCGTCCGCTAACTCCAGTATCAACTTCGTCAAAGATTACGCTTGTTACGCCCTGGTGTTTCGCAAATATTTTTTTAAGAGCTAACATTATTCTGGACAGTTCTCCGCCAGAAGCAACTTTGTTTAGTTCTTTAAGTGGTTCACCCGGATTAGTCGAAATTAAAAATGTAATAAAATCAAATCCATTTTTATGTAACTTTAAAGCTTGATTAAGACCATTTTCAGCTTCGATGTCTTCCTTGCTTGTAAATGCTATGGAAAAGGTAGCCTTATCCAAATATAAATCTTTTAGTTCATAATGAATTTCTTTTGTTAATTCTTTTGCAGCCTTTTTTCGAATATCATGAAGTTGCTTAGCTTCTAAATAAGCGTCTTGTTTTGTTTCATTAATTTGACCTTGCAGTTTCGCAAGATGGGAATCCTTGTTTGTTATTTCTTCCATCTCTTCTTGAATCTTTCCCATGTAGTCAATAATTTCATTGACTGTAGAACCATATTTCTTCTTCAACCGATTTATTTCGCTTAATCTTTCTTCAATTTCATTTAACCGTGTAGGATCATACTGTAGTGTGTCACTATAGTTACGTAAATCGAATGATAATTCCTCGACCATGTAGAACTGATTTGCAAGCTCTTCTGCTTTTTTGGCGATAAACGGATCATAATTCTTATTATTTTCAAGAGATTGCACTGCCATACTTAGCCATTCTATTCCTTTTTGATCACCATATAAAGCATTATAAGCGTCCTGAATACCAACATAGATTCGATCAAAGTTAGCCAAATTACTTCGCTCTTCCTCCAATGTAGTGTCTTCATTTGGCTCTAAGTTGGCTTGTCCTAGTTCATCCATTTGAAAAGTTAAAAGGTCTAAACGATGCGCCATTTCTTGTTCATTTTCACTAAGTTCTTTATACCTTTTTTGAAGCAGTTGCAACCGTTCATATAACTTATGGTATTCAAGTTTCGCTTGATTAATCACTTGTGTATCATATAAGTCGAGTAGGCCAATATGATTTTCTGGGTCCATTAAGGCTTGAGTTTCATGCTGACTATGTATATCAATAAGTGTTTTTCCGAATTCTTTTAGTATGGCCAAGGTAACTAATTTACCATTGACTCGGCAAATACTTTTACCTCTCGAAGTAATGGTACGTTGTAATACAACCATGTTATCTGGTATTTCGATACCGAAATCTTTTCCAATTTTAAATATAGGATGTTTTTGATTATCGATTGAAAATAAACCTTCTATTTCAGCTTTTGTTGTACCATGTCTTACAAATTCAACTGATCCGCGTCCACCAACTAATAACTGTACTGCATCGATAATAATTGATTTACCTGCACCCGTCTCGCCTGTTAAGACGGTCAAACCTTCATGAAATGTTAAGGATAAATTATCAATTATTGCGAAATCATGAATAGATAGTTCTGTTAACATATCATTCGTCACCTCTTATATAACATTACAACATATTTAGAAATCGTTCTTTTATTAGAACCGAATCTGCTTCATTTTTGCATATAATCATACATGTATCATCACCACATATGGTACCCATTATCTCTTGCCATTCCAGATGATCAATTAAAACCCCGACTGCTTGTGCGTTTCCTGGAAGAGTTTTTAACACAATAAAATGACTAGCATGATCAATTTTAACAAAGGCGTCTTGTATTAATCGTCTTAATTTATCAGAAGGATTAAACCGATGATCAGAAGGTAGGCTGTATTTGCTTTTTCCTCTTGGGGTAGGTACTTTAACTAAATGCAATTCGTTTATATCACGCGATACGGTTTTTTGTGTAATGTTAAAACCTAACTTTCGTAATTCTTCTACAAGTTCGTCTTGAGTTTCAATATCGCATGACGTGATTAACTCCCGAATTTTAATTTGTCGTTGCGTTTTGCTCATGTCTATCCCCCAAACGTTTTACTACACCTATCTAATTAATTATGTCTTTGTGCAATAAAGTTCGTATGTGCTTGTTCTAACACATCTTTTAACATTATTGGATCCAGAGGAATACCTTTTTTTTCATTTTTCCATCCAAGATGGATTAGAAACTCAATATTCCCATCACCACCTGTAATTGGGGAAAAAGTTAGATCGTATAGTTCATATCCTTCCTTCAAAGCAAACCGAGTAATTTTCTCCAAAACTTGGAAGTGTACCGTTTTATCGCGAACAATTCCCTTTTTTCCAACTTGTTCTCTTCCGGCTTCAAATTGTGGTTTGATTAGAGCAACAATATCACTATTTTCTGTTAGTAATTGTTTCAACACTGGTAAAATTAATTTTAATGATATAAACGAAACGTCAATAGTTGCAAAGTTAGGTGTACCATTTTGAAGCATATCAGGTGTTACATACCTGAAATTGGTTCGTTCCATAACAAAAACACGTTCATCGTTTCTTAATTTCCAATCCAATTGGTTATAACCAACATCTATTGCATAACATTGCCTTACGCCGTTTTGTAAAGCACAATCTGTAAAACCACCAGTTGACGATCCTACATCAATCATAATTTTGTTAGATATTTCAAGGGAAAACGTATGAAGTGCCTTTTCAAGTTTCAAACCACCTCTACCTACATAAGGGATCAACTTTCCTTTTACTGTTATCGGGATATCCTCATCAACCTTAACGCCAGGCTTGTCCAGTCGAATTTGTTCAGAAAATACAAGTCCCGCCATGATCGACCGTTTTGCTTTCTCGCGCGTTTCCATTAAATTTCGTTCAACTAATAATACATCTAAACGTTTTTTACCCATGTTTATTTAAATCCTTTACTTTTTTATTTGATCTTGTTGTATTGCTTTTCATTTTTTGGAAGGATTTTTATTTTAAATCTACGTTCTATGATTGATATCATTTTACCCGCAAAAAAGATGATATTTGTTGAAGCATTAATAGCAAAATACTTACCTAAAGCCTTCCCGCCTACCGTTATGGCAGCCACAATACTTGTTAGTACTACCGACAATGTTAACTGCAATGTCGAGCCGTCACCCTCGCCAAATAAATCGGCTATTTGTAGTACAACTATGGCAGTTGCGGTACCACTGACAATTCCTGAAATATCACCAATAACATCATTACAAAAGCTAGCAAATTTATCAGCATTACGAATAATGATAACAGCTTCTTTTGCACCTGGAACTTTCTCAGCTGCCATCGCATGAAATGGTTGTTCATTTGCTGCAGTTGACGCTATGCCAAGCATATCAAATATAACTCCAATTGAGACAATGATTAAGACAATTAGAAGTCCAAGTATCCAAATCACGCCACTTAAAATAGAAGAAGAAATAATTGAAAAAATAGCCGCTAACACAAAAGTGATAACGGCAATCGTTAAACTAAATTTCATAGATCGTTTTATTTGTGATTTCATTTTATACCTCAAACTTATTTTATGTAGGAATGGAATGGTCATTCAAAAGGTAAAAACTGCGGCTTAGGTCCAGTAGGTTTTCCCAAATAAGTACCCCATGTTGCCATAAGGGCGGTTCCCCTTTAAACCTATCTTAACTTTGTCACCAAAAGTTAGACTGGATTACCACTTAGTCCACACTATAATCCCTTTCAAACGTCAATAGAACAGTCTAGGAGATTTCCTCAGCAGCCTTTTTGGCGCCCCCTAGCCTCTTTTGCAGTGATGATTTCATAGAGATGAAAATTACAAGCTAGTGGCCTACCAGTTTGCAACTTGTGCTCTAATCCCCTCAAACACCACTCAAGGCAGGCTACGCTACAAGTAAGTTTTCCCTTTCTTACTATGCAGGTTCATACCCCATTCCATAATGATCCCTAGGCTTAGTTACCACGACAGAGATGGGCCTCCGCGGTAATAGGGTCAACGCCCACATGCCTTTGTGGATCGCCCTAAAACCTTAACTCCCAGCACTGACCCAAGGCTGGGCGCCTCAAGCCAACACAAGGAACTTCATCGATGTGCCCTTTGGCGGATTTTTAGGCCCGCCTTCAGGAGCGGAAGACTGACTAGAATACTGCACCATTCCACTTATAAACATATTATATCATATTTTACGCATTTTATCTAACTTTGTTAGTGATCCCGTGCACTAAAGTAATCAGTCAATTTCATTAAATAAGAGCTATCCGCGTTCGCATTATATAATGCCTTTTTCGCCAGCTGAAGATATCTTTCTTTCTGTTCAACTGCACCCTCATAGCCTAATAATTTGGGATAGGTACTTTTTTGATTATCCTCGTCGCTTCCAACAGGTTTCCCAATAATCGCTTGATCGCCTGTAACATCTAATATGTCATCCTGCACTTGAAAAATAAGACCTAGATAATACGCAAATTCGTCTAAATGTGTTAGTTGCGTTTCGGTTGCATTTCCAATATAAGCACCTGATTTTATCGCGAACCTTATTAATTCTCCTGTTTTCAGTGCATGGATTCTTTCAAGTTGTTCTAATGATACTTTTTTATTTTCAGCTTCCATATCAAGCATTTGCCCTGCGACCATTCCTTTTGGTCCACTTGCTTTAGACAATTCACTAATTAGGAAAATTTTTTGTTCATCAGTTAAACGCGGATCTGTAGCTAACAAATCAAAGCTATAAGTTAAAAGTGCATCACCAGCTAATATTGCAGTGGCTTCATTGAAAACGATATGATTCGTAGGTTTCCCTCTTCTTATATCATCATCATCCATTGCTGGTAAGTCATCATGTATAAGTGAATAAGTGTGAATCATTTCTAAAGCCATGGCGGGAGCAACAATCTTCTGTTTGTCTTTACCATATGCGTCAAAACTTGCAATCAACAATATTGGTCTAAGCTTTTTTCCGCCCGCTTCAATCGAATAAAGCATTGACTCTTTCAAGCTTTTTGGAATATCTAATTTATTAAGAACCATATGTAATTCCTGTTGAATAAATTGTTTATTTTCATCTAAAAAAGAAGTTAATGTCGCCTGCACGATTACTCTTCCTCCTGTATGTCAAAAGGTTTTAACTCGCCTTGTTCATTCATAATTTTTGTCATCTTTTCTTGAACATTTATTAGTTTGTCATTGCAGACTTTGGATAGCTTCATACCTTCTTGGTAGTAGTTTATCGCTTTTTCTAATGGAACATCGCCTTCTTCTAGCTGCTCAACAATCTTCTCTAGTTCGATCATCGCTTCTTCAAAGGAAAGTTCATTTTCATTCATCCGTCGCGTCCTCCTTTATATCCTCTATTCGACATGCTAATACTTCGTTTAATAATTTTACTTCTATGAGTTCATTTTTACTTGTTTGTAATCCAGACTTGATAATATTTCCTTTTTGATCATACGGAATCGCATATCCACGTTTCATAATTTCCAACGGATTTAACAAAGTAAGTTTATCTATAAAAGTTACCATTTGTGTTGACTTTTTTTCGGTTATGAGTGAAATCCTACTTTGCAGCTGTTTTTGTACATGAATAATTTGCTTTTTAGCGCTTTGTATTTGGCGTTCTGGATGATGGCTTATTAATCGTTTCTTATTGTTTAGTAACGCATCATCTTTTTTCTTTACTGTAAATTGAAGCGCTTTGTTTAAACGTTCTACTAGTTTATCCAATTCTTGTTCTTTTTGGTTTACTAGCTGCTCAGGATACCGAAAAGCATATGATTGATTTAAACGTCCAAGCTGTTGTGATGATGTATGAAGCATATTGGTAATCAAACGTGTCTGTGAACGATTGATCTGCAGTAATTTTTCTTTTAATTCGATTTGGGATGGTACTGCTAGTTCAGCTGCACTTGTAGGTGTAGGGGCCCGTAAATCGGAAACAAAATCACTTATTGTGGTATCTGTTTCATGACCAACTGCTGAAATAATCGGGACTTCTGATTGAAATATGGCTTGAGCCACTTTTTCTTCATTAAAGCTCCACAATTCTTCAATTGATCCCCCTCCACGCCCTATGATTAAAAGGTCAAAATCTGTATGGTCATTCGCTTGTTCAATACCATTTACAATAGAATCAGCTGCATTAACTCCTTGCACAAGTGCTGGAATTACTGTTAGATTAACGATTGGATATCTCCGTTTAATTGTGGTTATAATATCACGTACAGCTGCACCAGTTGGTGAGGTTATAATACCAATGTGTTGTGGGTATACGGGTATGTTTTTTTTATGGTCCTGATCGAAATAACCTTGTTTTGCCAATTTACCCTTTAATTGTTCAAAGGCTAGATAGAGTGCACCTATACCATCTGGTTCCATTTGTTGAATATATAATTGGTATTGTCCATATGGCTCAAAAACACCGATATTACCTGTGATTAAAACCTTCATCCCATTCTCTGGATTGAATTTTAATGACCGATTATTACCTGCAAACATTACCGATTGCACCCTAGTTTGATCATCCTTAATTGTGAGGTACATATGGCCTCGGCTATGACGTTTAAAGTTAGAAATTTCACCTCTTACGAACACTCGGTTTAGATGTGGGTCCGTGTCAAACTTTCGTTTAATGTACTTTGTGAGTGCTGTTACAGTAAGATATTGTTCGGTCACTGTGATTCCAGTCCTTTGGCAGCCTTAATTGTATTCTGAAGAAGCATTGTGATGGTCATCGGCCCCACTCCTCTTGGGACAGGAGTGATGTATGACGCAACATCTTTTGCCTCATCAAAATCCACATCACCCGTTAGTGAACCGTTCTCTAATCGATTTATACCAACATCTATAACGGCAGCACCTGGCTTAATATACGCTGCATTAATCACATTCGGTTTCCCAACAGCAACAATCAAAATATCCGCCATTTTTGTAAATTCCTTTAAATCTTTTGTTTTCGAGTGACAATATGTAACTGTGGCATTTTCATTTAATAAAAGTTGTCCAACTGGTTTTCCAACTATGTTACTTCTTCCGATAATAACGACATGTTGACCCGCAATTGTTATATTTTTTGATTTAAGCATTGTGACGATACCAAATGGTGTACAAGGAAGAAATGTATCCTTTCCAGTTATCATTCGTCCGATATTTACTGGGTGAAATCCATCTACGTCCTTGTTCGGATCAATATGTTCAATTACTTTTTGCTCTGCTATGTGTTCTGGTAATGGCAATTGAACCAAAATACCATGAACTGCTGGGTTATTGTTTAGCTCGGTTATAATGGTGAGTAACTTTTCTTCACTTGTAGATTCAGGCAATTCAATAATATCAGAAGCGATACCTGTTTCTGCACTTGCTTTTTTCTTTCCTTTTACATAAGACTTAGATGCTGGATTATCACCAATTAATACAACCGTTAAATGTGGTATTAACCCTTCTTCACGTAACTTAGATACTTCCTCTTTCATGTTATCTTTTAATTGTTGTGCTAATTCTTTTCCGTTAATTATCTCAGCAGGCATGACATTTATTCCCCTTTTAAGCTATGATTTTTGATAGAACACCATTAACGAACTTCCCTGACTTGTCATCTCCATATTTATTAGCCAATTCAACTGCTTCATTGATTGACACATTCGTTGGAATATCTTCTAGATACGTTATTTCATAGGTCGCTATTCGTAATATTGTTTTTTCTACAGACGCAATACGCTTAATCGTCCAATTTTCTAAATGGTTTGATATACTATCATCAATAGTATCTTTTTGTTCCACTACACCCTTTACAAGCCTCTCTAAAAACGAATCAGTATCCCCTGTTTCATTATGTTCAGCCAATGCTTGAGTTGGATCTAATTCATTCAAATCTATTTGAAATAGTATCTGAAATGCTTTCTCTCTTGCTGCATGCCGTTTCATATTCATTACTCCTTTAAACTTATCTTTACAAATAATAACATGAACACCAGGCCAATGCTAGATAAAGCACGAAAAGCGAAGGCGACTGTTCAGAAGCGGACGCATAAGCAAGGAACCGTAGAATGCACGGGCTTAGCATTCGAAGTGTTCATTGCTTATGACGGCAGCTTCTAAGAGCCGCAGCTGGACAAAGAAAAGCGAAGGCGACTGTTCAGCGACGTACAAATAGATAGAACTGGGAAAAGTACGTCGAACTTTACGTACCTTTCCCAGTTCTATCTATTTGCTAGTCGCTAGGAGCCGCAGCTGGACAAAGAAAAGCGAAGGCGACTAAACAAAGAAAAAAACGGCTAAAAGAAATACCCTTAGCCGTTCTCTTAATTATTCACCTTCTGTACCATCTTTTCCATCCATCTGAATACCTACAACATGAACATTAATTTCAGCAATTTCAAGTGCAGTCATGCTTTTTATAGTTTGACGTATATTCGTTTGGAGCTTTTGAGCTACTTGTGGTATTGATACGCCAAAATCTAATACTACATAAAGATCAATCATGATGCCTGTTTCTGTTAATTCTACTTTAACACCTTTACTGTGTGATTTTTTACCAAATCGTTCAACGACTCCAGAAGCAAAGTTCCCACGCATAGAAGATAACCCTTCAATTTCTGTTGCTGAAATACCTGTAATAATTTCAATAACTTCTGGGGCTATCTCTACTGTACCTAAACTGTTATCTTCACTTACGTTTAACAAAGGTTGTTCACTCATCGTAACACTCCCTTATTTATCATTTCTCAAGAATAGGATTTTCTTCTAAAAACTTCGTATTAAAATCACCATCTTTAAACACTTTATGTTCCATAATCAAACGATGAAATGGGATTGTTGTGTAGACCCCTTCGACAACAAACTCATCTAGTGCTCGTCTCATACTATTAATTGCATCTTTGCGAGTCGGTCCATACGTAATTAATTTAGCGATCATTGAGTCATAATATGGCGGAATAGTATATTCAGGATATGCAGCCGAATCAATTCTCACGCCAAAGCCTCCAGGCGGTAAATACATATCAATTTTTCCAGGAGAAGGCATGAAGTTTTTAAATGGATTCTCTGCATTAATACGACATTCAATTGCCCAGCCTTCAAATTCAACATCTTTCTGAGTGAAAGACAATTTTTCATTATTTGCTATTTTGATTTGTTCTTTTATTAAATCAATTCCTGTTACCATCTCTGTAACGGGGTGCTCCACTTGGATGCGTGTATTCATTTCCATAAAATAAAATGATTTACTTGTCCGATCGAAAATATATTCAATTGTTCCAGCACCCACATAATTAACGGCTTTTGCTGCTTTAACAGATGCTTCTCCCATTTTTTCACGTATATCTTCTGTAAGCGCAGGTGAAGGAGACTCTTCTATTAATTTTTGTAGTCTACGTTGAATCGTACAGTCTCGCTCACCTAAATGAACAACATTTCCATGTTGATCTGCAAGGATTTGTATTTCAACATGACGAAAATCTTCAATGAATTTCTCCATATATACGCCTGGATTACCAAAAGCAGTTTCCGCCTCTTTCTGGGTAACCCGAATACCTTTAATTAGTTCCTCTTCGTTTCTTGCTACCCGAATACCTTTACCACCACCACCAGCTGTGGCTTTAATAATCACCGGGTACCCAATTTCATCTGCAACACTTTTAGCTTGTTCTTCATCCTCAATAATACCATCAGAACCAGGTACGATAGGCACATTAGCCGCTTTCATTGTATCTCTAGCAACATCTTTAATACCCATTTTTTGGATAGATTGTGCAGATGGTCCTACGAAAATAATGTTACAAGCATTACAGATCTCAGCAAAGTCTGCATTTTCTGCTAGAAACCCATAACCAGGATGAATCGCATCTACCTCGGTCAATGTTGCTGTGCTAATGATATTTGTAAAGTTTAAGTAACTGTCTTTACTTGCTGTCGGTCCGATACAATAGGCTTCGTCTGCTAGTTTTACATGTAACGAATCTTTATCCGCTTCCGAATAAACAGCTACAGTTTCAATGTCCATTTCTTTGCACGCACGTATGATTCGTACGGCAATTTCTCCTCTGTTAGCAATTAACAGTTTTTTAATCACTTGTTCCATCCCCTTATTTAGCCTTTACTCTAAATAGTGGTTGACCATATTCAACTAATTCTCCATCTTCCACTAAAATCTCTACTATTTCTCCTGTTACTTCTGCTTCAATCTCATTAAATAGTTTCATTGCTTCTACAATACATACCACTGTATCATTCGTTACTTTACTTCCTGTTTGCACATATGGATCACTTTCTGGTGATTCAGCGCTATACAATGTTCCTACCATCGGTGATACAATTTCATAATCGAAATCTGTATCATCTTTTTGGGTAGAAGTGTTTTCCGCATTAGGAGTATGTACTTCTGTATTCTCTACCTTAGCATTAGATTCATTGACTTCCTGTATTTGTTTCGGTTGTTCCGTTTTTTCAACTACTTGTTTTGGTGTTTGCACTACTTCCGCAGCAGATGTTTTTTTCATTGAAACCTTTGCACCGTCTAGTTCATAGGTGAATTCATTAATAGAAGATTGATCAACTAGTTTTATTATTTCACGAATTTCTTGTACTTTTAACATGCTTGGCACTCCTTCTCTCATTTAAAAATACGAACAACATGCACTACTAACTCCTTTTAACATTTTACGCTAAAACTTATAAAAACTTCAACCCATTACTGGAATCATTATGAATATAATATGATACCAATTTTATTATATCAATTATAGTAATTGTTTGCGAATAGTAAATCAAACTAAAAAAAATGACTCCAGCTAACTGGAGCCATTTACTTAGTGATTGCTACTACTTCGTTTTTGATTGTAGATAAACATTTACGGGCATTTCACCAAATTCATCTTTCGCCATTTGCATAATTTGCACTACTTGTTCTTTCGATAAATCATCTGCTTTAACATTAACTTGAATTTGTTCTTGATCTGATCTTACTAATACATCCTGGTACTCTGTAGCTGCTAAAATTGATTCTTCTAAAACAGATTCTTTCGTTGATAATTGATCCAAAACTTCCATTTTAGTCATTGCCTCGTTCTTTTGCTCCGTGGTAGCAGAACTTGAAGCTAGTACATCATCCAATCGATCCTTTGTCTCACTACGAGTATCCTGAATTTCCATGCGAATCGTTGTGAATAACTCATCTTGTCCAACATTTGAAATTTCATCAACATCTGCTTCACCTTCTGCACCCTCAGAATCAGTAGTAACTACCTCTTCGTCTGTTTCCGTATTATTAATAAATGCTTGATCCTCCATATCTGGTGACGTCATGTAGTAAACACTTAACACAATCATCAAGCTGAGCATTGTTAATAACCATACAGTTTGTTTTTTTAACATAAATTAATCTCCCCTAACTTTTTGACATTACTGAAACTCTATGAGTTGGAACATCTAACACTTTTGAAACAGCTTCAACCACCCATTTTTCTACTGTCGCATGGTCAACACCTTTTGCTATCACAAACACCCCTCTAACTTCAGGTTTTTTTGTTTGTATTAAGAGGGGTACTTCTTTATCACCTTGCCTTACTAAGACTACTTGGGATTCCTTTGTATAGTCTTCAATAACACGTGTACCACCGTTCTTATCTGATTCATCTGTAGTTTGTTTACTAGTAATAAGGTTTTTCTCATAAACCTTTACCTTTGTTGAATCAAGGTTTACCATGATTTCAACCTCAGAAACCCCATTAATTTTCTCCAGTAGATCTTTTAATTCCTTTTCATAACTTGCTTCTAAATCATGTGCATTCGAAGTTGACTTCTTTTCACTGGAAACAGGCTTCGTTTCTTGTTGTTGTACAACCGGGTCACCAATCGTTTGATTTGAATTAGATTCTGGTGACGAATTGGAAAAGACATTTCCTATGATGAGTAATAATAATCCAGTGACCCCAATCACAATTAAATATTTACTTTTTTTAGTTGGAACCTTATTGGTTGTTTTACCATCTAGATTACGAAAAACTTTTTTGATGAACTCTTTCAAAATGTCCCCCCTTTCCAAATGACCGTTATTTCTTTATTTTCAACTTCCCATATGTCACGCAAAAGGTTTTCAATTTTTTCTAGATCTGGGCCATCCTTATTACTTTCTGGAGTGTCTGTGCTGATAATCACTTCATCTACAATGTTTACATCCTCCTCACTTTCTTCTGCATGGTTTATATAAACAATGACTTCCTCTAAATCCTTCCACTCTGGTGCTTTTTCTGCAGCAAACGAAAATTCAATGTTTGTTATATCTGCTTGATAGGATTCTAGTAAAGGGGTCTTAGCAAGATCTATTAGTTGGACAGCCATTTGTTCTTCAATATATGCATGTTGTTCGCCTTGTATTTCACTTTTTTGAAATTCTATTAAACTTTCCATATTTTTTTCATTTTCATTATAGCTCTCAAGTCTTTCATACGAGGCAGTTAAAGCATCTTTAACATTTATATCAAATAAATAAAAAATAGGTTTTAAAAAAATTAAGATTAAGATTAACGCAACCACCAATTTTATATACTTTTTCATGGATGTTGCTGGAATGAGTAATTCAATGATGGTTGCAAGTAGCATAAATATGATTATTTGCGTGATCCAATGTATGATGGCATCCATGTAGGGCCCTCCTACCTGAGCATTAATGTAATATTTCCAGCTACTACTAGGATGACGATCGCAAGAAAGAACATAAGTGTAACTGCAATTAATGATGCTAAAATATACATAATATGTTTACTTATCACATTTAAACTTGTAATTATCGGTCCATCCCCTAAAGGCTGTAATACAGCTGCAGCTAACTTATAGATGAAGGCGATGGCAAATATTTTGATTGCAGGAAATAATGCGATCAACACGATACAAATTAGACCAACAATTCCAACTGAATTTTTTAGTAATAAAGATGCACTTAAAATGGTGTCGGCTGCATCCGTAAACGTTCTTCCTACAATGGGAATAAAATTTCCCGTGATAAATTTTGCTGTTTTCATTGCCACCCCATCTTGAATTGCGCTGGCAGCACCTTGAACAGATAAAACACCTAGGAATATGGTTAGAAAAACACCCAAAACACCTAAACTGATTGATTTAAGTAGACTAGCTAAATGTGTGACCTGGTAACTATCAGTTAAACTACTAACAATTAACAATAATGCTGACAAAAATAGTAATGGTAATACGAAATTAGAAACTAACACTCCGCTTGCAAAAATTAGAAAAATAATAATCGGATGAAAAAATGATACGGTAATGAGACTACCGAAAGTTGCCATTAGGCCTAAAATCAAAGGCAATAGAGCAATTAAAAAACTACTCATGGCATCAATGGCATCCTTTGTATAGGAAAATACTAAATAAAAGCTATTTAGCGCGATAAACAATAAAACAAGATAGACTGCAAAATAAGCTATCTTACTGACCATACTTCGTTCAAAGGCTGTATGCATCGTTTGTAATAAAACGGAAAAGAGAGTTAGCATTAACAAGAGTCCTAAAAGTTTCCCGTTAACAATAATTTCATGAAATAAATATTCAACAAGCCCTAAGAGTGTGTTCTTCACGGAAAAAGATCCGTTGTTCTTTATGAACTCATACAGACTTGATTTTTCTAATGCTGGTATATACCCACCATAATCACCAATTAATTTATTCCAATGCTGCTGTATTTTATCAAGTGACACCTTTTCCAATACATCGGTTTCTATTTCAGCAATAGAAGTGGATGCAGATGCTGTATTCCCAAAAGTTAAAATCATGAAAACGGCTAAAATAATTACAATAAAGTTAGAACATCTCATCCATCTATTACTACTCCCTTCGTTACCTTTGCTTTTAGTGTTAACTCACTGGTAAAAAGTTTAGTATTGCTTCTATTACTGCTGAAATAATTGGGACCGCTAATAACAAAATGAACACTTTGCCAGCTAACTCAATCTTAGAGGCTATGGATGATAGACCAGCATCTCTGGTTATATTTGCGCCTATCTCGGCTATATATGCAATACCTATTATTTTAAGTATTGTCTCCATATAGATACCGTCGATAGAAGCCTTCTCTCCAAGTGACTCAATTAATTTGAGAACAGCACCTATCTGGGCAATAACTACAGATAATATAATAATTCCAGTTAATATGATTAATAGATAAGCAATAGAAGCATGCTGATCTTGTAAAATAATAAATAAAAGGCTTGAAATGAGTCCAAGAGTAACAATTTGTAATATATCCATTTGAATCTACCCTTGAAAGAGGAACACGGATTTAATCTGTTGAAACAGATCTGCTAAACCATTTACAACCATTACGAGAACAATGATGAAACCAACTAATGTCGCAAACTGAGCGATTTCTTCTTTTCCCATTTGCTTCAAAATGGTGTGTATTAAGGCTACTATAATTCCGATTCCAGCTATTTGAAATAATATGGATGCATCCGTTAGCATTAATGTACCCCTTTCCTTTACTAAATGAGTAGAAGGACAATAAATAGACCACACAACAGACCTAAACTTTTGGCCATTTTACTGTATTTAAATTCGTTATCTCGCGCCTCTTCTAATTCCCGATCTAAATGATGTACGGCTAATTGGATATGCTTTTGCTGTTGGCTAAAGTCATGTTGCCCAAGTGTTCGTCCGAATTGCTTTAAAATTTCTTTTTCATTCTTACCTATTGCAGAAGTTTGATTAAGTTCATCCACATGATGACTCCATGTGCTATACAAATCAGTCTTTTTATCATCTAAATTAGATGCTAGATTCTGAAAAAAGGATTTTGTAGGATCTGGCAATTGTTTGGCAATACTCTCAAATGCCTCCCTTAGTGGCAACTGACTATATAAAATTTCTGCCTCTAAGATTTGTAATGCATTTTTAAGTTGCCTAATGAGTTTGGGTCTTTCTCGAAATTTATTGCTTATGTCAAACCCTATCCACGTTGTGGTACCGATGAATAGAAGTGCTCCTATCCACACCATGATTCAAACTCCTCTTTTTTTGTAATAGGTTGATACCGACTTCATCGTAAATAGCATGGACAAAGCCTGGCTGTTGGTTTTTTTCTAAGAGAACAAATCGTTTAAAAACATTTTGTTGGAATAACGTCTGCATAGATGGTCGTTTTTTTATTTCTTCAAGTGTTTGTCCATGCACAGAACAAACCACAACTACTCCAGCAAGAATAGCTTCCATTAAAGCCTGTACATCTTTTTTACTACCGATCTCATCGACTACTAATACATCTGGAGACATGGAACGAATCATCATCATCATTCCTTCAGCTTTTGGACAAGCATCCATTACATCTGTCCTTATTCCTACATTATGTTGTGGTACACCCTTTATAGAACCACCTATTTCCGAACGTTCATCGATTACGGCTACCTTTTTGGCTGGAATGTCCTTCCATCCAGTTGCAATCAAACGTACGATATCTCGAATCAATGTTGTTTTACCTGTTTGTGGAGCACCAATAAAAAGTGTATTCATGTATTTCTCCTTATACATATAAGGAATTATAGGCGAAGCTACATTTATCTTTTGTTTGGCAATTCTTATATTAAAGAACGTAATGTGTTGAATAGCCTTAACTGTTCCACCTAATGTGTTTACTTTTCCAGCTAAACCAACTCGATGCCCGCCTTCAATCGTAATATAACCTTCCCTAAGTTCATCTTCCATTCGGTATAATGAAAAGTTACTTAATTGGTTCAGCACAAAAATCCCATCTTGACTTTCCGGCTTTACCGAATGGATCCAATCAATTTTTGAATCATAGATAAGTTCAATTGGTTGGTTTAAACGAAACCGAATTTCTTGTAACTCTGTCCATCGATCTTGTACTTTTCGCTGAATAGCGTCTTTTATATGTTCAGGAAATAATCGTACTATCTCGTCCATAAACTAATCACCTTACTATCGTTTATAGCATTTATATGCTACAAAATAGTAGATATGACATTTTTACTATTATTAGAAGTTGTTCAAAAATTCACCAAATGATAAATGGCGAATCTCTTCGTTACTCGGTTTTTCCGGCCCTCAAAACGCTCGTGCCTCGACCTTGACGCACAGGACGTGCTAATGTCGACTTTGCAACAGGACGTTGCGTTCTTTGTCGACCTGATTTCTAATTCAGCGACTTTTTGAACACACATTATTAAATTCGTATTTATCAGAATTGCATTATATGTTAAACTTTGATTGGTTCTTATATTCAGACGATCCATTACTTTGTTAATATAAAAAAGGAAATAATAAAGATGTTACTATTACTAAAGAAGAAATAATTAAAATCGCGAATTCTATGATCCAACAAACAGAATAAAGTTACTATCCAATAGTAAAGTTAGAAGTTGTTCAAAAAGAAGAGTAAGACGTAATGCGAGGTGAAATGGTTGAGTTTACATATACAAGAGTATGGGGATAAGAATGCTTCACTACTAGTATTCTTGCACGGGGGTGGGGTGAGTAGTTGGATGTGGGATAAACAAATTCAATACTTCACTCACTATCATTGCGTTACGATAGATTTACCAGAACAAGGTAAAAGTAATCATATGAAAAACTTTTCAATCAACTATAGTGCAGAAAAAATAATTGAGTTAATAGAAAAAATACCAAATGGGAAAAAAGTAATCGTTATTGGATTTTCACTAGGAGCTCAAGTAACTATACAAATGTTATGTATGAAACCAGATTTGATTAATTATGCAATCATAAATAGTGCGTTAGTTAGGCCAATCCCATTTGCTAAAAAATTGATTAGTCCCTCTATTAAATTGACACTTCCATTGATTAAAAATAAATCATTTTCAAAGCTTCAAGCAAAAACACTTTATGTTGATAAACAATACTTTGAAACATATTATAAGGAAAGTTCTTTAATGGAATCAGGCACCCTTGTTAGAATATTGGAAGAAAATATGTCATTTGAAATACCCAAAGAATTTAATAAAGCAAAGGGCAGGATATTGTTACTGTTGGTGAAAAAGAAAAAGCAGTAATGATAAAGTCAGCAAATGATATAGTTTCAAAAAACTCGAATTGTACAGGAATAATTATATCTAACGTTGGTCACGGAATATCCTTAGTGAATCCTGATCTCTTTAATCAACTGATAGAAAAGTGGCTACAGGAAAGTATTTTGACACAGGAGATAAAACCAATAAAGTGAAAAATGTCCTTTATGGTAACGGACGCGATGCTTGAATAAAAGGAAACTCTATTTCAGTACCGAGGCAGAATAGCATAATGAAAAAAGTTACTATAAGTAGATTAAAGAGGGGTTGCTGGGATTGCAAAAATGCGATAGTTGCAATACTTCATTTAAGTATAGCGAAATCTTTCAAGCAATTTGGCTGGGCTATAAACCTATTCAATGTGAAAAATGCAGTTCTATACATAAGATAACCATTCCTTCAAGATTCATAGTTGTCTGTTTGACTATATTACCAATGTTGATTTTTGGTTTTTCTTTATCACCGCCATTTAGTAATTTTTTTTTAACTTTAATGATAATGCTCATTATTCCCTTTGTCGGTTCTTTATTGACCCCTTTCTTAGTTAGGTATAAAAGGAAGAACAGATAGATTTAAAAAAATCAACTTCTTATCAACAAGAAAAATCTCAGTTCAGTGAACTGAGATTTTTTTTAATTACAAAAATCACTTCAAATAGGGCAATTAGTTATACAATTTTAGCTGCTTTTTGTAGTGCAATTCCAGGTTTTTGATAGGAAAAGGCACACTTCACCAGTTGCAACTGCTCTTTTACTATTTACTTCGTTGCCCGTGATACATATTTCCCATCAGAAGTACTGATAATTAGAACTTCACCAGTATTAATAAAGAATGGTACCTGTACCGTAATTCCTGTTTCAAGTGTTGCAGACTTTGTGCCTCCACTTGCTGTGTCCCCTTTAATTCCTGGTTCTGTTTCTGTAACTTCTAATTCAACGTTGTTAGGCAGCTCAACACCTAGAATTTCGTCTTCATAGGTAATTACAGATACTTCCATATTTTCTTTAATATACTTTAACTGATGTTCAATTTGCTTTGTTTGTATATCAATTTGTTCGTAAGTGTTTGTATCCATAAAAGTATGGTTATCACCTGATGCATAAAGATATTGCATTTTCTTATTGTCAATATGCGCTTTTCCAACTTTTTCTCCACCACGGAATGTCTTCTCTTGGATATTCCCATTTCGTAAATTACGTAATTTCGAACGTACAAATGCTGCACCTTTTCCTGGTTTCACGTGCTGGAAATCGATAACTTGCCATAAATCGTTATCCACTTCTATTGTTAAACCAGTTTTAAAATCGTTAACTGAAATCATTCATTAAGTCCTCCTTTTATCGCTGTAACTATAACTGAATTAGTTCTTTAGAAGAATGTGTTAAACGTTCGTATCCAGATTCTGTCACTAGTACATCATCTTCTATACGACATCCACCAACATTTGGTATATAAATACCTGGCTCCACAGTTACAACCATTCCTGCCTCAAGTATAGCTTCTGATTTATATGATAGACCAGGTCCTTCATGTACCTCAAGTCCTACACCATGCCCTGTTGAGTGACCAAAATAGTCACCATAGCCTTTTTCATTGATATAATCTCGAGTCAATGCATCAGCTTCAACCCCAGTTATACCAGGTTTAATTCCTTCTACACCTTTTAATTGTGCACTAAGAACGGTATCGTAAATTGTTTTTAATTCATCACTTGGCTCACCAACTGCTAATGTACGCGTTATATCGGAACAATACCCTTTGTAAAGCGCTCCAAAATCTAACGTAACTAGTTCTCCACTTTCTATCTTTTTTTCTGAAGCAACACCATGTGGAAGTGCTGATCGGTAGCCCGACGCAACAATAATATCAAAGCTTGATGACGTAGCACCTTGTTTACGCATGAAAAATTCTAGCTCGTTTGAAACATCTATTTCTTTAACTCCAGGTTTTATAAACCCTTGAATATGTTCAAAAGCGTCATCCGCAATTTTCGCAGCTTCTTTTAATATTGTTAGTTCTTCAGTTGTTTTAATTAAGCGAAGTTTTTCAACAATACCGCTTATCGGAACTAATTCTTTTTTAATTGATTTTTTGTAAAGCTCATATGTTGCAAATGTCAAATGATCCTTTTCGAAACCAACACGTGAAACATTTAACTCATTTAATTGATTGCTTATCTCTTCGATAATGCCTTTTTTATGTTCAACAACTGTAAATGCAGTTGCCTGTTCATTAGCTTGCTCTGTATATCTAAAGTCAGTAATAAAACGAGTATCTTTTTTACTGATAATAGCTACACCAGCTGTTCCAGTAAAACCAGTTATGTATCTTCTATTATAAGGATTCGTAATAATAATTGCATCTAAGTTATTAGTAGCTAACGCCGCTTTCAGTTTTTCAATTTTCTCCATTTCTCTCATTCCTTTCTAATTTTTTTCTATAAATGCCATTGCTGCTAATTTGTAGCCCATTACGCCTAATCCAACAATCTGTCCATAACATACAGGCGCAAGCATGGAATGATGCCTGAATTCTTCACGATTATGTACATTTGAGATATGCACTTCAATAACAGGGGTTTTAATAGCTTTAATCGTATCACGTATGGCTATACTTGTATGCGTGTATGCTGCTGGGTTAAAAATTATTCCATTAAATTTACCAGTGGCATCCTGTAGCCTATCAATCAATTCCCCTTCATGATTCGATTGAAAACATTCTAGTTCAAAACCATTTTCCTTGGCTATAAGTTCTACCGATTTTTCAATGTCTTCTAATGAGAAATCACCATATATGTCATTCTCACGATTTCCTAATAAATTTAAGTTTGGACCATTTAATAATAATAGACGTTTCATACGACTCATCCCCTTTGCGGTCGTGATTATCGGACTTTTTTAGTTTATCATAAACAGTGGGATATTAATAACTATAAGTGTGGGTTCAAAAAGGCGACAAATT
Organism: Virgibacillus necropolis; assembly: GCF_002224365.1. Taxonomy (GTDB): domain Bacteria; phylum Bacillota; class Bacilli; order Bacillales; family Amphibacillaceae; genus Virgibacillus_F; species Virgibacillus_F necropolis. Next base: position 2,063,985 of record NZ_CP022437.1, on the reverse strand, counting down.
AGAAACAAGAAGTTCAAGGCGCGAAGGTTTTGAGGACCGGAAAAACTGCGCAACGAAGAAATTCGCCGTTTATCATTTGGTGACTTTTTGAACATCCTCTATAAAGAAAAAACAGCTAATTTTTCAGCTGTTTATCCATTACCTTCTTCAGTTGCTTGTCCACGTATTGCCGTATCACGATAATCATAGGAAATGGAATAACCTATAAAAGTTCCATATAAAATAAAGAGACATAAAGTAGATACAATTGTATCTTTACCAAGTTCGTTTAATGGCGGTATGTTTGGGAAAATGGGTTGAAGTAAGTAAAATACTATTCCCCATAAAATAATACCAAACAAGGTTCCAATCCACATTGTACTTATTTTTCTTAATAAACCATAGTATACTAATGCAACTACAATGGATATAACTCCTATTATCACAATTGATATTAGGTCACCCAACCATTCATGTGTCCATTTTGCATTCAACCATGATCGTAGTATGAAAGATGTAGGGCTGACCTTTGAGAAATTAAAATAATACATGATGAGCCCGAGTGTACTCCAACCAAGTCCTCCAATGAAGCCGGTAAGCAATGATCTAGCCAGTAAGGAGTATGATTTTTCCTGTTTATTTTGTTCTAATTTTTCTTTTTTTCCCATAAACATGCACCTCCATCCATAGTATGACCAATTCCAATCAAAGATATCATGTAAAAATAATAAAGAAAGCTAGTGAATAAGAACGTTTTCTAGTAAAATGGAGGACGTAGATCATTAAAATAATTATTTAGAAGAAAAGATAGCGGTACCTGAATATTTTTAGCAAAAAAGGAAAGAATCTATTGTAGCAAGATTTTCTTTTGTACTTGGAATGGTTGCACCTAAAGATGGCCAAATTGATGTTGCTTTTCGTGCTTTTGTAAAATTTTTAGTAATTGAGGCTATAAATTAGATAAAAGTGGTATAAAGAATAATAAGTACTATAATTTGCCTGGTTTATTTTGAAAGGAGGACAACTGATGTTTCGTAATAAATTTTCTGCATTTCTTTATATTATATTAGGATTGGCTGCAATTGGTTTACTTACACAGTTATTTACCAATACGGTTGATTTTCTAACGAACATAATGGTTATGCTTGGAATTGGTCTAGCGATTTTTGCGGTAATCTATGTTTTCTTTTTCAGAAAAAGGGCATCATCAAATGATATGAAGAAATACAAAAGTGCGGTTAAACAATCGAAATCAAAATATGCTCCCAAAAACTTCACTATTTCTGATAGCGCAAAGAGAAAACAGTCATCACAGATAAAAAGAAAAACAAGTAAACGTGCTACCCATTTACGTGTAATTGACGGAAATAAACATAAACGAAAAAACCGAGCTTATTAATGGCTCGGTTTTTTCGTTTAAGCATTTGTTTGTTATGGCCAGCTTGTTAAAAATTCATTGGTATTCTTTTCGCCCAGTTCTATTAGACTTTTCTTTACGTTATCCTCAATTTTAAAATTAGTTGTATCTACATGTTTAATCGGAATAAAAATTGTATTTTTTTGATGCGAAGTTGAAACATACCTTACATCATGTGCCTGTTTCATAGTCGTGAACATTGCCTGTGTCATATCCATAGCGTTTTTTATTTTCTTTGGATCTGTATTTTTTAGATCGCCACTAAGTTTCACACCTAAAACAGGACGCAAATTGCGTTCATTTGGCTTATTAAAGATCCATAATGGATAATTACTTAACAGGCCTCCGTCTACAATAATACTTTTCTTCGCTGTTTTGCCAAGGATTTCCTTAGGCATAAAAAAATATGGGTAACCCGCACTCATTCTAATAGCTCTTGCAATTACAAAATGATCAGGAGTAATACCATATACGCGTTCTAAATCATCTGGAATTACTACAAGTTTACCAAGCGAAAGATCGCTAATTACTACCTTTAAATAACCTGGTTTTATATCGCGAAATGTATAAACCTTTTTTTCAGCAAGGCGATTGTATATCCATTCTTCTAGTAGGTCTCCCTTATACATTCCCATCTTATAGTATAAGTAAAACCATTTGCTTAATGGAAAAAGCTTACTTAATGCAGGAGGATCGAGGAAATCATGTAGGTTTAAATTATTTATCGTTTCTTCTAATTCAGTCAGTGAATAATTAGCTGCTAGTAACCCAGCTACAATTGCACCTGCCGATGTTCCAGCAACACGCTCTATTTCAAGATTATTGGTTTTCATACTCCGTAATGCGCCTATGAATGCAAATGATTTTACGCCACCACCCGAAAACACAACATCAATTTTCATTGGCCATCTCCTTATGGTGCCTTTTTACATATTTAAGCATAAGGAAATTAAATTAGAACAATGGACAAATACTATTTATTATTTTTCATGTTCCATCTTTCTCAGGTCATCAATTCTTGTTTTATCTGTTTTAAAATATTGCACTAATTCACCAATTCGATCAATTGAATGCCAGCTTAGATGATGTTCGATTCCTTCAACGTCTTCATAAATTTTATCTTCATCTACCCCAATTATTTCCAAGAACTGTTCTAATAGTTCATGCCGGAATACAAGACGTTCCCCAATTTTTTTCCCTTTTGGAGTAAGAATAAATCCACGATATTTTTCGTAATTTAAATACTCGTCCTTGTCCAATTTTTGCACCATTTTTGTGACAGAGGAAGGATGAACAGCTAGCTGTTCAGCAATATCTGAAACTCGCGCATACCCTTTTGATTCCATTAAGTTATAGATTTGTTCTATGTAGTCTTCCATACTAGGTGTAGGCATGTTATCTCCTCATTTCAGCGAATAATTTTTTAGCGTGTGCAACATTGTTTCTTATAAAAAGCATACAGGAACAATTACTGGTAAACAAGTAATATAGGCAAAAAAAGAACTAGCAAATTTTAAGCTAGTTGTAGCCTTAAAATAAAGTTTAATCAAAAGTATCCCGCAAAACCACAGTTTAGTGTAAATAAAAAGAAAAAAAGATTGACCAAAATGGATTCTTCTATCGTGAATTAGTATACATTTTTTATAAAAAAGTTTGAGCACTTTCTGCCCTTGAACTTCCACAATCGCGCCCTTTTCTTGAACTATAATGTAAACAATGTAACTGGGTAAGAATGATGCAAAGACGGAATCATCCCATAAGATAAATAGATCACAAACTGTTTAGGACTGTGATATTCGGGGTATTATTTAGTCAACAAAAGTGGAGGATTAGCCTCCTCTACTTGCTTTAAAAGTTTTTAATGAACATGAAAATTATCCACGCTCCATTAAAAAATTTCTTCACTCGTGAATGAAAACTCCTACAGTATGGTCCGATTCATAAAAGGTACCTGTTAAACAAGCGTGCCCTTTTGCGTAAAATTTTGAAATGCGCCTGTCCATGCATTCATTTAAAGATGGATTAAGTTGACAAGCTTCCCGAACGGTTCCCTAACGTAAAAACGTCGCATACCCCCATGGCTCCTTGGCTTTCCATACTCAAATGGAATTCCTGCTTATTTTATACGAGTTAGTGCATTATTAAGATCATCAACTTCAATTGACAAATCAGGCACCGAAGTCCCCCAACCACCTTCTAAAAGGAAACTAATTTGAGTGTCCATTTTTTCATGCAAGCCATAGGTTGCAATGAATTGCAAAAAGGATGCTGTTGCCAATAAAAAAGTTCTTTCGGCCGATTGATAGTAAAGATTCTAGATATTATAGTTTAGTTTATAATTGAAATTTTAATAAAGGAGAGGAACAGTATGTACATAGTCAACAAGAAGAAACTCTTTTTGATGACTCTAGCTGTATTTTTAGGGGTAATGCTTACTGCATGTTCGGGTGAGAAACCAGAACAAAAAACAGAAACAAGCCAGCCTCAAACAAAAGAAGAAGAAAAGAAAAGTGATGAGGCTCATTGGTCATACAATGGACAAACAGGTCCGGAAAATTGGGCCGAATTGAGTTCTGAATTTAAAAAATGTGAGCGTGGGAAAGAACAGTCGCCGGTTGACATTAAAACCTCTAAACTTGAGAAGAAACCAAAAAAGGTTCAATTTGAATATGAATCAACTTCGTTTGAAATCGTAAATAACGGCCATGCTATTCAAGCAAACGCCAAGGGGCAGAAAAATAATGCTTTCCGACTTGATAGAAAAGAATACCAATTAGGTCAATCTCACTTCCACGCTCCAAGTGAGCATACTGTAAATGGGGAACATTACGATATGGAAATGCACCTCGTTCATAAAAGCAAAGAAGGAAAGCTAGCTGTCGTAACATTTTTTGTTGAAGAAGGGAAAGAGAATAAAACGTTGAAAGGAATGTGGTCGAATTTACCGAAACAAAAAGGTGAAACAAGTAAATTGACTAAAAAGATCAATCCGGCACACTTTATTTCGGAAAATCAGCAAGCATATATTTATAATGGTTCGTTGACAACACCTCCATGTTCCGAAGGAGTAAAGTGGCTCATTTTTAAAAAACCGCTTCAAATGTCAAAAGAACAAATTAACCGTTTTAAAGAAATTCACTCACATACTAATCGTCCAACACAGGAACTTAACGAACGCGAAGTGAGTATTGTTGAATAAATAACAAAAAAGATGTACGACTACGATCTCTATCTTCGCCAAACGGTGAGTTTTCTTTATGCTCTGCAGTTATGTACGTTTTTTCTGCAAAACTATGTACCTATTTTGCACTAAACAGGTATACGCCCATTGCGGCGTTAATTTTGTGTAATGTAAGTTTTCATGAGAGAACAGAGAGTAGAAAAATTTTGCTCTCTGTTTCATTGATAGATGCAAATTATCGTTTCTTATTTATTCCACAAAATGGCACTTCGTATAACCCTAAATTATTTTTACCGTAAGAAACCCCTATTTAGACAAATTACATCCAAAGAGGGTAATAAACGGTTCATCTTTTTTTCAAAACGGTGTAACTTTATTTCAAATCCACAAAAACTGTAGCTTTAAAATAAAGACAAGTACCTCCCGAACCCACATTTTACAATAAATAATAAGAATCCATTTTGAAAAAAGGTTGATTATTTCGGAAAGCGAATATTCAACTAACGCACCATTTACTTTAAGAACACTTATTCACAAACTATGGTTATATAGTTCTATATCTTGAATTAATCTTTGTACTGACTGTTGCCAAAAATCTGGTTGTGAAAGGTCTATATTGAAATGTTTCTTAAATAGTTGTTCTAATGGCAGCATTCCAGTTTCACTCAGGAACCCTTGAAACTTTTGTTTGAATTGTTTATCCTCTTTAGCTAGTTCTAAAAGTCCAATACTTAATAAAAACCCAAAAGAATATGGATAATTATAAAAAGGAACATTAGCTTGATAAAACTGTCCATATTTAATCCATACAAAAGACTCATATTCAATTAAACTATCTCCATACGCTTTTTCCTGACATGTTAACGAAAGTTCTTCTATCTGCTTGGCATTCAATTGTCCTTTTTTTCTACGCTCATAAAACTCATTCTCAAATAAGAAGGCTCCTCTTATAGACATCAAATAATTAAGACTGCGCTCAATCTTTGACCCAAGAATTGCTTTTTTAACTGAAACTTCTTTGGTGTTTTGAATAATATAGTCAATAAATGCTGTTTCAAAAAAGATTGAAGAAGTCTCTGCCATTGTCATTTCAAATGTATCATCTGAAAATTGTATTGAAGGAGTATCTTTCATTTGTTTAAAATGCCAAGCATGACCAAGTTCGTGTGCAAGTCTTCTAGCACTATCTATGCTATTATCAAAACTTAATGAAATTCGTGATTCACCTTCTGGAATAAATGGAGCACAAAATCCACCAGGTGGTTTTGTTCCTCGTTGCTCCGCATCGACCCATCCTTGTGTAATTGTTCTTCTTACAAACTCACACATATTGTTGTCAATTTTTTCAAGAGACTTTGTTATTTCTTCAACAGCTTGTGAGAAAGTAATTTGAATAGACTCATTTTGAGATGAAGTCATCAATTCATGCCAAGAGGGTTTTTCAGTTCCTATTTCTTCTTTTATTTTGAAATAACTTGAAAGCTCTTGTATATTGGATTCTACTGCATTCCACATAGTATTAAGTATTGGTCTAGATATGCCATTTAATTTTAAAGATTCGTCAAGGTAGTCTACTTTTTTTATCTTATTTTCATTTAGTCTTAGTGCTACCATTTGATTATATATTGAAGCAAAGATATTCGCTTGTGTTTCAAGGGTTTTGTTTAGTTCATTGAATACCTGAATCCTTTTAGATTGTTCTGGATGTGCCAAGGCTAAATTAATTGCTTCAGCAAAAGTTATTTCATCCCCTCCTTTGACTGGATCTATTTTTATATTATTACGGACTTGTATATAAAGGTCTTCAAGACCACCTAATGTTTCTCTGGCAAAATTTGAAACAACCTTTTCTTCTTTTGTTGTCGTTTCTGCATCCTTAAGTAAATCCACTATAAGACTTTTTTGATTAATATTGTTTGACCAATTTACTAATTGATTTTCACTCATATTACTTAGGTCTTCTTGCAAATTTGATAATATAAAGCTAACTTGGGATTTTAATGCTGATACGAATCCGTTTAATGATGTTAGGTGAGAAGGGTCAAGGTTTTCTGTAGTTAAGCAGTAATAAAAGGATTCTGCTGATTCAATATTTTTTATTATTTGCGAAATCATGGTCAATTCACTGTTATTCAAGATATTGGTTTTCGAATACTCCTCGATTTCTGTCAACTTTTCTTTAATACTATTTAAATAACATTCAAACCTTTCCAAGTCAGGACCACATAGGAGATTACTTAAATCCCAACGGACTGATGTGTTGAATGTTTCCATATATTTCTCCCCTTTTTATTGATTTTGTATTTCTACATGTTAAACACTAATCTTAACGTAAAATCACAATAACTCTTTGTTAAATATCACAAAGAATAACTTCTCTGTTGTTAAACAATCCTGCTGCGTTAGTTAAATAACTCTATTTCCACAATATTCAAAAATCATCTCTAAAAAAAGAAGACGATCCTTTTGATGATCGACTTGTTAAACTCTTGCACCATTTAATTAACTAAGGAAGCCAAAAATTCACCTATACGTATTTCCATAACTTCTATTTTATGTTCTTCATTTAAATTTGCTTGTCCAGTTACTGTTTCAATTTCTGATTTTTCGCTTCCTTCTTTTTGGTACTGCAATTCTACTGTGAAATCATAAATTATCTCTTCAGATTCTGTTTTCTCATATTCGATATTTTTTACTTTAAAGTTGTAATCATATTTCATTGCTTGAATCAGTATTCCAGAACCATTATTTTGACTTACAAATTCCACATAGGATGTTTCAGTTGCAAAATATTCTTCAAAATGGTCTTTATCATATTGTACTAAGTCTTCGACTTCCTCATTATTAAATATTTTCTTCAATTCATCATTTGGTCCTGTAAGAGCTTTCTGTAATACGGATTCAATTGTCTCTATATTTTCATCCTGAGTTTCCTGCTCTGCATTTCCTGTGCAACCAGCTGTCAATAAAAGAAGTGAAGCGAATAAAGCGATTACAAATAATTTATACGTTTGTTTTTTCATATAAAATCCCCCTTTATAAGTAATACGATGAATTACGTTAATAAATTTCAAAAAAATATAATATTCATACATATTTCATATTTTCACAAAATTTCCCTTTTTAAAATATTCCGTCGGCGGTACTATCGATGATATTAGGTATTGTTTTCGCTAGTCCAACCCCCTTTTAATATAACCCCTTATTCAACTATCCTGCTTCGTTAGTTTAAGTATATTTGTTCACAACTTCCATATATTATTTCTATAAATTCAGTTTACACTGATTTATTTCATTAAATAAATCCTTTTACAACGAAACACCCCTTTAGACAAAAATATCTAAAGGGGTAAAACGGTGCAACTTTTTTATAAACGGTACGACTTTATTTCAAAACCACACTAGTTCTCTTTTTACTCGTTTTATAACCCACATTTCAGTTGTGCTCCACAATTTGTACATGTATTACATCCACCCATGTCTTCAACACTGCCTTTACGACAGACTGGACATGTATCTCCAACTTCAGATCCAATAGTTACATTTGTTTTTTCTAATTCATGAACAGTATCTACCAATACTACTTTTGGTTTTGTTGGTGTGACAACAGTGTCCGTACTGTTATCACTAAACGTATTTTCTTCTGCTTTAAGTGTTAATACTTGAGAATCACGGCTTCCATCAACATAAACAGTTCCACCTTTAGCTCCACCATTATATAACCTGCGATAAACATTTTCTACTTGATCAACCGTATATCCTCGAGGTGCGTTGACTGTTTTTGAAATAGAGCTGTCCACCCAGCGCTGGATAACACATTGTGTATCCGCATGCGCTTCCGGTGCTAATTCCATCGCAGTAATAAACCACTTCGGTAAATTATCTGGATCTTGACCAGGATTATTTTCTAGATACTTTTCAACGATATCAGCTTTCACTTCAATAAACTTACCAAGTCTACCACTTCTGTAGTATGTGAATGAGAAGTATGGCTCTAATCCTGTTGAAACGCCGACCATTGTACCAGTACTCATTTTTGTTACTCTCTATTTTATTCATAGAGGGTGGGATTATCAGTACCCACTCCCCATGTCGCCATGAGGATCAGACTATATCATCAACCATGTTTCTATGTCTATTTCGGTGGCAAGGATGTTCACATAAACTCACTAAATTTGAAAGTTTATTGGCACATTCCCAATCACTGTTAAATTGTCTAAAAGGAATAATATGATGAACAGATAATTCATGACCATATTCCTTTTCAGTTAAACCACAGTCTTGACAAGTATAATTATCTCTAATTCTGGTCTTTTTCCTCTGTGATCTCCAGTTAGGACCATAATAATCAATATCTCCACCTTGCCAGGCTTTGTTATTTTCTCCCGAAAACGCACCGGACTTTGCGTAGTATTCTGCCATGCAGTGACTATCACAAAAATTCCAATTCTTAATTATTGAGGGCTTTCTCTCCAGCTTGCTAGAGCAATTAGTACAATTTATCATAATCCTTTTTCTATATTGCACTTTCCCTCTGGCTCCATTGGCCTTTCCCACACATGATTTTGAACAATATTTTGCAGTGTTTTGTCGAGATATAATAACATTAAATTCTTCGTTACATGTTAGACAAGTTTTTGTAACCTTTTTTACTAGATGCTGATTTATCAGTTTACCATTTTCTCTTAGATAAACCTGCCTACATTCTCGACTACAAAAATTCTTTTCACTTATTGCTGAAGCTTTTCTTATGACTTCTACACTACAACTCAAACATTGGACGGAAATCTTTTTACTTAAATGTTGGAAAGCAATTGGATTTTTTGATTGATATTCACCTTTACATTTTCGGGAACAATACTTTTTTCTATCAAAATGACTGGGTTTAACTTTAATAATAACTCCACAATTTAGACATTCTTTTAACAAAATGTCACCTCATTTATATTTTTTATATAATTCTAAGGTGCACTTTATCATGGTTGCTCGGCGTGTAGTCGTTGAGGGGTCAGCCACGACTTCCCTGCGGATTGTCTCCACCTTTCGATTTTTACTCATTATTTGCGTTGGCAAGACGCGAGTACGAAAGGATACTGAGGGTTTCCCGCATATAGCCAAGTTTTACGCTACGTCTTCACAGACATAGGGGGCAATAACTTTACCCGTTGGTGCAACAGTTAAGAGATGAGAGTTACGAATACCATATTTCACGATATCTTCTCTTATATCTTCTGGCATTTGCTTCATGTATCCTGTATTAATAAAAGCGTTTCTTAATGATTTTGTTTCTGTTTCAGATTCCCCAATAAGAAATGGAAAACTACCTTTTTCTTTCGCTAATTCAATTGAAGTACGATATGCAGTCGTTGCAATGGTTTCAAATATTTGATCGACCAATTCGTTACCTTCTACTGAACCATATTCGGTTTCACAGTAAATCAACAAATCATGTAATCCCATTACACCAAGTCCAACTCGCCGTTCGCCAAGGGCCTGTTTTTTATTTTCTGCTAAGAAATATGGTGTTGCATCGATTACGTTGTCTTGCATCCGTACACCAGTACGAACCGTTTCTGTAAGTTTTTTGAAATTGATTGACTTAGTATCCCGATCAGCCATTTCAGCTAAGTTTACAGCTGCTAAATTACAGACAGAATATGGCGCAAGAGGCTGTTCACCACACGGATTAGTCGCTACAACCTGATCGCCATATGCTTTGGCATTTGTCTTCTCATTTGCATTATCAATGAAGAAGATTCCTGGTTCTGCTGAATATGTCGCACAAACATTAATTAGATTCCATAGTTCTTTTGCTTTAATACGACGATAAACGCGAACACCATAACCCATTTCTTCCCATTTACGGACATCACCGACTTCATGCCAGTTCTCATTGTATTCCTTCATTTGCTCTTTGCTGTACTGTTCAACATCTGGAAAACGAAGATCATACATGTCATCATTATCAATTGCAGCCATCAACTCTTTAGTTAAACAAATCGAGATGTTTGCACCCGTAAGGAATTCTGTATTATGAACGGAATACGTTCCACCAGTATTTAATTTCTCTTGTGCTTCCCTAATTGCTGCTTGTGTGAAGCCACCAAGTCCAGGTATGCTTTGATAATTTACAATCCCCTGGTATAAGTCCTTTTCCGTTTCAGTTAACGGAGTGAACTTTAGCTTTTCTTGTGCAAGTTGTTTAATTTGTTCATCCTCTGTGTTTTCGATTAAATAACGAAGAATTCTTGGGTTTTGCATCTTTGAAATAATAAATTCGATAATATCAGGGTGTGAATCTACTAACATTATCATTTGTGCCAATTTGTTTCACTGATTCGTAAAATCAGTTCTCTAAGTTACCCTAGAGTTCAGACCATATCTTACACTTATTAAGTGTCCTCGCACTTCGAAATCACTTGATTTCTACTCTACTCACTTCCGTCTAAAAGACGTGTTTTCGATGGTCGTTGAACCTTCTCCCATACGGAGCTTGGCTGCTGATTGTCTTTATCCACATGTTGTTTTTAAACATTCACGCTTACCGTTTCCAGTTACGTTGTAGCCAACATGTCATTAAAGAGTTTCCAGCAATTCACGAGGTTTATTTAGAGACGAGGCACTGATACTATTTACCACGTCTTGATCCACCTTGCTCTACCAAATGCGTCAATTTAGCAATATCGTCTAACCATGATACAGATCCTGATGATTTTCCGTTTACACCTCTAGCAAGTGTATTTCGAGGGCGCAACGTCGATCCATTCGTTCCTACTCCCCCACCTCGTGACATAATTTCCATCACTTGTTTTCTGTGATCTGAAATACCTTCACGAGAATCCTTAATATAAGGCATTACGTAACAATTAAAATAAGTAACATCCGTTTCAGCACCAGCACCGTACAGTACCCGTCCAGCCGGAATAAAATTCAGATTTGTGAGTTCCTGATTAAATTTATCGGACCATTCTTGTTGTTTTTCTTCTGTTAGTTCTACGTTGGATAACCCTGTTGCATTGCGTTTTGCGATTTGTTCATAAAATACCTCAAGAGGCTTATCAATTACATCGAGTGAACGCTTTACAACTCCTGTTGCCGCTTCGGTTTCGTTATCTAATACAGACATAAACTCTTTGTCTACTTGAATATCAGCAAGCTTGTCCTGCCAATTAATTGATTTAACAAATCCAACTCCACGTGCTGGGAACTTCGGATCTGCTTTAACCGTTAGAACGACAAAGTCGCCTTCTTTTAATGTCTTTTTCTCGGTATCCTTAAATGCATATCGATCAAGCATTACTAGCCGTGATACACCCTTATGGGTCAATTTCATGTCCCTTGTTATTGGATGTACTTGTGGAAATGATTCAATATCTTTGTTTAACTGTGTAACATCAATCGTCTTGCTTTCTTCAACAGCAATCGACAATATTATCACTCCTTTTGCCTTGAATATATAATTCATTTTCTAATTTATACTTTATCATATTTCATTCGGCGATAACAATATATAGTATAAAAATATAAAAATAAATACCATATATTGTGATTGGAACGAACGATAAGCAAAATGTCAATTATAGAATACCATCAAAAGAAGAGTAATTTGACGAAAACAAAAGATATTCACTAGAGAAAATGCTAATTTAACTTTTTTTCAGTGTTGCAATTTTTTCAACCCTATTATTTATTGTCATAAGTGTCTTTAGCAAAATACAAGTTATGAACTGACACAAAAATTTAATAGAAATACTTTGATAAATTAAGCCAACGACAATATAATGGTATAAGTAGTAATAGAGAAAAATGGGGGATAAAAAATGGAATTACAAATGATAATATTAATTGCATTAACAGTGGCTCTTATTGTGTATGCTGTATTGCGACTTTTAAACCAGCGAAAGTATTTAAAAACGTTGACAGAAGATCAGTTCAGAGAAGGATATCGGAAAGCACAGCTAATAGATGTGAGAGAGCCACAAGAATTTAAAAAAGGTCATATACTTGGCGCTCGTAATATACCTGTTACACAAATGAAGCAAAGATTGGTTGAAATTAGAAAGGATAAACCTGTTTATCTTTATTGTCAAAGTGGATCAAGATCTGCTAGAGCAGCACAATTACTTCATAAAAAAGGATATCTGGATTTAAATCAGCTAAAAGGCGGATTTAAACGTTGGACTGGAAAAGTTAAATTTTAATAAATATAGAAGTACTCAAACACACTAATTAGCGCTGCAACCCGCAGTGCTTTTTATATTTAGATAATGATATAGGAACAGAACCATTATCCTACTAATCTATCTCTTTTCTTTTTTGGCCAAATAAAATCACTAACCACACCTAAAAAATCAATACCCAATACAATCGTCCAAAACTTTATAAAGTTGGCCAATACCTCGGTTCTGGATGAGTCATTGAACCATTTCCATTTAAAACAATTTTCAAGTCTTGGATATAAATAAATTCTAAAGGCAATATGTCGCTCAGTTTGCTTATCCTCCACCCATATATCGGATGTGCTCCGTACCGTTGACGCCTTTTTCAAAATATCTGCAACCACTCATACGCTTTTGAGTGTCCCAATATAGAGAAAATCGACTATTCCTATCCAAAAATGTTATGTAATTTTTCACCTTTTCTTTGACAGTAAAGTCCATTTTTTATTATAAGGACTCACTTCAACTTCCTTATTCTGTTCCTCCCTTAATAACAATTCTTTGAAATATCATTCCTTACTCTTAAAAAAATTGGTGGAAATCAATATAATTATCCCAATTACAATCAAAGGAATTGAAAGTGAAGCATAGGATACGGAAACATCTGTAGTTCCAAATGCAAATCCAGCAGCGAATAGGAATATTCCGATATAATAAGTTACCTTACTTGTTTTAGTATGCTTTCTCATAAAGCCTCCTGCGTTTATTAATTTTCCACTTTACTTTAATTAAGATTGAGATCTTCTTTTATAATTGAATACATATATAAATCATCGAATTTACCACAAGTAAATTCATAATGCCTTAATAAGCCCTCTCTTCTGAAACCTTGCCTTTCTACTAACTTTTGTGATGGAAGATTAGTAGGTTCAATTAGAGCCTCAATTCTTTCCAACTGAAAGTGATGGTAACCATACTGAACAACTGCTTCTAAAGCTTCACTAGCTATCCCTTTTCCCCAGTAATCTTTACTTAATTCATAACCAACTTCAGCTCGATAATGTTTGGTATGGATATTAAGAAAACCACAACTCCCAATAACCTTATCAGAATTTTTCAGGGTAATTCCCCATCTAATTCCTGTACCTTCTTCGTATATAGATTTATACCATCCAATTTCATCCCATACGTCTTTTACTGTTTGGCAAGGCGCTAGCCCCATAGGTTTCACAACATCTTTATCAGATAGATACACAATCATATCATCAGCATCCTCTGTTATTATTTTTCTTAGGATTAATCTTACTGTTTCAATTATAGGGAATTCTTTTTTCAATTGGTTTTCCTCCTTTCAAACTGGATTACTGGAATATGAAGCAAAAGAAAATAAGTTTCTCATATTCAGGGACTGTCCTTGCCGTGAAAATTCGGGACAGGGAAAGAAGTGATAAAAATCTTCACTTTTCGTTTAATAATATATTTTTTCACTCTATTCTTCAAGATCTTTTAACTTCTTACTACCAAAATACGGATTAAGAAGACATTGGCCCAGTCACCATACATACCACGAAGTTTTTAATAAAAATGGAAATGACCACTTTTAAACTGAATAATCTTATTCATATAAATGAATATTGTCAGTATGTAACCAAAAACTAAACCTATTAATAACTTCTCAATGGTTCCTATTTGATTCATTTCGAGTATAAGCGGAGATGTAATTCTAGAAGACGAAAATAGACTCACTCAAACTGAATTGCGTTTGGAGAAGAAAGAAACAAACAGATTTAAATACTGCAAAACACAAAAGCCTGGCTTAATCTGTAATAAAAAGTATAAACTATAAATAACAACTGGAGTGACTTTTAAAAAGGCACTCCAGTTATTATTTATATTCTTTAAGGGTTGCTCAACTTTCTTACGTCAATATTACGCGTCTTGAAATCTAAATATTTCTGAGGAGCAAGCAATTCAAGGTGCTTTTTCCCATTACTCGAAAAGACGGATAAAGCTGTTACCCAGTAGACGCGGTATCCGACGATTTTATAGGTGTAATCCTCTCTCCCTTAAAAGGTATAACTTCTATAATATAAGTTAAGGCGTAAAAAAGGATCTAGCAGCTAATTAAGCTGCTAGATCTTATTGGGGTGGTGAAAAATAGGAGTGTTAAACCTTTTTTAACTTCTAATAATTTCTAGTAAGATAATTTTCCGGTTAAATCTTATACAGATTTAGATTCTTTATCTAACCCTTTTTCATCTGCTTGATACACCATTACTTCTGTGAAATGATCCGGTTTGATCGCTGCTTTGATTTTCATCGCTGCGTAATAGGCGATGAGGGAAGCGAATAATGATTGGACGGCCGGAATCCCGAATGTATTTACATACTGAGTCAAATACCCCACGGATATTCCTACTACAAGTGCGATTGTCGCCATCCAGTTCCATCCTTTATTATCCTCCCACTGCTGCTTGCGAATCAAGAAGAAGTCGGCCATCATTACACCTGCAATTGCCGGATAAATTAAGGCAGTCATATAAAGAAAATCCATGAAGTAATCTAGTATTCCAGCCAAGGCGATAATAATCGCAATTATTGTCCCAATGAAAGTTAAAATTGCACGACCTTTGTTCGAGTTAACATTAAAGATGTTAGCCATGGCAAGCCCCATGCTGTAGTTATTAACGAGCTGGCTTGTCCATGTTGCAAACCATAAGATCAAGAATCCCCAGACCGGGAATCCTAAATTCATCATAACATTTACAATATCTGCATCACCCACTCCAACAGACATGATAGCCCCTACATAAAACAAAGGAAATCCTACTGCAATAATACCTAATGGAATTAATACATTATCCTTCACTTTAGGTTTTGCATACCGTGTGTAATCAGACGCGATAACCCATTGGGAAACGTTAATTCCGATTACAAGGCTAAGCGCCGCAAGAAAGGTCATGGAGGGTTCAGGTCTCCACGCCATAATCGTGTCAAAACCTGTATTTTGTAACGAATAGAAAATACCGCCTACAATTAGCAGGAGTCCTGCCGGAACAGCTACATAATCCGTCCATTTCATCGATCCATATCCAATTATTGAAGGAATCGCGAATAGCAGGCCAACAACGATTGTCACAATCGCCCATGGAATTATTTCGTTTTCGTAATTAATGCCCAACATAACGGAGATAGCGTTTCCTGCCACCGCAGTTTGGAGAGCCCACCAGCCAAGGGAAACAACAAAAATAGTCATCCCTACAATAAATCTCGCCTGATCTGCTCCAAAGCTTGTTCTAGCAATAACGGACGAAGATCGGCCTGTTTTTGCACCAATATAACCTGCAACAGCGTTTCCAATCCACTGAATAACAAACAGTGATACAAGTAATATCCAAAAAATTTCAGACAAGCCGAACGCTCCTGCAAGCGTAGCTCCCACCATCAATACCGGTATCGTAAATTCTAAACCTCCAAATATCATCGCTGGTGCTAACCAATGCTGACGTTTACTGGATGGAATAGCAGACAATGCTTCATCTTTTCCTACTGACTTTGTAACTTTTTGTTTTCCCATTTTCTCATCCTCCTTTATATAATAGATTCTCAGCATTCACCGAGTCATGTGTTTCAAGGATTTTCTTGAGCTGTTACTTTTTTCTCCTACACTTAGTAAGAAGACTTTTATATTTATTAATACTTAGAAATTGCAATTCTCGGTCTGCAAAGTGATGCGTTCGAACCTAAAATCATGAAGAGTACACTGATGCTTAGCATGCTGATCAAAAAGATGAACTAGCATTTCTTAAAAGTCTTATCCTTTAAAAAATAAGTAGTTATTAGGGTTTCTTTGGCATACCCCTTTGAAAAAGGCTTCTACTTGTTAAATTAAACATAGTTCCTAGTAAATATTTGACAATCAGAGCAATCATTGTTTGGTAATCGAGAGTGTTTTTGCATTTACGCTCCCGAAAGACAACTTAGAAATTTACCCGACTAAAACAAAGACAAGTTCGCAATTTTCATCGCCGTCATTTA
Source organism: Virgibacillus necropolis (assembly GCF_002224365.1). Lineage (GTDB taxonomy): Bacteria > Bacillota > Bacilli > Bacillales > Amphibacillaceae > Virgibacillus_F > Virgibacillus_F necropolis. The sequence goes on along the minus strand of NZ_CP022437.1, from coordinate 2,047,211 downwards.
CAGCAATATGTTCTTCGCCTTTTGGAATAAAAGTAGATTGGCCTGCAGAAACGCGATATTGCTCTCCTTTAATCTCTGTCAGTAGCGATCCCCTAACAATGATTGAGTATTCGTTTTCTTCGTGATTGGATACTCCTTTAAGAGGTACTCTTTCACCTGGATAAATAGTTACGGTTCCGACTTTTACCGCAAAATCTTGTTGCTGTTCTTTAAAAATGGTATACATCGAATATGCTTGATTTCCTTCTGATTCAAGTTCTGTAAGGTTAATAATATCCATTGTCACATTTCCCTCCCTACTAGACCGTCGACTTTAAAGGTTTCGGTATTAACAATGACTCCAAATACCCTTTTTGCTTGCTCAACGGTAACGTACCCGTTCTTCACATCTTTTGCCACTTGACCAGATGGACGTTTTAAAGGATTGCCATAACCTCCACCTGTAGCTGTCATCAGTTTGACGACATCGCCTTTATTGAGCGGATAGCGCGGATAAATTCCGAATGGTCCATCCGTTTCGCCATTCGTTTTTTCAATAAGAAACTCGTTTGGGGAACCTTCGTCTCCTCCATTTAAGCCCCATGGAAAGTATTTGTTTCTACCGAAAGTCGCTGATACCATCTGATTGTCAGTCATCGCTCTATAGGATCGCGTCACGCCAGCACCACCGATATATTCTCCGGCGCCGGCCCCATCTGTCCGTAAGCTGTACTCATCAATCATAACACCGTAGCGTGTTTCAGCCACTTCGACTGGAACGTTGTATGTTTCACCATCACCGATACAGAACTGCCCTCTTGCGCCGTCTTGACCTTTTGCAGCCCCCCACCCGCCTGCAGAAGGTTCAACAATTAAAAATGGTTCATTTGATTCGTGATGATTTCCCGATAAAGTCACTGCACAAACGGACAATAATTGACCTGCGGACAAGCGATCCGGCAAGTGAGGTGCCAATGCCTGCCAAACTACATCTGCTCCACCTTGCATACTTTCCCAGTATATAGATACAGGTGCTGGCCTTTCAGCTGCAAGAATAGATTTTGAGTCAGTAATGACTTCGAGTGGTCTGAATACACCATCGTTGACATCTTGGGATGGATTCGTTGCTGCAAGGAAAACGGTACGGACAGCCGAAACAAGACCCGTATAGGTACAGTTAACTGGACCTAGTACTTGGGGATGACTGCCACGGAAGTCGCAAATAAATTTATCTTCAGTAATCGTGACTTTTACTTGAACATTAAAAGGTCCATTCCCAAAGCCATCGTCATCAATAAAATCGTTAGCAAAGAATTCGCCTTTCGGAAGCTTCGCCAATTCCCTTCTCGCCATTTGTTCACCGTGATCCAAATGATGATCGATTGACGCTTGCACAACTACTGCGCCATTTTTTTCACAAAGTTCTTTCACACGTTTCTCGCCTGTCCGAAGTGCGGCCACTTGTGCCCACAAGTCTCCAATGGACAACTCGGGGAAACGGACATTGGACTTAATAATGTCAAGTACCGCATCGTTCAGTTTACCTTCGTTAAATAATTTAACACAAGGAAACTGTAGTCCTTCTTGGTAAATCTCTGTCGCGTCATTGCTAAATGAACCTGGGTCTTTTCCACCTACGTCCGTCCAATGGGCTTTGTTTGCGGAAAAGGCAATAATTTTTCCTTCATAGAAGATTGGCATAACTAAACCGACATCAGACAAGTGAGAGCCGCCACCCACATACGAATCATTAATGATAATGATGTCGCCTTCTTTTAATTCATTTTCACCGAACTTGTTAAGTGTTTCTTTGACCATGAATGTCAACATTCCAATAAACCCAGTTACGCCATTTCCTTGTGTCAGTAACTGGCCTTTGGAATCGGTCAGCCCACTCGCATAATCCAATACTTCATAAATAATCGGGCTCATAGACGTCCTTGCCAATGCATGGAACATCTCATCACCAATAGCAATCACTGAATCTTTTACAATCTCCTTTGTAAACGGATCGACTTTTACTTTGCTCGAAACTGACATCTCATCGCACCTCCGTCTCAATAATTAAATTTCCATAGGCATCAACCGTTAGCGTCTGGTTTGAATAGAATACAGTTGTCGCTGTTGATTCTTCAACAATCGCCGGCCCTTGGATCACCATACCCGGCGCCAGCAAATCACGATGATAAACGTTCGTGTCTACCCATCCTTCGTCTTCATAAAATACCTTGCGTGTTTCTTTCAATGCTGAATCCAGATCACTATTAATAGCTACCCATTTTTGAAGTTCTGGTTTTTGAATAGAGCCTAATGCAGTTAAATGCAGATTAACAATTTCCGTCTGCGCATCTAACAGATTGAACGTGAAGTTCTGTTCGTGCATTTCATGAAATAATTCAATCAAGTCATGGATTGTTTCCCCAGTTACCTCACCGTTTGCGAGTGGCACTTTCACCGTATGTTCTTGTCCTGAGTATCGCATATCGACAAATCGGTTAAAGACAATTTCTTCTTTGCTGATGTTTTCTTCTTGGTATTGACTCACTGCCTGGTTTTCGAGTTTAATCCATTCATTGTTAAGTTCTTGAAGATTGACAGCCTGCAAACGATTAATATAGGTTTGGATGTAATCATGACGCAAGTCCGTCATTAGCATTCCCCATGCGGAAAATACTGAAGACGCAATTGGCACGACAATTTTCTTAACACCTAGATCTCTTGCTAGCGCTGGCGCATGCATCGATCCGCCGCCTCCAAATGCGATGAGTGTAAAATCTCTCGGGTCATAACCTTTTCGTACTGAAATAAGTTTAAGCGCATTCAACATATTCGCATTGGCAATCCTAATGATTCCGAGCGCACCTTCTTCTTCGGACATATTATATACTTTCGCTACTTTTTCATAAATTGCATTTTTCACCGATTCCAGATCTACTTGATAATCAAAGTTTTCTGGAGACAGACGTCCTGTAAGCAAGTTCGCATCGGTCGTTGTCGGTTCTGTTCCCCCCTGGCCATAAGCAACAGGACCAGGAACAGCACCTGCTGAATGAGGTCCCACTTTCAATGAGCCGCCATCGTCAATCCACGCAATCGAACCACCTCCATTGCCGATTTCCACGATATCAGCCACTGGCGTTTTTATAGGGTACCCCGCGTTGAAAGCGTCTTTTTCGATGTAATAATCTGTGGAAACTTTTACTTCTCCGTTGCTGATCAATGAACATTTTGCAGTGGTTCCACCAATGTCAAACGCGATGACATTTTTTTCACCAATGATTTCACCAAGGAATGCTGCCCCATAAATTCCTGCAACCGGTCCAGATTCGACCATATTGATTGGTGTCTTTTTCGCCTGTTCAAATGTCGTTGTTCCCCCGTTGGACTGCATAATATAATTAAAGCTATCCGCTTTATTTTCAATCAGTTTGTCATTGAGGTTATTAACATACGTAGATGCAATTGGCTTAATATAGGAGTTCAATACGGCCGTGTTGGTTCGCTCATATTCGCGCCATTCTTTTGTCACTTCATAAGAAGCCGTAACAGAAACTTCTGGCCATAGCTCATTGATAAGCTTGACTGTCTGCTGTTCATGCGTTGAATTTTTATAAGCGTGAAGAAAAGAAACAGCAATCGCTTCAACGTTTTCTTTTTTAAAGTAATCAATCAGTTCTTTAATCTGTTCTTTATTGATAGGCGTCACGACTTCTCCTTTTTGGTTCAGTCGTTCTTCTACTTCCTGTCGCAAATGACGCTCGACAAACGGAGTCGGCTTTTTATAGCGTACATTGAACAGATCAGGACGGTTTCCTCGAGCAATTTCCAGTACATCCCGAAAACCTTTTGTTGTGACTAATGCGGTTTTTACGCCTTTGCGCTCAGTCAATGCATTGATGATTACCGTGGTTCCATGAATGAATGTTTCGATAGCCTTCTGGTCAATGCCACTTTTTTCAATAACATCGATAACTCCTTGTTCAAAGTTCGGAGGCGTCGTATGACTTTTTGCAACACTCACTTTCCCTTTGTCATCCACAAACACTAGATCTGTAAACGTTCCTCCAATATCGGTTGCTACTCTCATCAACTATCGACCTTCTTTCGTATGATTTAAAATATCACAGGTGTCAGCACACTAAGAATGAGGGTTTCCTCATCCAAAGGATTTTCCCAAGAATGGGGAACTTCTGATGGATAATGAATAGAACCACCTTCCCTGACAAAATACTCTTTTCCATTTACGGTAAATAATACAGCTCCCTTTAATACATAATAAAACTCTTCTCCTGGATGGTTTGAAGTCTGATTCCGGATTTGCTTAGGTACAAGTTTCACCAATAACGGCTCCAAAGACCTACCTCCAAATTCCCCGTTCAACCGCGTATAGGTGGTTGAGGAACCTTCAAGCTGAAATGGTTTCCTATCCTCGGCTTGCAGCATATAATTATGATTTGTTTCCGAATTAAAAAAAAATGTAATTGGAACATCAAATGCATCCGCAATTTTCTTCAACGAAGTAATTGCGAGTGAAGACGACCCCCTCTCAATTTGAGACAAAAAACTAACGGACAACTCCGTTTTCTCACTAAGATTTTTCAATGTAAATCCTTGTTCAACACGTAATCTTTTAATCTTTTGATAAATACCATCCATTTTCAAATACCTTCCCTTTTCTAAAATCCAGTGCGACAGTAAAAATTATAGTTTAAGCAAACTTTTTATTATTGTAACATAAAATTTTTTAAACTAATAGAATATTTTTTATATTAATTAATTTTATAATTGCTAATTTCCTACAGAGTTCCGATAATAAAAAATTAACAACCTTGCTAATAGAGGATCTAATACACCAGGAACTGATGGGAAAACCATTGTAGACATATTTTCAATCCACTTCCGCCTGACTATCTTCGGACGATAGTTTTCTAGTTTGTTTTGAATTTCGGTCACAAATTCTTCTTCGCACAACGTTTTTAGCGTTATTAATACATATAGAGAAAGAAAATAATAGGATTAATTTAGTCTAGACGTGGATAAATGAATGCTTGAACCGTATGTGCTAAAAGGCACACATGCGGTTCATAGGGAGGGAAAGGGATATTAATATCCCTGACCTTTCTGACAAAAGCTCGTCTGCATATGACGGTCTAATTTTTCCTCAATCATTGTATAGATATGCTCAAGTTCCTTCCGATTAGTGGCCATAACGGCAATATAATCGTATATATCTCTATAGAAAAACTTTTTAATCGTCTAATAGAGCAGCTTTAAACAAATCATACTTTTGCTTGCGAAATGTCTTGTAAGCGCCCTGTATAGAAATAACCACTTTTAAACTGAATAATCGTAGCAGAGAGATTTATAACTTTACATTGAGGATCTTGACTTTGGAAGAATTTATCGAAGTCTTTACCTGGGCGCAGTTGGGGATACATCATAAACCTTGTGGATTCTTAATATTAATCAATAATTACGATCCACTCGTATCTCTATTTAATCATATGGCGGAGCAGCATTTTTCATATGAAAAATACCATACGGGCTCTTGTTTATTCCCTCCCGCAATAAATTTAATAAAGAAATTTTATAATTATCACCACCAGCTATAAGAACTTATAATACTAAAGATCAAACATAGGCAGTTCCTATGTTTGATCTTTGCAGTTCTAGGTTCATGCCCTTTCATTTTATAAGATCGATAACATTTACAATGAGTCCAATTACACCACCGACTGCAAGTATGATTGGGAAAAATGATACACTTGATATTGGGTCTTCAGCCATTAACCCATATACTCCAAAAAAGCAGATAATCAGGCTCCCAATTAACCCAATAATCACTCTTATGCTTTTATTCATTTCAAACACCTCCAGGAAGTCTTAAGATACCCGAGACCATTGTTAATGAAAATTACCTTTTACTATATAAACAACCAAAAAGCGCCTTTCCTCCTATTAAAGAATAATACCAACGTCCACTTTGCCACCTCTGTATTTTATTTCTGTCACAAACATCAATATGCTTCAAGGTTATTGTTTATACAAAATAGACATTAACCGAATACCCAATGCAATGAAAAACAAAAAAATAGAGCCTAACTCATAAGCGAAGTTAGACTCTAATTGTGTTTCTATTTTGTGATTTATAACTCTTACTTATCTTACTTATAATATCGTAAAATTGGTTTTCTTGCCGCTGTTGTCTCATCCATTCGTTTTACAATGGTAGTATGTGGAGCCTCCTGAACCTTTTCAGGGTCATTTTTGACTTCCTCAGCTATGGCAACCATCGTATCGATAAAACCATCTAACGTTTCTTTAGATTCAGTTTCAGTAGGCTCTACCATCATTCCCTCTTCCACATTTAATGGGAAGTATATAGTTGGTGGATGATAGCCATAGTCTAATAAGCGCTTCGCTATATCCAATGTACGGACGCCTAACTTTTTCTGTCTTTTTCCTGATAAAACAAATTCATGCTTACAATGCTGCTGATACGGTAAATCGAACTTTTTCTCCAATTTACGCATCATATAATTAGCATTTAATACAGCATATTCACTGACTTTCTTCAGACCTTCCGCGCCCATTGTACGAATATACGTGTAAGCTCGTAGGTTAATACCAAAGTTACCGTAGTATGGCTTTACTCGACCAATGGAATTAGGACGATCATATTCGAATTCATAGCCATCTGCACCTTTTACAAGCAATGGTTTTGGTAAGTAAGGTTCAAGCTCTTTCGACACGCCAACTGGACCTGATCCAGGACCGCCACCACCATGAGGGCCAGTGAATGTCTTGTGTAAGTTTAAATGAACAACATCAAATCCCATGTCTCCAGGACGGGTATATCCCATAATTGCATTTAAATTTGCACCATCATAATATAGCTTTCCACCCGCTTCATGGACAATCTTAGCCATATCCAAAATTTCTGTCTCAAATAAACCAAGTGTATTTGGATTTGTAAGCATTAATGCTGCAGTATCTTTTCCAACAACACGTTTTAAATCCTCTAAATCCACTATTCCTTTTTCATTTGATTTAACTGTTACAGCATCAAATCCAGCTACTGTAGCAGAAGCTGGATTTGTTCCATGTGCGGAATCTGGAACAATTACTTTTGTTCTTTCTGTGTCCCCATTTGCTTCATGGAATGCCCGGATCATCATTAATCCAGTCCATTCTCCTTGGGCACCAGCTGCAGGTTGCAAGGATACTTCATGCATACCCGTAATTTCTTTTAAAGAAGTTTGCAAATCATACAACATTTCCATTGCACCTTGCACCGTTTTCGGATCTTGATATGGATGAATGTGACTGAAGCCATCCATTCGCGCTACATCTTCATTGATTTTAGGGTTATATTTCATCGTACATGAACCAAGTGGATAAAAGCCTGAATCAACTCCATAATTCCTTCTAGATAACCCTGTATAATGGCGCATTATTTCAAGCTCGCTAACTTCCGGTAAATCTGGTGCATTTTTACGTACATATGCATCATCTAAACCTTCGTTAATATCTAGTTCAGGGACATCTAAATCAGGTAAACTATAACTAGTTCGTCCTTCTTTACTACGTTCAAATATTATTGGAAAGTTTTCATTAGCCATTAATATCCCCCAGTTCCTTAACAAAAGCATCAATTTCAGCTTTTGAACGAATTTCTGTAACCGCTACTAACATGTGACCCTTTAATTCTGGATATGCACGTTCTAGATCATACCCACCGACAATTCCTTTTTCCAACAGCTGCTCATTAATAGCAGTTACTGAACCATTTAATTTCACGACAATTTCATTGAAAAATGGACCTTCTGTTGTTACGGAAATACCAGAATCCTGTAATTGCTGTTTGGCATAACGCGCCTTTTGCATGTTTAACTTAGCCATTTTTTTAATTCCGTGTTTACCAATCGAGCTCATTGCTACAGAACTTGCTAATGCATTTAACGCTTGGTTTGAGCAAATATTAGATGTTGCTTTATCACGTCTGATATGTTGTTCGCGAGCCTGTAATGTTAATACGAAACCTCGTACACCATCTTCATCTTTCGTTTGACCTACTAAACGCCCGGGTACCTTGCGCATTAACTTTTCAGTTGTAGCAAAATATCCACAATGTGGTCCACCGAATTGTGCTGGGATTCCAAATACCTGTGTATCACCAACAACAATATCTGCACCAAATTCGCCAGGAGGAGTCAAGTATCCTAGAGCTAGTGGATTACTAGACGTAATAAGCATTGTTTTCTTTTGTTGACTAACTAGCTTATTGATTTGTTCCAACGGTTCAATTTGGCCAAAAAAGTTCGGATATTGGACAACAACACTAGCAGTATCTTCATCTAATTCGCTAGCTAGTTGATCTAAATCCGTTAAACCATTTTTATGATCTATTTCAATTATTTCTAGATTTGGTCCTTTTGCATAAGAATCAATAACCGCTCTTGATTCTGGATGGATAGCTTTTGATACAAGAATTTTTTTCTTTCTTGTCATTGCAGAACTTAAATTAACAGCCTCAGCAAGTGCTGTTCCGCCATCATACATGGAGGAATTCGCTACGGCCATTCCTGTCAACTCACAAATCATTGTCTGAAATTCAAATATTGCTTGTAATTCCCCTTGCGATATTTCGGGTTGATACGGTGTATAAGCAGTGTAAAATTCTGAGCGCGATATTACATGATCTACAACCGATGGAATATAATGATCATAAACTCCTGCACCAAGGAAAGAACTGTATTCAACTAAATTTGCATTCTTGTTAGCCATAGCCGCCAATTCTTTCTTTAACTCAACTTCGCTTGTTGGTACCTTTAAATCAAGATCTTTTTTCAAACGAACCTGTTTCGGTATGTCAGAAAATAGCTCTTCGGTTGAATCAACACCAATTGTAGCTAACATTTCTTTCTTATCCGCTTCTGTCATCGGTAAATAACGAAATTCCATTACAATCCCTCCTATTTCTCGCGTTTATAAAATGGTGTTTTAACCACTTTTGCTTTAAGTTTACGCTTTCGAACCTGCACGACTACTTCGGTTCCTTCTTCTGCATACTCACTTTTAATTAGTACTAATCCTACGTTTTTATTTAACGTCGGGGATTGGGTTCCAGATGTTACAAATCCAACTTCTTCTTCACCAATTAAAACTTCATAACCGTGGCGAGGAATTCCTTTATCAATCATTTCAATACCAACAAGCTTCCGATCAGCACCATTTTCTACTTGCTCTTTGAGGACACTTTTACCGATAAAGTCAGCTTCTTTTTTAACCTTAACAGCAAAACCTAGACCAGCTTCAATAGGTGTAATATCTTTTGAAAGTTCTTGGCCGTATAGCGCTAAATTCGCTTCAAATCGTAATGTGTCACGCGCACCAAGTCCAATAGCTTCTATACCTTCTTCTTTGCCAGTTTCTAAAAGCAATTTCCATAGATCCACGCCGCTTGCCGCATCAATGTATATTTCAAAACCGTCTTCTCCGGTATACCCTGTTCTAGAAACAATTGCACCAGCCTCAATGTTTGCAAAATAAACTGGATTTTCAAAACGGAAAAACTTGATATCGCTTAAATTTGTTTTTGTAACAGATTGTAAGATAGATTCTGCCTTTGGACCTTGTAATGCAAGCTGTACATAATCCTTCGATACATTATCAATCGTTACATTTTCTTTATTTTGTTCGTTTAACCAGGCAAAATCTTTTTCTGTGTTGGCTGCATTTACAACTAATAAATAATTGTTTTCTTCAAGCATATAAACAATTAAATCATCTACTGTACCACCATTTTCGTAGCACAAAATCGTATATTGAGCTCGTTTTGGAGTTAGTTTGGATACATCATTTGTTAGTACACGCTGCAAAAAATCTAAACTATGTTCTCCCTGGACGATAATTTCTCCCATGTGTGACACATCAAATAAACCAGCTTTTGTACGTGTTACTTCATGTTCATGCTTAATTCCAGAAAACTGAACCGGTAAATCCCATCCACCAAAATCAACTGTTTTTGCCCCAGATTCCTCATATTCAGGAAAAATCGGTGTTCGTTTTAACTCACTCATTTGATTCACTCCCTTTTTTTGCCATAAAAAAATAGAGATTTCACTGATACCAGGAAATCTCTGTCCTTTAACCAGAAAGTTGCGCATCTAACTGAATTCTATTCAGTAAAAATGCTTGCTTCGTTGGTGGTTAACTTTAAGTACGTGTTCGAAAAGTTGCCAAATTAGAAACGAATAATTTCGATGTTTATCATTTGGTGACTTTTCGAACATCCTATAAGTAAACACTCTCCAGAGTTGCGTCCTACAAGAGTCTTTTTGCCTGAGAGATTCACGTAAGTTTGCTCCTTCGGCGTTACTAATAGATAAACGCTATCAGTAAACTCTCCCCTTGTATTCATTCGCTTTATGAAAAAAGTATTAATTGGTTATACTATGTACCATTAGTTGCGAAAAATCTATTTATTTGTTTCATTATAGCACACTATTGCTTGAATTAAATACAAAACTTTTATTATTTAATACTACAACTCTTGATAAAGGAAGATTATTCATGAACTCTATCCATATCGAAAAAGATAACACGTTTATTAATGACTTTAGTAATACATTTGAACAAAATGGTCCATTTTCCACCTGGGAGCTATTCCAAATGTCTTATCAGGCGGAACTAACAACAATGACGCCAACATTTAACGAATTACGTTCACTTAAGTATGTACCACATGTGAATTTTCTTCCCCACCAGCTTGATTGCGCCAAACAAGTTATTGAACAAATGAACGGAAGGGCAATATTAGCTGATGAGGTTGGGTTAGGAAAAACGATTGAGGCTGGCCTGATTCTAAAAGAATACATGGTACGTGGCTTAATTCAAAAGGTCCTCATTCTTGTTCCAGCATCACTAGTAAATCAGTGGGTCTTAGAGCTACAAGAAAAATTTTATATCCCAGCTGTATCGTTTCGGAAAAATTATGCATGGGATCAATGCGACGTTATCGTATCCTCCATCGATACTGCAAAACGAGATCAACATCGTGATCAAATTTCTGAACTAAATTTTGACTTCATTTTAATAGATGAAGCCCATAAATTAAAGAACCATAAAACGCAAAACTATGAATTTGTCAGGTCTCTAAAGAAAAAATATTGTCTTTTGTTAACTGCTACTCCTGTACAAAATAAACTATCCGATATTTTTAACTTGGTTTCTATATTAAAACCAGGTTACTTGGGAAATTATGAAGAGTTTTTAAAACGTTATGGTACAGATCGAAAAAAAATTAAAGAGGATAAGTATTTAAAGCAGTTAATACAACAAGTAATGGTGAGAAATACCCGAATAAACACAGAATTAAATACAGTTAAACGCCATATCGATACTATTTGGATTCCTTTTTCAGACGAAGAACGAGCTGTATATGATGAATTAAATAATTTATCTGCTCAATTACCAGGATTAACGAAAATAACATTACAAAGAGAATTGTGTTCCTCAAGAGAAGCTTGTTATTTATCGATGAAAAAGATGCAAGAAAAGTCACCTGAAGTAACTGGATTTGAGCCAATTCTTTCGAAAATCGAACAATTACCAAACCATAGTAAGGCACAAAAATTAGTTGAGCTTGTGAAAAATATTGGGGATGAAAAAGTTATTATTTTCACAGAATATCGTTCGACCCAACTATTTTTACAGTGGACATTGCAGCAACATGGTATAACGTCTGTTCCATTTAGAGGCGGATTTAAACGTGGAAAAAAAGACTGGATGAAACAGTTATTTCAAAACCATGCTCAAGTGTTAATTGCAACAGAAGCTGGTGGTGAAGGGATTAACCTGCAATTTTGCCATCACTTAATTAACTATGACTTACCTTGGAATCCTATGCGACTTGAGCAACGTATCGGAAGAATTCATCGATATGGTCAAGAAAATGATGTATTCATTTACAACTTAGCAATTAAAGAAACTGTAGAAGAACATATTATGAGTTTGTTATATGAAAAAATTAATTTATTTGAACGTGTCATTGGAAATTTGGACGCTATTCTTGCTGAGTTAAACATTAAGGACATGGAAAAGGAAATACAGACTATCTTTGCAGAATCATCCTCAGAAGGTGAAACGAGAATCAAACTAAATAATCTCACCTCCATTATTGAAAGTACTTCAGACTGCACAGAAAGCGAGGAACAGCAATATGGCAATTGAGAACTTAAACACGTTCTTATATGATTACTTCACTGCCCATCATTGTCATATACAAAACAATCATGATGGTGTATTAGAAGTTAAGCTAACAGAAGAAATTGATAAGGCATTAATGAATAGACCTTTTTATTGGCATTATATAAAAAACATGGGAAGAGAAGGCGAAACAACTACCCTTACCCTAATTACAAACCCTGATAAGCGTGATGGTAAAGGAGACTGGATTCATTTTGGAAGCCCGCGTTTACAGCAAATTCTAAAAAACCTTGTAGATCATGAACGCTATACAAGGCTTTTTCAATCTGATCAATCAACCAAAAAAACTGCATTATATCCGTGGCTAGTTGTTAATATAAAAATTAGTTATCAAGGCAAACAAAATAAGGATGAGATTGTATCGCTGGGTCTACATCTAATCAATGGACTGATGTATAAAGACATGATGGACTTGTTACAAAACATCACGCTCAAACCTGCTATTGACGACTATTGTTATACCATTGCACCAATCATTAAGATGGAAAGTGGTTTTCATCGAATAGAAAATGTGCTAGATGATTATATTAACAATCAATCACACCAATGGGCAGACGAATCATTACAAACCCTTGAAGACGAAACAGGTTTAATAAAGCACTTCTATACAAGTAGTGCAGACGATGAGGCAAATAATGAACACATGCAAAGAGAAATTGATGATATGAAGGAACGCTATACACCAAAAGTTAACTATAAAGTAATTAATGGAGGAATTTTCTATCTAACGGAGGATTTTCATTCATAAAGAACAAAAGCGCAAGCACCCGGTTATTACCGGCGGTGCTGATAATGGACCTCATTTATCCACATTGTTCCAAATTTATAATTTGATAAATTAGAAAACTCGGCTTATCGCCAAACCTTAATGGCGAAAGCCTTAGTTGCACTTATGCAGTAAGAAAGGATTTATACTTTCTTAACTGCCAAAAAAAGAATTAGTAGGCTGTTTTTAAAAACAGCCTACTAATTCGCTTTCCTCCAAAACATTTTCATTGCAAAAGGGACCATCCCTAACCATCGATTTGATAGTGCATGTTGAGACTTTTTATGCTTTTGCTTCCGCTCTTTTTTCTCATCGGATGATAAGTCTAAATAAGTAATAATTCGACCTGTTAGATATTTAATATAATCATTTCCACTCATTATAATCACCTCTTATTTCTAGTATGGCTTGTTTAATGAGTTTTTATTCCCCTACTATGTAACTTACAACCTCAGCAGCAACGTCATGATATGATTTATCGTCTGTCTTCACCGTCACATTCGCACAGCTACGATACAAATCTATACGTTTTTCAAATAGTTCTTTCTTTTTTTGCTTGTTTTGATTCCATAATGGTCTCGATAGATCCATTTTCAGCCGCTCATCAATTTTAGAAAAGGAGGTTTCTAAATATACGATAATACCTGTGTTTTTCATTTGTTCGACATTTTTTTCATTCTCTATAATGCCACCACCAGTAGAAACAACACAATTTTCAAAAGGCACTTCCCGTAATACCTTTGATTCATATATACGAAAGGCGTTTTCTCCTTCGCTCGCAAAAATATCAACGATTGTTTTATTATTCTTTTCTTCAACTACAGTATCAGTATCTACATAATCGCAGTCCAAAAGGATACATAAACTTTTCCCTACAGAGCTCTTGCCACTTCCCATAAAGCCAATTAAATAGATATTTTTCATTTTTATCATTCCCTTTAAAATTTTTTTATAAAAAAAGAAGGAGTTTGCCAAATGTTGTCGAATAGTATACTTTGTTGCGAAAAATAAGGAGGTGATACGTCATTGAACTCCGCAGCTAACCTCTCAGAAAAACTGCTATTAGCTTCTTTTGATGCTTTTGCATCAGACATTCATTTCTACCCATATCCAAACCATACCGATATTTACTTCCGAATCCATGGTAAACGAGTTTTTCATCGAACCATACATGTAACACACTATCAGTTGTTACTCACTTACTATAAGTTTACATCTGGAATGGATATTGGTGAAATACGCAAACCGCAAAATGGAATTATTACGTATAGTGTTCAATCACAGCATTATGCACTTCGGTTATCTACTCTTCCTGTTAACCATATGGAAAGCCTCGCAATTAGAATTTTACCACAAGATGAAATTCTAACCCTAGAACAACTTTTTCTTTTTCCTTACCAACTTAAAAAGTTAAGAGAATGGATTAAAAACCGTTCAGGGATCATCCTATTCACTGGCCCAACCGGAAGTGGAAAAACAACCACATTATACGCATTACTTCAAACAATCCTTGCAGAAGAATCTTATCAAACCATCACATTAGAAGACCCAGTTGAAAAAGAAATTTCGAATATCTTACAAGTACAAGTAAACGAAAAAGCTGGGATTACCTATCAGGCTGGATTAAAGGCCGCATTAAGACATGATCCAGATATTATAATGGTTGGAGAGATTCGAGACAAGGAAACTGCCAAATTTGCGTTTGATGCATCACTCACTGGCCATTTGGTTTTAAGTACGTTGCACGCCAAAAATGCGGAAGGTACGATCCACCGGTTACTTGAAATGGGATTAAAGGTAACCGATTTACAACAATCACTTATTGCAGTTGCCGCATTACAGCTAGTGCCTATTCAAGTGGATAAATCAATTTCAAGGAGGGCAGCAATTCTAGAATTATTAGACGGTACCATACTCAATCGTGCTATACAAGGAGAAGACGTGAACAAACTATCCACGTTCCAAACCTTTGATAATTTAAGGAGGAAGGCATATATGTATGGATTTATTTCAAAAGAAATTTTTAATTCCATCTAGACGCATCAAGTTAAAGAAAGAAACCCAATTGTTATACCTGTCCCGACTTTTAAGGCTATTAAAAAATGGCTATAGTTTACTTGATGCACTAGATGTTATGAAATGGGATAACCAAATGGTTGAACCCACTACAATCATTGTTCACGCGCTTAAGAATGGTAATACGTTAGATGAAGCATTTGAACAAGCTTCCTTTAATCAAACAATCACTACCTACTTATATTTTGTTCGCGTGAATGGTGATATCCAAGCAAGTTTAGAAAAGTGTACGGAAATGTTCCAGCAAAGAATTGAATTCACTGCTAAGTTCCAACAAACCATTCGATATCCCCTGGTTCTTCTCGTCATCTTTTCTATCCTGCTATACTTTGTTAAAAATTCTATTCTACCTTCATTTTCCAACTTATTTTCCGCCAACAATGAAACATCTTCTACCATATCATTATCCCTAGCGATAATTGATATGTTTGGAACATTCATTTGGATAAGCATTATCAGCGTGTTTATTTCGCTACTGATATGGAAATTTATTCGGCATAAAATTAGCATTCAAGACCAAATCAAACTATATCAACGCATCCCAATTTACCGAAATTACAAACGGATCCAAACCTCTTTCTTGTTCGCGACCCACTTTAGCTCCTTGTTAAAAACTGGCATATCCATTAAAGACATTTTAACCATCATGTCTAACCAAAAACAACTTCCTATTCTTTCGTATTATTCCATTTTAATGATGAATGAGTTAAACAGGGGTCATCATATTAGCTATTTACTATCCCAATCATTCTTATTGGAAAAACAAATCGCACATATTTTTCAAAAAAATGCTGATATACATGCACTAGAAAAGGATTTAAAGATTTACGCAGGGATTATAACGGAGGAGCTTAATCACAAAGTCACGAAAGCCATTACCTATATACAGCCAGTATTTTTTGTTTTATTAGCTGGTTTTATTGTATTAATTTATACCACATTAATGTGGCCTATGTTTCAGCTTATTAAAACAATTTAATGGAGGTTTTATTATGTTTAAAAATCAAAAAGGTTTCACATTGATAGAAATGTTAATTGTCCTTATGATCATATCTGTTTTGATCATATTAATTGTTCCAAACTTAAGTGATAAAAGTAAGGACGTTTATGCAAAAGGTTGTGGAGCATTAGCTGCGGTTGTACAGACTCAGGTAGAATCGTATTACTTGGATAAGGGATCCTACCCTGCTTCACTTGAAATCTTGCAATCAGAAAACTATATAAACACGGAGCAAAAGACATGTAAAAACGGTAAAGCTTTAGGCTATAATCCAACTGATGGAACTGTAACAGAACCATAAAGTGATGTACATCATGCAAAATAAAAACGGCTTCACACTAATTGAGATATTATTTGTTATGGGTGTTCTTTCACTATTACTTTTGCTGAGTGCACCCATAAAAGTTTCCATTTTAGATAACCAAAAGGAAGAGCAATTTTTAACCACACTTGAAAACGATCTTTTGTATATGCAAAGTATTTCGTACTTATCAACAGACAACATCATTATGACATTTGAGACAAACAACTATTTCGTCTCAAGTGGGCACGGAAGTAAGGTATTACTTCGTCGTAGCATCCCAGACGAGTGGAAGTTTGATTTACGTACTTTTCAAGAGGAAGGTTCCATTTCCTTTAACGCAAATGGAACGATTCGAAAACCTGGAAACTTACTTTTAACAACAAACAAATCATCGTATAAAATTGTCTTCCCATTAGGAAAGGGAAGGTGTTATATTGAAAAACTCTAATGGATTTTCATTAATTGAAGTATTAGTTGCCTTTGGGATTGTTACAATGTTGATTATCACTGTCCTTCCCATTTCCGTACAACTAAAAAAAGAACAACAGAAGCTATCCGATCGTATAACAATTGTTACTGTCCTTTATGATGAATTGCAACAAACGATCTGGGAGAAATCAGAGTTACCTATAAGCTATAAAAAACAAATTAAAAATAAGCAAGTTAATTTTCATTTCACAACGATAAATGATCTGATGCAAGGATGTGTAGAATGGACTAATGTTAAAAGTGAGAAAGAAAAATCGTGCCTGTTTGGGTATGTTAGTTAACCAGCGAGGATTCACCTTATTATCAATGTTGCTGACAATCGCAATTGTTTTCATTACCGTCCCATTTCTTGAGTATCTAACGAAATCATTGAGCTACACGACTAATTATACCGATTTATCCTTTTCCCAATTTTTTCATTTTCTGCGCGATGATTTAATTCGTTCAACAAATTATACGATCGGTAACGAGGTCATATCATTAAACGCATTGGATGGTACCACGGTAACATACGAAAAATACCAAGATATTATTAGGCGCCAAGTGGACGGTACGGGGCATGAAGTTGTTATTAGAAATATCAAAAGCCTATCTTTTGAAGAAATATCCTATGGTATAAAAACTATAATTACTACATTGGATGGGATCGTTTATGAGAAAAAGTACACCTTTTTTAAATGAAGAAAAAGGTTTTATTCTTCCCATAGTACTACTAATAGCAGCACTATTGTTTCTTTTTGTAAGCACGAATATTACTATTTATCATAATGAACTAACCATTGCCAAAAATGAAATTTCGCAACTGAAAATAGATACACTTTTTCAAATGGGGCGATCAAAACTTAAGAATGAAATCTCTTCCCTTAATCCGAGAAGTGGAACTGTGGAATATTCATTTCCTGATGGTGATGTCAAAATTTCTTATATACGCAAACAAGAAGTTTATGAACTAGCTATTTACATCTATACTCCCGATAAAAAGGTTTTTGCTATTGCTAACCACATGGAAGCTGATAGTCCAAACTAAAATGAATAATGAGAGAAATTCAGGTCAGACTAGTAATGCATATATATTTTATGAGATTTATTTACAATATCTAAATTGTCGTTTATAATAACTATGATAAGGTTATCTAAAGGAGGGGAAGGCATGGATCGAATGTTTCGTGTGCTTGCCTTTTGGACTGGAATTTTCACTGTAATGTTTGTTATTGGAGACATGAATAACACCGCATTATTATTCCTAGTACAAACGGTATTTTTCCTTACAGTAAGTTACTTAAAATTATCTGAGCGCATGTATATGTACTTATTCGGAGCTTATTGTACTGTATTTATGGTTGGTTTTACATGGTATTCAAATTTCATATTAGTACCTGGATTTGGTCACTAAGAAAAAAACCCTGCTTACATACTTTTGATGCAGGGTTTTTTTCCTATCTAGCCAGTAATAAATGGATTATGCAGTTTTTCTTGACCTATCGTTGTTTCAGGCCCATGACCTGGATAAACAACCACGCTATTATCTAACGTATACAATTTAGTACGGATACTCTCTTTTAACTGTTCCATATTTCCTCCTGGTAAGTCTGTGCGTCCAACACCCCGATTAAAAAGTGCATCGCCACCTATAAGAATTCCAGATTCTTTAAAGAAAAAGCAAACACTACCTGGAGAATGACCTGGCGTATGTAAGACATCGAAGGAAAAAGATTCAATTTGCATTCCACCCTCCTCTAGGTCGTACTCAGCTTTTTTTATCGAAATTGGTTCTGGTGTAAATAAAATAGAACCATTTAACTTTGAATCCTCTAACCAATCCTTCTCATTTTTGTGCAAATAGACATCAATATTATATGTATTTCTCACCTGATCTACCGCACCAATATGATCAAAATGTGCATGCGTTAACAAAATTGCTTTAGGTATAAAGGATTTATCTTTAAAAAAGTCGATGATCAAATCCGCATCACCCCCTGGGTCGATGATTAGCGCGTCTCTATCATTGTACATAAGATAACAATTGGTACCAAGTGGACCAAGTGACATATTTTTTAAGTTCATTTAAACTACCCTTCCTATTATGTTTTGTATTGTTACTAAAATACCCCCAATAATCCTCGACAAACACAATAATTTACTATAAAATAAATAAGAGTTAACGATTAGTTACATAATAATACAAACGCAATTACAATAGCAATTATAAGATGCAGGCAAGGAGGATAAAATAACATGGTTTTAGGGATCCTATTATTTATTGTTACAATACTAAGTGTTGTTTCCACTGTAAAACAAATGAAAGCTAAAAACTTATTTGCTCTAGGTTTTTCAGCGGTATCTGTATTGGCCTTTGGATTTTTCTCCATTATGACAATTATTCATGAAATTACAGCCTAACTGGTAAAGCTAACTTTATAAAGTTAGCTTTTTTTTAATGTAAAAAAACAGCTAATTTCAATAAATCAGCTGTTTTACATTTATTGTTTTTCATCAAAATTAATAAAGCGGAAAAGGTCACCGTAGATAATATCGTCTGAATATCCGAGCTCTTTTTCTACTTTATTTTTAATATCGGTACATGGATTCTCTTTCTCGGTAGAAGTTAGCTCTTCTTCATCTTGATAAATTGGCTCTCCAGTTTCTCTGTTATAGCAAATTCCACTTGTGGAAACATGTTTTTGGCTAATATAATCCCCATTCCTAAAGGCTATATATCCTTTTCTATCATCGATAAATAATCGATTACCAAATTGAATATCGTTTTCAGCTTTTATACCTAACAAGCTTAGCAATGTAGGCTTAACATCAATTTGGCCTGCTACCTTCGACATAACCTTGCCATCTCCATTACCGGGTATATGGACAAAAAATGGTACACGCTGCAACTGAACATGATCATAAGGTGTTATTTCTTCTTTACCTAAATATTGGCTCATGGCTTTATTGTGATTTTCACTTATTCCATAATGGTCACCCATGATAACAATAATGGAATTTTCATACAACCCTGCGTCTTTAAGTTGTTGGAAAAATTGTTCAATAGCTTCATCCGTATAACGAACGGTTGGAAAGTAATTATTTAGTGTACTCGAATTTGAATTAAACGGTTCGATTGTTCTTTCTTCTTCACTTAATTCAAACGGAAAGTGATTCGTCAGTGTAATAAACTTTGTATAAAATGGTTGCTCAATTGCTTGTAAATATTTTATCGATTGCTCAAAGAACGGTTTGTCTTTAAGCCCCCATCCAATAGAATTTTCTTTCGTTACTTCATATGCTTCTTCTCCGTAAAAATGATCATAGCCTATACTATTGTACATTTGGTCACGATTCCAAAAGCTTTTATTATTCGAATGAAGTACAGAAGTATAATAATCTTCTTGATTAAGCAGCTCTGGTAATGCATGGTATTCATTTTGCCCATGAGTAAAGAATACTGCCCCTCTTGATAATGGATACAAAGAGTTTTCCGTTAAAAATTCAGAATCAGATGTTTTCCCTTGCTGTGTTTGGTGATAAAAATTTTCAAAATAATAGGTATCCTTATCTTCAACTAAACTATTTAAAAAGGGTGTAATTTCTTCCCCGTTAACCTCATTGTTAATGACAAAGCTTTGAACCGATTCTGCAGAAATAAAAATTACATTCCTATCCTCAGCAGCACCAAACATCTCTGACTTTTCGTTGCTTTTAACCTCTGTTTTTACAAAATCCTTTATTTCAGGTAACTCATTACCATCGGCGAATACCCGTTGCGTTTTAACTTTTGAATGAACAGCTAAATCATAAATATGGTAGTTAAACAAACCAATGTTTTTGACTAAATATTCACGGTCAAATGCACGTGTGAATAGTTGTGGACGTTCCATTTCCGCAAGAAAAAAGTTTCCTGCCAATAACATTAATGACATAGCTAATGCAAAAACTTTCCCGCTTTTAGGATAGTTTACTTTCACAACTGCCGATTGCTTCTTACTCAAATACCAAATAATTGCTACGTCTACTAGTAATAATAAGTCATAAGGCTTTATTAACGTTAAAATACTGCCACCTAGATCTCCCACATTACTAGCTTGGAATAACTGTGGAACTGTAATGAAATCGGTAAACGATCGATAAAAGACAACATTTAAATAAATAATGATTGTCCCAATTAACGCTGTATACCGAACAAATTTCATTTGACGCTTTTCCTTTTTGAACCAAACACTAATCGCAAAAACTAGAAATGCAGATACAAATGGATTAATGAATAGGATTAACTCTTGCATAGAATTGTCTAATTCGATACTAAAGAAAAACCGATAAACAATATACGTCTTCAGTCCAAATAATAATGTCGCAATTATATATAATGGAATTTTGGTTCGTCTTAAATTCATTGTGAATTCCCCCTAAAAGTACGTGTTCAAAAAGTCGAGGGTTTTAACAGAAGTTCCTCTATGCGCATAATACGTGAGGCCAAAAAAACGCATAGTAAAGAGATTCTCCACCCTAAGAAATATTCAGTTTATTATCTTTTTAATTACCCCATACTAAAATTCACAAACCATATATATATTATTTCACTCTACAGTATATGACGAATAATTTGTAAAAAAAGTTTCATTTATTTTTACAATACCTTAATATATA
Source organism: Virgibacillus necropolis (assembly GCF_002224365.1). GTDB lineage: Bacteria > Bacillota > Bacilli > Bacillales > Amphibacillaceae > Virgibacillus_F > Virgibacillus_F necropolis. The sequence continues at coordinate 2,025,689 of NZ_CP022437.1, read as the reverse complement.
TTTACTAAACTCACTTTTATTAGTGCCAAATTGCCTAGTATTAATTTTTATTAACTAGCTTGTCTTTCACCAAATATGCTGCGCCATAAATTCCAGCGTCATTTCCTAACTGTGCTGTTTCAATGCTGCACACGTTTGTCAGTCGCTTTAAGGCATAGCTATTAAAAGAGTTTTGAATGGTGTCTAATAAAGGTTTTCCTGCTTTGGAAACTCCCCCACCAATAACTATTTTTGAAGGATTTACGATTGTCGCAATAGTAGACAGCACTAAGCCAAGAACATCTCCAGTTCGACTAACGATTTGCTGACTATCCCGATCGCCAGTTCCAGCCAAGTCAAATACATCCTTAGCAGTAATACCACCTTGATTTTGAAAATGTTTCCCCAAGTTGCTTTGTGGTCTACGATCGATTATTTCCATAGCTTGTTTAGCTATTCCTGTGGCAGAGGCTACTGTTTCTAAGCAACCATTTTTTCCACAGTTGCAAGGATATCCGTTTGGCTCTACTGTTATATGTCCTATTTCACCAGCGGTACCATTAACCCCACTAAGAAGTTGACCGTTTGCGATAATACCACCACCTACACCTGTACCAAGGGTAATGGCTACAAAGTTTCTTGATTCATTGCCTGAGCCCATCCAGTTTTCCCCGAGGGCGGCCAAATTCGCATCATTACCAACAAAGACTGGTAATTGTGACTGTTCGCTTAATTCACTACCTAGGTTTATTTTTTTCCATCCGATATTAACGGCTTCCTCAACCAAACCCGAATCTCCAACTATAAACCCTGGAGCACCTACACCTATTCCCATAATATTTTCCTTATTTATAGCTAAATCTCTTATTTTTTCATTTATTGATTTCACTAAGTCGGGTATGATTTGACTACCATTGTCATTTTTATTTGTCAGTATTTCATATTTTTTTAAAATAATTCCTTGTTGAGTGAAAAATCCGATTTTTATCGTCGTACCACCAATGTCCACTCCAATTAATACCTTATCCATACTAATTAGCACCCTTTTCATCACGCGTTTTTCTTGCCTCTTGTTTAAGAATTAAAGTTGCCATTTGATACTCTTGAACACTTATAAACGTATTCTTATAAAGTTCTTTTATTTCCTCTTCCATCAGTTCAAGATCAGCTACCCGATCCCCTATGTAAATAAATGTTCCGAACTTTTTCAATAATTGTCTTACATCATGAACTGTTTTCATTAATTATCACCTAATAATTTAGATTGATTTAATCGCTTTCTTAACTTTTGTATTATACCATGAAACACAAAAACCTCAAGGTCCAGACAGATTACTTATCTGGATCTTGAGGGTTCAAAAATGTAGGTCGTCTATTTTTTAGAGGTATAGGAGTACGGATGAAAATATCACGAAAAGCCCGATAAGAAAATGGCAAAAACGGCCAGAGATAAGCAATCTCATATGACTTCGTACGTACGAGATATAAAATCCAAAGCGTGATTCCAACCACATACCCGATTACCCCAAAAGCAGCTGTCACAACTAATAAAAAGATACGCACTAACCGATTAGCCAAACTTAGTTCATAACTCGGTGTAGCATAAGTTCCGATAGCGGCAACTGCCAGATATAACACAACTTCATTTGAGAATACTCCAACTTCAACTGCAACTTGACCCATTAGAACTGCTGCAACAAGTCCAAGTGCTGTTCCAAGTGATGAGGGGACATGAATGGAAGCCATCCGAAGCATATCAATTCCTAATTCAGCAATTAAAAACTGCAGGATTAGTGGAATAGTCCCCGCTTCAGCTGGACCGATAAAATCCAGATTTGCTGGCAATAAATTTTGGGTCGAAAATAAGTAATAAAGAGGTAAAATAAATATTGATGCTATTACTGCAATAAAGCGAACCATACGTAAATAGGCTCCTACTAACGGTTTTTGTCGATATTCCTCAGCATGTTGCAGATGGTGCCAATATGTTGCTGGTGTTATCATAACACTTGGTGAACCGTCAATGATAATTAATATATGACCTTCAAATAAATGTGCTGCTGCAGTATCTGGTCGTTCTGTATACCGAACTGTTGGATATGGATTCCAATGACGCCCACTTATAAATTCCTCAATCGTTTTTTCCGCCATAGGTAATCCGTCTGTATCAATCATTTCTAGTGATTTTTTTAACTTTTTCACTCGTTCCGTGTCCGCAATTTCACTAATATAACATATAGCAACGTCGGTTTTTGACCTTCTACCGACTTGTAAATATTCCATTCGTAAAGACTTATCACGAACTCTTCGGCGAGTTAAAGCAGTGTTAAATACAATCGTTTCTACATACCCATCACGAGATCCCCGCACCACACGCTCTAAATCAGGTTCTGCCGGTGCCCTCACTGGATAGGTACGAGCATCGATCATGATAATTTCGTCTATTCCTTCTACGATTAATGCGGTAGGACCGCCTAAAACTAAATCTATCGTTTTGTTCAAATCTTTGTTATGACCAAGCTCTATATATGGAATATATGTTTTAATTAATTTTTTTAGTGGATCTGGTTCTAAGTCTTTTGGCTCAAGCTGTGAAAATAACTTCATAACATAATGTAGTATTTTATCTTTTGCGAAACCATCAATTAAAAATAGCGACATTTTTCGTCCGGCATATTCTAAATTCAAATGAATAACGTCAAAGCTTTCATCAACTCCAAGTTGTTTGTGCAAATAATCTACATTTTCCTGGTATGTAGGAAATAGAGGTTGTTTTTTAGTTTCCATCTTTGTCCCCCCGACTACTAATAAGAATTCATAAACTTATTGTGTTCCCAGATAACATTCCTATGCATATTTACTTTAACCAGCTCATAAATTTTAAGACAACCCTATTTTAAAGGATGACGTTATGAAAAAATATTTAGTACTGTCCATTATTTTTATTTTAAGTATTACAGTAGCTTTTTTATATCAATTAAAATTGGACTCCATTCCAAGCATCAGTTACTTTCCTTTAGATGAAGAAACTATTTTCTTAGAAGCAGAAACAAATTTAGAAATTAATTCGAAAGCAAATCAAAAGAAGTATACGCTTACATGGGATTCACTTTCCAAAAGTGATAAGAGCATGTATTTAAGACAGGATGTTTCACTACTTTTTACGAATGGTAAACTTCTAGGGGCATTAAGCAAATGGCAAGAAGATGAAAGTACAATAAATTTAAGCGAAAGTATCCATACACAAGGGACAAACTATTTCCAGTCTATCTCTTATCATCATGGTGAAATCCATTATCCAAATGGATCTATTAAGAGTATTCAACAAATGAGTTATGATGAGTTGTATGTGATTGAAAATAATTCTTACGATATTCACTCTTTTCATAAACCAAAAACGAATAAAGATATACTATGGGAGAAGGGACTGAGGGATAAAGCATCACAGACGTTGCTATATCGTTGGAACGACTTGGTCAATCACTATCAGATAAATAAAGAAGATTATATGATTGTTCCTCTTACTGCGCTAAATCGATATAACAAAAACTCATTACCTTCATTTTCTCAATCACAGACCGATCAAATAATTGGCCGATTATGGGAGGGCTTATACAAAAACTATATCGTTCCCATTACATATGAAAAAAAACACGTATCTAGTTATGTCCCACTTATATTATTTTCCAAAGATAAGAACCATTTACTAGTACTATTCGAGCTTAATGGTAAGAAAGAAAGGCTTATTCAACAATATCCATAAGAAAGACCGTCCTATAGCACATTTCCGCTATAGGACGGTCTTTTTAATTAAAGGCTGTTGAGAGAATGGATATAAACTGCGACGTAAGTACTTTGTTTTGTGGTTGGACAACCGTTCCGGAAATCCACTTCGCTGGGTTTGTGCTTAACAATTTCAATTTACTTGATTGTTGTTTATATCACACAGGCAGCCAGCAATTTATGGCAGTTGTTTGGAGCGGAGGACCGTTGACTCCTGCGGGAACAGCACGTGTCTGAAGACCCCGCAGAGTGGGTTTCTCGAGGAGGCTGAAGCCGTGCCCGCGGAAAGCAACGGTCCGCAGCGGAAAACAACCAGCAGTCACTTCGCATTGTACTTCCGGATTGATATGTTACGTCGCATTTTATATCAACTATGAAGGTGAAAAAGCAACAATGCGTACGAAAACAGCTTAATTAACACTCTTCCCGGTAATTTGTTCATACAATTGGATATAGGAATCATCATCAGGCTTTAATTTGTAGGCTTTTTCTACTGACTGCACGGCCTTTTGTTTTTCACCTTGACTCCTATACAACAAGGCTAAATTATAGTAAACTTCTGGCATCTCACTATCCATTTCAACAATTTTTTCAAGATCATTTATAGCTAATGATGTTTTGCCTAATTCAATATTTGCATAGGATCGTTGAAACAATAGCGCGGCAGATAGGTCATCAGGATCCTTTAACGCCTCTGTAGCAGTCTTAATTACTGCTTCATAATCATCTTTTGCTAATAATTCTTCTATTTTAGTTAACTGATACATCGCACTATCCGTATTTTGTTGTATACCAAATACCACTAAACCACTTATAATAACTAGATAACAAATTACCGCAAAAAATTGGTAAGCGATTTTTTTCTTTCTTGGTAAAAATACTATTACAGAAGCAATAAATCCTGTAACTAAACCACCAATATGTGCACCATTATCGATTTGAGGTACTGAAAATCCAAAGATTAAATTAAAGCCGATTATAAAAAGAATTCCTTTGCCCATGGTCTGCAAAAACAGTTTTTTGTTCATCAGTCCAAAAAACAATAATGCCCCGAATAATCCAAACAAAGCACCAGATGCTCCAGCCGATACATTTGTTGTAAACGCAAAACTGGCAAGTCCTCCCCCAATTCCAGCTAACATATAAATAGTTAAAAATCGAACCGAACCATATATCCGTTCAACTGTGGCTCCTAAGTAATATAATGCCAGCATATTCATAAATATGTGCAACAGTCCAATATGTAAAAACATAGAGGAAATAATTCTCCACCATTCCCCATCTAGTATGGCGGGATTATATTTGGCTCCATATTTAATTAATGTTTCAGTGGAAGTGCTCCCCCCGTTAAACTCAAGTAAGAAGTAAATAAGAATATTAATTACCAATAAAAAGTATGTTAGAAAGGGTTTTCCATGGGAAAAAACATTTTTGATTTCTTTTCTTTTTGAAGAAAGTTTATTACTTAATTTACCTTTAAGGTGATCTAACTCGGCTGCCTTATCTTGATCTGCAAGCTCACTAGTTCCTAATTGTAACGAAATATTTAAATCTTGATTTAATCGTTCCGTCTCTTCATAAATATCTTTTTCATCTAGATAATAAATTTTCATTTTAATTGGCTTACGCTCTTTCAACTGCATTGGTTTCTTCAATGCTTCCCATTCTCCAACGGGGGCTTGCATTGCTACATATACATTTTTCACTTCAATATGTTTTCCAGTCAACAGACGCCTTATTGCTTTTGTCCGCTGAAAAGCTAAGGCAATATCCTTTTTTAAATCATTCATCCAATAAAATTCTTTATGTACAATTCGAATGACATACGAGGTTTTGTTTATATTTTTCTCTAACCAAATCTCTTTCTTATGTTCATCCATGTCTAAGATTTCAAAATTCTCTACCTCAATTAGCTGGTCGGCTAATTGATACATGATATGTTGTTCATTTACGTACATTGACTTTCCTCCCTAATGACCATCATATCAAAACTTACGCTTATTTACTTGTTAAAAAATTCCTTTTCAATAAAACAAGGTAGTTGCAATGAGGACAACTACCTTGAATAATATTCATCTTATTCAGATACAGCGTCATACGGAGGCCTGCAGGAGGCGGATTATGCCAACATTGGCACAGGATCCAACCTTCCTTCATTCGGGCGCTTGTATTTGTTTTTCTTAACCATTTGAAGTTTTTGTAAATATGTTGGAAAGGATTTTATTTTTGATTGTTGGCATATTCATGGTTAGGATTACTCCTAACTTTCGCAACACACTTACGGCCAAAATCATATTCACTAATTTATAACGCCATTTATATACAGCTAGCATTGCTGAAAGGCCAACTCCGACTATTATTATAATTCTCATTTGAACACCCTATTTCTATGTTATAGTGTTCTTAGTTTTTTCAGGAGCCTGCTTATTTATGCATTATGAACCAATATATCGGTCATACCAAGACCTGGCAATGACAGTGTCTTCTGTTCCTTGAACAAGAACACGGCCGTCAGAAAAAAGAACGAGCGTTATACCTTGAGTAAATTCTGCCTTCAGTAAAAATGGTGTTACTTTAACCGATGCCACATTTTTTAATTTATCATTCCATTTTTTTATGTCTAAGGATGCTTTTTGATGAACTTGCACGCTATTTCTTCCACAAAGTACTGTTTCCAGTTCTTCTGCCAACGCCTTAAGTGCAGGATACTCCTCTTTTTGACATGTCGGACAATCTTTTTTAGGATTAGACAACTTAATATCATATTGATGATTAAACCATATATCAAACGTACGAAGTGTATTTCTTAGTGCGTCTTCATTACCGGTTAGATATTTAATTGTTTCCGTTACTTGTAGTGACGCGACCATGTCTACTATAGGAGCAATAACACCAATGGTATCACATGTTTGCCCGCCATTTAATGTTTCTGGAATTAGACAGCGCAAACACGGTGTTTTTTGGGGGATAAAAAATGCATTCATTCCTCTTGAACTTACAGCACCACCGTATGAAAAAGGGATCCCTTGCTTATAACAACAATCATTGAGTATAAACCTAGTAGATAGATTATCCGTTCCGTCTAGAACTACATCTATTCCATTCACTAGTTCCTCGACGTTCCTAGCAGTTACATTCCCAACTATCGCTTCTATTTTGGTTGTTCTATTTATTTTTTCTAATTTATTTTTTGCAGCTATTGCTTTGGGTAATGCTTTTTCCACATCTTCTTCATCAAATAACAATTGTCGCTGTAGATTAGAAAGTTCGACGTAATCTCGATCGATTATTCTAATTTCACCAATACCTGCACGAACCAAATGGTTACAAATAACTGTGCCTAATGCCCCCACACCTACAACGAGCACACTACTATTATGTAACTTTTCCTGACCGAGTTGTTGGATAGGACGAAATAAGAGTTGTCTGGAATAGCGATTATAATCCAATTGTCTACCTCCTACTAATATATTCCAGTTTCAGTAACGATATAGTCGACTGGAAGATCAAATTCTTCCCTTGGAATTTCTTGAGTTAATTGATCATTACTTACTAATGAAACAGTGGTATTTGAAAAGTCCTTTAGGAAACGATCATAGTAGCCACCACCAAAGCCGATTCTGTAACCCTTCTGATCGAAAACTAGTCCTGGGACAATTAATAAATCTAGTTGATTTTTTTCTATAAATTTTGAGATAGATGGATCAGGTTCTTTCAAATTATAATATACAACCTCTAATTGTTCATATGTTTTTAGTTGATAAAAAGTAAGTGCTTTAATTGATGGATCACATTTTGGAACGGATACCTGTTTATCTTCTTTCCAAGCTGTATCTATAATCGTCTTCGTGTTCCACTCAAAACCTTGTGAAATGGTAATCCCAATAGAAGAAGATTTTTTCCATAAATCTGATTGAATTAACTGATTGGTAATTTTTCCCTCAACTGCTAGTTTTTCTTCATCAGACAAAGATTTAAGATATGTAATTGCTTTATTTCGTAATTCAGATTTGTTCATATAAATAAGCCTCCCCTTTCTTTTGTGTCATAATTATATAAATAAAACCCTTATCTATTCTCGATAAGAGTTTTATTTTACGCCAATCATTATTTAGTTTCACGGTGAAGTGTGTGTTTTCTAAGACGTGGACAGTATTTCATAAGTTCTATACGTCCAGGATTAGTACGCTTATTCTTTGTTGTAATATAATTACGTTCACCAGATTCAGTACAAGCTAAAGTTATGTTTACTCGCATGATTTTCCCTCCAAACTATAAAAACTTGCTTTGTAGATTTCTATAATTTCATGTCAGACTTAATTATAATATCAGATATATAGGAATCAATCAAGGAACATACAAAATAAATATTTCAGTTTTATCTTTTCTATTTCTATGTTATAAATAATATTGTATACGAAATGGAGGTACACAACATGATTTATGCAATTTCGACAATTTTAATAGTAGCGGTAATCTTATTTATTATATCATTCTTAATGAATGATAAGTTTAAGGAATTAGAAGATCAGTTGGAACAGTATTCGATGTCAACCATGCAGGATACGTATCAAATGAAAAAGAAAATTAAAATTCTTGAGGAAGAATTGCTTACGAATGATCTCACTGGCGATTTATTTCAGAATGATAATCAATCTTCTGAAGCGGATCGGAAAATCGTTCAATTACATGAGAAAGGCTATTCTATTCAAGAAATTACAGAATTAACGAAATTAAGTACATACGACATTCAATTAATTCTACGAAACTATTAATTTATTAGTAAGGAGATTATTATGAAGCAACCCGTTCGAGCATTTTCAATTGGCCTGTTCACAGCTGGTATTATCTTATTAGCTATCGTTCTTTATTTTGAAAAGCCTCAAAGTAAAACGACGAACATTTCTCAACAAGAGATGATCGCATCCCTTGAAAAGGATGGGATGCAGGTATTAAGTGATGAGGAATACATTTCTCTTTCTGTTAAAAACAATCCTGAAGAAAAGAAGGAAGGTAAAACGGAAACTGAAGAAAAAGATAAAGATGATGAACAAACAGAACAGCCAAATGAAGCTGAGGATAAGCAAGAAAAAGAAGTGAAAACATTTTCGTTAAAAATAGAACCTGGTCTGGCATCTTCTTCTTCCATAAGCTCTAAATTGGAGGAAAACGGCATTATCGATAGTGCTAATGAGTTCAACCAGTATTTAGAGGAAAACGATTATAGTCAGTATGTTCAAATCGGAACTTTTGATTTGACGTCGGACATGACACTTAACGAAATAGCTGAAACAATTACAAATTAAAATAATGCCTAGATAAAAAAGTAGTGTAGGAATATTCCTACGTAGTTCACTTTTTGAGAAAAAAATTGAAAACAAGTGAAATAACATGCCAAATTCATTGGTATGTTATTTTTGTTGATATAACAATGATTAACCATAAATAACATCCAAATTAACTTCCTGCTAATAGATGATAGTGGGGTGCTAATTGGTATGATGTTTTTATTACTAAATTAAGTCTAAATGTATAAAAAGCCAATGAAGGTTGAAAGAACACGAAAACGCAGAGAAATAGTCCTTCATCATGCCAATGAAGGACATTAAACTGGTGAATTTGATGTTGTTATTAAAACTATCTGCTAGTTGTTAGTTGATTTGCTATTTTCTCCACGGTAAGTGAACTACCTACACTACTTTTTTAAGCTAGATAATTTTAACTATTTAGATCATACCTCTTCCCTTTTACTAAATATATTATTGCCTCTGAGATGTTTGTTGAATGATCAGCCGCACGTTCTAAATAACGGCAAATAAAAGATAATTGTATGATTTGTGCTATATAATCAGGATTTTTTGTCATAAGACCCATCAATTCTTCCACAAGGCCACCGTACATTTTATCTACTTCATCATCCATTTTTGCAACATCTCTCGCCTTGTAGATATCTTCTTCATTAAACGCTAGAAGTATATTATCAATCATTTTTTGCGTAATAGAAGCCATATGAGGTATTTTATTTAATGGTTCAACAAACTCACGTTTACCGATTCGAATCACAGATTTAGCAATGTTTACAGCCAAATCCCCTATTCGTTCAATATCTGTTGTGACCTTCATAATGGCTATTATTTTCCGTAAATCAGTAGCTAAAGGTTGTTCCTTTGCAATCAGCCACGTTGCGTTCTCGTTTATCTCTTCTTCTAATGCATTGATTTTAGCGTCCTCATCAATAACTTGTAATGCCAAATCAACGTTCTGATTTTCCAAAGCGTTTATTGATCGATCTATTGCCACCTTGGCTAGATCTCCTAGCTCCATTAATTCAGATTTCAACCCTAATAATTGTTCCTCAAAATTTTCTCTTGTCAATAGTTACACCCCCGTATACTTAACCAAATCGACCTGTTATATAGTCCTCTGTTCTTTTGTCAGTTGGATTAGAAAATAACCTGTCTGTATCACTATATTCAACTACTTCACCATTTAGAAAGAATGCTGTTCGATCAGAAATACGCGCAGCCTGTTGCATATTATGCGTGACAATAACAATGCTGTATTCTTTCTTTAGCTCCTGTACTAGTTCCTCTACTTTTAACGTAGAGATGGGATCAAGTGCTGAAGTTGGCTCATCCATTAGAATTACGTCTGGCTCAATTGCTAGGCATCTAGCAATACACAAACGCTGTTGCTGTCCACCGGATAACCCAAATGCATTTTCAGTTAGACGGTCTTTAACCTCATCCCAAAGCGCAGCACCTTTTAAGCTTTTTTCTACAATTTCATCTAGAACTTTTTTCTTTTTAACCCCATGAATTTTCGGCCCGTAAGCTACGTTTTCATAAATTGATTTTGGAAATGGATTAGGCTTTTGAAACACCATTCCAACATTCGTTCTGAGTTCTTCTACCTTATATTTTGGATCGAAAATATTTTGATCCTTATAGACTATACTTCCAGCCATATTAACTGACGGAACTAATTCCACCATTCGATTCAACGCTTTTATAAATGTCGATTTACCACAGCCCGATGGGCCAATAATTGCTGTCACCTGATTGGCTGGTATGTCAAACTGAAGCTCCTTTAGTGCTTGTTTTTCACCGTACCACAGATTAAAATTTTGAACAGAATAAATAATTTTACTTTCTGGATCTAAATCTGAATTCATCATTCCAATAATAGGCACACGCTTGTCATCTTTTACATTATTCATGACTAGTCCTCCTTATTTAATACCGTTTAGAAAACTTATTTCGAATAAATACTGCTATTGAATTCATAATGATTAACATAATTAATAATACGATAATTCCCGCAGCAGCTACATAATGAAATTCTTCTTGTGGTCGGCTGGTCCAGTTAAATATCTGTATCGGCATTACTGTAAATCCAGACCATACGCTTTCCGGCAGATATGCGATAAACGTTATTGCACCAATCATTAACAACGGCGCTGTTTCACCTATAGCACGTGATAAAGCCAATATACCTCCCGTTAAAATACCAGGAATGGCTGCTGGAAGAACAACTCGACGAATAGTTTGCCATTTGGTGGCCCCCATCGCGTATGATGCTTCATATTGTTCATTTGGAATGGAGCGAATTGCTTCTTGCGCTGCGACTACAATAATTGGCAGGATTAACAGACTCATTGTTAAGCCCCCTGCCATAACACTCCGCCCCATCTCAAGCAACCTTACAAAGATGGTTAAACCGAGAAGTCCAAATACAATAGAAGGAACACCTGCTAAATTTGAAATATTTATCTGTATAAAGCGAGTCCATTTATTTTTTTTAGCATATTCTTCTAAATAAATGGCGGTCCCGACACCTAAAATAAGCGATACTGGCGCTGTGACTGCCATTAGCCAAAGAGAACCTACAATTGCCGCCTTAATTCCTGATTCTTCAGGAAATCTTGAAGCAAAGCTGGTTAAGAATCCCCAATCCAGATAACCTATCCCCTGAGTAAATATGCGGAATAAAAGTGTTGCTAACACTACGATCCCAAAAAGTGTTGCAAGGAAAAACAGCCATCTGAAAATCTGATTTTTTGTTAACCGTTTCCCTGTCGAATTTCTAACAGATTCTTTATCTATTAAGCTCATATTAATATTCCTCCCTAAAACGACGAGAAATGTATTGTGCTAATAAATTCATTACCAGTGTGAAAACAAATAATGTCATCCCAACTGCATAAATACTATAATAAATAGTTGATCCATACGTTGCATCTCCAAGACTAATCTGAACAATATATGCAGTCATCGTTTGAATGGATTCCGTAACATCCAAAGTAAACATTGGCGTAGAACCAGCCGCTACTGCGACGATCATTGTTTCTCCAATTGCACGAGATATTCCAAGTACAAAGGAAGCTATAATGCCTGAAAGGGCTGCTGGTAGCACTACTTTTAACGCTACTTCAAGCCTGGTTGCGCCCATTGCAAGGGCACCTTCACGCATCGAATTTGGAACTGAACTCATGGCATCCTCTGATAAGGAAGCAATCATTGGAATGATCATAATACCGACAACAATACCAGGACTTAACGCGTTGAAGATAGGAAGTTCTGGTATAAAACTTTTCAATAGTGGTGTAACAAATGTTAATGCAAAGAAACCATAAACAATCGTAGGAATACCTGCTAGAACTTCTAAAATTGGTTTAATTACTTTCCTGGTTTTAAAAGAAGCGTACTCGCTCAGATAGATAGCTGATGCTAGTCCGATTGGAATTGCCACTACCATTGCAATTAACGTTATTAATAAGGTCCCTGAAACCAATGAAAGCACACCATAGGTTGAGTTTTCCCCAGCAAAAGGATACCATTCTATACTTGTAATAAACTCCATAAAAGAAACGCGGTTAAAGAAGGTAATTGTTTCTATTAACAACGTAAAAATAATACCGACTGTAGTTAAAACGGAAAGAACAGCACATATCAAAAAGATAAGCGGTGCTGCCCTCTCTGTAAATTGAAGTAGAGAACGATTTGATTTATTTTCCTTTATCATATCTCGAACAGACTTTGACATAACAAACTTTCCTCCCCGATAAAAAAACGCAGGAATGTGAGGAAGTACTCGATTACGAGCTGCCCCACATCCCAAGCTAACTATTCATTTTTAGTATGCTTATTTACCAGCTATTTCAGCCAATTTTTTAAGTTGTTTTTCGTAAACACTATCTGGTAAAGCTACATAGCCAACTGCTTCTGCCATTTCACCGGCATTTTCCAGAGTATACTTTGTGAAGTCATAGACTGTATCATCCTTAAGTGCCTCATTCTTCACATAAATATACATCGGCCTTGAAAGTGGCTCGTATTCACCTGATTGAATAGTTTTTTTGCTTGGTGTTACAGCTTCACCTTCTTGATTAACAATTGGAACAATTTTTAACTCATCTTTATTTTCAAGGTAATATGCAAAACCAAAGTAGCCGATCGCATGCTTTGTTCCAGTAACACCTTGTACAAGTACGTTGTCATCTTCAGATAGAGCAGCATTTTTACGAATTTGCTCGCCGTTTAGAACTACTTCATGGAAATAATCAAAAGTACCAGATGCAGCACCAGGGCTAAAGAACTTGATTTCTTCTTCTGGCCATCCTTCGCGAACATCTGCCCATGTTTTAACATCACTGCTCTCCGACCACATTCTATTCAATTCTTCTATAGTTAGTTGATCTACCCAGTCATTTTTATCATTTACAACAATTGATAAACCATCAAGTGCTAGCTTGAATTCTGTATATTCGATTCCTGCTTCTTCAAGCGCTTGCTTCTCTTCTTCTTTTATTGGCCTAGATGCATTAGTAATATCTGTTTCTCCGGCAATGAACTTTTCAAATCCTCCACCAGTACCAGATACACCAACTGTAGCTTTTACTTCTGGATTAGCAATAGAATATTCTTCAGCGACTGCTTCCATAATCGGGAATACTGTAGATGAACCATCCACCATTACTTTTTTCGAATCATCGCCACCGCTTGCGTTAGCATTTCCGCTTCCACTTCCATCTCCATTTCCACATGCAGCAGCAAAAATAACTAGTAAAGACAAAAGCATCGTTAATACTATTTTTCTTGATTTCATCTTAAAGCCCCCTATATGATTGTTATTGCTCTACAATTCATATTGTACAAGGGCATTGTTAAGCTACTATTAATACAACGTAAAGGTTATGTAAATATGAAATAAAAAAGTCCTAGATTGTTAGATAACTAACAATCTAGGACTTTTCATTATTATTCGGTTTCAATTACCTCATTAGTTACTTCCTTGTTTTCCTCACTCCGTTTTTCTTTCAGGTTAAAATACGTATCTAAAATTCGTTCTCCGATGTAATCATTGAGATGATATTCACCACCCGTGTCTGGGACAACAATGGCGAACGCCACTTCTGGATTATCATAAGGCGCATAACCGACAAGTGATAAGTTTGACGTTTCATGGATCTTCTTTATCTCTCCATTGTCGTATCTTTCTATATAAACGGCTTCAGCGGTACCTGTTTTACCAGCAGAAGTATACTCTTTATCAGCAAAGTAACTGTAAGCTGTTCCTCCAGGTTCCTGAAAGACTTGTCTAAAACCTTCTTGGACACGTTCGATTAGATTTTGATCCATTGTAATTCGATTGAGTGCATCTGTGTTCTTACTCTTATAAACAGGACCTAACTCATCCTGGTAAGGTGTAGGTCTGCGAATCGAATCAAGAAATCTTGGGCGAACACGATAACCGTCATTTGCTATCGTCGACACATATTGTGCTAACTGCATGGTTGTATAGGTATCGTACTGGCCAATTGCAAAGTCCAATAATTTACCTCCACTGTTCACACCCTCAAATCCTACTGATTCAAATGGGAAATCAACTCCCGTTGGAACACCTAGTCCAAATTGGCTGAAATAATTCCTAAATTCTTGGAAAGAATCATCTACTGAATCAATTTGTAACTTTTCATTACGTTGATAATCAAAATCCCCTGCTAAGCGCATTGCAATATAAAACATATAAACGTTTGATGATTTTTGTAATGCAGTATAATCATTAACCCATCCTAGGCTCTCATTCTGATAAGAACTTTTTTCAGGTGTACCTTTTATTTTGATTGGAGCATCAAAGAAACGTTGACCAGGCTCAATAACACCTGATTCATAACCTGATAATACGGTAGCACCTTTTACAGTAGAACCAGCTCTGTAAGCAGCATGTAACGTATTATAGGCTCTGTTACTGAATTCATTTTTTTTCTTATCATAATGTTGACCAGATACTGCTAATAGTTCACCGGTTTGTGGATCCATAACTACTGCATAAGCATCCTCCATAAAACGATTTCCGTATGGATCTTCGGCAAGTGCTTTTTTTATTTCATCTTGCAGTATTTGATCAACCTTTTTTTGTAGCTCCATATCAATAGTCAACACAAGATCTTTCCCACGTTCCCCTTCGACAACAACCTCTGAATCAACGATCACTCCATCTTTATTCGTTGTGTACTGAATTTGCTCTTTCCTACCTCTAAGAACACTTTCATATTCCTGTTCTAGCCCACTTATTCCTACACGGTCATTTCTACTATAGCCTCGTGACGTGTAGTAATCTTTTCGTTCTTTAGGGATACCTTGCTCTCGAGTAGTTATCGAACCAAAGATGCTTCTTAACGTCCCATCATATGGATGTGTTCGTTCCCAATCTGTTGTAGCATTAATCCCTGGAAGTTCATCTAAATGTTCGGCAACTCTTGCATATTCTTTTGGTGTGACATCTTCATTTTTAACAATATGAGGTGTAAGTGAATAAGCTTTATCTAGTTCCGTCTTAATATTTATTATCTCTTTTTCCTCTTTAGTAAAACCACTTACTTCCTTCTCAGTTATACGATCGAGCATCGTTTGATATTCTTCACCGTTATCCAATTCTTCAATTTCCTTGACAGTTAAGCGACTTTTAACTTCATCTTCATGGCTTAAGTACCAATACTCTTTTTTATTTCGTAAAGTAAGTTCATCTTCCTCTGGAACCATATCAATGTATGGAGCAAGCTTTTTTGCAACTTCCAATCGGTCTTCCGCAGTTGTCCCTTTAGCCGGTGTATATGTAATCGCATATAGCGGTTTATTACCTACAACCACATTATGATTTCGATCTAATATTCTTCCCCTTGGTACTGGAATTTTTGTTGTATCTTTAATTGTTCGATCAATTTCTTCTTGGTATTGTTCTCCATAAACAATTTGCACATAACCTAGTCGTACAATTAAACCAGAAAACAATAAAAATACAACAAAAAATAATATATTTAAACGAAAGGGAAGTTGAGCTCTCCTCTTTTTCTTTTTAACCATATGTCTCTCCCTTTTTTTACAAAAACATGTTAAATTCATTACATTTATTATACCATTTAACATGCAACTTTCTAGCCCTAATTATCGATTTTTTTCATCGGGGAGAACTTCTTTTTTCATAACATCCTCATTATCATGCGTCACTAAGTATATATCTTTTATAAAAAAGTAAATAAACAAGTGACCTGCACCGAATGTAACTAATAATATTGGAATAATCCTTTCCGGTGGTAAAAGTGTAACCGCTAAAAGAAAAAATCCAATGGATACTACCCTTCCTGCATTTACATATAACTCACGTACAACAATATATTCTATACGTAAATCCCTTGCTCTCCAGGCCTTCCCAATTACATCATAAGTTAATGATGCGTAAGGAACGTTTATAATTGGATATGCAATACCTATTATTACCGCATATACAATTAAAACCGGATAGCTTACGTTAAAGATGATGATATATACGGACAGATAGAGGATTAATGCTCCGAATAAAATTGACTTCTTTCGTAAAGCAGGTTTAATAAATTTTGTGGCCAGTAAATAAAATACAAAGGAAAGTCCTGATAGAAATAAGTTAAACATTCCAAGTGCAAATTCACTACCTGTTGCAATAAACACCCAGATTGCGATAACAAATAAAAATATACCTTCCCTTAATCCCTGAAAAACATGTGCGTATAAAATCTTTTTCCAATTCTTATTATGTTTACGTTCATGTAAAATTCGCTTGAAATGATAGGCTCCATCGGCTTTTCTTTTACTTAAGAAAAAACTACAAATCACGGCACCAATAAACATAAGGAAAGAAACAGTGAAAATAGTTTTATAACCAAAATTCTGTTCCATGTTTGCAATAATAATACCTGCAACTAATGGACCTATCATTCCACCTAAAGATTGCAGAACACCAAGAAAGCCATTAAATACATCACGTGTATCAGGTTCTGTAATTTCGAATGTCAATACATTAAATGCAAGCCAATAGAATCCAAAGCCTATACCTAATAGGCCACCTAGATAAAAATGAAAGGATGCAGCTGAATCACCAATAAACAATACACTCAAAAAAAATAGAGATAAGAAAATTACCCCTAATCGCAGTACGATGATTCGATCAACCTTTTTTGCCATTTTTCCTGCAATTACAAATGTAATTGGCTGTAAAACAAATATCCCTAAGTTGTATAGGGCAATGGTGACATAATCACCAGATTGTTTCCATAAATAGATGTTTACAAATGTATTGGATAAAAATAATCCCAAGGAGTAAAGACCGCCTATTACTAACAAAAAGGTTAAATCGGTATTTTCTTTTATTTTATTTATTATTTTTTCTTTGTATGTTTGCATCATGAATTGCTCCTCCTGCGTTCCTTTATAGTTTGAACAATTCATGTGGAGATATGCAAACAGTTTACGGTTTAAAACCTAAAAAACGCAGGGTATATACCCTGCGTTTCATCTATAAGCTCTTATTATTTTGCTTCGTTATAGTTTTTTGCAACTTCATCCCAGTTAACTACATTCCAGAATGCTGAAGCATATTCTGGGCGCTTGTTTTGATATTTAAGGTAATAAGCATGCTCCCAAACATCTAGTCCTAAAACTGGAGTCTTACCATCAGCTAAAGGGTTGTCCTGATTTGGAGTACTTGTAACTTCAAGTTCGCCATTATTAACTACTAGCCATGCCCAACCAGATCCAAAACGAGTCTTGGCTGCTTCTTCAAATTCTTCTTTAAATTTATCAAAGCTACCAAATTTATTGTTAATTTTATCAGCTAATTCGCCAGAAGGTTCACCGCCACCGTTTGGTGAAAGAACTTTCCAGAATAAGCTATGATTCGCATGACCGCCACCATTGTTACGGACAGCAGTACGAATGTTTTCTGGTACAGAATCAAGACTTGCAACTAAATCTTCAATAGATTTGGCTTGAAGATCATCGTGTCCTTCTAAAGCACCATTTAATTTTGTAACATAAGTATTGTGATGCTTCGTATGGTGGATGTTCATTGTTTCCTTATCAATTGTTGGTTCTAAAGCATCGTATGCATACGGTAATTCTGGTAATTCAAATTTTGCCATTGTTAAACGTCCTCCTTCAAAAATTATGGTAATAAAAGGATTGAAAATTCAACCTTTTAAAGCAAGATTATCAGAGCTTTGAATGACATGCAACTTATATGCATATTTTTACAATTACTATCAAAGCATCCTTAATTACTATTTCACATATAGCAAAGTTTCAAACATCGTATGGAATTAGAAAAGAAAAAATCAGATTATCGAGGTAACCTCAACAATCTGATTCTAATAAATGGCTCAGGACGGAATCGAACCGCCGACACAAGGATTTTCAGTCCTTTGCTCTACCGACTGAGCTACTGAGCCTTTTTAAATATGTATGGAGGAGGAAGAGGGATTCGAACCCCCGCGGGCTTTGACACCCCTGTCGGTTTTCAAGACCGATCCCTTCAGCCAGACTTGGGTATTCCTCCGTACTATATTAATGGTGGACCCTGCAGGACTCGAACCTGCGACCGATCGGTTATGAGCCGATAGCTCTAACCAGCTGAGCTAAGGGTCCTAATTATTTATGGGGCGACCGGTGGGGATCGAACCCACGCGTGCCGGAACCACAATCCGGTGCGTTAACCACTTCGCCACGATCGCCATAAAAGATAATATAGGTTTATTTAAAATATGGTAGCGGCGGAGGGGATCGAACCCCCGACCTCACGGGTATGAACCGTACGCTCTCGCCAGCTGAGCTACACCGCCATATGGCTCCACAGGTAGGATTCGAACCTACGACCGATCGGTTAACAGCCGATAGCTCTACCACTGAGCTACTGTGGAATAATCTTATAAGTAAATCATAGTGGTACAATCAAGCTTGGGTCTGCTCGTCACATAGAACATTCCTCGCCTGAAAACATTGCTCGTCACATAATCAATCTTGGGCTTGTCTTTATGTAAAGAATTAACAAGCGACGAAATATAATTTATCACGTTCAACAAAATCTGTCAATATATTTCATATATTTTTTTAAAAATGTATTACAATTACCCTTTCAAACAACAACATTATTAACTATAGCACTTTCACTCTTATATTTCAATTTAAAATTTAATTTTATTTTAAAAAAAGAGAGATCAGCTCTATTAGCTAATCTCTCTTACCCTTTATTCGCCTAAAACTTCTTCGGCAATATTGACAGAATGATCACCTATACGCTCTAAATTACTAATAATGTCTACAAATACAATACCTGCAGATCCATTGCATAGACCTTCATTCATACGGATTATATGTTTCTTGCGATAGTTTCGCTCCATCTTGTCTATTTGATCTTCTTTTTGAACCACTGCTAAAGCTTCTTCCCTGTCCATCTTATCCAGTGAGCCAACTGCTTGCTTGACTGTTAGAATTGTTAAATCAAACATATTATTTAGATCTTCTTGTGCTTCTTCTGTTAAATATACTTTATTTGAAATTTTATAGTCAATAAGCTCTATAATATTTTCAAAATGGTCACCAATACGCTCTATGTCACGCACTGAATCCATTAATGCTGTATGTTTCGCACTTTCAAATTCTGATAGTGAACCAGCAGATATTTCTACCAAATAATCCGTGATTTTGCGGTCGAGATTATTTAATGCTCCTTCAATCTGCATTGCGGTTTCAGAATGCTTTTGGTTTTGGGTAAGTAGATATTGATTCGTTTCTTCAAGTCCTTGTGAAGCATACTCACCCATTCTAATTACTTCCGCTTTTGCTTGATCTAGTGCAAGTGTTGATGATTGTTGAATAAAGATAGGGTCTAAGTGTTTTGGCTTGTACTCAATGGTAACATCTTCACCAGGAATAATCTTCGTTACAAGCCATGCTAATGCTCCGATAAATGGAAATTGGATAATCGTATTAGCTATGTTGAAACTACCATGCGCAAAGGCTATTGTCATCTCTGCATTCAAATTGAATTGGCCTTGTAAAAACATAACATATTGCGTAAACCATCCCAGTAGAATAAGAAAAATGGTTGTCCCAATTAAGTTGAAAAATACATGTACATATGCAGCTCTTCTTGCAGCAACACTTGCCCCAAGGGAAGCTAAAACCGCTGTGATAGTTGTCCCGATATTATCCCCGAATAGAACTGGTACTGCTGCTTTTAACTCAATGGCACCTTCAGAAAATAATCCTTGTAAAATTCCGATTGTTGCACTTGAGCTTTGTACAATTACGGTAAATAACGTACCAATTACTACACCTAAAATTGGGTTTGTACTCATACTTGTTGTTAAGTCTTGAAAGGCTTCTAAAGAACGAAGCGGCGACATCCCACTACTCATTAAATCGAGTCCAAAAAATAGTGCTCCAAAACCAAATATAGTTTGTCCGATACTTGTAACTTTTTGATTATTAAAGAAAAATATCATGAAACAACCGACTGCTATAATTGGTAGTGCATACTCACCTAAGTCAACACCGATAATAAATGCTGTGACAGTAGTACCGATATTTGCACCCATTATGACCCCAATAGCTTGTCTTAATGTCATAAACCCAGCGTTAACAAGTCCAACTGTTAAAACCGTTGTCCCAGAACTACTTTGAATAAGGATGGTAACAATTATACCAGCCAATACACCCAGAAACGGATTACTTGTAAATTTGTCTAATATATCTCTTAATCGATCACCAGCTGTTTTTTGTAATCCTTCTCCCATAAATTTAATACCTAGAAGAAAAATTCCTAATCCACCAACAAACTCAAATATCAGCTTTTGAATATCTATTTCCAATGGTTTTCCATCCCCTCATATATTGTTGATTTTTGTCGTTTCCCTTATCCATTATTAAATGAATTGCTTTGTTTTGTAAAGTAACTGCTGAAAAATTAACATTAAATTTACAATCTTTATGTACGTGTTATCTTCCCATAGTTGGGGCCTTTTTACTCAAACTGTCTAATTAGACTTTTTTTCACAAAAAAACTCCCGTATGTATACAGGAGTTTTCATTCTGAAATTTTTTCAACAAGTATTTTTGTTCCATCAACCTGAACTACTTCAATACGGGTGTCTTTTACAATCCACTGTCCATTTGAAACAGCGCTATAATCTTTATTATTTATACGAATAGTTCCGACTGGACGCAAGTTATTTAAAGCGATTCCTTCTTGATGTAATAACTCTCCGTACTCCGTAGCAAGTGAATTGTATCCAGCTTCTTTTGTCAATCGGTCTTTTAATGTAATTTTTGTCCACAAATCCCGATGTTTAAATACTTTCAGAAATAACAGAGATGAAAAGCCACCGACTAAGACGCCAATTACCGCATAAAGCCCCGCTTGAAGCGATGGAGCACTTATTGCTACTGATGCAAGCATACAGCCTAACCCGAGTGTTGCAAGGGTACCATCGTTTATCAACTTCCCATCAAGAATAATGAGTAATAATCCGACAAAATAAATAATAAGCATAATAATAACAGACCCTGTTTCTAAATATACCGAAAAGTAAACGGTTATAAATCCGATTCCTAACAATCCAAATATGCCTCGCATGTTAACCCAAACTTCACCTAGTAAGAACAGAGTCCCAAGACCGGTAATTAATAACCCAATCCACTGAGATGAAAAAATGTCCATTTACATCCCCTCCTATACTTATTATACGGGATACGCGGATCATTTGTTTCATAAAAAGGAGTAGGAAATATGAATTTTTTAAAAAAGTCCTTAATCTTTGTGACAATTTTATTACTTTTTGCTAGTATTTATCATGATATCACATCAGGTTCCATTTCAACGGATAAAGAAAATAAAGAAATGGATAAACCAGAAGATAATATTGTTCATGTTCAAGTATTACCTGGACAAACTGTATTGTCCATTGTAGAGAAATACAGCAATACTAACTCATTAAATGTTGATCAAATTATTAAAGACTTTAAAAAAATTAATCCTAATGTAGAGCCTTACCAGCTCGTTTCATATGAGTACTATTATTTTCCTGTTTATTAGCACAAAAAAATAGGAGGATGACATAAGTCAACCTCCTATTTTCTATAAATACGGAATTACGAAAAGAGAAATAATAATGGAAGCTGCACCAGCTATGATAGCTGTATTACCAAGGGTGTCTGCGTCTCTACTCTTCGCAATAAAACCTACAATAATTCCTGCCCCACCAAGAATAATTGGCATGAAAAAGAAAGATGCAATCGATAGTACCAGTGCGATCCAACCCACTGCACTATTTACTTGTGATCCACTTTCTGAATCAGCTTTTCGTTCTGTACGATTGTCAAAATCATCTGCAGTCATTTCCTGCGCCATTTCTTCATCTCGTTTGTTATCTGTTTCTGGTGGAACGGGTGTACTACCATATAAATTGGTAGTATTTACTTCATGATCCTCTGCTTTATTATCAGCCGCTTGATTTCTGCGACCATTTTGATCGAATTGATCCATAAACTTATTCCTCGCCTTCTTTAAATGAGGTGTAACTTAGTTTATGGAGTTAAGCGTTTAATAATGGTGTAAGTTATTGGTAATAACTATTCTGAAGTGGTCGCTTCATTGCTTACAATTACGAAATTCTCCTGACTATTTTTTATTTACCAGTTTCTGCAAAGTGTTTAATTCTTTCGCCAATTTCATCACGTACACGTTGAAATACCTGCCATTTTTCTTCGTCTGTGCCCTCTGCTTTTGCGGGATCATCAAATCCCCAATGGTCTCTCTTTACATGAGGTGGCGTCATAGGACATTTGTCTGCTGCATCTCCACAAAGCGTAACAGCCATAGTGGCATTATTTAAAACTCCTGAATCAATAATATCTGATTTTTGATTCGAGATATCAATATCAACTTCTTTCATTGCCTCGATTGCATTTGGGTTTAAACCATGTGCTTCAATACCTGCACTTTTCACTTCCCATGCGTCTCCTAGATATTTTTTCGCCCAGCCTTCTGCCATTTGACTTCTACAAGAGTTCCCAGTACATAAAAAATAAATTGTTTTTTTAGACATGTTGTTCATTCTCCTTTTTATTTCGGGGTTTTTTCACTAATACTTCCTTAGATTGTCCGCTAGCTAGAAAGAAGCAGGCCGTTTATTTATAAAATAAAGGTTAACCAAATATATAACCCTGTTAGCGTAATGAACAACGTTGGCACCGTAAGGATAATACCTACTTTAAAGTAATACCCCCACGAAATTTTAAATCCTTTTGTTGCAAGAACATGAAGCCATAGTAATGTCGCTAAAGAGCCGATCGGTGTGATTTTTGGACCTAAATCAGATCCGATGACGTTGGCATAGATTAGAGCCTCTCTCATAATTCCCGAGGTATCCGTCTCAGCAATCGCTAGCGCATCAATCATGACAGTAGGCATATTATTCATAATCGAAGACAAAATAGCTGCAATGAATCCCATTGAGATCGTGGCAATAAACAATCCTTGTTCCGCCGTATACTGAATAACATTAGCTAGCACATCCGTCAAGCCGACATTACGTAAACCATATACAACCACATACATTCCTACAGAGAAAAAGACGATCGCCCATGGAGCTCCTTTTACAACTGTTGCAGTTTTAACAGCAGAGCTCCTTCTTGCCATTAGAAGAAAAAAGATTGCTACAATACCAGCAATGATCGATACTGGGATACCTAAAGGTTGACTTGCAAAATAACCAATAAGTAATACTGCAAGTACGCCCCAAGACAAGCGGAACATTTTATGATCTTTAATTGCTTGCTTCGGTTCTTTTAATTGATTTACATCGTAGTTTTCCGGGATACTTTTTCTAAAGAACAGATAAAGTACGAGGATACTCGCACCAATTGAGAAAAGGTTCGGAACAACCATACGTGTAGCATATTCAATAAATCCAATTCCAAAGAAATCGGCCGAAACGATATTTACTAAGTTACTTACAACAAGTGGTAACGAAGCGGTGTCTGCGATAAAACCACTCGCCATAATGAACGGCAAAATCATCTTTTCTTTAAAGTTTAAATTTCTCACCATCGCAAGTACAATCGGTGTGAGAATCAGCGCTGCTCCATCATTGGCAAAAAGAGCCGCAACAACAGCACCTAGAAGAATTACATAAACGAACATTTTCTTCCCATTACCTTTGGCTATTCTGGCCATATGGAGAGCAGCCCATTCAAAAAAGCCAATCTCATCAAGAATAAGGGAAATAATAATAATCGCTACAAAAGCTAACGTGGCGTTCCAAACAATATCGGTTACGGCTAATACATCTTGAAAATCGACCACACCAAAAAGCAATGCCAGGATTGCTCCCCCACATGCCGACCAGCCAATTCCTAAGTTTTTCGGCTGCCAAATCACTAACACAAGTGTAAGTATAAAAATAATCGTTGCTACAATTGCTATATCCAAATGAATCCACCTTCTAGTCGCATTGGATGCGTAAACCCGCTTCATCCAGTGCACGTAATTTTTCTTTCTGATCAGGTATTTGCTCTAAAATCTGTTGAATGATTGGATATGTCGCGTGCGAAGTATTTAAGGAGTAAAAAATCCACTGCCCTCTCCGTTTCTCCTTAACAAGACCAGCATCTCGCAGTTTTCTTAAATGTTGGCTAATAGATGGCTGACTCATTTGCAGAACTTCAACAAACTCGCACACACAACATTCACCATCTTTTACTAATCCCATAATCGTTAAGCGTGTTTTATCGCCTAATAGTTTTAACGTTTGGGCGGCATTATCTAATTCAATTGTCGTCTTTGCCATGAACATCACCCTCTCACAATTAGTATATTAGCATATGCTTATATTTGCAACAATAGATAACTTTTTATTCTTATCTTTTTATTTCCACGTCTTAGACCAAGCTGTTAGTAACTTTCCAATTTTACAGTTTGTTTGCTAAGTAAAATACTTCCCAATATCGGTTAACCTTTTGCAGGCATTTACATATAATAAACCAGCATTACTTTTAAAGGAGCTAAAACATGTCAAAAATTATGAAGGAAATTATAGCTAATAAATTAAAGCAAACTTCACCTGAGGAATTACTTCACTATAGTAAGCAATATGGATTTTCACTTACACATAAAGAAGCAAAACAAATTACCGATTATGTGAAGAGTCATCCATTTGATCCGTTTAAGGAATCAGAGCGTATAGTGTTTTTTAAAGAACTAACACGAATAACTGATTTAAGCACTACAAAAAAGGCTCAGAAGTTATTTGGGGAAATTGTGAGATCTTACGGTATTCAATCCCTTTTTTAAA
Organism: Virgibacillus necropolis; assembly: GCF_002224365.1. Taxonomy (GTDB): domain Bacteria; phylum Bacillota; class Bacilli; order Bacillales; family Amphibacillaceae; genus Virgibacillus_F; species Virgibacillus_F necropolis. The sequence continues at coordinate 2,000,263 of NZ_CP022437.1, read as the reverse complement.
AATATCCCTCCAAAACGTACACAAAAAGGAAAAGCGCAAATTGCACTTTCCCTTTTTGTGTTTATTGCATAACAATTTTATTCTTTAATTCCGGATCGAAATCCCCATTTTTAATCATGTTTATTTCAAATTTATATGGAGGCTTTTTATTCTTTTTATCTTCCCCAACATATGGCGTCTCCAATATTTTCGGCAACTCTTTTAGTTGTGGATGATGAATAACCTTATGAAGTGCATCAAATCCTATATGTCCAAAACCTATGTTTTGATGACGATCTTTGTGTGCTTCTCGTTCATTTTTACTGTCATTTACATGAATAACTTTCAAACGGTCTACGCCAATTATCTTGTCAAATTGATTAAGTACACCATCGAAATCGTTTACTACATCATAACCCGCGTCATGTATATGGCATGTATCTAAACAAACAGATAGTTTTTCATTCAAATGGACACCATCAAAAATTCTAGCAAGCTCATCAAAAGTACGGCCAATTTCTGTACCCTTACCAGCCATCGTTTCAAGAGCAATTTGGACAGTTTGATCTTTATCTAGTACCTCATTTAAGCCTTCAATTATCTTATTGATACCTTGATCAACGCCTGCTCCAACATGTGCTCCTGGGTGTAGCACAATTTGTTTTGCCCCTAATGCCGCTGTACGATTAATTTCATTTCGCAAGAAGTCCACACCAAGTTTAAATGTTGCGGGTTTTGTGGTGTTGCCAATATTAATAATATATGGAGCATGTACAACAACTTCTTCTATACCGTTTTCTTTCATATGTGCTGTACCCGCTTCTATATTCAAATCCTCAATTGGTTTTCTTCTCGTATTTTGCGGTGCACCCGTGTATATCATAAATACATTAGAACCATACGAAACTGCTTCCTCACTCGAACCTAAAAGCATTTTCTTTCCACTCATTGAAACATGCGAACCTATTTTGACCATGTAAAGCACCCCGTTTTTTCACTATTACTTTTTGTTTTTTGTATTTTTGGTAAGTCTTTTTTTTATTGTTTCCTGCTGTTGTTTCATTCTCTTTTTATATCCCGGCTTAACCTTTTTGGTTTTTTTCACACGTTTCCATGCTTCTTTATCCAAATTAACGTCTGTTTTTGCACGTAAATTACGTTCATTCCAGGATTTCATCTCTATCCATTCACCTTTTCTTATATCAAAAAAAGTAAATGATAATCCTTTTTGTTCTAGTTTACTGATAATTTTAATATCACTCTCATTGTACAGGCTGATAGCAGTGCCTTCCATTCCTGCTCGGGCAGTTCTACCTACCCGGTGAACGTAAAAGTCTTCTTCTTTAGGTAACTGTGCATTTATCACATGACTTACACCTTTAATATCAATTCCTCTTGATGCTAAATCAGTTGCTACAATGTATTGAAAGCGCAAATTTTGTATATCCTTTAATGCTCGTTTTCGTTCACGCGGAGATAAACCACCATGTATCAACCCTACATCTAATCCTTTTTCTAACAAGGACTCCGCTAATTCATTAGCTTTTTCTTTACCATTTGTAAAAATAATAGCTAAATAAGGATTTATTACTTTTGAGATATCGACTATGATGTCAGCTTCCTTACGATGTTTCGTATCAATTAAATGATGCTCCATTGTTTCAGGTGATAATTGATCATCTATTTTTACGTGAATAGGATTCTCTAAATATTTTTTAAAAAAGTGTTCTAAGCGCTGTGGAATTGTTGCAGAAAAAACAAGGAGCTGTACATTTTTATTTGATCTAACAAGCAATTGATCCACATCATTAATAAAACCAAGGTCTAACATCAAGTCAGCTTCATCAATGACAAATGAAGTCGCAGAATAAATAGAAATGGCTTCTTCTTTAACTAGGTCTAATATTCTTCCTGGTGTACCTACTACAATATGAGGAGGCTGCTTTAATTTTTCCATCATTTTTTGTTTATCAGTACCACCAACCAGTAATTTTGAAATCCACTGTTGCTCTTTCCCTGCAAATTTTACGATTTTTTTTACTTCATCATGGATTTGCGTTGCTAATTCGCGAGTTGGTGCAGTAATAACGAATTGTACTGACCTTTTTTCCACATCAATCTGGTTTAATAGAGGCAATAGATATGCATGCGTTTTTCCTGACCCTGTATGGGATTGTCCAATCACACTTTTCCCCTTTAGAATAGCTGGTATTACCTCTGTCTGAATATCAGTAGGTTTTTCAAAATGTAGCTTATCGATAACATTTATCATAATGGGGTGGAGCTTAAATTCTCCAAAATTCTTTTTTTCCATATTAAAATACTCCTTTAGGTGCATCAATAGCACACTTTTTCAAGCCTTAACAAGTTTCCCTATTGTTCATTATAGAACACATTTCTTATACATGCATTAAGGAAATCAAATTAAACTTCTTCATCGCGGTTTGACCTTATACAAATTGAAATGGTTCGGTATTTGAGTCAGAGATAATCACTTCTAGCTGTTCGTCTGTATATACGCTTTTAAGATAACGTTTTGTGGCTTGTTTCATAACCTTTTCAACATGATGCCCTGGATCAATGATGGAAAGGCCCATTTGCCATGCATCTTGAGCAGTGTGGAAGGACATATCACCTGTTAAATAGACATCTGCCCCTTTTTCTTTTGCTACACGAATATAGCCTTCTCCACTACCACCAAGAACAGCTATCTTTTTAACCGGTTGACCTAGATCTCCCGTAACACGAACGGTAGGTACCTCTAAGGCTTGTTTTACATGATTACTTAGCTCTTGTAAAGTCATTTCACTAGCAAGACAGCCAATCCTGCCTATACCAAATTTCGCTCCCTCATTTGATAACGTAATAATATCATAGGCTACTTCCTCATATGGATGGGCTTCCTTCATGCGATCTAAAGCAAGTGAGAGATTTCCCTCTGAAACAATTGTTTCTACCTTAGCCTCGCTAACGTGTTCCATAATTCCTTCTTCACCAATAAAAGGATTCGTTCCTGCTAACGGAGTAAATGTACCAATACCTTCTGTTTGAAAAGTGCAATGGCTGTAATTCCCAGCATGACCGGCTCCACTATCCCCCAATGCATTTCGAACGTTAGTAACATGTGTGATAGGAACATATACAACTAGTTTATACAAAGTTTCTTCCTTTGATTCGATTAATAAATCTGTGCTTTTTATGCCAATTGCGTCACAAAGCATATCATTAACGCCGCCATCTGCAGCATCTAAATTTGTATGGGCTGCATACACAGTTATATTATGATTGAGTAACTTTTGAATTACTCTACCTTGAACTTCATCTGTATTAATTTGTTTAACAGGTTTAAATAGTAAAGGATGATGTGCAATAATCAAGTCTACTTCTTTCTCAATTGCTTCATCCACTACAGTTTCTAAAACATCTAATGTGACCATTACTTTTTTTACTTCTCTAGTAGAAGACCCTACTTGTAAACCTATATTGTCCCAATCATAGGCTAAATCAAGAGGAGCCCATTTTTCTATCGTTCGAAATACATCAAGATTCTTAATCTTGCTTTTCATCCCGCAATACCTCCTCTATCCAAGTTACTTCATTGTCAAATCGCCGTAGTTTTTCAATTTGCGGTACACTAGCTTGATCCAATTGTTTCCTAATATAGTGAAGTTTTTCTTTTTCACTTCTCCACTTATTATAAAAGGGTTTTGATTTATTTACTAATAAAATTGGCCCAAACATGAAATCCTTTTCTGTTAAATTCTGAATGGTATTCATTTTATCAGCAACTATAATTTCGTAAAAATGTTCATTTTCCTCTACTATTTCTTCTTGTATTATTTCATACCCATGATGATAGAGCCATTTTCGAACAGCCTTAGCATCAACATTGGGCTGCGCAATAATCCGTTCCACTTTTTCCAATTTGTCCATTCCATTTTCTAATATTGACTTTATGAGCGATCCACCCATACCCGCAATGACAACTTGGTTTACTTCACCTTTATGTAATACCGCTAATCCGTCACCAAGTCGTACATCGACAACAGCCTCTAAATGATTTGCTTTAACCGTTGCCTTGGCACTATGAAAAGGTCCTTCCACAACTTCTCCTGCTATTGCCTTTGCAGCATCATCATGAAGACACACATAGCATGGTAGATAGGCATGATCAGAACCAATATCAGCAAAATGAGGCTTTTTTGGTAAATAGGAAGCAATTCTCTTTAAACGATTAGAAATGGTTATATTTTGATTCATTATTTCTCCCTCTCCATTAATCGAAAAGAAAGCCTTCTGGACAAATCAGAAAGCTTTCTCGTGTTTTAATTCTATTTTAGTGTGTGTTCAAACCTCTTTTATCTATTTCTTTTCTGCTAGCCATTTAGCTAGAGCCTCTGCTTGAGGTTCCTGTACTAACCCTGCTGGCATAGTACCTTTACCATTTATAATAATATCTTTAATCTCTTCTTTACTATATCTGCTACCTACTTGCGTTAAATCAGGCCCAACTCCACCAGTCAAATCAGCACCATGACAGGAGACACAGGTGTTTTGGAAAATTGCCTCTGGATCATCAGTTGTTGCCCCTTCTCCTTGCTCCTGCTTTTCTCCGCCACCTTCTTCCGCCTTTTCAATTGCTTCTTGTTGACCCAAGCCGACAACCGATAAAACGATTACCATTAAAATCCCTATTATTGCAATAATTGCGAAGGGGATAACTGGGTTTCTCTTCATTGTGTTTCCTCCTTATGTACGTCTCTTTACGTAATTAAACAAAATAGCTACATTTAGTTTACTGTAAAATCAATATTGTTTAAAGGGCGAAAATGTGACTAATTAAAGAACAAATAACAACCCTATTACTAGTATACCAAAAATACTAGCAAATTTAATATATGTATTGCTTATCGTTGTAAAAAAAATTAGTACTATAAAAGATAAACAGCAGAATCTTTGCAGTTACTATAACCAAGATGAACAGTCATTGATCACGTACTGCGTCAATGACTGATAATATAGTTATTCAAGAAAATCCTTTAAACGTTTGCTTCTGCTTGGATGACGAAGTTTGCGGAGCGCTTTAGCTTCAATTTGGCGTATACGTTCTCTCGTTACACCGAATACCTTCCCAACTTCTTCCAAGGTTCTTGTCCGGCCATCATCAAGACCAAAACGTAGTCGTAAAACATTTTCTTCTCTGTCAGTTAAGGTATCAAGAACATCTTCAAGCTGTTCTTTCAAGAGTTCATAAGCAGCATGATCAGATGGTGATACAGCTTCTTGGTCTTCAATAAAGTCACCTAAATGGGAGTCATCTTCTTCACCAATTGGTGTTTCAAGTGAGACAGGCTCCTGGGCTATTTTTAAAATATCCCGTACCTTATCAGGTGTTAATTCCATTTCCTGCCCGATTTCCTCTGGTGTAGGTTCGCGTCCCAAATCTTGGAGTAATTGTCGCTGAACTCTAATCAACTTATTAATTGTTTCAACCATGTGGACAGGGATTCTTATTGTTCTTGCCTGATCGGCAATTGCACGTGTAATGGCTTGACGAATCCACCATGTTGCATACGTACTAAATTTAAATCCTTTCCGATAATCAAACTTCTCGACTGCTTTAATTAGACCCATATTCCCTTCTTGAATAAGATCCAAGAACAACATACCTCGTCCAACGTAACGTTTCGCAATACTTACTACTAAACGTAAGTTTGCTTCCGCAAGACGTCTTTTAGCCTCTTCATCACCTTTTTCAATACGTGTAGCAAGGTCAATCTCGTCTGCTGCAGATAATAAATCAACGCGTCCTATTTCTTTCAAATACATCCGAACGGGGTCATTTATTTTAATTCCTAGTGGGACACTTAAATCATTTAGATCAAATGTTTCTTCTTTTGAAATTTGTTGCATATTCGGATCATCCTCAGATTCACCGATTACCTCTACACCTTGTTCGCCTAGGTACTCATAAAATTCATCCATTTGATCCGATTCTATCTCAAAATGAGACAGACGATCAGCGACTTCTTCATATGCCAAGGTGCCGCGTTTTTTACCCATTTCGAGTAATTGATCTTTTGTTTGTTCCAGTGTTAATTCATTTTCATTTTCCTTTGTTTGTGAAGGCATATTTTCGGCCATGAGTCCCCCTCCTTCCATACTCCATTTATATCAATGTGAATTATTTAGCTGCTTTTGGATTTCAATGATTTGCATTCCAATTTGTAAAGCCCTTTGTGGATCTTGCTGTTGTTCAGCTAGTCTTTGCTCTTGCTTTAGTGCCTTCAAGCTAGCCACATCGCTGTTTTCTGAGCGTATAATTCTGATATAGTCATTAATTTGTTTATCACTAATGTTATCATCAGTATAAAGCATTGCAATTTCTATAACTAAGTTTTTTATATCCTGGTCTGTTATCTTTTCAATAAAATAACTAACATCAGCAGGATGGTCTTCTTCATAATATGCATAAAGATGAGTCACAATTATTTTGTGTACATCCATATTGAAAGCCGCACCAATTTCCTCCTGCACTTTATCAGTTATAGCTGCATCTTTCAACATATATGCAATAAGCTGCTTTTCAGCATTTTGAAATGCTGGTAGTAATTTTTTTGTTTGATAATTATTGTTAGCCCTATTAGTATATCTGTTCTCTTGTCTCTTATCCTTATTCTGTTCCACTTCTTTACGATGGGTATGCATCTCTTGTTTTAATGTTTCTATCGTTATATTGTGCTCATTACTTATCTCTTTTAAATAATATTCCCGTTCAATGGAACTATCAATCATTGCTAGTTCTTTAAGAATGGCAGCAATATACTTAAAACGATCATCCTCTAAATTCAAGTTATAGCTTCTTTTAATATATCGCATATAAAAAGATATATACGTTTCACTTGCTTTTATTACATCATTCTGAAATGCTATATCACCATGTGCATTGATGTAATCATCTGGATCCATACCATCGCTCAGCCTTGCAATCTTTACATGACAGCCCGTTTCTTTAAGAATAGATGAAGCTTTATATGTTGCTTCTATCCCAGCATCATCACCGTCATAACAAATAATTACTGTATCAACATAACGTTTCAATAGCTTAGCTTGATTTGTTGTTAATGATGTACCTAGTGTCGCTATAGCGTTTTTTACACCTGCCTGATAGGCGGATATAACATCCATATATCCTTCAAACAATACTGCCTCGCTTGATTTTCGTATATGTTTTTTGGCCAGATCAAAGTTATACAAAAGCTTTCCTTTTTGAAAAAGTTCACTTTCTGAGCTATTTAAATACTTCGGTTCACCGTTTGAGATTGTTCTACCACCAAAAGCAATTGTTTTACCAAGGTGATTCCGTATAGGAAAAATAATCCTTCCGCGAAACCTATCTGTAACTTTATTGTCTTCTTGTAGTGATACTAAACCCGCTTTTACTAATAGTTGTTGATGAAACCCTTTTTTCTTTAAAAACTCAGCAGTAAAATCATTATCATTAGGTGCAAAGCCTAGCTGGAATATGTCAGCCGTTTCTTCACTTATGCCCCGCTGTTTAAAATAGTTGTAACCTTCTTTCCCATCTTTTGTGAATCGCAGTAGATGGTGATATAGTTTTGTTAACCATTCGTAAGCAGCTAGAACACTTTGGTTTTCCTCTGAAAGAGAACTTTCTTCATGTCTACTTGTTTTTGGTAAAGATATACCACTTCTTCCTGCTAAGTGCTCCATTGCTTCAAAAAACGAAAAATTTTCCATCTCCATTAAAAACGTCACTACATTTCCGCCTTTTCCACAGCCAAAGCAATGAAAAATTTGTTTTTCTTGCGTGACTGAAAAGGATGGCGTATTTTCGCCATGAAATGGACATAAGCCGAAATAATTTTTCCCTTGTTTTTTTAGCTGTACATACTCACCAATAACATCAACAATGTCATTTGCTTTCCGTACCTCTTCAATTGTTTCTTCTGGAATTTGATTTGGCATTTATATCACCATGTTCTATTATTCTAGATATAATAATCAAAACCCTGCAAAATTCGACAATATTTTTTTAAAGTCGAAAAAAAATTTCCTTCTATCTTGTTGTTAAACTTAGAAGGAGCTTTCGATATAGTAATTATGGTCGGTAAATATGATTATATATACCTATTCATTTTGTCGATCCGCATTTCTTCGTTTTTTACTATTATTCCTTATGGAGTTATTCATAAACCCCCTTTTATAAGAAAAAAATAAATGCTATGCCTTATTAATTCTACATAAACGAAAGAAATTCCTTCCTGAATGCAAATATTTTTTAAAACAAGCAACGAAATGCATATAATGGTTCAATGAGAAATATCATTTAAACACAAAGATTAATTATAAATGATATTTTACTAAAATGCTAGTATTATATGTTTAAAATGCTAAGAAATTAGAACAGATAAGCATTCTACCGGTAAAAAGTAGAATGCTTATCTATCTTCCATATCTATTTTTTTATCATTTGTATGATACTATTAGCGGTTTCTTCCACAGCTTTATTTGACACATCCACCGTTTTGCACCCAATTTTATTAACAATCTTATCGAAAAATGCAAGTTCTTGATGAATCCTATTCATATTAGCATAAGTTGCCTGGTCACCTAATCCTAGTGCCTTCAAGCGTTCTTTTCTGATTTCATTTAATTTATCTGCTGTTATTTTTAACCCAATACATTTTTCAGAATCTACCTCAAACAATTCATCAGGCGGATCTACCTCTGGAACCAATGGCACATTCGCAACTTTTAACCGCTTATGCGCTAAAAATTGTGATAAAGGTGTCTTAGAGGTTCTTGATACGCCAATTAGAATAATGTCTGCACGAGAAATCCCTCTTGGATCCCGTCCATCATCGTATTTTACAGCAAATTCAATTGCTTCTACTCGCTTAAAATAATCTTCATCCAGTTGGTGAACCAAACCAGCTTCAAGACGTGGAGGTGTCGCAAAAACGCGTTCCATTGATTTCATCATTGGACCCATGATATCAATCGCTTCTACTTTAACTTTTTCTGCTTCATCATTTAAATAATCCCGTAATACTGGATCAACGAGTGTAAATCCGATAATTGCTTCTTTTTCCTTAGCGAGTTGTACTATTTCATTGATAATTGCTTTATCTTCAACATATGGTATCCGTTGTAATTTATATTCCCCACCGTTAAATTGACTTAATCCAGCCTTAATTACTAATTCAGCAGTTTCCCCAACAGAGTCTGATAAAACATAAACTAGTGGTTTCTTTCCCATAAATATACCCCTCCCTTATAGTGCATGTTCAAAAAGTTGGCAAATTAGAAACAAGAAGTTCAAGGCGCGAAGGTTTTAAGGACCGGACTTGCACAGGATGTGCTGACTTCTACGTTGTCCACAGGACGTGGACGGTTTTAGTAGAAGTTCCTCTATGCTTTTAATACGTGAGGACCGGAAAAAACTGCGCAACGAAGAAATTCGCCGTTTATCATTTGATAACTTTTTGAACAACCTCTTATAGTGCATGTTCCAAAAAGTCTTATAAATGATCATCCATAATTAGTTCAACAAAAGCCTTTGTAATCGTGGTTTTTGTTATTCTGCCAACAATTTCATTCCCCGCGTTTGTTTCTTTTACCACAGGAACACCATCAATTTGCTTATTGATTAATTTATTTGCAGCGTCTATTAATAAGTCATCTTTCATGCAAAATGTAATGTTAGGCATTCGTGTCATAATTATATGTACAGGTATATTCGTTAAATCCTGATTACCTATACTCGCACGTAATAAATCTTTACGTGATAAGACACCAGTTAAACACGTATTTTTATCGACTACAAATAATGTGCCTACATCTTCCAAAAACATTGTTGAAATTGCATCATATACTGACGCACTTTCATTTACTACAATTGGAATCGATTGAAATTCACTCACTTTAAACTTTTTAACTTTTTCCGTTAATAATTCGGATCCTGTTTTACCAGTAAAAAAATAACCTACACGCGGACGAGCATCAAGAAAACCCGCCATGGTTAAAATGGCTAAATCGGGTCTTAGGGTTGCTCTTGTTAAACCTAGGTTCTGCGCTATATGTTCACCAGTTATTGGACCATTTTCTTTTACAATCTCAATTATTTTTTCTTGTCTATTAGATAAATCCACTTTCCCACCACCTACCCATCCTATTATGTCATACTATTTCTAAATAGTATAGACCATTTATTGGATGAAGGACAACATAAAAGCGGAAGGGTCTGTGGTTAAAACTGTTGTTTCCATTCTATCTTACTTAAGTCAGCGTATTGATTTATTAAGTCTGCTATTTTTTTCACCATCGCTAAACGATTAGTACGAACTTGCTCATTGTCTGCCATAACCATATTACTTTCAAAGAAATCATGAATTGGTTTTGCAAATGTTGCTAAATAATTAATTGCTTCACTAGCATCCCTATTCTTATTAGCTTTCATAAACTTAGGGGCAATTTCTCGGTAATGATTAAACAACACTTCTTCAGACTTTGTTTCAAAAACTGATGGGGTCACTTCTTTTATAGCGGTCGCTTTTTTTGATAAATTAAGAACTCGAATTAATGATTCACTCACTAGTTTAAATTCGTCCTGATTTCTTTTTTCAGCAAGTAATTTTGCTTTATCAATTGCATAATGAAAAACACCCACTTGTTTTTCAATGACAGCCTCAATGATGTCTATTTCAATATTATTGATTTTCATAACATGGTTAGCACGTAAACGGAAAAAGTTTATCAAGTCTTTTGTTATTGTCTCTTCATCATTTTGTTCTATTTCAAGTTTTTGAAAAACCTCACGGGTTAAAGCTAATAAATCTTCTAATGCAATATCCCACTTCTTTTCTTTTAGAATCCTTAAAACGCCAACAGCTTGTCGACGTAAACCATATGGGTCTTGAGAACCTGTTGGTATTAAACCAATGGATATACAACCAACGATGGTGTCTAATTTATCTGCTACACTAACAATTTCTCCTTCTACAGTGGTTGGAAGTGGATCATTCGATTGTAAAGGTAAATAATGTTCACGTATCGCTGTTGCTACATCCTTTTCTTCATTATTGTGAAGTGCGTACTTTTCACCAATTACACCTTGAAGGTTTGTAAACTCATTTACCATATTTGTTGCTAAATCGAACTTACAAATCTTTGCAGCACGAATTGACTGTTCAGTAGTATCTATATTCGTTTGCAGTAAGTTAGCTAGCTGAGTAGATATCGTAACTACTCGGTCAACCTTGTCTGTAAGTGTTCCAAGCTTCTCTTGGAATACTACCCGACGGAGCTTTTCCTGGTAGAAATCAATACTGTGCTTTTTATCCTCATCAAAGAAAAACTCTGCATCTGAAAGACGAGCATGTATCACTTTTTCATTTCCTTTAATCACCTTATTAATGTGCTCTTTATTCCCGTTTCGAACTCCTATAAAAGAGGATAATAATTCCCCACCCGATGATTTTACAGGGAAATAACGTTGATGTACTTTCATCGATGTTATTAACACTTCATTCGGCAATTGTAAAAATGATTTTTCAAATGAACCAATAAAAGCAGTTGGATACTCAACTAAATTTCGAACCTCTTGCAATAGATCATCACCAACAATTACGTTAAAGTTATGCTCATTCTCAATTGCTTTAATTTGTGATACGATCATTTCCTCGCGCTCTTTGGAATCAGTAATCACAAAGCCTTTTCTCAACTCTTCTTGGTACGTATTAGCTTTATTTAATATAATAGGGCTGCCTAAAAAACGGTGACCATATGTTTGATTCCCAGTTGCTACTTCGGCTACTTCAAATGGTACTACTTTATCATCATAAAGTGCTACAAGCCAGCGAATTGGACGAGCATAGCGCATCGATTGCTTAGCCCAACGCATATTTTTAGGAAACTGAATCGATTCGATAATTGTGTTGAAGGTAGTAAGTAAATCAAAAGTGAATTTCCCCTCAATTCGCTTTTGTACAAAAATATACGTAATACCCTTTATTTCTTTTGTATATATATCGTCTACCGTCTTGCCCTGGCCTTTCGTAAAGCCTATTGCCGCCTTTGTCCAATTTCCATCAGGGTCTTGTGCTATTTTTAATGCTGGTCCTTTTGCCTCTTCTTCAATAGTTGTTTGTGAATCTGCAATTCCTTTAATTAGAACCGCTAATCGCCTAGGAGTTGAAAATGATTCTACATGAGAATAAGAAAGGCGTAGATTAGTTAACCATTTTTCTGTCTGTTCCTTTAATTGACGTTCTGCATCATCAATGAATCGTGCTGGTAATTCTTCTAATCCTATTTCAAATAATGCATCTTTTGTCATTTACATTTCCTCCTTATCGAGCATTGGAAATCCAAGTTTTTCCCGTTCTGCTACATATGTTTTTGCAATGGCTCTTGCTAGATTTCTGATTCTTGCTATATAACCGGTTCGCTCCGTTACGGAAATAACCCCTTTTGCATCTAATAAATTAAACGTGTGAGAACATTTCAACACATAGTCATATGCTGGAAAAACTAGGCCCTTATCCATAATTGTTTTTGCTTCTAGCTCATACATAGTAAATAATTCAAACAACATGTCGGTATTCGACTCTTCAAATGTATAAGTAGAATGTTCAAATTCAGGCTGGAAGAATATATCGCGTACAGTCACGCCCTTTGTCCATTCCAGGTCAAACACGTTATCTTTATCTTGAATGTAAGATGCTAAACGTTCCAATCCATATGTTAGTTCTACCGTCACAGGATTTGCCTCTAACCCACCAATTTGTTGGAAATAGGTAAACTGTGTAATTTCCATTCCATCAAGCCAAACCTCCCAGCCTAGCCCCGCTGCGCCAAGTGTCGGATTTTCCCAGTTATCCTCTACAAATCGTATATCATGTTGCAACGGATCGATTCCTAACGCTTTTAACGAATCCAGATACAATTCTTGAATATTGTCTGGGGATGGCTTCATAATCACTTGAAATTGATGGTGTTGATACAATCGGTTTGGATTATTACCGTATCTTCCGTCAGCTGGCCTTCTCGATGGTTCTACATATGCAACATTCCAAGGTTCTGGTCCTAAACTTCGGAGCAGTGTCATAGGCGACATTGTTCCAGCACCCTTTTCCACATCATATGCTTGCATAAGTATGCAATTTTTATCTGACCAATAAGATTGTAAGGATAAAATCATCTGTTGAATATTCATATAAAACTTCCTTTCACATTTTATGTATTGGAAAAACTCGCTACTCGCTTCTAAAAATTTATTCTTTCCTTCCTTCAGGACAAAAAAATCCGTCCCTATGCCTAAAAAACTTAGACATAGGGACGGATTTAATCCGCGGTTCCACCCTACTTGCTTTATATTAAATAAAGCCACTTTATTAAATATGCTTAGGAGTTCCCTTCCCGATTGTTCTACTGCCTAGCTTTCACCGTCCTAGGTTCGCTTCTAATAGCTAACAAAAGGTACTATTCTCCCTCAACGCATTCTTCATTCGTAAAATATGTACAAATCATAACCATAACTTTATGTTTTGTCAATTATCACTACCTTATTTTAATTGATCAATTTGCCTTAAGAATTTTTTTGATTTTAAAAAATAACCACCATATTGATCATAATAGGCATCTAGCATCTTTCGCAATAATTGTTTATTAGGTTCTTTTATTGTAATTGTACCAACTTGTTCAAGCCCTACCTCTAAAAATATACGAAGTAACTTAGCAATCGTTTCCGGTAACGGTATTATTTGTGGATCAATTGATGTACATCGGTTACACAATAATCCACCTTCAGCTATCGAAAAGCCGACCAAATCTTCTTTTCGATTACAGTTAACACATCTATCAACAGTAGGCGCGAAGCCACCTTTTTTATACAACTTTAGTTCATACATCATAATTGGAATATCAGCATCTTCGTGTTCCGAAATCCATGCTATTGTTTTGATTAATTGATCATAAATATAGTATTCTGGTTTATCTGAATCCAGTAATTTATCAGTCAACTCGACAATCAGTGCTGCGAAAGCGGTTTTTATTATATCTTCACGGATCGTGCGATTAGAATTAATCACTTCACCTTGTTGTATTGTACTTAATCCTTTACTCAGATAAATGAAAAATTCTCCATGAATGAATGGCTGTGTCACGGCAGCCATTCTACTTTTTGTCTTTTTGGCACCTCTAGCGAGTGCTGAAAATTTACCAATTTTCTTACTGAATATCGTTATTATTTTATGCGATTCCCCATAATCCTGTGTTTTGATAACAATTCCCTCTATTTTTTCAAGCACACAGTCTCACCTTTACTTTCTCCTTGCTAAAACCTATCATTACATTTTTGTATTTATTTCTTCATTGACTTCGTTTTCATTTTGCGCGGAAGTGTGAATACTTGAATCACTTTCTAGCTCTTTCCATAATAAATAGGTTTCAATGTTTCCTGTATGACTAAATAATCTCCAGGTTAAGTCGACCACAAGAAACCCCACCTTTCTTTTAATATGTTTGATTAAGTACTACTATTATTTTGACCACACATTGATAAAGCATGAGTTATAAATATTACCAAGTTTAATATTCGTCACTACGGAAACCGTATTCTTTGAGTTGAGTTTGTTTATTTCGCCAATCCTTTTTCACCTTAATCCATAGCTCTAAATATACTTTTGACCCTAACAACGACTCGATGTCTTTCCTCGCATTTTTGCCAATATTTTTCAACATACTTCCTTGTTTTCCAATTAAAATTCCTTTTTGTGTGCTTCGTTCCGTTACAATTGTTGCTTGAATAAATATTGCGTTCGATTCTCTCTTTTCAATATTTTCAATAACAACTGCAATTGAATGAGGAATTTCCTCATGGGTTAGTTGTAAAACCTTTTCACGAATTAATTCACCAATAATAAATCGTTCTGGATGATCCGTCACCTGGTCCTCAGGATAGTATTGTGGTCCTTCTGGTAATTTCTTCTTTACTACATCCAATAAATGATTAACATTGTTTCCTTCTAATGCAGAAATAGGAATTACCTCTTCAAAACTATGCTTATCCTTGTATTTTTCGATTAAAGGAAACAGCTCATCAGGATGAATTAGGTCAATTTTATTGATAATTAAATATACAGGCCGCTTAACTTCCTGCAGACGATCTAGAATATATTGATCCCCTTTACCATAGCCTTCTTTTGCGTTAATCATAAATAAAATGGCATCTACTTCGTTTAGTGTATTCTCAGCTATTTTAACCATAAAATCACCGAGACGATGCTTAGGCTTATGAATCCCTGGTGTATCGATGAAAACCAACTGTGCATCTTTTTCTGTTAATACACCTTGTATTTTGTTTCTAGTAGTTTGTGGCTTATCACTCATAATGGCGATTTTCTGACCGATAACTTTGTTCATAAAAGTGGACTTCCCAACATTTGGACGTCCTATTATAGCGATAAAGCCTGATTTAAATGAATTATCCATGTCTGATCCTCCGAAGCGTATTTTCTTTTGTGTACACTTATAATACTATAAAAACTATCTTCTTTCACGTATTCGACAAAACAACTGAAAAGAAAATAGCATACCGCAATTTTTGACATAACGTACGAGGATAGTGCAAATGCTTCAAAACAATTGTTGCTCCAGTTTTTTATTTGATTAAAAAACCTGATCTATAATCAAGACTGCTGAAAAAGTTAAATATAGTACAAAATATGTGGATCTACCGTCGCATCCTCGAATATACTTCGCTTTCCGCGGGCGAGTGGCGAGCCTCCTCGGACTGCCGTCCTGCGGGGTCTCGCCGATCTCTTGCTTCCCACAGGAGTCTCCGTATATTCGAGATGCTAAGTTAAGGTGAAAAGTTAAATTTTTCAAATCCACCACTTTTTCAGTGGCTTCCTCTATAATCGAACAAGTTTCTAAAGTAATAAATGATACACCTTAGGGATGAATAGTAAACACCCAATGATAAATGCGGTTATTGCGGCGATTAATACGGCTCCAGCCGCAATATCTTTGATCACTTTAGCGGAAGGATGAATATCAGGTTTTAAATAATCAATAAGTTTCTCTACAGCAGTGTTGGTTGTTTCTGCAACGAGAACCGTTCCGATTACGAGAGTGGTGATCATCCACTCTAAGTGAGAAAGTCCCACTAACGCTCCTAACGTTATAACAATAATGGTAACGATTAGATGAATGCGAAAATTACGTTCACTTTTGATCATTTCCATTAACCCATTCCAAGCAAAAGAAAAACCGATTGATCTTCTTTTTCTCGATTTACCTCCTAAGTTCGAACGCATTTAAAATTTCCTCTTGTTTTTGAAACATTTGCTTTTCATCTTCCTCACTCATGTGATCATAACCTAATAAATGAAGAAAGCCATGTAACGTCAAAAAGCCTAATTCACGTTCAAATGTATGGTTATAATCCTCCGCTTGCTCCATCGCGCGTTCAATAGAAATAACAATATCACCAAGCGTTAATGGCATATCCTCTCCTATTATATTAAGTTCATCCTCCATTGTTTCTTGAAGAGCAAATGAGATAACATCCGTCGGTTTATCTTGACCACGATAATTACGATTAAGCTCTTGTATTTCTTTATTTGATACAAAATTAACAGATACCTCTGCTTCTTGTGTTATCCCTTCTTTTTCTGCAGCAAAGATCAATAATCGTTGCAGCATGTCAATATAATCGCTTGTTACTTTATTCGTTTTGTCGTGAAAATCAATAAACATACTATTTTGCCTCCTTAGTTGGATACTGGATTCTTGAATGGAAAATACCTTTTAACGCTTCACATACTGTGCGATGGATTTCTTTTAATTCATATAATGTTAATGGACTGTCATCTAGTTGGCCATCCATTAAGCGATCATTGATAATCGATGCAACAATTTCTTCTATTTTTTCTTCAGTAGGCTCCTTTAATGAACGGACGGCAGCTTCTACCGAGTCACAGATACAAATAATAGCAGCCTCTTTCGTTTTTGGTTTTGGGCCTGGATATCGAAATGACTTTTCCTTTACTGCTTTATTAGTTTTTTTCTCTTTGTAATAAAAGAATTTAAGCAATGTTGTTCCATGATGCTCTTTTGCGATATCAATTATTTCCCTAGGGAATTTGTGCTTTTTTAGTGTTTCTGACCCATCATATGGATGATTAATAATAATTTCAGCACTGTGCTTTGGTTTCATCGAATCATGTGGATTTTTTATTGATAATTGATTCTCAATAAAGTAGTGTGGCCTTTCTGTTTTCCCTATATCATGATAATAAGCGCCTACTCGAGCTAAAAGACCATTAGCTCCAATTGCATCGCATGCAGTTTCACTTAAATTAGCTACCATTACAGAATGATGATAAGTTCCTGGTGCTTCTGTTAATATTTTTCGTAATAAAGGTTGGTTTGGACTTGCTAGCGATAACAGTTTACTATCTGATAGTATACCTAATCCCGTTTCAAAAAACGGAAGTAAGCCTATCGTGAATACAACCGAAAGAATTGCTGCTGCAAATCCTAATCCTGTTTGAATAAATAAGTCACTTAAGGTATATTTTTCAAAGGATAGAAATAAAAATAGTAATACAGCTAAAATATTAACAATACTCATTCCAAAACCAGCTTTTAAGATAGCCAAGCGGTCTTTTACATTCATTAGGAAGATTATCCCTGCTAACTGGGAAAAGAAGAAATAGATACCAGCTTCAACATTTAAAGACCCAGGTATTTGACTATTAAATAGTATACTTCCTAGAATGGCATATAATCCACCAAGTACAATAGCAAAACGTTCATTTATTAGTTGCTTGATAAGCAGCACACCCGTGGCTATCGGTGCAACAAAAAATAACTGATTAACTTGTGTTGCATATAAACTAACAACTTTCATCATTAACACGACAATAAAACTGATTAATAAGATCGATGCAATCTTGCCATTATCTATCTTGCCCTGTTTCGTTAACTGGTACATTTCATAGGTAATAACACCAACAATCAATAGAATTAATAAAGCCAATCCTATAACAGGGTAAACATTTCGTTCATTATTTAATAATCCAACCAGCTTTAACTCTTCATATAATTCATTCGTAATAGTTTGGCCTTCTCGGACGATAATTTCCCCTGCACGAATAACGACTGGATCTACATTACTTGCTGCTTCTTTTCTGGCGTTTAACGTTTTTTCTACATCATAAAAAGAATTTTCAACTACAGCAAATTCACTTAACGTAATTAATGCTTGTCTTACATCAGTATCTAACTTTGAGTAGGTTAACGTTTGTTTAACTTCATTTGTAGAACTTTGTACATTTTCCATACGGACACCATTGTTTAACACTTCTCGTAAAGATTCAATAAATACCTTTTCACCTTCATTTCGCTCATTTGGTGATGCTTCCACTAAACGAAGTAATACACCCTTGTCTATGGAATCTACAATTTCTGGTGATAAAATTTGTTGAAGATGTTGAACTTTTTCCTGGCTAGATAAAATAATGGCCCCGTCTTCTTGCTCTGATTCCTGAATATCACTTGATTTTTGTTCCTCAACTTTAGCAATTGCATCAAAAATTTCGTTTATGTAATTAATTTGTTCTTCATTTATTTCTTTTGATATATCATACCGATCATCTACAGATTGAACCGTTTCCCTGGTTTTACGTTTTGTTTCCTGTTCATTTTCAATTGTAATTGGTGAACGAATGGTCTCATTTGCACTACTAAATCGTTCTATGTCATACGTCTCTGTATGTACATTATTTAAGGTCATGAGAAAAAATAAGACCCCTAAAACAAGCATAGGAACAACGATTGAAATCCATTTTGTTTTAAGGGCTACTAACGACTTTATAAAGTTTCGTAGTTTCATCATTAACTCACCTCAGGTAGTAGAAATAAGCCCTCATCACCTTGGTGGGGCTTATTTATAAGTTAACTATCTTTATTCGATTTTTCGTATGCTTCAATGATGCGTTGTACCAATGGATGTCTTACAACATCTGTCTGTGTTAAGTGTATGAAGTCTATTCCTTTTACTCTGGATAGTAATTGGTCTGCTTTTCGCAATCCAGATACTCCTTTTGGTAAATCAACCTGTGTCACATCACCAGTCACGACCATTTTCGATCCAAATCCGAGACGAGTCAGAAACATTTTCATTTGTTCTGGTGTCGTGTTTTGTGCCTCGTCTAAAATGACAAATGCATCATCAAGCGTACGTCCTCTCATATATGCGAGTGGGGCAATCTCAATCGTTTCTCTTTCTATTAAACGCAAAGTATGCTCAGCACCTAAAACATCGTGCAACGCGTCATATAGAGGACGCAAATATGGATCTACTTTTTCTTTTAGATCACCTGGTAGAAAACCAAGACTTTCTCCAGCTTCCACTGCAGGGCGCGTTAAAATAATCCGTTTTACCATTCCATTTTTTAATGCATGCACAGCCATTACCACTGCTAGGTATGTTTTTCCAGTACCGGCTGGGCCTATCCCAAAAACAAGATCGTTTGCTTTTATAGCGGCGATATAGTTTTTTTGCCCTAACGTTTTTACTCGAATTGGTTTTCCTTTTACATTTTTTGTAATCTCATCTTCAAATAAAGTTTCAAATTGATTTATTTTACCCTCTTTTGCAAGCTCAATGGCATAAACTACATCACGTTCTGCTATTGTTAACCCTTTTCGAATTATGGTCAGTAAAGATAGTAGAATATCTTGAACTAAAGTGTTTGCATCATCTGAACCGGACACACTCACTTTCTCTCCTCTTGTTACAATCGATACATCAAGTTTATCCTCAATCTGTTTTAAATTTTTGTCGTTTGTTCCAAATAATGCTAAAGCTTCATTTGAATTTGTTAAATGTAAATCAATTGTATTTAGGTTAGTCGACATAATCAATCTCCTTGATTTATAGGTACGGATTTTACAATATTTTCTTCTACCGTCAAATATAAGGTTAATTTCACTTTACCATTACCAGTACTTTCTTGCAAAACTTTTTCGGAAATAATAGTTGCGTTTTTATCAAGGCGTAATAATAATTCGTTTTTAGCCTGTTCGATGCCGATTTCAATTGCATCGTCTTTTGAGCGCTTTTCTTTTCTATACGTTTTTTCATGGTTAATGGATTCAACTATATTAATCGGAAGCTCCCATTTAAAAAAATGTATCGGTGTTCGGTTAATATCTGCTTGTACATGTTCAAATTCGCTCGATCCAAAACCCCAAAATGGCACTTGTAAATCGCCTAATTCTATATACAGTTTTTTATCTTTTTCACCAGTTAACTCTTGAAATTCCGCTTCAAGTGGTACAGTAACGGAAACCTCATACCAGGTTCTTGCTATAATTTCACCTTCTGCTTCAACTAAAATAGGGTCTTCTTTATCCTCGCTAATATTACCTGAAACCAGTACATCTCCTGGCTCAACATAATCATTAACTTTTACCTTAGGCATCCCTTTTGATATATATATATAGCTGACCACACCTTTTTTGGTAGCGATCAAATTACTTGGTCCTTTTACTTCTTTTTTCTTTACAATCGTTTTCTCTACAACTTCAATTTGAAAGGTTGTCCCCTTTTTTTCTATCCCTACCCATAAGAGTTCAGGAATATCATGGAGTAATCTTTGTTGAATGCTACTTGGGGAATCAATGGAGAAACCTAAGGCACCAGTATGAATTCCGTAACTGTTTAATTGTTTGGTTATTTTTTTTTCTATATCTTTTGGCACTCCATTAATTTTAATGTCCCATATAATATTCGATAAATACAAAACTAACAATAAACATATACCTATACTGAAAAGAAGTTCTTTCCTGCCAATTAGTTTTTTTACAATGAGTGGTAAACCCTTTTCATGTGTTACTGTAATGGTATAGATATCATCATTAAGTAATGCTTCTACCTCACTTAAATCCTGTAATTTTATCTTACCCTTACACGAAGTATGTGATGCTTTTTTTATATCCCAGACCAATATCTCATGATCAACACAATGCTGTAAAAATAGCTCTGGGTTGTTTCCTTCAATCAAAATAGTTACATAACCTGTTAGAAATGAGCCTTGTATTTGTTTCATTGCTACCTCCTTTTTAGCCGGTGATATACGTTACATCATTAATTGTTCCTTCTAGTAATAGTTCCTGTGGTAGCATCATTTTAAGTACAAATCCAGATCCAGAAATTTTTATCAATCCTGTACGGGTTTTTAATGTAAGTTCTGTATCAGAATAGACAACTAATCCCTGATGATTTTCTATATATACATGAAGTTGACCTAGTATTGTAACTCTTGGTAAGTCAGAAACTATATCAGAAGGAAGCGCAAATTGATTCATGATCCAAGGTAGGAATCGTTGGTGTTTTTTTGACAAAGGTGCAACCTCCTCTCCCCTCATATTTATGAATAAAAGCCTTAAATAAGAACATAAAAAAGCCTTCCAGTATATTGAGTATAAAACTCTACCCTGGAAGGCTTTTTGAACAACTTCTTTTAAATTATTTTCTTCGTTCTGTAAGTACGCTCCTATATGGCCTCTTTGCTCGTGGTGGGCCTAATACTTCAGACATGATAATTCCATTTACTAATCCCTGTTTTGATAAATTGTTGCTTATTTGCTTTCTCATTCGATTATTCTTATTCGAACTAGATGATGATTTACCAACCATACCTTCAGCTATTGCATCATGCTCTCCGCCTTCAATAGCCCGATGTGTTGACGCATCAAATTGCTCACGTAAAGATGTAGTTGATACTGTGCTTTTCGTTTGTTCTTCAGTTACCTCCATATGATTAGCTAGATTTCCACCACCTGATGGTTTCTGAGTTGGTCTGGGTACTGAATATGGTTTAGTTGATTCTTTTTCTTTATTGTTTCTATCTTTTATAAACCCTACAATTCCTCCAACAATAGCTAATAGTACGAGTATATTTCCAAAAAGTGTATCAAAGATGGCTTCCATTATACCCCTCCTGAATTCCGTTGACAGGTATTATTTATCACTATCATCATTGTTTTCTTCTGATAGCTTACCAATTGTATCCCTCATATCTGTATCAGCATCTATATTTTTATAATTCATATAATCCATTACACCAAGATTTCCTGAGCGTAATGCTTCGGCAAGTGCTTTTGGAACCTCTGCTTCAGCTTCTACAACAAATGCACGCATTTCCTGAACTCGCGCCACCATTTCTTGTTCTTGTGCAACAGCCATTGCGCGTCTCTCTTCCGCTTTTGCCTGTGCGATACTTTTATCAGCCTGTGCCTGGTCAGTTTGCAATATAGCTCCGATGTTTTTACCAATATTAATGTCTTCTATATCGATCGACAAAATTTCAAATGCGGTTCCAGCATCGAGCCCTCTATCCAATACTGTGCGTGAAATGCTGTCTGGGTTTTCCAATACTTTTGCATGTGTGTTTGAACTACCAATCGTACTTACAATACCTTCACCAACACGAGCAATAACTGTATCTTCACCAGCACCACCAACAAGACGGTCGATATTTGCCCGAACTGTAATACGTGCTTTTGCTTTCACTTCAATTCCATCCATTGCAATACCTGCAATAAAAGGAGTATCTATAACTTTCGGGTTAACACTCATTTGCACTGCTTCTAGTACATCTCTACCTGCAAGGTCAATTGCCGCACCTCGTTCAAATTTCAACTCTATATTTGCTCTGTGTGCTGCAATCAATGCATTGACAACTCTATCGACATTACCTCCAGCTAGATAATGACTTTCCAGTTGATTCGTTGTTAAATCTAAACCTGCCTTATATGCCTTAATCAATGGATTGATTACACGTGACGGAACTACTCGACGTAAACGCATACCAACCAAAGTGAAAATACCAACCTTAACCCCTGCTGCTAAAGCACTAATCCACAGCATAACTGGGATAAAGGTAAACAATACAACTACTACAATTAAAATAATACCAATAATAATAAACGGCATTAATTGATCTAAATCCATGTTCATTCCTCCAATTTTTTATTTGTTTTATATTTCTCTAACTACAATACGAGAACCTTCAACCTTAACAATTTTTATCGATTGGTCTTCTTGAATAAAACGACCTTCAGAAACTACATCTAATCGTTCATTATCAAAACTTGCTGAACCTGAAGGGCGTAATGGTGTTAATGCTTTGCCCTCAAGTCCAATTAACTCAAGGCGATTAACTGTTGAAACATAACCGAGCTCGGTAGACGTTTTATCCTTTAAGATGATATGCCTGAAAACTCCTTTTTCCATACCTATTCTTTTAAACAAAATAACAGAAGCGATAATTGAAATAAGAAATGCTATTCCAATACTCATCGTCATATGTCCAATGTCTTGACCAGAAATAAACAAGGAGGCTACAACACAACCAATTCCCAATACCCCTACAATTCCGCCTGGAACGAAAAATTCAGCTAATACTAAAATAATACCTAATACTAACAAGACAATAGCTTCCATTCCAGCTAGACCAGCTACAACATGGCCATAGAAAAATAATACTAATGACAATATTCCCAAAATACCAGGTATACCAAATCCAGGTGAAAAAATTTCTACAATTAAACCCAAGCTAGCAATGGACAACAAAATCGGTATAACAATTGGGTTAGTAAAAAACCTGGCTAGTTTTTCTGTAAAGGTCGGTTCCATTTCTACAACTGTGGCTTGCTGCAACCCTAGTTCATTCAAAAGTTCTACGCGATCCTCCACTATACCAGCAGCATAACCAACCTCTACCGCTGACTTAGGTCCTAATGTTAAATATTCTCCTTTTGGTGCTCCTAGCTCTGGTAAGTCAATTTCAGGATCGGCCATAGCCGCTGCATATTTTGGATCCCTTCCTTGAGATTCCGCTGCGCTCTTCATAGCTGCTAACCATGCCGATTGTGCTTTCTTATTAGCCGCCGTACCATCCTGGTTGATAACACCACTAGCACCCATAGTAGCATGAGGCTTCATATAAATGGTATCAGTATTCAGGGCAATGTATGATCCTGCTGATAATGCTTTATTAACTATAAAAGCGACAGTAGGTGTCTCTAAATTCTGTATAATCTCTGCAATTTGACCAGCTGAATCTACACGCCCTCCAGGTGTATCAACCTCAAATATAATATAATCAGCACCCTCGGTCTCCGCTGTTTCCGTTGCTCTTGAAAGAAAGGATTTTAAACCTTGCTCTACCGTATCCTCAATTGGAATGATATATACTGATTCTCCTTCACCTGAGGATTCGGCGGCAACTGCATTATTCTCATAAAACAATAGACCAACGATAATGATAAATACTAAAGCAAGATATGTACTAAGTCTTTTGTACAACATACGTAATCACCCCCTTCAGCTTACTAGGTTATACGGATTAGTTAGTTATTTGGTTTCATTAAACTTATCATATAGAGGATGTTTAAAAAGTAACTATTTTGATAGTATCACAATTTTAAACCAGGAAACCAACTTTTAATTAGAAAACCCTTGTCGGTAAGTACCGACAAGGGTTTTCTAATTTCACATTTATAGTGATGTGTTAATTGTCTAAATGCTTTAGTACAAGCTTATTAATACTTGAACCATCGGCCTTACCTTTTACTTTAGGCATTATAGCACTCATTACTTTACCCATCTCTTTTTTGGATGTTGCATTAACTTCTTGAATTGTATTCCGAACAACCTCTTCTAATTCTTGTTCAGATAACTGTTTTGGCATGTATGCTTGTAACACACTGATTTCTACATCAAGTTTGGATACAAGATCATCACGCCCAGCAGCTTTGAATTCTTGGAGGGAATCTTTTCTTTGCTTTAACTCTCTAGACAATACAGTTAATTCATCATCCTCTGAAAGTGAATCATTACCTTGCTTAATCGCTTCATTCTGCAAAGACGCCTTCACCATTCGAATGACTCCAAGCTTTTCTTTATCTTTATCTTTCATCGCTTGTTTCATATCTGTATTTAACTGTTCTAGTAATGTCATGTTATTGCACCCTCTTTAGAATTTACGCTTTCTAGCAGCTTCCGATTTCAATTTACGTTTAACGCTAGGTTTTTCATAGTGTTCACGCTTACGATATTCTTGTAGTGTACCGCTTTTTGACACACTTTTTTTAAATCGACGAAGAGCATCCTCTATTGACTCGTTTTTACGAACGCGAGTTGTATTTGACATACTGATTTCCCTCCCTCCGAAGATAAAACAGGATTATTCAGGCAAATATAGATATCACATGCCTTAAATAAGTATAATATATTGTCACAAACTGGTCAACTAATTTTTAGCAGTTTTTTATTCTATTCGTTTAATAATCGGAAGAACCTTGCTTTCCAGCTAAAATTTCGATTCCAGCACTGGCCCCAATTCGTGTTGCACCAGCATTAATCATTTTCTCAGTAGTTTCTAAATCACGAACACCACCAGATGCTTTAACTCCTATTTCAGGTCCAACCGTTTCACGCATTAACTTAACATCTGCTACTGTGGCTCCACCACCGGAGAATCCTGTAGACGTTTTCACAAAATCAGCACCTGCAGCTTTTGCGAGTTTGCAAGCGCGAGTCTTTTCATCCTCAGTTAAAAGAGATGTTTCAATAATAACCTTTGTTAAAGCGTGCCCTTTTGCAGTTAAAACAACTTCTCTAATGTCTTGTTCTACAAATGAATCATTGTTTGATTTCAGTGCTCCAACATTTATCACCATATCTATTTCTGTTGCACCATTATTAATTGCATTTTTTGTTTCAAAAACTTTTGTTTCAGTCGTTGTTGCACCAAGAGGAAAGCCAATAACAGTACAAACCTTTACATTTGTATTTTTTAATTCATTAAAGCAATGTTTCACCCAAAATGGATTCACACATACAGATGCAAATTTATATTCCTTCGCTTCTTGAATAACGCTGTTTATTTTTTCTTCTGTTGTATCTGGTTTTAATTGCGTATGATCAATGTATTTTGCAAGATCTCTTGTCATCATCTACGCCCTCTCTTATAAAGTTATTCATACCTCTGAACTATAATAGCATTATCGTGTATAAAAAGCTAAAAAAAAATAAACCCGGTAATTACCGGGCAATAAAAGGTTAAACAATTTTAGAAGTGGCATCGACATCCATTATTCGTACGAACGTTCCATCATTATATGGATATCCTGCCTTCGCTAGTTTGACACGTACAATTTTCCCTATCATTTCATCCGTGCCTGCAAATCTAACTTTAAGATAATTATCGGAATATCCTATTAACATATTAGGATTATCATCGTCTTTTGATCGTTCCTCTGGAATAACTTCCACTACTTCATCTTCATAATTAGATGCATATTCTTTCGCCAACTGATTCGACAATTCAATTAACTGATGTACGCGATCATTCTTGATCTCATCAACTACTTGATTTTTCATTTTTGCTGCCGGAGTTCCTGTACGTTGCGAATATGGAAAGACATGTAATTCAGAATAACCAACTTTTTTAATAAAGTTATAGGTTTCCATGAATTCCTCTTCCGTTTCACCTGGAAATCCTACTATTACGTCTGATGTAATTGCTAAACCAGGTAATGCTTTTTTAATTTTCTCGACCTTTTCATAATAAAAATCACTGGAATATTTACGACGCATACGATCAAGGACTGTGTCAGACCCAGATTGTAATGGTACATGTAAATGACGAACAATTTTTTCTGATTTATCTAGAACTTCAATTACTTCATCCGTAATTTGACTCGCCTCGATAGAGGAGATACGAATCCGCTTTAACCCGGTTACATTTGTTTCAAGTGTTTGTAAAAGTTTAGCAAAATTATAATCCTGCATATCTTCTCCGTAACCAGCAGTATGAATCCCAGTTAAGACAATTTCTTTGTAACCAGCATCAACCAAGCGTTGTGCTTGTATCACAACATCTTTTGGATCACGAGAACGTAATAAGCCCCGTGACCATGGGATAATACAAAATGTACAAAAATTGTTACAACCTTCTTGAATTTTTAACGAAGCACGAGTTCTATCTGTGAATTCAGGTACATCCATTTCTTCAAATACGCGGTTTTTCATGATATTTGTAACACCATTTACTGGCTCGCGCGTTTCTAAATGTTCTTCAATGTATCCAATCATTTTTTTGCGATTTTGTGTTCCTACCACAACATCCACACCAGGGATTTCCATAATTTCACCTGGAGATGTTTGTGCGTAACATCCCGTCACACAAATGACAGCTTCTGGATTTTTTCTAACAGCACGGCGGATTGTTTGCCGGCTTTTTTTGTCACCTGTGTTTGTTACGGTACATGTATTTATCACATAGACATCTGCTTGACGATCAAAATCCACGCGCTCATAATCCTGCGCTTTAAACATATTCCATATTCCTTCTGTTTCATAATGATTCACTTTACAACCTAATGTATGAAAGGCTACTGTTGGCATCCTAGCACCCCAATTCTTCAAATTGATAAGATATACTTGCTAATACATATAATGGTGCGGTTTCAGTTCGTAAAATTCTTGGTCCAAGACGAACAGATTGAAAGTCGTTTTTCTTCAATAACGTAACTTCATTATCCGAAAATCCACCTTCTGGACCAATGCAGACTACTATTTGTTGATCTGTCTTGAGTCGTGACAAAACGGAAGCGAATGATACAAAACGATCTGTTTTTGCCTCATTCTCATAAGCAAAAATTTTTACATCAAATTCGTTTGTCTCATCAATTAAGCCATTAATACTCATTATTGGTGTAACGTTTGGAATCCGATTTCGGTGACTTTGCTCACTAGCTTCCTTAACAATTTTAGCAAAACGAGACAGCTTTTTCGCGGCTTTTTTTTCGTCCCACTTAACTACTGATCGATCTGCCGAAAAAGGAATAAACTCAGATGCGCCTAGTTCTGTTCCTTTTTGTAATACATACTCTAATTTATCGCCTTTTGGTAAACCATGAGCGATCGTAACGTGAACTGGTAGTTCGACAGTTTCACGCAACCTTTCAGTAATTAAAACTGTTACATTATGCTGATCAATGGATTCTATTTCACCAAAAACAGCATATCCACTCGGATGGTTACAAATCACTTTATCGCCTATATTCCCGCGCATCACTCTTATTACATGATGTGCATCATCACCAGAAATTATCAGTTTTTCATCCTGCCAATTACCTTCCGGGACAAAATACCGTTGCAATTGCAACACCCACTTTTTTAGTTCAATACTTTTTTGGCTAGCTACAGCGACCAACAACTAGTGGACTTCCCTCCCTGATCTTCAATAAGTCAAGCTCAATGCCCTACAGGACAAGGAATACTTCCCTGAGAAACATCGCACGAAGAAAAAGCGGTATTCTTTTTCGAGGATGTAGGGTAGTTCGACGTTGCCACAGGACGTGGCGCTCTTAGTCGAACGTCCTTAATTGGCTTTCCTTTATCTTGAACAGGTCAGTCCAGTCCATACGTTGTTGAACGGCAGCTTTCGCTTTTCTTGGCTACGATAGAGACCCAGTCTTCCATTTCATTAACCTCTATAATAGAAAAACCATTTTGTTGCAGCTGATCCTTTACAAGGTCTTTTTTAGCCTGAATAATTCCTGAAGTAATGAATAAACCATCTTGCTTTAGGTTATCCCAGGCTTCTTTAATAAATCGAACAATAATTTCAGCTAATATATTCGATACAATCAAATCAGATTGTTTATTGACATTATCCAATAGATTGTTCTGCTTAGCACTAATTTTTTTCTCTGCTTTATTCAATTTTGCATTAAGCTTTGTACTTTCCACCGCTATATCATCTAAATCATATGCAGAAACTTCTCCTGCACCAAGTAATACAGAAGCAATGCTCAAAACACCAGATCCGCATCCAACATCTATAACTTCATCGTTTTCTTTTATATATCTTTCAATACCCTGAATACTTAGTACTGTTGTCGGATGAGTCCCTGTTCCAAAGGCCATTCCTGGATCTAGCTCAAGAACTATTTCATCAGGTGATTTGGGTTTGTAGTCTTCCCACGTAGGTACGATTGTAATTTTTTTAGAAATTTTAACCGGTTTATAATATTTTTTCCAAGACGTGGCCCAATCTTCTTCATTAATTTCAGTTAATGTAATCGTATTTCTACCTATATCAATATCGTATAACAATAAATTATTAACGGCCTGTTTAATTTCATCTACTGTTTCACCTAAAAAACTATTTATATGCAAATAGGCTTTAATATATACACCCTCTTCTGGGTATTCATCTTTATTAAGCTCATATAATTCACCAAATTTATCTTCTCGCTCTGTAATTAAATCAATAGGATCCTCGATCACTACACCGCTGGCACCTGTTTCATGAAGTATATTCGAAATTGGTTCAATTGCTTCATTCGTTGTATGCACGCAAATTTCCGACCATTTCAATTAGACCCACTCATTTCGTTAGAAGACTTGGCTTATCGCCAAGAATTAATGGCGAAAGCCTTATTGCACTTATAGAGGATGTTCAAAAAGTCACCAAATGATAAATGGCGAATCTCTTCGTTGCTCGGTTTTTCCGGTCCTCACGTATTAAGGACATAGAGGAACTTCTACTAAAACCGTCCACGTCCTGTGGACAACGTAGAAGTCAGCACAACACGCGCAAGTCCGGTCCTCAAAACTCTCGTGCCTCGACCTTGACGCACAGGCCGTGCTAATGTCGACTTTGCAACAGGATAAGGAAAGCTCCCCCTGAAAAAACATCGCACGAAGAAAATTGTTTTTTATTTTCGAGGACGTTGCGCTCTTTGTCGACCTTATTTCTAATTCGGCGACTTTTGAACACGCACTTATACTGATATCCGCTAAAAATTTATACTTTTTTATCAGTGTAAAATATGTAGACGGTGTTAAAGTAACACCGTTATTCACCCTTAAAAGCTTTTTTAAAACGTTGGAAAAACGATCCCTCTTGCTCATCAATCGATTTATTTCCTTCAATATCATTAAACTCTCGTAATAATTCTTTTTGACGATCAGAAAGTTTTGTAGGTGTGATAATCCGCACCTTAATATGTTGATCGCCTTGACCATAACCACGAACGTTTGGAGCTCCTTTTCCTTTTAATCGGAAAGTCTTACCAGTTTGAGTTCCTGCTGAAATTTTCAACATTACTTTACCGTGAACCGTGGGTACTTCCATTTCATCACCTAATGCTGCCTGAACAAACGTAACTGGTAATTCACAATAAATATTATCGCCTTCACGCTGGAAAAATTCATGCGGTCTAATTTGAATTACTACATATAAGTCACCGGATGGACCACCGTTTACACCAGCTTCTCCTTTTCCAGGAACGCGAATTTGTTGTCCTTCATCAATTCCAGCTGGGATTGAGAGATGAATCTCTTTGTTTTTTTCCACTTTACCAGTTCCGTGACATGTAGAACACTTATCAGGAATAATTTTACCGGTTCCATTACAGTAATGGCAAACTCTTTTATTAACAACACGTCCGAATGGTGTGTTTTGTTCCATATTTAATTGCCCAGAACCATTACAATGGGAACATGTATTAACTTTTGTTCCTGGTTTTGCACCTGATCCAGAACAAGTATCACATGTTTCCTCTTTTGGAATAGTAATATCTGTTTCTTTTCCAAAAATTGCTTCTTCAAAATCTAAAGTCATCGTATATTGTAAATCGGCACCTTGCTGTGGAGCATTTGGGTCGCGGCGGCGTCCACCACCACCAAAGAACATGTCAAAAATATCCCCAAAACCTGAGAATTCTTGTGCTCCCCCTCCAAATCCAGCGCCTTGTGGACCAGAATGGCCAAACTGATCATACTGTCCGCGCTTCTGTTCACTGCTTAACACTTCGTATGCTTCTTTTGCTTCTTTAAATTTATCAGCCGAATCTGCTTCTTTATTTACATCTGGATGATATTTTCTAGCTAATTTTCGATAAGCTTTTTTTATCTCTTCTTTTGACGCATCTTTACCAACGCCAAGTACATCATAATAGTCACGCTTACTCACTTGTACATCACTCTCCCGACACTATAGCATAAATTTTATCATATCATTTTTCAAACAAGAAAAAAAGTCAAAGCCAAGGAATTCCTGACTTTGACTTTTTTTGTTACAGATTATTACTTACTTTTTATCTTTGTCGTCATCGTTTACTTCTTCATAATCCGCATCTTCAACATCATCGTCCTTCGATGCTTCTTGTCCTTCTTGTCCTGCTTGAGCTTCTGCATCCTGTTGCATTTGCTCATAAAGCTTTACAGATAACTGTTGGACTTGTTCTTGAAGTGCATCTTTTTTAGTTTTAATTTCCTCTAAGTCATCAGATTCAATAGCCTTTTTTAATTCTTCTTTTGCAGCTTCTGCCTTTTCTTTTTCTTCGTCAGAAACTTTATCGCCTAAGTCTTTAATTGTTTTATCCGTAGTAAAGATAAGTTGATCAGCTTCATTACGTAGTTCAACTTCTTCGCGGCGTTTTTTATCACTTTCCGCATTTTCTTCAGCTTCTTGTACCATCTTTTCTACTTCTTCATCAGACAACCCTGAAGAAGATTTAATTGTAATCGACTGTTCTTTGTTTGTGCCCATGTCTTTCGCACGTACATTTACAATACCATTCGCATCAATGTCAAAAGATACTTCAATTTGTGGAACTCCACGTGGTGCTGGTGGAATGTCAGTTAATTGGAAACGGCCGAGTGTCTTGTTATCAGCTGCCATTTCACGTTCTCCCTGTAATACGTGAATATCTGTTGCAGTTTGGTTATCTGCTGCAGTTGAGAATACTTGTGAGTGACTTGTTGGGATAGTTGTATTTCGTTCAATTAGTTTTGTAAACACACTACCCATAGTTTCAATTCCTAATGAAAGTGGTGTTACGTCCAATAATACAACGTCCTTAACGTCCCCTTGCAATACTCCACCTTGGATCGCTGCGCCAAGAGCTACTACTTCATCTGGGTTAACACCTTTAGATGGATCTTTACCTGTTTCGCGTTTAATTGCTTCTTGAACTGCTGGAATTCTTGTTGATCCACCCACTAAAATTACTTTGTGAACTTCACTGGAAGATAATCCAGCATCTTTTAATGCTTTACGAGTAGGAACCATTGTACGTTCTACTAACTCTGACGATAATTCATCAAATTTAGCACGTGTAATGCTCATTTCTAGGTGCAGTGGACCTGCCTCTCCAGCGGTTATAAATGGTAATGAAATTTGTGTTTGAGCAACTCCGGAAAGATCTTTCTTCGCTTTTTCAGCAGCATCTTTCAATCGTTGTGTAGCCATTTTATCTTTAGAAAGGTCAATTCCGTTTTCTTTCTTAAATTCTGCTACCATGTGTTTAATGATTACTTCATCAAAGTCGTCTCCACCAAGTCGATTATCCCCAGCTGTTGAAACAACTTCAAAAGTACCGTCTCCAATGTCTAGAATAGAAACGTCAAATGTACCGCCACCAAGGTCATAAACTAGGATTGTTTGGTCTTGGTCACTTTTATCGATACCATATGCTAGCGCTGCAGCAGTTGGCTCATTGATAATGCGTTCTACTTCAAGTCCAGCAATTTTACCAGCATCTTTTGTTGCTTGACGCTCTGCATCATTGAAATAAGCTGGGACTGTTATTACTGCTTTCTCAACTTTTTCACCTAGATAATCCTCTGCATATGATTTAATGTATTGTAAAATAATTGCAGAAACTTCTTGTGGTGAATATTCTTTATCATCAATTTTAACGCTATAATCAGTACCCATATGACGCTTGATTGATTGAATTGTATTTGGATTTGTGATTGCCTGTCTTTTAGCAACCTCACCAACTTGACGCTCACCATTTTTAAATGAAACAACAGATGGTGTTGTACGGTTTCCTTCTGGGTTAGGAATGACTACCGCTTCTCCACCTTCCATTACTGATACACATGAGTTTGTTGTTCCTAAATCAATACCAATTATTTTTCCCATTGTTCAATTTCCTCCTTCACTACTTTACCTATTCTTTTATTTATTTACTTTGACCATAGCTGGTCGAATAACACGATCTTCAAGTATATATCCTTTTTGCATTTCTTCTACAACCGTATTTGATTCTACTTCGTCATCTTCAACTTGCATTACTGCGTGATGTAGATTGGGATCAAATTCTTTCCCTACTGTTTCAATCTCTTTTATATTTTGTGCTTTTAGTGCATCTTTCAGCATACGATATACCATCGAGATTCCTTCTACAAAACTTTCCCCGGCCTCTGATACATCTACCTGAAGGGCACGTTCAAAGTTATCAATAGCAGGAAGTAGTTCATTTACTATATCCTGTGATTTGTATTTATTTGCTGTTTCTCTTTCACGCAATGTACGTTTTTTGAAATTATCAAATTCCGCTTGAATACGTAGCATTTTTTGATAGTTTTCATCTTTTTCTTTTTTTAATTGTTCTATTTCCTCTTTCAGTGTTTCCATTTTACCTTCATCTGAACCAAGGTGTTCTTCTGGATCATTAATTTCCATTTCCTCTGGCTCAACGCTTTCTGTTTTATCCTTTGTTGCTGTATCATTTTTATTTTGTTCTTCCACGCTTAACACCTCCTAAGAAAAATTCACCATTTTAGACTATATCATTAAACCCTACTTAAATAAACTATTACCTATTACATAAAGAAGTGATGGGGATAGCCCCATCAAGGTATTCCGTATAGCGAGACCAGCAACTATTCATTGTTTTTGTACCACATATATAATGCTTCTGTCATTTCATTAGACAATGCATGTAGCAGAGTGATTACCTTTCTATACTCCATTCTTGTTGGTCCGAGTAAGGCAATCGTACCAAGTTGATCTTGTCCTAGGTGATAAGTAGCTGTTATTAAACTACAATCCTTTATAGCATCTACTTTATTTTCATGACCAATTGAGACATTTATACCTTCTGTCGATGTTTTTAGCATATTGGCTATCTCATCTTCTTTTTCCATCATGGAGTAAAACGAACGAATTTTATCAATATCTTTAAATTCTGGTTGCATTAAAATA
Organism: Virgibacillus necropolis; assembly: GCF_002224365.1. Classification (GTDB taxonomy): domain Bacteria; phylum Bacillota; class Bacilli; order Bacillales; family Amphibacillaceae; genus Virgibacillus_F; species Virgibacillus_F necropolis. The sequence goes on along the minus strand of NZ_CP022437.1, from coordinate 1,966,166 downwards.
TTCGTTTTCCCACCAAAGTAGAGCTTTACAGGTTGTTCGCTAAAGAATGCAGATTTCAAATAGTCATATGATCGTTCGAAGTCATTCACATACATCTTCATTAGTGAAACTATTTCTGTGTTTAACGTATCATGTAAATGTACAATTGGAACACCGTATAATCGATCATTTAAAATATTAACCATTTTTTCAAGATCTGATGCATTCATTTCACCAGGGATCGTAAATGAGCGATGCTCGACATGTCCTGTATTCGTAATCAATATCGCTACAGCAGTATGGTCTGATAAAGTAACAATTTGTAACTGCTTTAATTTTGTCTCGAATACTTCTGGCCCTAAAATAATCGATGTATAATTTGTTAAATCAGATAACACCTGCGCGGACTTTTGAACGATTTGCTCGAATTCAAAAATCCCATCTTGGATCACATGCTTCATGACATTAACTTCGTCAGGTATCCCTTCAGCAGATACTAAATTATCCACATAAAAACGATAGCCTTTTTCAGATGGAATTCTTCCAGACGATGAGTGCGTCTTTTGTAAGTATCCCAAATCCTCAAGATCAGCCATGACATTTCGTATGGTAGCGGAACTAAAGGAGATACTTTCTTTTTTTGACAAAATACGCGAACCAACTGGTTGTGCTGTCTGGATGAAATCATCAATAATGACTTGTAAGATCAATAATTGTCTTTCTGTTAACATGATGATCACCTCTGTTAGCACTCTTCATCGTTGAGTGCTAATTCTACTAATAAATTACCAAATCCTTATTTTTTTGTCAACGTAGATGGCTTACATTTTCATCTTCTAATAAAAATTGGGCAAAAACATTATTACCAAACAAGATCCCTTCTGGAGTTAATGAGATCTCATCAGCCCTGTCGTATAACCAACCTTTTTCCACTAATTGCTTAATTGCATCCCCATATAGTTCCTTTACAGAGACTGAAAATTTTTGTTCAAATTTTAGTTTACTAACACCTTCACGCTTACGTAAGCCTAGAAACATTTCTTCCTCAACCATTTCCTTTAATCCAATTTCTTCCGTCGACAAGATTGGATGACCGTCTTTCATGGCCTGTTTCACATACGCTGGAAGTGGTCGAATATTTCCTGTTCTTTTCCCTGGTAAATAACCGTGAGCCCCTGCACCAAAACCATAATAATAGTCATTATTCCAATAGGTTAAATTATGCTTACTTTCATAACCCGGTTTCGCAAAATTACTGATTTCATACTGCTGAATACCATTCTTTTTCATCGTATCTCTTAAAATGTGGTACATGCGCACTTCATCCTCTTGTGGTGGACGATGTAATTTACCCTTTTTATGACGCTGATAGAAAACCGTCTTTGGTTCAATTTGCAACGAATAAGTTGAATAATGTGGTAAATCGAATTTAATTGCTTCTTGTAGGGACTTTTCAAAGCCTTCCACCGTTTGATTTGGCAAAGCGTAAATTAAATCAATGCTTATATTATGAATTCCATGCTTTTTTAATAAATTTACTGTATCGTAAACATCCTTAATTTTATGAAGTCTACCAATATCTTCCAATAGCTGGTTATCAAATGCCTGTACACCTAATGAAACGCGATTTACACCGTAGCTTTTTAATAGTTTAGCCTTGTCTTCATCAAAATCCCCTGGGTTAGCTTCAATCGTATATTCCAAGCAGCCATCCACATCAAATCTTTCATCAATTACTTGAAATAGCAGTTCCAGTTGATTCAAGTTAAGTGCTGTTGGTGTCCCACCACCAATAAATATAGTTTTCACAGACGTTTTCATACCATCTACATTTGTTCTAATTTCATTCGCTAAAGCTTCCATGTATTCATCTGCTAATTTTTCATTATAAAAAAACTTCGTAAAGTCACAATAATGACATATCTGCTGGCAAAATGGGATATGTATATAAACGGATTGTATCAAATTAGTTCACCTCTTAATCAATAGTGAAAAACGAAAAAGAAAAGGGACAAACTCTTCGGGTGTAAAGACACTCGATAAAGTTCACCCTCCTGTTAAATTCAACCATTAATCTTCTTTTATTTTTAAAACGGCCATAAACGCTTCTTGGGGTACTTCTACTGATCCTACCATTTTCATTCGTTTCTTACCTTCTTTTTGTTTCTCTAACAACTTCCGTTTACGTGTAATATCCCCACCGTAACATTTAGAAAGTACATTTTTTCGCATCGCTTTGATGGTCGATCTAGCTACAATTTTGTTTCCTATTGCAGCCTGTACAGGCACTTCAAATTGTTGTCGTGGTATCAATTCTTTTAATGTATCCACAATTTGTTTTCCTCGATCGTAGGCAAAATCTTTATGAACAATAATTGATAGTGCATCTATCGTTTCATTATTTAACAAAATATCCATTTTAACAAGATTTGACACTCTATAACCAATCAATTCGTAATCAAATGATGCATAGCCTTTTGTTTGTGATTTTAATTGGTCAAAGAAATCATATACAATTTCAGATAAAGGGATATGATAAATGACATTCACGCGGATATCATCCAGGTATTCCATGTCAACAAATTGTCCGCGCTTTTTCTGAGAAAGCTCCATTACTGTCCCAACGTAGTCATTTGGAACCATAATAGTTGCCTCTACAAAAGGTTCACGAATTTCAGTAATAGACTGTTGATCTGGAAGGTCTGATGGGTTATCAATTTCAATAATTTCTTCGTTAGCCTTCTCTACTTCATAGATAACACTTGGCGCTGTAGTAATTAAACCAATGTTAAATTCTCGTTCAATTCTTTCTTGTATAATTTCCATGTGTAATAACCCTAGGAAACCACAGCGAAAGCCAAACCCTAATGCTTGGGATGTCTCCGGATCATATTGAAGTGAGGAGTCATTTAACTCAAGTCGTTCTAGCGCCTCACGAAGGTCGTTATATTCATTGGAATCTATCGGGAACAACCCACAGAAAACCATTGGATTTAACTTGCGATAACCTGGCAAAGCAGTTTCTGCTTGATTATGGCTATGTGTAACTGTGTCACCAACACGGGTATCACCAACATTTTTAATTGAAGCCGTTAAGTACCCAACATCCCCTACCGTTAATTCATCTTTTTTCAATGGTTTTGGTGAGAAAACCCCTACTTCATTGACTTCAAATTCTTTTCCAGTCGCCATCATTTTAATTTTATCGCCGACCTTAACAGATCCCTCTTTAACACAAACATAAGCAACTACACCACGATAGGCATCATAAAGCGAGTCAAAGATAAGCGCCTGCAAGGGATTATCAGCTTTCCCTGCAGGAGCAGGTATTGCTTCTACAATCCTTTCAAGAATTTCATCAATTCCGATTCCATCCTTCGCTGATGCTAAAATAACATCATCCGGATCAATGCCTATCACATCTACTAGCTCCTGGGTAACTCGGTCTGTGTCTGCATTTGGTAAATCAATTTTATTAATAACGGGAATAATTTCTAATTCGTTATCTAATGCCAAATAAACATTAGCTAGTGTTTGCGCTTCAATACCTTGTGCTGCGTCTACAACTAGAATTGCTCCCTCGCATGCTGCAAGGCTACGTGAAACCTCATATGTAAAATCGACATGTCCTGGCGTGTCAATTAAATGAAAAATAAATTCTTCACTAGCTTTACTCGTATAACTTAATTGTACTGCATTTAATTTTATTGTAATTCCACGTTCGCGTTCTAAATCCATTGCATCAAGAAACTGCTCTTTCATTTCGCGTTGTGTTAATGCTTTTGTATTTTCTAATATTCGATCTGCCAAGGTTGATTTACCATGGTCAATATGTGCGATGATTGAAAAATTACGAACGTTGCGTTTTTTTTTCACCATTAGTGATGTTCACTCCTACAATTTTTGCCACTCTTGAAATAAAGTGTTAATTTTAACGTCGTTTACTAGGATGATTATAGCAATTGAACACATTACAATCAATCAAAAAATAAATCCCCCTCTCCTTTAGTTTAAACTTTCGTACCAAAAGAGAGGGGGAAATAATCTACTAGTAAAACAACTGAACAACTTGATAAAGCAATTGGACGATAATCTCGTAGAATCCTTTTACAATTCCCTCGATAAATGATGCCATTTTTTGTGTAAAGTGATCTGGAGCTTGTTTGTACTCATTATTTTCACTTAATGGTGAAATAGTTTCTTGTGATTCACTAACTTTGTTCACATCAATAGTTTCGACTTTAGGTGAGGTGAATTCCAATTGATCACGTTCTACTCCAAATAGCATTCCTGATACGAAAAATAGTAGTAACAGTAGTAATATAACAATAGACTTCATGATCTATTCCTCCTTTGCCTCAGTCGAAACTTTTTCGGCATTAAAATAATAATCACTAAATACTTTTGCTAGTGCGTCTGCTGTGCGATACAACTCTTCTAAAGTGTTGGCGTAACCACCGAATTCAAATATCAATCCATTTTCTGACAAGTCCTGATTGTAAACACCATTATTTCCAGGTCCTTCATTTATTATAATTCCTCTACTTAGTCCAGGATATTTTTCATCAATTAAAGCATTTAATTCAGTAGCAAACTTTAAATTTTCTTCGTGATCAGCATTTTCTCCACCAACAACAATTGCTAGTCTAGCAAATGACTTTCCTTTGATAGTTGTTGTTGTTATGTCTCTAGGTTGAGCATCTCGATGGATGTCAAAGACATATTTCAAATTTTTGTTAGAAGCAAATGCCTCTTTTACAGCATTTCTCGATATATCATAGAATTGATACCTTTCCATGTCTTTTTGTTGTAACACTTTCGTGAAATCTGTATGGTCAACAATTGCTCCAATTCCGTTTTCCTCAAGTGATTCTGCAAACCTATCACTTACCTTAGTAACATTAACTTCCCCATGAAAGGCTAAATCTGGGTCATCCACTTCTGGTAAATGTGGTAAAAATGATTCTCTGTTATGTGTGTTATAAATAAAAACAACATTTTCTTCTACTGGTTTTTCTTCTTTTTCCTCTGTATTTTCATTTTCTGGTTTAGTAGGTTCATTAACTTCCGCTTTTCTGTCTTTTAATATATCATCGAGTGGCGGAGGAGATTCTATAGGAAGATTAGTATAGTTTGTCCCTTCACCCGCAACAATTATTTTATTATTAAAAGCAGAAAATCCTGGTAGTTCTCGACCTAATAGACTTCTAACATCATGCGGTTTAACGCTTGTCGTTAATTCAAATAATGTATTTGATAGTTTTGGGAGTGAATTGTCCTTTGGAAACGCCTCTTGAAATGCCCTATTCTCCATTCCTAGTAAATATAAAAATGTTGTACTTTCTACCTTACTAGTCCACTCCGTAAGTGTTTTTGAAGAAAATCGATAGGCAGGAGCAATGGTAGTTAACGCTCCTATCGAAACAAATAGTAATACGATACAAAGGATATACAATCCACCTTTTTTATAAAAAGGAAAGCGATTGGTTTTTTTATCAAGGTTCATTGTTCCATCCTTCCTGAAGACAGTGACATATATAGTAAATCTATGACCTGTCTTCAGAAACTAGAACCTAATCTTTCATTTGATTAGTATTGTCATTTTTATTATCTTGTATAAGAGGAAAAATTCGTAACATCAACGGTTTCATGGAGCGCAGCATTAATTCCAGTAGCTACAACATGTGCCATGTCCTTCATAAAGCCATCAACTTCTTTTGGTGTTACCATTAAATTATGGCCAATAGGTGTCAGAACCTCTCGAATTAATGAACGCTTTTCCTCTTCTGATAGATTTCCGACTATTCCTAAAAATGTATTTCTTTTTTCTTCATCTGGTAAATCCTCTTCATTAAACTTTTTATTACCAAATGTCATACTCGCTGGGGCTAGAGATTTTGATGGGTTATCCTTTTCGCGCCATTCTCTCCCAAAATGCTTTAACAAGAAATCTATCGTATCGCTTGTAATGGTTGCGGCATCCACGACAGTCGGGACTCCGATTGCAAAAACTGGAATTCCTAATGTATCCTTACTTATTTCTTTCCGTTTGTTTCCAACTCCAGAACCTGGATTTATACCTGCATCTGAAAGCTGTATCGTTTCATTTACTCGTTCGATAGATCGTGAAGCTAGTGCATCAATTGCAATTACAAATTCTGGTTTGAACTTTTCAACAATACCAAAAATGATGTCGCTTGTTTCCATTCCAGTTAATCCCATAACACCCGGTGTGACCGCAGCTACGGAACGATATCCATCTGCCACTGATTCATGTTCTAATTTAAATAGGTGGCTTGTTACCAGTATTTTTTCAACTGTCATTGGTCCAAGGGCATCTGGGGTTACATTCCAATTACCTAAACCAACAATTAAACATCTCGCATTTGTTGATAATTGATTTTTCTCCAATAATTGTTCTAATTCTTTTGCTAACAGTCCTGAAGCATTTTCCTGACGTTTCGTATCTTGTCGTTTTACACCATCTGCGTAAAGGGTGACGTATGTTCCAGGTTTTTTATCAATAATCTTTGCTCCGGTTTTATCTATTTCCACATATGAAATTTTGATATCATTTTCCATGCGTTCTGTTATATTAATGCCTTTCATTTGGTCAACTTGCGTATCTTCTTGTTCGACATACATGTCCTTCGCTTCAATCGCTAAATCTGTGCGCACTTGAAATTCCTCATTTGATTTCGCCATATAATTCATAACCTCCAAAACTTTTTTTACTTACTCTTAGACTTCACAATAAAGGTCAAAATCATACAAATTCACCGAGTAGATAATAAAGCTATTGAAAACAGTGTCCCGCTCTGGTAAAATATCATTGGTTCACTCAGATAGGAATCGTTGTTTTTAGGAGGTGAAATAATGGCTAATATTAAATCTGCAATTAAACGTGTAGGTGTTAATCAGAAAAAACATGACTTAAACCAGTCATATAAATCAGATATGCGTTCACAAGTTAAACGTGTTGAACAATTTGTTGATGCAAAAGACGTGGATAATGCAAAATCTGCTCTTCAACAAGCAACCAAGAAAATTGACAAAGCAGTACAAAAAGGGATTGTCCATCAAAATAATGGTAATCGCAAAAAATCACGCTTATCAAAAATGGTTAATAACCTAAGCGCATAATATATGACCAACACAAAACGATCCCATAATAGGATCGTTTTTTAGTTTGTTATATTATTATTCTATATACTGCTTTTAGTCACTTGGCTTCTTGAATTGGTTAAATCATATAGTAATAAATCAAATGCAAGTTCTTTCTCCATCCTACCTTGTTTCATATCTGCATCGGCATTCGTTAATTTATCGATATATGATGATAATTGCTCAATGGTAAATTTACTTTCTCTAGATAAAGCAATTTTAACAACAAACGGGTGAATTCCAAGTTGTTTCTGTATCTGGGCTTGACTGTACCCTTTTTGCTTTAAAAGTTTAACACGCAATAAGGTACGAAATTGATAGGCTAAAAGTGCAACCATAGCAATTGGTTCTTCTTTCATTTTCAGTAGATCCCGGTAAATAGTGATTGCTTTACGTATATCCCGTTCTATAACAGCGTCTACCAATCGTAAAGACGAATTGTTTAATGTATGAGATATAAGCATTTCTGCATCATCTTTCGTTAGATTACCACCTTCTCCAACATACAATGCGAACTTCATCATCTCATTCTGTAATAGATGAAGATTTGCTTGTAGCTCTGTTTCAATAACATCAAAAGCTTTAGGTTCAATTGTTATATGATAGTCATTAGCAATTGTTTTAATCCACTTCGACAGCTCGTGTTCTTTGATGGGATCGCATTTGGCAATGGCAGCATTTTTTTTGATTACTTTTGTTACTTTTTTCCGTTCATCAATTTTTTCATATTCAGCTATAAAAATAATCGTTGCATAATCAACAGGGTTTTCTATATAGAACTGTAACCGGTCTAGATCATGTTCGAATGGCAATTTACTTGGCTTTGCCTTTAAAAAAGAAGGGTTATGGGCAATAATTAATTTTCTTTCTCCAAATAACGGATAGGTTTCCGTGTCAGAAATAACCTCTTGAATAGGAGTTTCATCTAGATCATATGTAGATAAATTTTCAATATCCCCATCAGGTAAAATTGCATTTGTTAACTGCTTCTTTATATCCTGTATAAAATACGATTCTGTTCCATATAACAAATAGGTTGGTGCCAGTTGATTTTTTTTTATTTTTTGTGCTATTTCAAGATAAGACATCTCAATCACTCCAATTACGTATATACATTATCCTAAAGTGAAAAAGGCCGAATAGCAAGGAATTTTAGAGGGAATCTTACTAGGAGATCCCCTCATTTATATAAACGTTAGCCAAATAGTCCCAGGCGTCTATTTGACAAACGATATTTGATTAATTTTAGATTAACCAGTAAAGTAAAAAGTATAGATGTTAACTCTTACTAAAATTGGTGCAAATAATTTCATGGATTTTTTTGAGCATTTATTTTATACTAAGTATGATATAGGAGGGATAGTTGTGAACGAATTTGAAAAAGACGTCCAGTCAAAAACTAATGATGTAGTGGATTCTGGTCTAGGATTTGTCTACTCATTTGTATTCTTTGCTGTAATTTTCTTCATTGGAGTAGCGGTTAAATTCTTTGGATAATAATAAAAAGCTACATATAATCACCTATAAATTAGTGATGAAAAAGAGACTGAACGCTGACAGTCTCTTTTTAAATTGCGATTCATCTATTGGTGCGTGTTCAAAAAGTCGGCAAATTAGAAACAAAAACTTCGCAACGAAGAAATTCGCCGTTTATCATTTGGTGACTTTTTGAACATCATCTATTAGCTACATTATGGTAAGTATTTCAAAAATGTTCCTGTCTCCTTTTTAAAATGATACTCAACCGCACCATCTTGATCCGTTCTAAAAATCCTTGTTCCTTCGTCCTCAAGCACGTCTAACACATCCTTAGTTGGATGACCATAAGAATTATTCTCCCCTACCGAAATCCAAGCATATTTCGGCTTATACTGTTCGATAAAAGATTTATCTGTAGAGGTGTCACTGCCATGATGTGCAACTTTTAGTACATCAAATGTCAAACCAGGATATTTTTTTACTAATTCCTTTTCTATTTGTTTATCAATATCTCCTGTAAAGAGCCAGCCAAGACCTCCTAAATTCATATGCAGGACAAGTGAATTTGCATTGGTTTCTTTTTTATCTGTATGCGGTGACAAAATTTGTATAGGATAACCATGAAAATCAATTTCATTTCCCGCTTGTAGTCGCTGTACAAGGATACCTTTTTGTTTCCATTTATTAATTGTTTCACTAGGTAATTGGTAATAATCACTTAAGAAGACACGATCAACTTTATAATCCTCTAACAAAAACGGAGCACTGCCAACGTGATCGACATCCTCGTGGGTAACAAATAAGGCGTTAATTTTAGCGATTCCATTTGCATATAAAAAAGGCTTGATAACCTGTTCATATTTCATATCCGTTGCTTCTTTATTTTCAAAAGACATTTTTGCACCTGCATCAATAAAGAAAACAGCTTTTCGGTACGGAAGTTCAATTATGAAGCTATCTCCTTGTCCGATATCTAACATGGTTACTGTCCCATATGGTGATAAGTATGGTTTTATTGCAATAAAAGTTATCAGACAGACTGTTAACAGACCAATTTTCATAGCACGCATCTTTTTTTCGCGTTGCACAGCATCCATTAGTAATAAAAATAATACATAATAAAGTAAAACAACCATAAATGGAAGCGGCCCCAATATATATGGAAAGTAGGCAACTTGATCCAACACGTGAATAAAATAAATAACAGCTTGATTAGTCGATTCAAAAATGGTATTTAGCACGCTTAGTATCGTGTTTGAGAAAGGAGACAGCAGCAGAATAATAAACATAATGGGTATTACAAAAAAGGAGAAATACGGTATTATAATAACGTTTACTAGCATTGATAAGGGCTGAAAGGTGTAAAAATAAGCCAATTGCAGTGGTATAATCATCATTTGTGCCATGAAACTTATTTGTAGGCTAATCATTAATGAAGACTGTGTTGAAGCAATCCATTTTGCTGAGAGTAGCAATCCAAACGTCACCAAAAACGAAAGCTGAAAACCAATGTGGTAAACGATAAATTTATCAAACAGAATCATTAATAGAAAGATAATACTTAATCCATCTGTTAAAGTAAAAACTGTATTTAATTTTCGTAAGCTAATTAATACGAATACCATTAAACACGCTCTCCATACTGATGGTTCACCTCCCGCAATTAAAGCATAAAGGGGCAAGATAACTATCATCAACCATTGTGCTTTTTCCTTAGTAAATAAATTTAATTTTATTAAAAGAAAATAGGTAATGGCAATGATTATGGCGACATTTAATCCAGAAATTGCTAGAAGATGAGATAAGTTCCATTTCTGGAACAATTCTATAGTCTCTTTATCTAAATGAGAATCGTCACCTAAAATAAGTGCTGACAACCATTTTGCTGTGTATGGATCTGTTTTTGAGATTACAAAATTAATGAGGGATAATCGAGTTTCAAAAATAGAATTGAGGTAAGATGAACCTTCACATGTAATATTTTCTAACGAAGAGAGGGTGAGTTGATACGAAATACCTTTTGTTTGCAAGTAGGAACGATAATCAAATTGACCAGGATTCCTGCTTTGGTCTGGTAGCTCCATTAAGCCTGTTAAATGACAAGTCGCACCATGTTTTAATTGATTAAACGCATTTTTGTTCCATTCTTCTTTTTCTTGTTTAAATACGGATACAAGCAATTTATGGTTTGACGTTCTTTCTTGTATCACAAATTCTATTTTTTTAGCCGATGTTTTAACAGGACTACTAATGGTTCCTTCTATTTCTCCATTAATAGCCTGTTCCATGGCGGATAGGTTGTCTTTGTTATCTTCAATCGAAGGGATATAACTGCAAAACCCAATATAAAATACTAGCGATAAAAATACAGATCCAAGGCCAATCTTCTTATGTTGATATAGATAATATAACCATAATAATAAAACAATAATAAAACTCTTCTTATCAAAAGTAACCGTCAAAATACTTAATACTACCGAGAGCGCTAAAAAGTGCCAGTATCCTTTCATACCTGTTATACCCTATCACTTTTGAACATTAAACAGTCGCTCGGCTTCATTTCTATATCCCTCTAATTGACTATTATCGATTGAGGTACCTTCGAGTTTGCTTAATAGTGACGCTACATATGAAGCCTTTTCCTTAGGATTTACATCAACTGCATTATATTCAAGCTCAACCTTTTTCACGTGAACGCCGGAATTTTTAAATAACTCAACAGCATATGGGTCATTTTTATAGTCGGCAGCATAATATATCGTTTTTACCCCACTTTGAATGATGGTTTTACAGCATTGCAGACAAGGAAAATGGGTCACATACATCTCAGAACCTTCTGTTGGAACTCCGAATTTTGCACATTGCAAGAGTGCATTCGTCTCTGCATGCACTGTTCGAACACAATGACCATCAATGACATAACAACCTTCGTCAATACAATGTGAATCTCCAGAAACACTCCCATTGTATCCCCCTGCTATAATTCGCTTATCTCGTACAATAGTTGCGCCTACTGTTAATCGTTCGCACGTACTTCTTAATGCTAATACATGGGTTTGTGCCATAAAATATTGGTCCCATGAAATTCGTTCCATACTAATTCCCACCTTTTATTTATAAGTATAAAATAAGTCTACATGCTGTAAATTATTTTCGTCAATCTTTATCGCAGTTATGGGCAGTATAACTCCCAGCGAGTGAATTTTTACATTATGGAATTTGAATACTTTCCTTCATGTTTTCAAGCGTTTTCTCACCAATACCTGGTACGTTTAAAACATCCTCCATCGTCTGAAATAAACCATTTTCTTCGCGATACTGAATGATTGCTTGTGCTTTTGATGGTCCAATACCATTTAATTGTTCAATTTCTTCTTGCTTGGCATAATTTAAGTTAATTTTTGTGGAGTTAGTTGATCCTTCAGTTTTCACATCAACTAATTCACCAGCTTTTGGTACCAAAATGATCATTTCATCATGAACTTTTTGTGCTAAATTTATAACAGATTGATTAGCTTTTTCGGTGAATCCGCCAGCAAGGGTGATAACATCTTCTACACGAGAACCCACAGAAACTTCATATACACCAGGACTTTTCACCTCCCCTTTCACATCAACATACGCATCTGTTGTTTCTTGAACAGTTGCAGGCTCTTTTATACTTGCTGCTTCTATCGGCTTTACATCTACAGTATTCTCTTGTTCTGGCTTATCATTGAATACAAATAAAAATAATACTGCAGCTATTCCAATTACAATGAAGAATAAGTTTTTCTTGGCAAGATTAATCATTGGGGGTACACTTCCTTTTTAAATGAGGCCACTGAAAAAGTGGTGGATTTAAAAATTTTACTTTTCATCTTAACTTAGCCCCCTCGAATATACGGAGACTCCTGCGGGAAGTAAGAGATCGGCGAGACCCCGCAGGACGGCAGTCCGAGGAGGCTCGACACTCGCCCGCGGAAAGCGTAGTATATTCGAGGGGGCGATGGCAGATCCACATATTTTGTACTTAGTTTAACTTTTTTAGTGGCCTCTTTTTAAATAACTGGGGTCTGTATAACTGGAGTCTAGTGGAGGTTTATTGAAGTAAAAATAAGCTTAATACAATAATTCGACATGTAATGATTAAATCCTTCTAAAAAAATAAAGATCGACAAAATTTTATTTTATCGATCTTTTTTCTGTAATAAAGAAAATCCGCTGAGTTTTTTCATGGAGACTTTCCTTTTTCAACGAGAAATCACCATATATATTTCGAATTTGGAATCCATTTTGCTCTAAAAGTTTCCGATATACCTCAATAGAAAATGTTTTTTGGTGATGATATTCATCAAATCTTGAATAGGAATCTTTAGCGTTTGAAACAAAAAAGGTAAGATCATGAAACATTTCACCCGTTTCTTCACCTGGCGTACAAAACCAGATAGACGACACATCATCCTCTACTGTTGAAAATGTTTGATTTACTAGCTCGTGTTCGACATGATGCAAGGAGTGAACATCAAATATAAACATTCCATCATCCTTTAACATGTTCGCAACATTAGCAAAAACCAAAGTCAGTTCTTCCTCAGTTGTTATATAATTGATAACATCACAATAGCTTACCACTGCGTCCACTTGCGAAATACCGTCAGTCTCGCGTATGTCCTGGTTAATCCATTGAATAGAAAGGTTTTGTTCACTTGCTCTTTGTTCAGCGTAACTTAACATATCAATTGAATAGTCAATACCAATCATTTGATAGCCATTTCTGGCAAGTCGTGCTGTTATTTGTCCAGTTCCACAACCTAAATCTACTATATGTTTTACAGGAATGGATGATTGCTTCACTATTTCTTTAGTCATTTCCGCCCATTGATCATATGGTGCCTCATCCATAAGCTTGTCATAAAGCTTTGCCATTTGTTCGTAAGCCATTTTTTAGCCCTCTTGCCCTACAGTTAATGATACCCGCGTGGCATCGCCCCATAAACGTTCTAGGTTATAATACGATCGTTCATCTTTATGAAAAACATGACAAACGACATCACCAATATCAACTAGTATCCACCTTGCTTGTTCATAACCTTCCAATCGTCTTACAGAAATGCCTTTTTCCTCGGCAGCATCCTTGATTGCCCGAGCGATTGCTTGAACCTGTCTTTCGTTACTACCATGACAAATTAAAAAGTAATCTGCTACTAATGAAACCTCGTTCATATCTAAAGCAATGATATCTTCGGCTCGTTTATCATCACTTGCTTCTGCTGCTAATTGTACAATTTCATTACTATTCATTTAATTAAAACCCCCATTTAATTTTGTTAAAAAATAATTGTATGCATGAATTGAATCTGGATAAATTGTTGCGTTTTTAGATAGTAGAAATTGTATTGTATTGTGTGATACCATCAGACACGCATGATTTAAATCCTCATATGCCATATTTCGAACCTTCTCTACACCTGGGAATGCTCTTCCAGGTTCAATATAATCAGCAAGAAAAAGAACCATTTCAAATGTCCCAAAATTCGTTTTGCCCGTTGTATGATAACGTATGGCGTCCTTTATTTCTTGATCAAAAATGCCAAACTGTTCTTCTACTACTACTGAAGCAACAGGTCCATGCCAAACTTCATGATGATAATCTAACAGATCATTCGGTAAGTGGCTGCTCACGATAATTTCTTTCATCTCTTCTAATGGTCGGTATTTTGCATAATCGTGAAATATCGCCGCAAGCTCCATTTTTTCAGTTGATACTTTGTACAAATCCGCCAACTTTACTGCTGTTTCAGCTACTCGTAAGGTATGATCAAATCGTTCCTTAGTTAAAGCTGGTTGGACGACTTTAATTGCTTCTTCTTTCCTCATACAATCGCTTCTCCTTTATATAACGTATAACTGCCTCGGGAAGAAAGTATTTAATCGAATCATTTTTAACTATCCGCTCTCGAATCATGGTAGAAGAAACTTCGATATACGGAATATCCACTAGCTCAATTGGATAAGGAGTATCCAACCTAGAGCCAATTCTTTTCACCCCAACAAAAGAAACCATTTCCATCAATTCACTTATCTTGTACCATTTAGGTAGATATTCCACCATGTCTGCACCAATTATAAAATAAAAAGAGACGTCAGGATGCTCATTTCTTAATATGTTTAGTGTATCAAATGTATATGACTTACCTAGACGTTCTACTTCTATTGTATTCAATTTAAAAAAAGGATTACCTTTAAGTGCGTTTCGGACCATTTCAACACGATCATCCGCGCTTATGAACGCTCTACTCTTATGTGGAGGTTCCTGTGAAGGAATAAACCATATTTCTTCTAGCCCCAATGCGAGTCGTACCTCTTCAGCAATTATTAAATGGCCTAAATGCGGTGGGTCGAATGTTCCGCCTAAAATCCCTACACGTTTCATGATACACTCCTTTATGGCAATTGAATATGTTTGTTTTCTCGTGATTCTTTATACAAAACAATGTTGTTTCCAATAATCTGGACTAGCTCTGCATCGGAACCTTCTACCAATTCAGATGCAACGATATCCTTCTCTTCCATACAGTTTTGTAAAATACTTATTTTTATCAATTCTCGCTTTTCCAATGCCTCCGAGATTTGCTCAACCATGTTATCGTTTACGCCTACTTTACCTACTTGAAAAATAGGTTTTAATTGGTTTGCTTTTGCTCGTAAGAAACGTTTTTGTTTTCCAGTTAACATCTAATCATCCTTCCAATTGTTCGAGTAATTCCTGTTCCATTTCATTTATTTCTACACGTACGTCAGTCCATAACTCAAAAGCATATTGCGCTTGGTATAGTAACATAGTATGTCCGTAATGAATCCTAGCACCTTCGTTTTTGGCGTTTCGTAAAAAATTGGTTGTCACAGGTTGGTAAACAATATCACTTACTATATTCTTCTCAGATAGTCCATTAACCTTAACAATAGCATGACCATCCGTTGATTTCATCCCAACTGATGTCGTTTGAATAATAATATCGTAATCACTCATTGCATTTTCGGCTTCTTGTAACGATAATAGGTTTGTGTTCTGCATTTCATATAATGTCTTTAGCTCTCTTGCCGCATTTTCGGTTCGATTCGCTAAATCAATTTGTTGATATCCATTGCAAGAAAGAGTATAGAGTATACCTCGAGCAGCACCACCAGCCCCTAGAATTAAAATCTTATTATTCTTATCTTGTCCCACTAATGGATAAGCTTTAATTAATGATCTCAGATACCCATCACCATCCGTATTATAGCCAATCCATTTTCCATTTTCACATACAACCGTATTTACTGCACCGATTGCTGCTGCTTTTTTATCCAATTCATCTAAATAAGGAATGATGGTCTTTTTATATGGCACGGTTATATTAAACCCATTAAGGTTTTCTTTCTTTAGCTCGTCTATTTTTTTAGCAAAAGATTCGTTAGCTTTTATTTCATATAAATTATATTCACCTTGAAGTTCAGCTTTTTGTAAGAATTTTTCATGTATCCAAGGTGATAAAGAATGTTTGATTGGATACCCAATCAATCCAAAACGATACCCCATTACTGCACTCCCCCTTAAATTAATGATGGCCTAATTGAAACGGCTACGGTTCTCGGGCTATGCACAACAACTGTCGTGTTAACTTCAGGTATCATAACCCATCCCAAGCCAGGAAAAACAACATCCATTTTTTCTTCTCTAATTTTAAACGTGCTTTGTACTAGACCAGGTAACGTTGTACGGGTAGTTTCATCTGGTGGTGATAAAAGCTCACCCACATGCTCTTCATAAAGCTTACCCGCATTCTCAAGCTTTGTACGGTGGATTGATAAGTGATTAGAAAAATAACAAACAAAGGACTGTTTATCTCCTTTTATAAAGTCGATTCGTCCTAGTCCACCAAAAAACAATGTTTGTTGGTTGTTTAATTGGAACACCCTCGGTTTAATCTCTTTTGAAGGGGTAATAATTTTCAAATCATTTTTTGAAACGTAATGCGCCATTTGTTGCTTGTTAACGATACCCGGTGTGTCAATTAATACGGAATGATCGTCTAATGGAATTTCGATGAATCCAAGTGTCGTACCAGGAAAATAGGATGTGGTAATAACGTTTTTGTCACCAGTTGACTGTTGAATAAGCCGATTAATAAACGTAGATTTTCCAACATTTGTTGTTCCTACAACATACACATCCTGATTATCCCTCATTGTTTCTATTGCTTCCTTTAATTCATCCATACCGTGACCTTTAATCGATGAGATAAGGTATACGTCTTTAACTTTAATTCCAGCGTCTTTAGCAGATTTCTTTAGCCAATTTATCAGCTTTTGTTTATTTGTTGATTTAGGTAATAAATCTACCTTATTTCCTACTAATATAATCGGCTTATCACCTATGATACGTGCCAAACTTTGAATCATACTTCCATTAACATCGAATATATCAATTAAATGTACAACTAAACCTTCTACATCTCGTATTTCACTAACCATTTTCAAAAAATCGTCATCTGTAACGGAAACATCCTGGATTTCATTATAATGCTTTAATTTAAAGCAGCGCTGACATAATACAATCTCCTTGATTAAGGCAGATTCAGGGGTGAATCCTACCTCGTCTGGATTTGCTGTTTGAATGGCTGCACCACAACCTTGACAATATATATCTTCCATAATTACTCCTCCCAAGTTATCTTACCTTTTCTTCTCATATAGTTTAGTATTCGTCGTTCTATTTTACGATTAAACCGCGTTACTTTTCCATCGGTTTGTACGATAGGAAGGACAAGTATTGTGTAAAAACCCGCAAAGTTCCCTCCTAATACATCGGTTAAAAGTTGATCACCAATTACAACGATATTCTCTTTTTTTATTCCCATTTGTTTTGCGGCTACCTTAAAAGCGCGACTCAAAGGTTTTCGTGCACTAAATACGAAAGGTGTATCAAGTGGTTCCGAAAAGATTTTTACACGCTCTTGTTTATTATTGGAAATAATCATTACTTTAATATCATATTCCTTCATTTGTTTAAACCAGTTTACAATTTCTGGGGTTGCATCCTTAACATCCCAAGCCACTAACGTATTATCCAGGTCTGTTATGACACCTTTAATTCCTCTTTGTTTAAGTGAAGCAGGTTGAATATCAAAAACACTTTTCACATGTTCATTTGGTAAAAATTTCTTTAACAACGTATACACCTCTTTGTTATTGTCAAACCTAGTTTTACTTTTCCTCTTTATGGAATGTCCTATTATATAGTAATCCTATAATAACTTAACACATATATAAGTGCTAGCGAAATTTGTCTTTTCCATGAAAGCCCTATCTATAGCAAAATACGGTGATAATTCGAAAAACCGTTCGACAAATTCTTTCATATTTCTCATTGTGGATAACTTTGTTAACATGAAAAAAGCTTATAAAACGGCTTATACGACAATTTATTTCTATTTATGCACAAGTTATCTACAGGCTCTTGTAGATAACTCGGACCTTGTCCTACTGGGGTATTCGTGGTAAATTAAACTTACTCAACATAACAAAGTATAAATTCATTCAAGGAGGGCTGTATTCATGAATCACTTATCTGATGAATTATTATTGGAATCTTTCTATAAAGCACATGAATTGAAGCTAAGCCCTGACTTTATTTATTTAATTGAAAAAGAAATCCACAAAAGAAGACTGACCCATAAATTGGAATACTCAGGTTAATGATCATCATACACACTTCTCCCCGAGCAACTCTTGTCATTTTTGTGAATGATAAGGGTTTTTTATTTTTCCAAAATCGTACTTATGATAAGCTATCTTTGGAGGGTTACTATTTTTGATAAGAATTTTCAAAACCACTATCACAAAATTTAAATACCGCTTATACTTATTTTAAGAGGAAGTTCAAAAAGTCACCAAATGATAAATGGCGAATCTCTTCGTTACTCGGTTTTTTCTGGTCCTCACGTATTAAGGGCATACGTTTCGGTCCTCAAAACTCTCATGTCTCGACCTTCTTATTTCTAATTCGGCGACTTTTTGAACACGCACTTTAATAGTTTCTTTTTTTAAAAATAACAATTACATACTTTTCAAGGAGGAATCCAATTAGATGATTTTTGCAGTATTACTTCCACTTCTAATTGCCTGCTTAATTCCATTCTTAAGCAAAATCAAACATAAAATACATACAGGAATAGTTGTCTTTTTTGTTCCTTTCGTAATCTTTCTTTATTTTATTCAGTTTCTTGGTTCTACCTTTTCACCTGTCAGGCAAACCTACAGCTGGATCCCTTCCCTATCCATCAATTTTGATTTTTACTTAGATGGATTAAGTTTACTTTTTGTATTATTAATTAGTGGAATTGGAGCGTTAGTTGTCCTTTACTCTATCTATTACTTAGATAAAACGGAACGATTAGGACATTTTTATGTTTATTTAATTTTATTTATGGCGGGAATGCTTGGTGTTGTCCTGTCAGATAACGTTTTTGTTATGTATACATTTTGGGAGCTAACGTCTATATCCTCCTTCTTATTAATTGGTTATTGGCATTTTAATGAGCGTTCTCGCTATGGTGCGCTTAAATCTATGCTTATTACTATTTTTGGTGGATTAAGTATGTTTGGTGGATTCATTCTATTATCTGTCATTACAGATACAACAAGTATCCAGGCAATGATTGATCAAAAGGATGTTATTTTAGAAAGTTCCTATCTTCCATTAATACTAGGGTTTATATTACTCGGTGCATTTACCAAGTCTGCTCAATTCCCATTCCATATTTGGTTACCAGATGCGATGGAAGCACCAACTCCAGTTAGTGCGTATCTTCATTCAGCAACCATGGTAAAAGCTGGACTATTTTTGGTAGCACGGTTTTCACCTATTTTCGCTAGCTATGAATGGTTCTTTATTATTGTAAGTATCGCAGGTATCGTTACGTTATGCTGGGGGTCTTATATGGCCGTAAAGCAGACGGATTTAAAGGCTATACTTGCATTTTCCACAATAAGTCAGTTAGGTATGATCATGGCCATGCTTGGGTTTGGTACGAAAGTAGCGGTATTTGCAGCTGTTTTCCACATTCTAAATCACGCAACTTTTAAAGGTAGCTTATTCATGGTTGCAGGTATTGTTGATCATGAAACCGGAACTCGTGATATCCGTAAATTAGGTGGTTTACTGACATTTATGCCAATTACCGCTACGCTAGCATTATTTGGTACATTTTCAATGGCTGGTGTTCCCCTACCATTTTTAAATGGATTTTATAGTAAAGAGTTATTTTTCGAATCTAGTCTCGGTTTAAATGAAAATGTCGGGGCGTTTGCTAATTTTCTAATTGATATCATTCCTGCGCTAGCCGTTTTTGGTAGTATATTTACATTTGTCTATTCGATGTACTTCTTTTTTGGTGTATTTGCAGGTAGGAAAAAAGAAAAGAGTCTACCTAAAAAGCCTCACGAAGCTCCAATCGGTATGTTGCTTTCACCCATCATCCTAGTAGCACTAGTTATTATCATTGGGCTATTTCCTAACTTAGTTAATGGGACCTTTTTAGCGCATGCGGCTGAAGCAGTCAAAGGTGAGTCAATTGAAAAACATGTTAAATACTGGCATGGATGGAACTACCCTGCATTTATCATGTCCTTAATCGTAGTAGGGGTTGGAACACTATTATTCCTTACACGTAAAAAATGGCGTAAAGTATATAGTTTCTTACCTGGTAGAATGAGCTTAAATAAAATATACGATATAAGTGTAAGCAAATTGGATGTGTACGCGAATAACGTTACAGGCTTTTACATGAATGGTTCGCTAAGACTTTATGTAGCCATTATTTTTAGTACTACTGCGATCGTCACTTTAACTATAATGGCGTTAACAGGTGGATTAAACATACAATTTGATGATCTCGCAGATGTTACTGTTGTAGAAGTTTCTGTGGTAGTCGTTATGATTATTGCAGCACTTGGTACTATTTTTGCCAAGAATAATATAGCTGCGATTCTTATCTTAGGTGTTGTTGGATACGGCGTTTCGCTTCTGTTTGTTATTTATCGGGCACCAGATTTAGCATTAACACAACTGGTTATTGAAACGGTAACTGTAGCATTATTCCTACTATGCTTTTTCCACTTACCAAAATTACAAGCTATTAAAGAATCGGGGAAAACAAAATTAGTTAACGCTATTATTTCTCTAGGATTTGGTTTGATGATGACTTTGATCGGGATTTCCGCTCACAGTAGTGATTGGTTTGATTCTATTGCAGATTACTTCTTAAAAACCTCTTACTCACTTGGTGGTGGGCATAACGTTGTTAATGTAATCTTAGTAGATATGCGTGGGCTTGATACGCTATTTGAAATTACCGTTTTAGGAATTGCAGCACTTGCGATCTATAGTCTCGTTAAAATTAAGCGAAAAAAGGAGGCGGAGTAAATGGAAATAATCATTTGTATTCTTGCTGGATTATTGTTCGCTGCCGGTATTTATAACCTCCTTCAAAAGCAATTACTACGGATTATTATTGGGACGGTCCTTCTGTCCCATGGAGCGCATTTATTTATATTAACCATGGGAAAGTTAAAACGTGGAAGTTCTCCTATTCTAAAAGAAGGGGTTACAGATTACACTGATCCATTGCCACAGGCGTTAATTTTAACATCCATTGTAATCAGCTTTGGTATTACAAGCTTACTTTTGGCGTTAGCATATAGAGCCGCAAATGATAATGAAACAGATAACATGGATCAATTAAGGGGTAACGAAAATGAGTAATTTAGCAGTATTGCCAATCATCATACCATTATTAGCTGGCGTAATCCTGGCCTTTTTCCCAAAAAAGGTAAATTTGGTAAGAACATTGACGAAAGTTTTTTCCATTACTAGTTTATCAGTAGTTGCCTATATTACATGGCAAGTTGTAACGAATGGTCCAATTATACTGGAAACGGGAAATTGGCCTGCCCCGTATGGTATTATTCTAGTGGCCGACCCGTTAGCAATTATTCTTGTATTAACAACGAATATTATTTTAACGGCCTGTGCTTTTTATGCACCACATTCCATGACCTTAAAACAAGAACAACATTATTTTTATTCTTTTATGTTTTTCTTAATAACAGGCGTTTCAGGTGCTTTTTTAACAGGAGACCTATTCAATCTATTCGTATTTTTTGAAGTACTTTTAATGGCTTCCTATGCTTTAATCGTTTTAGGTGGAGGCAAGATACAACTTCGTGAATCCATTAAATATGTACTAATAAACCTTTTCTCTTCTATATTATTTGTAACAACTGTTGCATTTTTATATGGCGTTGTCGGCACAGTAAATATGGCCCACATTGCTGAACGTGTTCAAGAATCGGATCAACAAGGAATACTAACTGCAATTGGAGCTTTATTATTCTTCGTTTTTGCTACGAAGGCTGCATTATTTCCATTGTATTACTGGATGCCAAAATCTTACGTTGTACCAAACCCGGTTGTTTCAGCTTTATTCGGTGCCTTGCTAACAAAAGTAGGTATATATTCCATATTACGAGTATTTTCATTGATATTTGTATACAAACTTGACCTAACACATGAAGCATTTATTTGGATTGCTGGTCTATCGATGGTATTTGGTATACTTGGTGCCTTATCAACAAATAATGTAAAGCTCATTATTGCATATAACATCATTCCAGCTATTGGTTTTATCATTATGGGTATTGGTGTATTTAATCAAGATGCGATGAGCGGTTCAGTCTACTATCTTCTACATGATATGATCATCAAGTGTGCTTTATTTCTACTAGTTGGTGCAATTGCTTATGTAGCTGGTACAACTGACTTACGAAAAATGGGTGGCTTAATCCATTACTATCCGGTACTTGGATGGCTATTATTTGTTGCAGCATTTATCCTTGCTGGTATCCCGCCTTTCAGTGGGTTCATAGGCAAATTATTATTATTAAAAGGTGCACTGGCTGATGATGAAATTGCCATTGTTATCATTGCTTTGCTATCTAGCTTATTGATTTTATATTCTATTATGAAAATCTTTATCAAGGGATTTTGGGGTGAGAAAAATCCGGCATATGAAGTGGATAGAAAATCTACAAAAGGGTTAATCGGACCAGTTATCTTTTTATTATCCTTTTCTGTTATTCTAGGAATAGGTGCAGAGTTCATTTATCCTACAGTTGAAGATATTTCGACTTATTTACTTAATCCCGAAGTATATATTGATGCTGTATTAAAGGAGTAAATTACTATGACATTTCAAATTGTTATTAATTTAATGATTGCAGTAATGTGGATGTTTTTACAAGAAACATATAATACCGCAAGCTTTATTGGCGGATACATTCTTGGAATCCTATTACTTTTATTACTGAATCGTTTTATTCCTGATTCATTTTATTTGAATCGATTTTTCAAAATCCTTCAGCTAATTCTTCTGTTTTGTAAAGAATTAATTACAGCTAATATGGATATTGTTAAATTAGTTTATAAACCGAAGCTTGATATTGAACCAGGTATATTTGCGATGCCAACAACATTAAAGAGTAATTGGGAAATTACCCTACTAGCTAACTTAATCTCATTAACACCAGGTACATTAACAGTTGCTATATCAGATGACAATACACATCTTTATATACATGCAATGGATATAGATGATATCGATGAAGCAATTGCTGAGATCAAAAATACCTTTGAGAAAGCAATAATGGAGGTTACACGATGAATGAACTTCTAAATCTTTCAGAACATATACTTAAATTCTCTACCATTTTGTCTGTGATTGGTATTGCAATTTCACTGGTCTTGCTTCTATATCGAATGCTAATTGGGCCGTCTAATGCAGATCGCGCTGTTGCATTAGATACAATTGGAATGGGCCTAATGGGACTTGCAGCATTGCTATCTATTATACTTAGTTCCACTAATTTTAACGATGTAATCTTGTTGATAGGAATTCTGTTATTTATCGGTACGTTAGCTATTGCAAAATTTCTTGAAAAGGGTGTTATCATTGATCGAAACTTGGACTAATATCATCCTAAACATTATCATCAGCTTTTTTATTCTTTCGGGTTCGTTTTTTCTTTTATCCAGCTCAATAGGTGTTGTTCGTTTTCCGGATGTATATACTCGCTTACATGCTGCGACAAAAGCCTCAACACTCGGTATTTCAGGAATTTTAATCGGTACATTTTTGTATTTATATGTAGCCCATTCGATTGTTAGTGGCAAATTGTTATTGGCGATACTATTCACTTTTCTAACTGTTCCGGTTTCTGGGCATATGATTTCTAGAGCAGCACATCGGAAAGAAGTAAAGCCTTTAACAAATAATCAAAACGATGAATATGAAGAAGCACTACAAAAAAGTATGAAAGAAACAGCGAGGAAAAAGTGACTTGAATGATAAGTCGCTTTTTTTATTTTTACCTTCTTACATAGGACATACACAAAAGTACGTCTTCGCTCATATAGATGAATTATAGGCCATTGCCTAGCAGAAACTCTCAGGGAGGTGTATAATTTGTCGAGTATTTTAAGCGTTCTTGCTTTGTTAATTAAAGAAACGCTCTTCTTTGTATCCTATGTAAAAAACCATGCCTTTCCACAGCCTCTTCCTCCAGAAGACGAAGCCAAGTATATTAAAGAAATGAAAACCGGAGACGAAAATGCTAGGAATAAGTTAATTGAACATAACCTTCGTTTAGTTGCACATATTGTCAAGAAATTTGAAAATACTGGTGAGGATATGGAAGATTTAATTTCCATCGGAACAATCGGATTAATAAAGGGGATTGAGAGCTATTCACCTGATAAAGGAACTAAGCTAGCCACTTATGCAGCTCGATGTATAGAAAATGAAATTTTGATGCATTTACGTGCCTTAAAAAAAGTCAAAAAAGATGTTTCCTTGCATGACCCTATTGGGCAAGACAAAGAAGGAAACGAAATAAGCTTAATCGACATTTTAGAATCAGAATCAGAGGATGTAATTGAGTATATTCAATTACATATGGAACTCGATAAGATGAAGAAATACTTTTCAATCCTAGACGAGAGAGAAAGAGAAGTAATTATTTATCGCTATGGGTTAAATAATTATCAAGAAATGACACAGCGTGAAATTGCAAAAAAATTAAACATATCTAGAAGCTATGTGTCACGTATTGAAAAGCGTGCTTTAATGAAAGTATTTCATGAGTACTTTAAACAAGAAAATCCAAACAGGAGAAAAGGATAATTATACTAATCACCCTCAAAAGAATCCTCGTGTGATCTTTTGGAGTGTATCATATACATCTAGAACAATTCTTAACCATAAAGCACTAACCAGAATAAATATAGGATAAATACGGCTATTAAAATGTAACACTTCTTACATGTTTTTCACCCACTCATTTACCAATGAAGTTAAGTAACTGGAAGATAAAAGGGGCTAATTTATCAGTGTTTTACTGAGAAATTAGCCTGTTTGTAAGAATTATTGTCTAGCTCCAGCGACTAGTGGACTTCCCTTACCTCCGGACGATAAGTCAACATCGGATGTTAGAAGGAAGGCCGACTAAAAGCGGGCTTGTGCTCAGGTCGGCACACCCCCTATGAAGGTGCGTGTTTCCTTTTCACTTCATCACAGCATAAGATTCACTTTGACTTTCGCCTTTGTGAGCGATAAGTCAAGTTCATCTAATCTCCTGCAGAGAATGTTCGATTAAGACCGCCGCTTTGCGCGGCAAAATCGAACCACCCGTGTTGCACGGGCGCAGTCCATACGTCGCTAAACAGGCACCTGCGCTTTTCTTGAAAAACTTAGACCCTTAGCGAGCCACGGAACCCTCTGGCACCATAGTAAGAGGATGCACCGTTGTGATACACGAAGACGTGCTCGTAGCGATAATCACAAAAAAGAGCACCGCCGAGTTCTCTAATGTTAGAGGGGGTTTGTACCCAACTCGACGTTTTCATATCGAAATTTTCAAGTTTCTGCAACGCTCGATATTGTTCTTCCGTTAAAAGTTCAATGCCGATGGCAGTTGCCATATCAATAGCGTTATTTTCTGGTTTATGTTTTTTTCTTGACTCCAGCCCTGTGCGATCGTAGCAAACACTTCTACGACCTTTAGGACTTTCCGCTGAACAATCATAAAAAATGTATTCGCCCTTCTTTTTATCATGACCAACAACATCCGGTTCACCGCCAGTTCTTTCCATTTCATTGAGCGACCACAGTTTTTCTGTATTTACATCCAGCTTTTCTTGGACTTTAGCCCATTCAAGACCTTTATGGCGGTTCATGTTTTTCTCAAAACGGGCTTTCAATGCTCTGAGTAACTCTTCACGTTGTTCTAGTGACAACTCCTTTTTATTGCTCTTTGTCATGTTAGTACCCTCCTATTGTTTTTACTCATAATGGTTTAAGTATATATAAAGATTTGTTTTATTTAAATACCTTTGTATATAAAAAGTCCCTCCAACATGGATTGTACCATGAAATGGAGGGCTTTTATTAAACAATAATGTTTATAGATCTTTAATCATCTTCATAATTAAGCTAGCTGCGTTTTTTGCTGCCTTTTCTATGAATGTATCAAATGATATGGAGGATTCCTTTCCTGCTATATCAGAAAGCGCCCGGATAATGACAAACGGCTTATCATATTGAAAACAGACCTGCGCTACTGCGGCTGCTTCCATCTCCGCTGCAATCATGGCGGGAAACTTTTCCTTTATACGTTTTACATGGACAGGGTCCGCCATGAATGTGTCTGCTGTTGCAATAATACCTTCTCGTGAAGCAACAGTGAGCGATTTAACTGCATTTGTAGCTATTGAAATAAGTTTTGGATCTGCTGCAAACATTGCAGGCATTCCTGGAACTTGTCCATAAGCATAATCAAATGCTGTTACATCCACATCATGATGAACAACTTGAGAAGACACAACAATATCCCCGATATCCAATTCTGGTGTGAATCCGCCAGCAGATCCTGTATTTATAACATAATCTGGATTAAACCGTTCATGAAGAATAGTGGTGGCCATTGCAGCATTAACTTTCCCAATTCCCGATTTTAATAAAACGACTTGTTTATCATTCATCTCCCCCGTAACAAACAAGCAATTTGCAATTGTTTGTTCTTTCTTCTCTGACATATTTTCTATTAAGAGCGCTACCTCTTCGTCCATCGCCCCAATTATTCCGATTGTCATTAATATGCCCCCGCTTTTAATTAAACTTTATATCAGTCATAAGGATTTTCTTTTAGTATTTTTACCATTGTTGGTTTCCAACCTTCGTTTTCAACCCAAGTAAGATTTACTTGATATACATTCTCCTGTGACTGATCTGTAACAGTTCCTATTACTTTTTGATCTCCACCATTCTCAATCATCTCAGTTATCATATTTCCCTCTTGCAGACCAGTAGCTAAGCGTATAGCCTTTTCCATTTCTTTCCAGTCTTGAGTCTCTGTATCAAATTGAGTGGTATGTGGACCTTCTTGTTCTGTTCCAATAGGCTTCCAATTTGCAGTATATGCTTCCTTCACGTTTGGCTCATCAGGCACTTCAACTGTTTCTTTCTCTAGTTCGTTATTGTCTTCACTTTCTTCGGTTTTGGTATCATCATTCTTTTTGCTTTGCTCATCTTCTGCATTAGGATCATCAGACGAATCACCTGAATTTGTACTATCATCTTTTGTTGATTCACTATTTTCATCAGATGTTTTTTCATCATTATTCGTTTCATCTTTTGTAGCTTCATCGTTACTTTCGCCTGCATTCTTTTCACTCGTTGATTCGGTAGAAGGTTGTCCACTATCTGTTTCTTCATTCCCACCAAAGAGAAATAGACCAAGCAAAAAGATAATTAATATGCCACCTAAAATTAGAAAAAGAGAAATAGATTTGGTATTTTTTCGTCTTTTGTCAAATTTATCTATCCTTGAATTTTTATTAGGATCTTTCATCTTACATTCCCTCCCTCACGCATGCTATTATAATATCATATTTTCTATTCTATTTAATGCGTAAAGCTAGAAATGAACCATATTGACTAATTTTTTTTAGCAGTTAAGAAGTATAAATCCTTTCTTACTGCATAAGTGCAACTAAGACTTTCACCATTAAGGCTTGGCGATAAGCCAAGTTTTCTAAGAAATAGAAAAAGCGAGATAGCTTTATCTCGCCTTTACATACCCAGTTATATTAATTCACACCAACAATTTTAACTTGTATATCTCCACCAGGCGTTACTACTGTTACTTCTGTACCTTTTTGGTGACCTAAAAGGCTTTTTGCCATAGGAGAGTCATTTGAAATTTTGCCGTCAAATGGGTCAGCTTCTGCACTACCGACAATTGTATATGTCTCTTCTTCTCCGCTTGGTAATTCTTGAAATGTTACAGATTTACCAAGTGAAACGATGTCTGGATTATCGTTATCATTTTCTATAATTACTGCATTACGAATCATTTTTTCCACTTGAGAAATACGCGATTCTACAAAAGCTTGATCATCCTTAGCCGCGTCATATTCTGAATTCTCAGAAAGATCCCCAAAGTCACGAGCCACTTTGATACGTTCTACTACCTCTTGTCTGCGTTCTGTTTTTAAATGATGTAATTCTTTCTCTAACTTCGATTTTCCCTCTTCAGTCATATAATAGCTTTTCTCTACAGCCATTAAAAACACTCCTTTTTATCTACAATAAGAAACAACATATAAAAATGAGCAACACTGGATTGTGTGCCCGATAAAATAAATATGTTCTAATCCTAATATGGCAGATTCTATTTAAATTTTCAATACTTTTTCACTATTTCTAGTTCCATTACCCACTATTGCTTTGTGTGATTTTTCGCCAATATGTTTTCAATTTTAGTAGCCATTATATCAATAGCCACATGATTTTGTCCACCTTCAGGGATGATAATATCAGCATACCGCTTTGTTGGCTCAACAAATTGTAAATGCATAGGGCGAACATTATTTACATATTGATCAATTACGGAGTCAAGTGACCTTCCACGATCTTTAATATCGCGCATCATTCTGCGTATAATTCGAATGTCTGCATCGGTATCAACAAAAACCTTTATATCCATCAGATCAACTAAACGTGGATCCTCTAAAATTAAAATTCCCTCTAAAATAATTACTTCTTTTGGCTCCACCACAACAGATTCCTCTGAACGTGTGTGCATTTTATAATCATAGATCGGTTTTTCAATCGACTCTTTATTCATTAAGTAGTTTAAATGATCAATTAAAAGATCATTATCAAATGCTAGGGGATGATCATAATTCGTATTTAATCGTTCTTCAAAAGGCAGGTGGCTTTGATCTTTATAATAATAGTCCTGTTCAATCACAAGAATTGTTTTGTCAGAGAATCGTTTACATATAGACCGTGTAACTGTAGTTTTACCACTTCCACTACCTCCAGCCACTCCAATAACTACTGGCTTGTCTCGCATATTTCTGTGCACTCCTTTTGACTCTATCTTTTGATGCTTATGGCTATTCCATCGCCAATCGGAACAATCGTTGTATGAAAGTTCTCATTGTTTATTAACCAATTATTATAATTTTTAATTTTGTTTGCAATTTTTGTGGATCGCGGATTATCATCGCTAGGGTTCGCAACATACCCTTTGAATAATACATTATCAGATATAATTAATCCACCTTTTTGGATGGAAGGGCTATATAATTCAAAAAGTCGTTTATATTGGCCCTTAGCTGCATCAATAAACATCAAATCGAAGGAGGATTGGCCGGTTATCTTTTCAGCTACTTCAAGGGCATCACCATATACCACATTAATCCGCTCTAATTTATCTTGTGATTTAATTTCATCTAACGCATAATTAAAACGTTCCGCGTCACGTTCTATAGTCGTAATAAATGCATTTGGATTTGCTTGAAGCATTCGTAAAGCTGAATAACCAATTGCTGTACCTATCTCCAAAATATGGGCTGGTTCATGAATTCGAATAAGTTGTTGCAAAAAATGCATACTTACCGGATCCATAATGGGTACATGATGTTCTTTTGCGTATAATTCTAATTTACTTACCCATTCTTCACTTGCTGGTATTGTTCCAAGTAAATATTGGTTCAACAGGTCATCATTCATGTCAATTGCTCCTTTTTATCCAGTTAATAAGAAAAGCGCAAGCGCCTTGAAAGACACGACAAGCATAAGCAGAGCGGTGCAGTGTGAGTGCTTTGCTCACACGGAAGCGAGCTGCTTATGTCTCGAGTGTCTAGGCGCTGGAGCTAGACAGATAATCGCCAAAACTTTATACTTTTTTTGCTTTCAAAAAAAATGGGAAATGTGAATTTTCATCCACACTTCCAAATTTAATCCCCTAGCCCATACGTAATCTGTTTCCTAATCTAGTTTATATACTTTTCTTTTAACTGCAAATGTTTCTCGTAGGTTTCTGAATAGTGAATATTTCCTTTACTGTCATGGAGGAAAAAGAGATTTTTGGATTCCTCTGGGTTAAGAGCTGCCTTTAAAGAACTTTCAGCAAAATTTGAAATAGGTCCTATTGGTAATTTATTTATGTGATATGTGTTATATGGAGACTCTACTTTTAAATCTTTTAATAAGACCTTTTCCTTGTGACCCCCTAGAGCATATAATACGGTAGGATCTGTTTGCAGAGGCATACCCTCTTCTAAACGATTGTAAAAAACACCAGCGATTTTCTTACGTTGTTCAAATGTTTTTGCTTCATTTTCCAATAAAGATGCCATCGTCAACGCTTCATGCACGGTAAGATCCTGTGCCGAGATATCATCTAAATGTGGTGTGACTACTTTAACGGTCTTGTCTAACATTTTTTTGACGACAGCTTCTACATTAGGCTTTTCATCATAAAAATTGTAGGTAGCAGCAAATAAGTATCCTTCCAAAGGTGTACGAATATCTGGATTCAAAATTTCCTTTGTTAATATTGATGGATGTTTTTCGATTAATGACTCAATATAATCTACATTATTCACTTTATTTAAAAAGTCTTTTTTACTAAACGATAATTGTTTTGAGAAAATCTCCGCCATTTGATTAATTGTTTTACCTTCTGGAATTGTAACATTATATTTTGGTTCTTCTAAAACCTTTCCACTTTTTAGTGATTCTATTATTTCATCTAATGTCATGGAAGGAGAAAACGTGTAATTACCTGCTTGGAAATTTGATTCATTTTTAAATTTTATGTAAAAGCGAAATACACGTGCATCCTTAATAATTCCTTCACTTTCCAAGATTGACGCTATATCAGACGTAGAAGACCCCATTGGGATTTCAACTTTAAGTTCTTTTTCACTTTCAGGATTTACTGGTTGAAGTGCTGATTTAACATACATATATCCAGATATTCCCCCTACCAGGAGAATTAAAATTAACGATATGATAACAATCGTCACAATTTTACGAACAGATTTTGCATCTTCATTTCGCTTTATTAGGTTGTCCGTATAACTGCCTGGCCCTTTCTTCTTGAACATAAACTAACTCCTTTCGTCCGCTATATTATACTAAAAACTCGCTAGAATATCTATGATTTAAAGCGAATTAGGTTTTTTAGTGTCGAAAATCGTTTAAAAACTCGGGATTCGCCTCGTCTTTACTAGCGAATGCCGAGTTTTCTTATACTGGCTGACTTACTTAAAAATCTTTTATATACATAAAAAAGCCGATGTCCAACAGACACCAGCTTTTGTTATACCTTAATTTTAATCCTTACTGCTCCATTTCCTCATCCGCAAGCGTATTTAACATTTCTTCAACCATTTCCCATTCCTCGTCAGACTCAATTGGGAATAGAGACAAATCATTATCATCTGCGTCTTTTTCTTCATAACGAAAAGCGTAAACTTCTACTTCTTCGTCATCTTTTTGTTCGACAGGTACTACTGCAATATACGATTGTTCTGTTTCATCAGCATCAAATGTAAATAATACCTCAAATAAATGTTCTTCTCCATTTTCATCTGGTATTACAATGCGTTCTTTTTCATCTAGTGCCATTCCGTCACTCCTTCAATTATTTTTTATCTAAATAACCCTGCAAAATCATTACAGCCGCCATTTTATCAATTACTTTCTTTCTTTTTTTTCTACTCATATCTGCTTCTATAAGAATCCGCTCAGCAGCTACTGTTGTTAATCGCTCATCCCATAGGTCTGTTGGTATGTTGTGTACCTTTTCCACATGTTTAGCATATGCAATAGATGCTTCTCCTCGTTCACCTATGTCTCCATTCATGTGTTTTGGAAGGCCGATCACTATCTTTTCAGCTTCATGCTTCTCAATAATTGCTTTCAATTCCGCGTCGGCCGACTTTCGATCATTCTCATTCCATTTGATAGTTGTAATACCTTGTGCTGTCCAGCCTAGTGCATCACTAACAGCAACGCCTATCGTTTTTGAACCAACATCTAACCCTATTATTTTCATTTACTATTCCTCTTGATGTTCTAAATAAAATTTAACCAATTCTTCAATTAACTCGTCTCTTTCAAGCTTCCGAATTAAATTTCGCGCATCATTGTGTCTTGGGATATACGCAGGGTCACCAGATAATAAATAACCCACAATTTGATTAATCGGATTATACCCTTTTTCCTTAAGTGCCCCGTGGACTGTGAACAGAATTTCTTTAATATCCTGATCAAATGGTTCTTCCGAAAAATTAAATTTCATTGTCTTATCAATAGAGCTCATAGTGACACCTCATTCCAGGTTTTGGCTTCTTCTATCATATTAACATGTTTGTAATTATTATTATATCTTTTTTTACTATCATAAATACCTAATAACTAGTTTTTTAATGTTTCTTTTACATAATTAGTAGCGTATGCTAGGGCGTCATTAATTTTACTTGGGTCTTTCCCACCTGCTTGGGCCATGTCTGGACGGCCTCCACCGCCTCCACCACAAAGCTGTGCAGCTCCTTTAATTAATTTACCAGCATGTAAACCTTTTTCAATTAAATCCTTTGATACACCTGCAGCTAATTGGACCTTTCCATCGTTATCCGTAGCTAATAGGATCATACCAGTTCCTAGTTTTTGTTTAATATCGTCTACCATTCCACGCAATTGATTCATATCCTTCACATTCACTTTTTCTGCTAATAAAGGTACCGAATTAACATTTTTTACTTCCTCTAGAATCGATGATGCTTCAAGATTAGAAAGCTTCGCACGTAAAGATTCATTTTCTTTCTGCATTATCTTTATATCGTTAAACATTCCTTTAATTTTTTCAGGTACATCTTCTTGATTGGTTTTTAATAATTGCCCTGTCATTTTTAGTGTTCCCATTTTTTTATTAATAAAATGGTAAGCATGTTTACTAGAAACTGCTTCAATGCGACGTGTGCCCGCTCCAATTCCAGTTTCATTCATGATTTTAAATAAACCAATTTCAGCTGTATTCTTTACATGACACCCACCACAAAGCTCGATACTATAGTCGCTAACTTGAACAACCCGAACAATATCGCCATATTTCTCGCCGAATAAGGCCATTGCACCCATTTCTTTTGCTTCATTAATTTTTTTATGTTCAATTAAAAGTGGTAGCGACATCCAAATTTTTTCATTAACCTTTGTTTCAATCTGCTTTATTTCTTCATCTGAAATGGAACCAAAGTGGGAAAAGTCAAAACGTAATCTTTCAGGCGTCACTAGCGATCCTGCTTGATTAACATGGTCTCCTAGAACGTCTTTTAAAGCCTGATGTAACAAGTGTGTAGCCGTGTGATTTTTAATAATAGCATTACGGAAATTACGATCTACAGTAGCTGAGACTTGATCTTCAAGCTGAAAATCCCCCTCTTTTACTACAACACGATGAATATGTTGCCCCTTAGGTGCCTTTTGAACATCTTCTACATACATGGAAGCATTTCCAGTGTAGATCCATCCTTTATCTGCAACCTGTCCACCACTCTCTGCATAAAATGGCGTTTCTTGCAAAAATACAAACGCTTCATCCCCAGCTTTCAACGTATTAACAAATTCTTTACCGATAATCATCTGCGTAATAGTAGTTTGTGTTTCAATGTGATTATATCCAACAAAATCACTTGCATGATCTACTTTGCTGAGGATTTCATCTTGAACATGCATGGAATCAACCTTTTGTCGTGCATTTCGAGCTCGGTCACGTTGATTTTGCATTTCTTTTTCGAAAGCCTGCTCATCAATTGTGAAGCCTTCTTCCTCTACATATTCCTCTGTTAATTCCTTAGGAAAACCATAAGTGTCATATAAGCGAAAAACTTCTTTACCTGGAAATACTTTACTCCCTTTAGCTTTCTCTTCATTTATAATATGATTAAGTATCTCTAATCCATCATGCAATGTTTCATGAAAACGTTCTTCTTCCAATTTGACAACCTTTTGTATATGTTCTTGTTGTTTTAAAACCTCTGGATAAAAGTCCTTCATGATTTCGCCTACTATTGGAACCAATTTATACATGAATGGCTTTTCAATACCAATTTGTTTCGCAAAGCGAACTGCTCGACGTAACAATCTACGTAATACATAGCCGCGTCCCTCATTTGAAGGAATTGCACTATCCCCGATAGCAAATGTAACGGTCCGAATATGATCAGCAATTACCTTAAAGGCGGTATCACTTTCACTACTTTTGCCATACGTTACATTAGCAAATTCCTCTGCTTCTTTGATGATTGGCATAAATAGGTCTGTTTCAAAGTTTGTTGGGGTATCCTGGATTACACAAATCATTCGTTCTAGTCCCATACCTGTATCAATATTTTTCTTTGGTAATGGTGTATACGTGTCATCAGGATTGTGATTAAACTGTGAAAATACTAAATTCCATATTTCCAGGTACCGGTCATTTTCTCCACCTGGATACAATTCCGGGTCATTTGGATCATTACCATACTTTTCCCCACGATCATAGAAAATTTCTGTATTTGGTCCACTTGGCCCTTCTCCGATATCCCAGAAATTTTCTTCTAAACGGATAATCCGTTCTTCTGGTATCTGAATGTCCTTTAACCAAATGTCAAATGCTTCATCGTCCTCTGGATGAACGGT
Organism: Virgibacillus necropolis; assembly: GCF_002224365.1. Lineage (GTDB taxonomy): Bacteria > Bacillota > Bacilli > Bacillales > Amphibacillaceae > Virgibacillus_F > Virgibacillus_F necropolis. The sequence continues at coordinate 1,931,427 of NZ_CP022437.1, read as the reverse complement.
TACCGCTAAAAGTTCTGGATCAAATCCTATCCATTTATCACTCGTTAAAAATTCCCAACCCCATTCAATTGCTTCTTTTTTAAAGTAATCACCAATTGAAAAATTTCCGAGCATTTCAAAGAATGTATGGTGACGTGCAGTAAAACCAACATTTTCAATATCGTTCGTCCGAATCGACTTTTGCGCATTTACCAATCGTGGATTTTCCGGTATTACGCGTCCATCAAAGTATTTTTTCAATGTAGCAACACCACTATTAATCCACAACAGTGTGGGATCTTCATTTGGTACTAGTGATGCACTTGGCTCCACACGATGTCCTTTTTCTATAAAGAAGTCAATAAACATTTGTCTTACGTCAGCAGATGATAATTGTTCCATAACTTTTGTCCTCCTATTTTCTTAAGATCTAGCTGTGGCTCCTTGGAGTTCGCGAATAAGCAATGGACACTTCGAGCACGAAGAACACGTTCTCTACGGTCCCTTGCTTATGCGTGTCACTCCAGACCAGTCGCCTTCACTTTTCATATCTAGCTGTGGCTCCTTGGAGTTCGCGACAACAAAAAAATCCCATCACTGCAAATTGCAGGGACGAGATTTTATCGCGGTACCACCCTAATTATGAACAACAACAATCAATTGTTCATCACTTAATCATGGTAACGGTTTGAAACCGATGGGTATTAACCATACTCCAGTTTAGCTTTCCATGACTCTTTCAAGTGGGATTCCTCTCAGCCAACGGAAATCCCTCTCTTATAAGTAGAGTAGCATGTACTTAGAACCTTCAACATTTTTTCATATACTAATTATTATGCGTCATTCGCCCCATTTTAGTAGCGGATGGCGAAGCTCAAATCCTTAGAGATTTTTAATTGAGTTAAGTATAAGTAATATACATTGATATGTCAATCAGAAGTATTTTTCTTAGTAACTTGTCTAGCTTCAGTACTTTTTCGAAATTGCCTTACAATCTCATTCGTTATTGTTAGTAATGGGACTGCTAGTAACAAGCCTACCACACCACCAACCTGTCCACCAACTAGCAGAGCAAAAATAATTGCTATTGGATGAATGTGTATACTTTTCCCAACAATAAATGGAGAAAGGAAATTACTTTCAATTAGTTGTATAACAAAAACGGTTATCAATACAAAGACGGCAAGCTTAGTCGACACGGTTAATGCGATTGCAAGAGCTGGTAATGCGCCAATTATTGGGCCAAAATAAGGAATAAAGTTAGTAAATCCCATAATAATTGCTAAAACCAAAGCATACTTGAGATCCAGAAAATAATAGCTGGTAAAAGTAGCGATACTCACAAAAAGACTTACAAGCAATTGTCCACGTATATAATTACCTAAGCTTTTATCAATCGAGAACAGTATTTCATGTGCTCGATGATGATAGGTTGATGGAATCCATTTCTTCAACCAATCTTTTATTCGTTTTTTATCTTTTAGAAAGTAAAAAACGAGTACTGGAATCACCGTAACGACAACAATGATATCAAAAATCTTTGTAATAGAGTTTATAAGTTTTGAGACTAAATTTCCCATCCTTGTCTCTATTTGCTGGAACAAGTTGTCCATCTTATCATGAACTGTTTCTGGTAAAAAGGCAGTTGATTCATAAATTTGATAAATCCAATTTTTGTAGGTTGAAATAAATTGCGGTAATTGATCGCTTAGCTCTGTTAACTGACGAAGAAATAGCGGGTAAATACGATTAATTGCAAAGATTATTCCTCCTAAGAATAACACGTAAATAATTAAGATCGCTAATCCTTTTGGAATGTTAAACGAGTGAATCTTTTGCATTATCGGATAAAGTAAATACGCAATAAATAAGGAAAAGAAGAAAGGGAAAAATACACTCCACAAAAAGGAAAAAACAGTTCCATAAAAGGGGAACAGTTTTATAAAAAGATAAACTAATAAGAAAGTCAAAATACCTATTATTAGCCAATATAAAATATGTAAGGGGTTTTTTTCTTTAAACATAAATGGCGCTCCTTAGTTTTAAAAGTAAATTACGAATTAAAACCATTCTTCACCATTGTATCTTTCGTTCTTCATCTGTGAACAAATCATTTAATGAACTCAGCGATCCATCTGACTCAATCTGATGAATTTTCACTTCCTCATTTACTACCGTTATTTCTATAAAGCAGTTCCAACAGTAATATTGCTGAGAGCCTATTTTCCCTAAATCTTTTCGATTGCAATTTGGGCATTCCATAACCTACATAACTCCTTTAAAATGGCTATACATTATTAGGTTATGCTTGCCCAAATAAATCTAAAATATACATGTTTTACATAAAATCGTAAGGACTAATCTCTCCTTCCGTAATGTCTTCCGTTACTTCTTCTATTTTATTTGGTAATCGTTCATGCAATTGGTTTACTAGACTAGTATACCTTTTGTTTGTATCCATGGTGTTTACCCCTCGCAAAAATGCTTGTATTTCTCCACAGATAATTAAGGATTGCTTACTTCTCGTTATAGCTGTATATAGTAGATTTTTACGTAGCATTCGATGATAGGTTGATACTACAGGCAACAGGACAATTGGAAACTCACTTCCTTGTGATTTATGAATGGAAATGCAATAAGCATGTGTTATGTTTGTATAATCCTTTTGTTCATAAACTACTTCTTTACCTTCATACGTCACAACAATCTGTTCCACATTTTCCTTATTTTCATCCTCAAAAAAGATTGCTACAATTTCTCCAATATCTCCATTAGAAACACCGTCTTCCGGTTGATTAACCAATTGGAGTACTTTATCCCCTACTCGGAATATGGTGTCATATATCTTTACCTCACGTTTGGTCTTCGTTTTTGGATTTACAATTGTTTGTAGTGTTTTATTAATAATCGTTATTCCTGCTTGTGAACGATACATCGGCGCTAAAACCTGTATATCTTTCAGATCAATACCCTTCTTTTCTGCATGCGAGAATATTTTTGTAATTACATCAATCATATGAAATTCATTACATTTTAGGAAGCTAAAATCTTTATCGTTTTGAAGCGTCTCAGTTGTACATTCATTATTTTTTATGGTATGGGCTAATTGAATAATTTTGGATCCTTCTTTTTGTCTATACACTTCGTTCAGACTTACTAATGGAATCGATTGACTTGCTAATAAGTCACTGAGTACCTGGCCAGGTCCGACAGAAGGAAGCTGGTCCTCATCACCAACTAATAGGACTTGCATATCATCAGGAATTGCTTTAAACAAACTATTTGCAAGCCAAATATCTACCATAGAAAACTCATCAACAATTAAAAACTTACCTGACAATGGCTCGTTTTGATCTTTATCAAATCCATTATTTCCATCCCAACCGAGTAATCGATGAATAGTAACTGCTGGTAGTCCAGTTGATTCTTTTAATCGTTTTGCCGCACGTCCAGTTGGTGCAGTCAAAACAAACGGATAATCAGACTTTTTCTCATAATCCTTTGGGTCAATAGAAACATCGTGGATTGCTGCATATGCATCTACTATTCCTTTTATAACTGTCGTTTTCCCAGTTCCAGGTCCACCGGTTACAATCATTAATTTAGCGTGCAATGATTGATTAATGGCGTGGAATTGTTCTTTTCCATAGCTTAATGTTTCCGCCTCTTCAATATCGCCAATTATTTTCATCATTTCTGCAAGTGGTGTCTCGTGTTCCATAGGCTTGGTAATCAATCGCTTCACGTGTGAAGCAAATCCATCTTCCGCATAATATAAAGAAGGTAAATAAACGTTAGCATTCTGGATAATCATCGTTTTATCTGTGTTTAGTGATTCCAGTTGATTTTTGACCGTTTCCTTATCCAACTCAGTATTAGTTTTCCCTAATAATTGAATAACGTTTGTTATACATTCGTTTACTGGCAAGTATACATTGCCATCCTGCACGCTTTTTTGCATAACAAAGAGACACCCTGCACCTATACGGTTCGGATGTGTCAGTGATAGTCCATTTAATCCAGCAATTTCATCCGCTTTTTGAAATCCGAAACCTTCCACATCAAATACATATCGATACGGATCCTTCTGAAGCATTTCAATCGATTGGTCCTTATAGACTTGATATATTTTCTGAGCAAGCTTTAACCCAATTCCGAACTTCGCTAAGTACACAACTACATGCTCAAAGCCTTCATTTTCTTGTAATGTTTTTACTAATAGCTCAGCCTTATCAGGTTTCAATCCTTGAACATCTTTTAAAACATCTGGATTTATTAGTATTTGTGATATCGCGTTTTCACCTAAATGCTCAATTATTTTACTAGCTGTTTTTTTACCAATTCCGTGAAATAATTCACTCGATAAATATGCAATTAATCCATCTGTAGTATCTGGTATATCAGATTCATAAGAAGTAACTTGATATTGAAGACCAAACTTAGTATGTCGTTCCATTTGCCCATAAAAAATATAGTCCTTTGCTTCCTGAAGGTTAGAAAAATAGCCCTTTACGACAATTTCTTTATCCTGTATCTGTTCATTTGTATCAAGCACTTTTATTTTTGCAATCGAAAAATGCTCTGTAGCATTATGAAAAATGGTGTACAGAAGCTCTCCTTTAATATATTTTTGTACATCAAGTTCCCTCGATTGCGTGGTGTGTTCCATCAAAACAACCTCACTATCTTACTTTTTGTTTTGGTCAAGTAATATTTGTGTTTGTTCTTTACCATTTGCTGCAAGCTCATGACCAGGTTGAATAGACAATGCTGTTTCAAAATGTGTCATAGCATTGTTTATTTGGTCATTATATAGAGCAATAACTCCCAGATTATAATGTGCATCACTATGCTCACTATTCAATGTTAAAACACGTTCAAATGCATCTTTTGCCTCATTTATATGATCACTTTGAGCAAGTGATAAGGCATATTGAAAAGCAATTTCACCGTCATTTGGTTCGAGTTCCGTTGCTCGCAGAAGATATGGTAATGCAAGCTTCATTTGTTCCTGTTTTTGCAGTGTCATACCAAGCATGTAGTATACATCACCTTCTTCTAAACCTAACTCAATCGCCTTTTGAAAATTTGCTTGTGCTTTAGTATAAATAGACTCTTCTAAATACACATTACCTAATCCATAATAAGCTGTTGCAGCATACTCATCTAATTCGATTGCTTTTTCAAAGAAACGTTGTGCACGGGGTAGCTCATGAAGGTGAATTAATAAATTTCCAAAATTAATATAACCAATTGGGTCATTAGGTTGTTCTTCAATAATTTCAGTGAATAGCTTGGCTGACTCCTCGAATTTTTGTTCTTGCATGAATTCAATTGCTTGTTGCATTTTATCCACTTAAAACACCACACATTTCTTATAGAGATTTCCTTAGAATTTTTTATACTTTTATTCCTTGTACGCTATGTAAGTAAAAGGATCCAAATCCATTTGGTAAATGGAACTGAGATCCCCTTTTATAGGTCGTTCAAAAATCTTTATAATTCTACCCCACATAACTAATAGGCTGATCATTTTTAATCACTTGGTCAATTGTACCTCCACCTAAACAAACTTCTCCGTCATAGAATACGACAGCTTGTCCAGGGGTAATAGATCGTTGCCTATCGTGAAAACTGACATGAACAGTACCGTTATCTAACATAGACACTGTCACTTTACTATCTTTTTGACGATAACGGAATTTCGCAGTACACGTAAACGTTTGACCCAGATCCCTTGTTGTTATCCAGTTCAGATCTGTTGCAACTAAACTTTCCGAATATAAATGTTCATTAGTAGATCCTTGTTCCACATATAAAACATTATCTTTTAAATTTTTCCCGACAACAAACCATGCATCGCCTGATCCACCTATACCTAGTCCCTGTCGTTGGCCAATTGTATAGTACATAAGTCCTTCATGGTCACCTTTTATCTCACTCTGTAATGTTTTCATTTTACCTGGTTGAGCTGGTAAATATTCACTTAAAAACTCTTTGAAATTTCGTTCACCTATAAAGCATATTCCCGTACTATCTTTCTTTGTAGCAGTCGCTAAATCGTGATCAGCGGCTATTTTTCTCACTTCCTTTTTAGGTAGATGACCTAAAGGAAACATTACTTTTTCTAAAACATCTTGCGACAGTTGATTTAGAAAGTATGTTTGATCTTTATTATCATCGACACCGCGAAGCATTTCATACTCACCGTTCCGCTGCCTCACTTGTGCATAGTGACCTGTTGCTAAATAATCAGCACCTAGTGAAATCGCATGATCTAAGAATGCTTTAAATTTAATTTCTTTGTTACACATCACATCTGGATTTGGTGTTCTTCCAGCTTTATATTCATCAAGGAAATAAGTAAACACCTTATCCCAATATTGTTTCTCAAAATTAACTGCATAATAAGGAATACCAATTTGATTACAGACCCGAACAACATCTTCAAAATCTTCCGTTGCCGTACAAAAACCAGTTTCATCTGTATCATCCCAGTTTTTCATAAAAATCCCTACCACATCATATCCCTGTTCTTTTAACAGTAATGCTGCGACGGATGAGTCAACTCCCCCACTCATTCCTACAACAACTCGTATATCTTTATTACTTTTCATTTTTTTCACCACCTATTGTAAAGAGATTAATCGTTTAACAATAGAAGCGATACGTTCAGCCGCTTCTATACTATCCTCTTTCTTATTATGAAGACCGAAGCTAAACCGAATCGAATTTGTTGTTCGATCATTATTTGCTCCGTACATTTTACTTAATACGTGTGATGGCTCAACAGAACCAGCAGTACACGCACTGCCACTTGATGCTGCTATTCCAGACAAATCAAAGTTTGTTAACAACGACTCAACATTTGTCCCTGGAAAACTTATATTAATAATGGATGGGACTGCATCTGATTGCTCCCCATTTATTTCGAAATTAACTCCAGCTTGTTCTAATGTTTCTAAAAACAATTTTTTGTAGCTTGTATATGTTTCTCTTCGTTTTTCTTTCTGCTCAATTAAAAGTTGAACCGCATGCTGAAAGCCCACTACACTAACGACATTTTCTGTTCCTGGACGCTGTTTACGCTCTTGTTCTCCACCAAATTGCAACGGATTCACTTGCACACTTTTATTTATATATAAAAATCCTATCCCTTTTGGCCCATTAACTTTGTGGGAGCTCACTGTCAACAAATCAATATAATCTTTTTTTACATCAATTGTTAACAGACTATATGCTTGTACTGCATCTGTGTGAAAATATGCTTGATGGTCGTTCAAGAGTTCGCCAACCTCATGTATAGGCTGAATTATTCCAGTTTCATTATTAACGGTCATAATAGAGACAACGATCGTTTTGTCTGTTAATGCATTCCGTAAGTCCTGAACAGCTATTTTCCCATCTTCATAAACAGGTAAATACGTAACCTCAAATCCATTGCCTTCTAAATGTTCAGCTGCATGAAGGACTGCATGATGCTCTTGAACAGTTGTAATAATATGATTCCCTTTTTGTTTATTTGCTAGTGCAGTTCCAATAAGCGCTAGATTATCTGCCTCAGTACCTCCACTGGTTAGAACAATTTCTTTTTCATCTGCATGTATACTCTTGGCAAATACTCTTCGGGCTTGGTCTAGTACATGGCGAGCTTTTCTACCAAACGCATGCACACTTGATGGATTCCCAAACACCTCGGAATAAACTGGTACCATTGCATCTATCACTTCTGTGGCCATCGGAGTGGTAGCAGCATGATCCAAGTATATCTGATTCATGGTAAACATTTCCCTTCTAAATATAAAACATATATGACTCTGGATATTGATCATTATCATGATGCAGTAAGTCTTCTAATGTTGTGGTATCTAATACATCTCTCACAGCATCACGGACCCGTAACCATAAGGCTTGTTTAGCTGCATCTTCCTCTTCGATACCTTCAACAGGCGTAATTGGTCCCTCCAATACGCGAATAATGTCTCCTGCAGTTATTTCTTTAGGTTCAGCTGCCAACATATATCCCCCATATGCACCGCGAACACTCTTCACAAGACGGGCATTTCTGAGTGGTGAAGCTAGCTGTTCTAGATAATGTTCTGATAAATCTTTTTCACGTGCTATTGATTTAAGTGATACAGGTCCTTTTCCATACTGTTTCGCAAGTTCAATCATAATGGTAAGGCCGTATCTTCCTTTTGTAGAAATCTTCATGCTTTACACCTCTATTGGTATTGTACTACTTTTATTAGTAGAAATTAAATTATTCTAGTTATCATATTACAAGAATTAGTTATTGACACATGATATTATAGCATGAATAGTGGATATGTTGCACCGTACAGATATCACCATCACTATTTTTAAAAAAACATACGATAATCTTTTATAAAGGGACGATAACATGAAACAAAAACCATTAGCATATCGCATGAGACCTACACACATTAGTGAAGTAATTGGTCAACAACATGTTGTTGGCGAAGGTAAAATTATAAACAGGATGATCCAAGCAGAAAGATTAGCTTCCATGATTCTTTTTGGGCCACCAGGAACCGGCAAGACTTCTATGGCTGTTGCATTGGGGAAAAGTTTGGGTATACCGGTTAAAATGCTAAATGCAGTAGTAGATAAAAAGAAAGATATGGAAATTGTAGTGGAAGAAGCTAAAATGACTGGACAGGTTGTATTAGTCCTTGATGAGGTTCATCGTCTAGACAAAGCAAAACAGGACTTCTTATTACCATATCTAGAAAGCGATTTAATCACATTAATAGGATGTACAACAAGTAATCCATACCATTCTATTAATCCAGCTATTCGAAGCCGCTGCCATCTTTTTGAACTACATGCACTAACTCCTTCAGACATTAAAATAGCAATCAATCGAGCAATTAAAGATGATGACATGGGATTAGGAGATTACGATGTGAATCTTACGGATGAAGCGCTAGAGCATTTTTCCCAAGCAGCAAATGGTGATATGCGTTCAGCATTAAATGGACTAGAGCTTGCTGTATTTTCTACGCCAAAAGATACGAATAACCGAGTCAATCTCACATTGAGTGCAGCTGAAGAATGTATGCAAAAGAAAAGCTTTTCACATGATAAAAATGGTGATGCACATTATGATGTCTTATCCGCCTTTCAAAAGTCTATTCGCGGTAGCGATGTTAATGCAGCATTACATTATTTAGGGAGATTAATTGAAGCTGGCGATTTAGATAGCATAGCAAGGCGTATGATTGTATGTGCCTATGAAGATATTGGAGTTGCCAACCCCCAAGCGGGCCCAAGAGCTGTAGCCGCAATTCAGGCAGCGGAACGGTTAGGATTTCCAGAAGCACGCATACCATTGTCAGTCGTTATTGTTGAACTTTGTTTATCACCAAAATCAAATACAGCATATAAGGCACTCGATGCTGCATTGGCCGATATTCGAAATGGAAAAAGTGGTGATATCCCAGCTCACCTTAAGGATTCTCACTATAGCGGAGCAAAAAGCTTAGGTAGAGGCGTAGAATATAAATACCCTCACAATTATGATAATAACTGGGTCAATCAAGAATATCTTCCTGAAACGTTACGAAAAAGAGAATACTATAAACCTAAAAATACTGGGAAATTTGAGCAAGCTATGAAACAAGTATATGAAAAGATCAAAGGAGATAAAAATAATAGCAAATGAGATAGGTATATTTCCTCCTGCAAACGGTAAAACTAGTTAGCAAATAACGATGGGCAATAAACAAATCTAGTTGCCGGAGTAAAAGGAGCTGAACATTGTGGTTAAAGTTAGACAGGACGCATGGTCCCATGAAGATGATTTACTATTAGCAGAAACTGTTCTACGACATATACGTGAAGGAAGTACACAATTAAATGCATTTGAAGAAGTTGGCGATCACTTAAACCGAACATCTGCAGCGTGTGGATTCAGATGGAATGCTGAAGTAAGAAATAAATATGATCATGCTATCGATCTTGCAAAGAGACAACGAAAAGAAAAGAAAAGAGCTGTAGTAGCTGTTCAATCTCAAAAACAACCAGTAAAGACAATTGATCATACAGTCGAATTTTCTAATTCTAATGAAGAACATGTTCTAATACAACAACCTGCAGAGTCTGTCATGTCAATGGACATGGTGATTGGATATTTAAAACAAGTAAAAAAGGAAAACCAAACATCTAATCAATCAAAAGTTTCATTAGAACGGATAGAAAAAGAAAACGAAGGCTTAAAAAATCAAGTTACTGAGTTAGAAAAGAAATTATCTATTACTGAAAAACAATTAAGTACTATCCAAGAAGACTACCAAGTCTTCATACAGATTATGGAACGTGCACGTAAAATGACCGTTTTAGACGATCAAGGTCCAATAAAAACACCAGCTTTTCGCATGGATAAAAACGGAAATTTACAACAAGTTGCAAATGGCACAAGTAATTAGGGAAAGCGAAAGCGCCCGTTTAGCGACGTATGGACTGTACTGAACCGCAGGAGATAAAGGAAACATGCCCCTGCAAAAGGGGTATGTCGACGTTGGGCGGCAAGCCCGGTTTTAGTCGACCTTCCTTTGTATGCGAACCGATGTTAACTTATCGTACGGAGGTGAAGGAAGTCCACTAGTCGCTGGGCACTGGAGCTAGACATAGGAAAAGCGAAAGCATTATATTTTCTTATACTTAAAAAAAGGCTATCACAAATGTGATAGCCTTTTTCTAAGTATGTATTTAATCCCGATTGTGCCGTCTAATTTTCTATGTTTTGATCCCGCTCTCGGCAGGTGGGTGCCTTGTTCTATACCTATTATGCTTCCTCGCTAAGTATGTTAAAGGCTTGCACGCAACACAGAAACGGTCAGGCTCCCAAGTATAAAAATGTTCGGTCAAAACGTTTTATAGACGAACACATCAGGATTAAATACTTCACTATTTTACTGTAAAATAATCTTAACACAGTAATTTCATTTTATCAATATAGATAATTGTGAAAATTCCATTACATTTATAACAAATTTCTTTCATTTACAATTTTTAATCATTTTTGTTCTTTAATTGAATAGATAATTCATCTAATTGATTTTTTGCTACTTCACTAGGTGCATCTGTTAAAGGATCTGAAGCAGACGCAGTCTTTGGAAATAGGATGGTATCACGAAGATTTGATCTACCTGCCAACAACATAATAATTCTATCCAGTCCTAGAGCAATTCCCCCATGTGGTGGTGCTCCATATTCTAAAGCTTCTAATAAAAAGCCAAATTGTTCCTGTGCTTGTTCAGGGGTAAATCCAAGGATCTCAAACATTTTATCCTGTTGTTCTTTTTTGTAAATACGCAATGATCCCCCGCCAAGCTCGTAACCATTTAAAACTAAGTCATATGCTTTTGCTCGTACATTAGCAGGGTCTGTTGACAATTTAGCAGCATCCTCATCCATTGGCATTGTAAATGGGTGATGTGCAGCATGATACCTCCCCGCATCTTCATCATATTCCAGTAATGGCCAGTCTGTCACCCATAAGAAATTAAATTTACCCTCATCAATAACCTTCATCTCTTTGCCAAGTTTTAGACGAAGTGCTCCAAGACTGTCATAAACAACAGAAGATTTATCAGCAACAAAAAGAAGTAGATCTCCATCACTAACTTCTGCTTTACTACTAATCGCTTCTATTTCCTCTTCTGATAAAAACTTAGAAATAGGCCCTTTTAACTCGTCGCCTTCTACTTTTAACCAAGCAAGACCTTTAGCCCCATAAACTTTAACAAAATCAGTAAGTTTATCAATATCTTTTCGTGAATAATTGGCTGCTTGATTTTTGGCGTTTAGTAGTGCTACTTTACCTCCACTGTTCACTGCGCTTTGGAAAACTTTAAAGGAAGAGTCTTTCATACTATCAGATAGGTGAATAAGTTCCATTCCAAAACGAGTATCCGGTTTATCGGAACCATAGCGTTCCATTGCTTCTTGATATTTTATACGAGGCAATGGTAAAGGAAGTTCAACCTCTTTCACTTCTGCCATCACTTTTTGCATCATGCTTTCCGTCATCTCCATAATTTCGTCACTGGACATAAACGAAGTCTCAATATCAATTTGTGTGAATTCTGGCTGACGGTCTGCACGTAAATCTTCGTCTCGGAAGCATCGTGCAATTTGATAATATTTCTCGAAGCCCGAAACCATAATTAATTGTTTAAATAATTGAGGTGATTGCGGTAATGCATAAAATTCTCCAGCATGCACACGACTGGGTACTAAATAGTCTCTTGCTCCTTCGGGTGTGCTTTTTGTTAAAATTGGTGTTTCCATTTCAAGGAACTCATTATTATTTAAGAAATTACGAATAACCTGTGTCGTCCGGTGACGTAGTTTAAAGGTTTCTTGCAATGAACTTCTCCGTAAATCTAAATACCTGTATTTTAATCGTAAATCCTCTGCAACATCCGTTTCATTTTGAATAGGAAATGGAGGATTTTTGGATTTATTTACTACTTCAAGATTACTTACGAATACCTCAATTGCTCCTGTTTCTATTGCTTCATTAACTGTAGCATCATCCCGTTTAACTACTTGACCTTTCACTTCAACAACATATTCACTTCGAACGGACTCAGCTATTGCCAGTGCTTCTTCTGAGACAGTTGGGTTGAATACAATTTGAACCGTACCTGATTTATCTCGTAGATCAATAAAAATTAATCCACCTAAATCACGCCTTTTTTGCACCCATCCTTTAAGTAATACATTTTGGCCAATATGTTCTTTACGTAATGCCCCTGCATAACGTCTTGTTTCCTTCTCCATTATAATATACCTCCCTCTTCCTTCATTATTGATTGCATATAGGATACAATATTTGAAATGGCAACCTCGGTTTGATTACCCGTTTCCATATCCTTAACATTAATTACGTTATCTTCTACTTCTTGATCTCCTAAAACAAGTACAAATCTTGCATTGACACGGTCTGCAGCTTTAAACTGCCCCTTCATTTTACGATCCTGGTAATCCTTATCAACTTGAATTCCGTTTTCACGTAACGTGTGTACAAGGTTAACGGACTCTAACACTGCTTCGTCTCCAAAGGCAACTACAAAACAGTCTAATGTATTTTCTACTGGCAATGTTATATTTTCTGCTTCAAGTGCCATTAGCAGCCTTTCAATACCCATCCCAAATCCAATCCCAGGTGTATTTGGACCACCTAGATCTTCTACAAGACCATTGTATCTACCACCACCAGCCAATGTAGTAATAGAACCAAACCCATCAGCCTCACTCATAATCTCAAACGCTGTATGGTTATAATAATCCAACCCTCGAACTAAATTTTTATCAACTGTGTATGGAATATTCATTTTATCTAAGTAGGTCTTTACCTTTTCAAAATAGGACCTGGAATCTTCATTCAAAAAGTCTAACATGGATGGTGCTGTTTTCATTGCAGGATGGTCATGATCCTTTTTACAATCTAATATCCGCAAAGGATTTTGCGTCAATCTGGTTTGACAATCGTTACATAATTCTTCTTTATGTGGTGTGAAGTGTTGAACCAATGCCTCGCGATAATCATTGCGGCTTTCACTATCGCCAAGACTATTAATTACTAGCTTCAATGATTTTAGTCCTAGCTCTTTATAGCATGTCATCGCTAAATCAATTACTTCAGCATCTACAGCAGGATCTGGACTTCCCATTGCTTCTACGCCAAACTGATTTAATTGACGCATTCTACCTTTTTGCGGCCGTTCATAACGAAACATCTGACCGAAGTAAAAAAGTTTTACTGGTTGAATTGGGGAACCAAACAACTTATTTTCAACAAACGCTCGAACAACTGATGCTGTTCCTTCTGGCCGTAAAGTTAGGCTCCTGCCACCGCGATCTTCAAATGTATACATTTCCTTTTGCACGATATCTGTTGAATCCCCTACACCTCGTTGAAATAACTCTGTGTGTTCGAACAATGGTGTACGTATTTCATTATAATGAAACCGATCAGACACGTTTTTTATAACACGTTCTACATATTGCCACTTTTTAACTGTTTCAGGTAAAATGTCCACAGTACCACGTGGAGCTTTAATATTCATTGATTGTTCCTCCTCTATACATTAAAAAACAATAAAAAAACCCCCATCCCTATATGAAAAAGGGACGAGAGTTACCCGCGTTGCCACCCTAGTTGATGCATTATCTAGCATCCACTCTGCACAGTTAACGCCTGCAAAACGTCTTAACCTACATTTATTTCAATTAAGATCCTAAGGAATGTCTTTCATTAAGTCAGATGTAAAAATGCTTGCAGCCAACGACATTTTCTCTCTAAACATCTAATGCTTAACTACTTTTTCCTTCAACGGGGTTCATATATGGTTAAATATAATGTCAATTCTTTATAGTGCATGTTCAAAAATTCAACAAATTAGAAACAAGAAGTTCAAGGCGCGAATATTTTGAGGACCGGACTTGTACAGGATGTACTGACTTCTATGTTGTCCACAGGACGTGGGCGATCTTAGTAGAAGTTCCTTACCCCCTAATACGTGAGGACCGGAAAAACTTCGCAACGAAGAAATTCGCCGTTTATCATTTGGTGACTTTTTGAATAACCTCTTATAGAATGATTATAATCATAATCGCATCCAGTAATAATGTCAAGCACGATTTATTTTTTTCTTTAATTGTTTAACTTCTCCTAATGAAATCCCAAGCTCCGTAGCTATTTCCATATGATTAGCATGATCATGTAGCTCTATAAATCGATGTAAATTAATGTCTTGCAGGTCTTTACTAGTTGAAGTTTTCCATTGCATATCATTCGTTCTCATTTATTTACTACCTCCAATACAACTATCTTTGCCTAAATACAGTATTTCTATTAAAATAAAACAAGATACATATTTGTTTCGATTTATAGGAGGAAAAAGATTTGCATAAGTTGAAAGTAGTTGGTATTTGTTTTAGTTTACTGTTGGTTTTAACTGCCATGACCAATCCAGCAAATAAAAAAGATGCGGTTATCGATACAGAGATTTTAAATGTAAGAAGTGGACCAGGAGAAAGTTTTGAGGAAATTATGGAGGTACATGCAAATGAAACCTATCCAATAATACAACAACAACATGATTGGGTAGAAATTAAGTTAGATTCGAAAACCGGGTGGGTAACAACAGAATATATTTCAATCCATGAGGGAAAAACTTCTTCAAGCAATAAATCAAAAGCAAATTCCAAACAATCAACTATTGATAAAATAACCATTCCATATAAAAATACACATCTAAGAAGTGGTCCATCAACAGGATACGAAATTACTGGTTTCGCTGACAAAGGAACTTCCTTTAATGTTGTGGGTGAAACAGAAGATTGGTATGAGATTAAACAAAAGGATTTGAAGGGCTTTTTAAAAAAGCAATTCATAAAGGATGCAGAAGAAGCAGTGCCTTCATCAATCGAAAATAAAACAATTGTGATTGATCCGGGTCATGGTGGCCGTGATGTGGGTGCAATTGGTGCAAGTGGTACCTTTGAAAAAGACTACGCATATCAAACTTCATTAGAATTGAAGCAAGAATTAACTGTTTTAGGAGCCAATGTTGTACTGACCCGACCGAAAGATGAATTTATATCTTTAGGAAGTCGGACAAGCTATGCAAACGTCGCCGGTACCGATGCATTCATCAGTATTCATTATAATAGTACACCTGCATTACCAGACGTCACTGGAATAGGAACCTATTATTATCACGGACAAAATAAAGAATTAGCAACATACGTTCAAAAAGAATTGATAAAAGAGACAAATGCAGAAGATCGCGGTGTTGCATTTGGAAACTTTCTTGTAATCAGACAAACATTCAAACCAGCAATATTAATAGAGCTTGGTTTCTTATCGAATCAAGAAAAAGAACAATTACTCCAAACAAATGCCTATCAAAAGAAGTTAGTACAAGGTATGGTCAATGGTTTACTTAAATATTTTGGGAATAAATAGGAAAAGATCCGTTCGTATTTATGCGAACGGATCTTTTCCTATTTATCGTTGCTATCCAGTATAAATGTTGCTGGTCCGACGTTAGTTAGTTGAACATTCATCATTTCGCCAAATTCTCCAGTTTTAACTGAGACGTCATGTTCCATGATCAGTTGGTTGGTAGCTTTATACAATTCATTAGCATGTTCTGGCTTAGCTGCTTGGACAAAGCTTGGACGTCTACCTTTTTGAACATTAGCATACAATGTGAATTGCGAAATAGATAATACTTCTCCATTTACATCTTTAAGCGATAAGTTCATTTTTTGGTTTTCATCTTCAAAGATGCGCAGATTGACTATTTTGTTAACGATATAGTTAGCATCTTCTAACGTGTCATCATGCGTGACGCCTACTAGCATAACTAAACCATTGTCGATATGCCCTGACACTTTTCCATCTATCGTTACACTAGCATCTATAGCGCGTTGGATGATTGCTCTCATTAACCTCACCCCTCTTGTTGTCTAGCTAAATGCGGTTCTGAAGTCGCCTACGCTTTTCTTGATCTAGCTGCGGCTTCTAGCGACTAGCAAATAGGTAGTCCTGATGAATGTACGGAAAGTTCACCGTACTTTCACATTCCTATCTATTTGTACGTCGCTAACCAGTCGCCTACGCTTTTCTTGATCTAGCTGTGGCTTCTAGAAGCTGCCGTCATAAGCAATGAACACTCCGAATGCTAAACCCATGCATTCTATGGTTCCTTGCTTATGCGTCCGCTTCTGACCAGTCGCCTACGCTTTTCTTACTATTGCACTGTTCTTGTTACTGTATAGACTTCTTTGATTTGTTTAATACGTTCTACAATTTTTCTTAAATGATTTGTATCATGAATGAGTATAGTAATATGAATTACAGCCATTTTATTTCTATCTGAACGGCCAGTCACTTGGGTAATATTCGTTTTTGTTTCATTTACAGCTTGTAAAACCTCATTTAGTAACCCACGGCGATCATATCCGGATATTTCCAAGTCAACATGATATTGCTTCTTATCTGGTTGATTTGTTTCCCATTCTACATGTAGAAATCGTTGTTTCGCATCTTCTGTTTGTACATTAGGACAATCAGATCTGTGTACTGACACCCCACGACCTTTTGTAATATAACCAACAATAGTATCACCTGGTACAGGGTTACAACATTTTGACAAACGGACCAATAAGTTGTCCACACCAGCAACCTTTACACCAGAATCACGTTTATGCGTTTTATTTGCTTTTACATCCGTTTTTACTTCTTCTAGCGTCTGGGCTAAATCTTGTTCTTTTAATTTAGATTGACGAATTTTATCTGTCAGCCTGGTCGAAATTAATGCAGCGGTAATACCTTGATAACCAACTGCTGCATACATATCTTCTTCGTTAGTAAAGTTAAACTTCTCAAAGATTCGTTGTAAATTTTCTTGCGTTAATGCTTCCTTAGGCTCAATTCCGAGTGCACGAATTTCTTTATCAACTAGCTCTTTTCCTTTAACAATGTTTTCTTCACGACGCTGTTTTTTAAAAAACTGTTTGATTTTATTTTTGGCTTGTGATGTCTGCGTAACCTTTATCCAATCCTGGGAAGGGCCATAGGAATGTTTGGAAGTCATCACATCAATAATGTCACCATTCTTTAGTTTGTAATCAAGTGGTTCCATCTTGCCATTGATTTTTGACCCAATCGTTTTATTTCCAATCTCTGTATGAATTCGATAAGCAAAGTCAAGTGGAACAGATCCAGAAGGTAACTCAATTACATCCCCTTTTGGAGTAAACACATACACCATGTCTGAAAACAAATCTACTTTTAATGATTCCATAAATTCTTCAGCATCATGTGTCTCATTTTGCCAGTCTAAAATTTCTCGGAACCAAGTCAATTTTTCTTCAAATGATTTCTTGTCTTTATTTAGTTGATGACCTTCTTTATATGCCCAATGTGCGGCAATTCCGTATTCAGAAATCTCATGCATTTCTTTAGTCCGTATTTGCACTTCAAGCGGGTCACCTTTAGGACCAATTACAGTAGTATGCAAGGATTGGTATAAATTTGGCTTTGGCATTGCAATATAATCCTTGAACCTACCTGGCATTGGCTTCCAACAGGTATGAATAATACCTAATACCGCATAGCAATCTTTAATGCTATCCACTATAATACGAACCGCAAGTAAATCATAAATTTCAGTGAATTGTTTATTTTGTTGGATCATCTTTCGATAAATACTATATAGATGTTTTGGTCTACCAGAAATATCCGCATCAATATTAACTTCTTCAACCTGCTTATTAACCTGATCCATTACATCTTGAATATACGATTCTCGTTGGTCCCTTTTTTGCTTCATAAGTTGAACAATACGGTAATATTGTTGAGGATTAAGATAGCGTAACGCAATATCTTCTAGCTCCCACTTCATCGTAGAAATACCTAGTCTATGGGCTAGGGGTGCAAATATCTCTAATGTCTCATTAGCTTTTCTTCGCTGTTTTTCTGGTGGAAGATGCTTTAGTGTCCGCATATTATGCAACCGGTCTGCAAGTTTTATTAAAATCACCCGAATATCTTTTGCCATGGCTACAAACATTTTTCTGTGGTTTTCCGCTTGTATAGCTTCTTTTGATTTATACTTGATTTTACCAAGCTTTGTTACACCATCGACAAGCATCGCTACCTCATGATTAAAGTTTGTTTCAATATCTTCTAAAGTCACATCTGTGTCCTCTACAACATCATGCAAAAATCCACCGGCAATTGTTTCCGGATCCATTTCAAGTTCCACTAGAATACCAGCAACCTGAACCGGGTGTATAATGAACGGTTCACCAGATTTCCGAAATTGATCCGCATGAGCACGTTCTGCAAATTCATATGCACGTCGAATAAAATCCGCATCATCCACCGATAAATATGTGCGGGCTTTTTCAATAACATCTTCACTTGTTAAAATATCATCTTTAGCCATGAGATCACCTAAATTCATTGTAGGGAATAGTTATTCTTAGTTATATTTCCTATAAGTATCGAAAATTTTTATAAAAATGTAAAGCAATACACATTAAATCGTGGTAGAACACCACTATCTACCTATAATCTATTATTATACCCAAGATAGCAACCTTTTATATAATAACACTTTTTGAACATCCTCTTTTAATAACGCATGAGTGTTAGTACATCATAACCATCTAGTTTACTAAGACCATCTAAATAAGTAAGCTCTATTAGAAATGCACAGCCTACTACAATACCACCAAGATCTTCTACTAATTTAATGGTAGCTTCAATGGTACCACCAGTTGCAAGTAAATCATCTGTAATTAACACACGTTGTCCTGGTTTAATAGCATCTTTGTGGATGGTTAATACGTTTTTGCCATACTCTAATCCATAATCAACCTTAATAACTTCACGTGGTAGCTTACCTTCTTTTCTAACTGGAGCAAAACCGATTTCAAGCGCATAAGAAACAGGGCAACCAATGATAAAACCTCGTGCTTCAGGGCCTACCACAATATCTATTTCCTTCTCTTTTGCAAATTCAACAATTTCATCTACGGCTGATTTAAAAGCGACACCATTATCCATTAATGGCGTTATGTCTTTAAACTGAACACCATCTTTTGGCCAGTTATCTACTATTTTTATATATTTTTTATAATCCATAGGTAAGCTCCTCCTTGGGAATATCCACATCTTCTATTAAGCGCTGAAACCATTTCTTTAAATCATCATAGTTTGAATAATAAAGTTTCTTTTCAATATCACTGCGTTCAATTCGTTGTTGATATAACCTTGATTCCTGTAATTTTCTTTTCGTTGGACTTGTATTAGGTTTTGCAAGTCCACTCTCTATAATAACAAACTCTAACTCAAAAAACACATTTAACATAAACCTGATTCTTTCCTCTGTCCAATCATACCCTTTCATCAGAGCAAAAAGATCTTTCTTTATATCAAAATACCCACGTTTTATGATTAAAGCATAAAACTGCTTGAAATCTTCTCTAGAAGGAAAAGATTTTAAGTATTGACTGTCTTCCAAATGAAAGCAAAGATGAATATTAGCAGGTTTAACTTTTTGGATAATTATACGAAGATCATCTAGGCTATCCGGCAGTTCAAATAGAAAAACAGTATCAACTGGATCAAAAAATTCCTTGTCAGTTATGTAACTCATCTGGTTAAAATTAACTGGAACCTGCTTAAGACGATGCTCAACATCATTACCAATTGCAAGATAGCTGTTCGCATTTTCTATAAATGGCATTATTTCTATTTGCTTTTTCCCTCGGTGGTCAAATAACTGCTGTTCATCTATTTGTAAATCTTGAATCACGATTTGCGCTTTTCTGTTTCCATTCCACTCATTTATTCCTATTTCTCCAACTACAGAGAGTGGGCTTTTATCAGATATGAAAGGAAAACTATCACCTAGTCCAAATCCAATCCCATCTAGCATCAATGACTCTTGGTTAAACTGTATTTTTAAATGATTTTGCATAGCGCCTATTTGTCGAACGCTTGACGGTACTTGCTTTATATGAAAAGTAGGCTTTGGATTCGCCATTCCAAAGGGAGCTAGTTGACTAATTTCATTCACTAGTTCCTCATTTATCTCCTGAATTGACAGGGTTTTGCTCACCGTTATTTCTTGTTTAAAATCATCTTCAGTAAGCGTTTCCTGTATCAGTTCATTTAATTCATGCTGCAACAAGGAAATATTGTCTAGCGGTAGTGTCATTCCAGCAGCTTGTGAATGTCCTCCAAAACGGGTGAAATAGTCCTTAACTTTCATACAATTTTGGAATAAGTCAAAAGCTGGTATACTTCTTGCAGATCCTTTTGCAGTACCTTTTTCGCTGTTAATCGCGAGAACAATTGCTGGACGATCATATTTACGTACCAATTTTGATGCAACAATTCCTAAGACCCCTTCATTCCAGCCTTCTTTTGCTACAATCGTTATACCTTTTATATTGCTTTCGTTTACTAACGCCTCTGCTTCTTTAACGATTTCGTTTACTATCTGTTGGCGCTCTTGATTTAAGTTTTGCACAACTTCAGCAAGATGTTCTGCCTCATCCTCATCTTGTGTCATCAACATTTCAACAGCTAAACCAGCATCCTGTAGCCGGCCAACTGCATTTATCCGAGGTCCTAGCAGAAAACCTACATTTTCTTCTGTAACATTACCTTCAATTTTACATTGTTTTTTTAATGCTCTAAGGCCAGGTCTTTTTGTAACGGATAACATTTGCAAACCATAATAGGCTAGAATTCTATTTTCATTTATTAATGGAACTAAGTCTGCAATTGTACCTATCGCAACCAAATCTAGTAAATGCTCTGGAAAATAACCTAATAACTCCTGAGCAAATTTAAATGCTACCCCCACCCCAGCTAATTCCTTGAAGGGATATGTAGGAGAACACTTTGGATGTAAAATAGCTAATGCTTCCGGTAACTTTTCTTGTGGTTCATGATGGTCGGTAATAATTAAATCAAGTCCAAGAGATTCCGCAAACGAAGCTTCCTGAACAGATGCAATGCCACAATCTACCGTAATAATTAATTGAAAGCCTTGATCTTTTGCAGCTGAGAAAGCTTGTTCATTTGGCCCGTAACCTTCCGTAAATCGATTTGGTATATAGTAATCACAGTTTGCCCCAAGTTCTTGCAATGCAGAGAGTAATAAAGTTGTCGAGCTAACTCCATCTGCATCATAATCACCAAAGACAAGAATTTTTTCATTTTGATTAATTGCTTTATGTACACGTTCACATGCCACATCCATGCCTAATAAATCTTCCGGCATAAATAAACTTTCCTTATTTGGAGACAAAAATTCGATGGCAGCATCTGATGTGTTTATTCCTCGTTGCACTAATAACTCTTTAATTACAGGGGAAATATCAGGTGAATCGCCCATCCATCTTGTTTTCTCTGCATCTTCTTCTATAAAGTTCCATTTTGCTTTACTTTTAAACATAAATTCACCCCTGACTTATCTATTATACAAAAGAGAGCCAAGGGTCGCAATTAGAATTAGTTATATAGGTTGTTCAAAAAGTCACCAAATGATAAACTGCGAATTTCTTGTTTCTAATTTGCCGACTTTTTGAACACACACTTATATGTTAGACTTGATTATCATCTATTCCATCTTCTTCCTTTGTGGCAGCAGATGAACTTTGTGTAACGTCTGGAATTGGAGCTGAAGTGTTCTTTAATTGTTCATTTTCTTTGCGCAATGTTTTATTTTCACGTTGTAGGCGAAATACTTTAACAACACCAACTGAAGCCATTATGATTCCACCCATTAATACCGAAAACAATATAACGAAAATCAGTGGTGCTTCACCTGTACCGAATAAATAATTCACTTCAACAGGATCAACATTTATTACGGCAAAAATAGCTACAATAATAACAAAAATAATAGCGAATATAACATATGTTTGTCCTCTCATTATGTATCCTCCTCTTTATAGTATATGTATAAACTACCCTTTTATTTTATTTATTAATCATAAAACCCTTGTTACATTTAAGCAACAAGGGTTTTTTCTCTTATACTTGAGGTCCTTCTGTACGTTTCTTTTTCTCGAAAACTACTGGCTTCTTTTTGATCATCTTACCTCTCCATACCAACCACAATTGCGATGCTAGGAAAAGTGATGAATATGTTCCCGCAATAAGTCCTACTGCAAGAGCAATACCAAATCCAACTATAGGATCGGCACCTAGGATTAAGAATGATAGAACTGCAATCATCGTTGTAACGGTAGTATTAATACTCCGCGAGAAAGTTTGAACCAAGCTACGGTTCACAATTATTGCTAGTTCTTTAGCCGATTTTACACGTTTCTTTTTAATTAAATTTTCCCTAATGCGGTCAAACGTAACAATGGTATCATTGATGGAATAACCAACAATCGTTAATATTGCCGCTACAATAGTAACGTCAAACTCAATTCCAAATATACTAAATATCGCCAATACGAAAAATGCATCATGAACCAGAGCTATGATAGCCGTTATTGCAAAAAAGAATTCAAATCGGAAAGCAACATAAATAATCATACCGATAATTGCAATTCCAACTGAATATAATGCATTTTGAACAAGCTCCTCTCCAACGATTGGAGAAACAACACTTACGTTAGGCTGGTTTCCATACTTTTCCATAAAATAATCTTTTATTTCCGCAATTTTATCTTGTTCTAAAACCGTATCGTACCGAATTACGGCAATTTCGTTATTATCACCTGATGGTACAACAGACTCAGCTTCTACATTTAATTCGGCCAGACCATCCTTTACTTCTTCAGTATTTATACTTTCCTCTGCTAAAACCTGTACACGCGATCCAGCTGTAAAATCAATTCCAGGATTTAATTGGAATACAAGTAATGATACGGCACCAAGAATCACCATTATACTAGAAGCAATAAAAAACTTTTTACGGTGCTTTACAGTATTAACTTCTCGATTAAATATTTTCGGTTCATATTCTGTTTTGTCTTTAATATCTTTTATATCTTTTTGCTTAACCCCAAACAACCCTGGGCGGTTTTTAAGAAACTTACTTTTTATCCATAATCCTAATAGAATTCTTGAACCATAAACGGCTGTAACAAAACTTACCAAAATGCTAATGATTAACATAGTGGCAAACCCTTTTACGGAGCTTGTCCCAAATATAAACAAGATACTTGCAGCTAATATGGTGGTAATATTAGCGTCTAGAATGGTGGATAAAGAGTTTTTATTTCCAGCTTTGAAAGCGGCTGAAATCGATTTACCCGCACGTAGCTCCTCTTTAATTCGTTCGTTTGTAATAACATTGGCATCAACCGCCATACCAACACCTAAAATTAAAGCTGCAATTCCAGGTAAGGTTAAGACTCCGTTCAGTAACTCAAACACCACTAATACCAAATAAATATAGATACTCAAGTTAATTACAGCAATCAGACCTGGAAAACGATAATAGGCAATCATGAACAGGAAGATCAATCCAATACCAATCATTCCCGCGAATACTGTTTTGTTTAACGCTTGTTCACCAAACTGTGCTCCAACTGATGTAGAATACTTTTCAATTAAATTAACAGGTAATGAACCTGCGTTAATAATATCAGCTAATCGTTGGGCAGATTCTACTGTGAAGTCTCCAGAAATCTGTACACTAGCCGTATTTAATGTTTGCGATACTTGAGGAGCAGATATGTATTTTGGATCCTCTTTTTTAAATTCTTCTGCAAATGAATCTCCTTCTTGGTAATCCATCCAAATAACTAATAAATTATCCTGATAAGGCGTATCTGGATTCTGCATTTGTGCAATTTCACTCGTTACCTTGCCGAACTTAGCGGCATCTTTTAATTGTAATGTAACAATAGGTGCATTTGTTTGACCATCAAAGTCTTGTTGTGCACTGCCGCCTTCTATATCTGAGCCATTTAAATATTCTTTATCCGTTACATCTCGAAATGACAACCTAGCTGATGTTGACAACAATTCACGTGCTTCTGTTTGGTTCTCCACGCCTGCCAACTGTACACGGATTCTATCTTCACCTTCAATATTAATACTTGCTTCACTAATACCAAGCCTATTTACACGTTCATTTAATGTTTGAACGGTTGCTTCTAGTAACTCTCGATCTACCTCTGTTCCATCTTCAATTGGATCCACCTGGTACAATACTTCGAACCCACCTTGAAGATCTAAACCTAAATTAATATCTTTCGTTATCCCAGTTACCGTTGTCCCAATCGTTGTTGCGAACAATATAACGATTAGAAAAAAGGCAATAATTTTACCTCGATTTTTCATTTACCAATTGCCTCCCTTTTCTCTCTAGAGCCTCATATGTATTCATCAAATACTAATCATTCGTTTTTGTCACCGCTTGAATAGAAGCCATCAAATCATCATCTTCGTACGCTTTAACAGTTAAATAGCTCAAGTATATATTCGATGCAAGATGAAAAATATCTTGGACAACCTCGTATACGCGTTTTGGTGGATTACCCTTCCAAACTTTTTGTACCAAGCAATTCCAAATTTCTTCAGTTGAAGCACTGGAATAACCTAGTAACTGAAATTCACTCTTCTTGCTTTCCAAAGCGGGTTTCATTAGTGTTTTCCACTCATTAACAGATTGTACAATTTCCAACACGTTTCCCCCTTTATTTTATCCAATAATCTTAATTCTATCTTTTGTCATGCTTGGACACATCCATTGCATATATATCATTGTATATGAAATTTTATTATTTGAGAAGGCAGGGTTTTCATTATGACCAAACAAACATTTTTGCAAGGAACGATCATTTTGATTATAGCTGGGATGATAACGCGTTTGTTAGGTTTTATAAATCGTATAGTTGTAGCCCGTTTAATGGGATCTGAAGGCGTTGGGCTATACATGATGGCCCTTCCTACTCTATTTTTAGTTATCACAATTACCCAGCTTGGGTTACCTGTTGCAATTTCCAAGCGCGTAGCCGAGGCTGACGCAGCAAATAACCCACAAGAAATTAAAAAAATATTGGTCGTATCATTAATTATTACTGGTTGTACAAGCATAGTCGCAATGGTCCTTTTAATATTCCTTATACCACTTATTGCTACATCGTTATTAACAGACGATCGAACCATATATCCACTTCTGGCCTTAAGTCCAATTATACCAATTGTAGCTATCTCATCAGTTATTAGAGGTTACTTCCAGGGTCTTCAGGATATGAAACCACAAAGCTATTCACAGGTTATTGAACAAATTGTACGGATTAGTTGTGTCGCGCTTTTTGTTAAGTTACTTCTTCCATACGGTATTGAATTTGCTGCTGCTGGAGCAATGATTAGCGTCATTCTTGGTGAACTTGTTTCCTTAAGTTTTATTATATACGTATTTAAACGGAAAAAAATATTTAAAATTCGATACCGTTTCTTTGGTTATTTAAAATCGAGCAAAAAAACAGTATCGGATTTGTTTTCAGTAGCATTACCTAGTACAGGCAGCAAAATGATTGGATCCATCTCCTATTTTATTGAACCAATACTCGTAACGCAAAGCTTAGCAATTGCTGGGATTGCAAGTACTTTAGCAACGAAACAGTATGGGGAGCTTACTGGGTATGTCTTGCCACTATTATTTTTACCAACCTTTATTACTCAATCATTGGCCATTGCATTAGTACCATCCATAAGTGAAGCAGGAGCGAATCAAAATAAAGGATTAATCCATTACCGGATTCACCAGTCTATTCGTATATCCTTTGCGTCAGGCGCATTGGCAACTATCGTGCTGTCACTATTCGCAGCACCTATTTTACTTTATATGTATGGGACAGATCACGCAAGTAATTTTCTCGTTTTAATGGCACCTTTTTTCATTCTACTTTATATACAAGCCCCACTTCAAGCAGCCTTGCAAGCATTAGACTTAGCGAAGCCAGCTATGTGGAATAGCCTAATTGGTGCATTTGTGAAGTTTACCGCGCTGTTTATTCTAGCTTCAAGCCCAAAGTTTGGAATAACTGGTGTCGCACTTGCTATGGTTATTGGTGTCGTATTAGTAACATTATTACATTTAGCAGCTTTAAGAAAGGCAATTAAATTCTTTATCCCTATTTCAGACATTAGCAAAATGGTAGGTTTGTTAGTAATCACATGGTGGATTGGAAGTATGTTAAAAAATATTTATACCGCAATGGAGCCCAACCTTTTTATTCTGATGGGTATATTCCTTATCTTAACGTTAGTATATATTACATTACTTTTTGCATTACGGTTTATTACAAAAGAAGAATTAAAACAAATTCCTTTCTTTGCAAAATGGTTCCCTGCTAAATAAATATTGTTCGTCTATTTTTATAAAACATGAATAAAATGACTGTAAATGGACAAACAGGGGGAATCGAAATGGGGAAGCAACAATTTATTGCACTATCGTATGGTTGGATAGTCATTCTTGGACTAATTTTTATTTCAAGTATTGTATTAGCGCTTTTACTCAAGTTTACACCGTTTAATGAACCAACTCTATCCTGGGTAACACTGGTAGTTGGATTAATTACGTTATTCATTGGAGGCATTGTAGCTGGAACAAAGAGCAAACAAAAGGGTTGGTTAATTGGCGGATTAACTGGTCTAGGCTTCACTTTATTCACCTTTTCCGTACAGTATTTGGGATATGAACAAACATTTTCCATTGAACAATCTCTGAATCATTTAGGATACATTTTAGTAGCAGTTGTTGGAGGAGTTATCGGTGTAAATGCAGTTGGAGAAAGCAAGGAATAAGAAAAAAGAAGGTGATGCGAATATGCATCACCTTCTTTTTTCTTATATTCTTATGTACAGATGTAGAAACAAGCAAAAAATGAAAACATTTCTTGCTTGTACTACGTTAGTTTAGTATTTACTATGTGTCTATTATTCAGAAGTAACTTCACGAATAGCAGAACGATCATATGTAAACTTCACTCCGTCGACTGTAACGATAACAGTAGCCTCATCAATTGCATAGATGGTAGCATGAAGTCCGCCTATTGTGATGATTGAATCACCTTTTTTAAGATCTGATTGCATTTGCTTTACTTTTTTCTGACGCTTTTGTTGCGGACGAATTAACAAGAAGTAAAAAATGACAAACATTAAAATTATTGGAAGTAAGCTATATAATGTTTCCAAGTTTGTTCCCCCCTCTCTAAAAGTTCTTTGCATTCGGTTGATTTAAACCATATTGTTCAAAGAATGCTTCTTTAAAATCACCAAGTCGATCTTCGCTTATCGCTGTTCGGACTTGTTCCATTAATTTTAACAGAAAATGCAAGTTATGATAAGTAGTAAGCCTAAATCCGAATGTTTCTTTCGATTTAATTAAATGTCGGATATAAGCTCGGGTATAATTTTTGCAAACATGGCAGTCACAATTTTCATCTATTGGCGAAAAATCCCGTGCATATTTTGCATTACGAACTACAAGACGACCAGTTGAAGTCATGCATGTCCCATTTCGTGCGATACGTGTTGGTAGGACACAATCAAACATGTCAATCCCGCGAATGGAACCATCAATTAATGAATCTGGTGAGCCCACCCCCATTAAATAGCGTGGCTTAGTGGACGGCATGAGTGGGGTCGTATATTCTAGCATTCGATTCATAATATCCTTTGGTTCCCCAACTGATAATCCACCAATTGCATAGCCAGGTAAGTCGAGTGACGCAAGATCTTTTGCACTCTGTTTCCTTAGTTCCTCATATTCACCACCTTGGATAATGCCAAATAGACCCTGGGTAGTTGGATTTTGGTGTGCTTCTAAACACCTTTCCGCCCATCTTGATGTACGTTCCACTGATGATTTCATGTAATCAAATGATGCAGGATATGGTGGGCATTCATCAAACGCCATCATAATGTCTGAACCTAAAGCGTTTTGAATTTGCATTGCTTTTTCTGGTGAGAGAAATAATTTTTCACCACTGATGTGATTTCTGAAATGTACGCCTTCTTCTTGAATTTCACGAATTTTACTCAAACTAAAAACCTGAAATCCACCAGAATCAGTCAGAATGGGTCTGTCCCAATTCATGAATCTATGCAATCCCCCAGCTTCCTTAATAATATCCTCACCAGGTCTAAGCCACAGATGGTACGTATTAGAAAGAATTATTCTTGCTTCCATCTCTTTTAACTCTTCCGGGCTCATTGTCTTCACCGTAGCAAGTGTGCCAACAGGCATAAACATTGGCGTATCAAATGAACCATGGGGGGTATGCACTTTACCTAACCGTGCACCAGTTTGTTTACATGTCTTTATTAATTCATACGTTATTGGAGTCATTTTATTCGTTCCTTTATTTATATTATTAACATCGCATCACCGAAGCTGAAAAAACGATATTCTTCGTACACAGCTTCATTGTATGCGCGTAGTATACTCACTCGATCTACAAGTGCACTTACTAGCATAATTAATGTGGATTTTGGCAAATGAAAATTTGTAATTAAACCATCAATTGCCTGAAAGTTATAGGGTGGATAAATGAATATATCCGTCCAACCGCTAGATGCAACAAATTCTCCATCATTGTCACGTGCAATCGTTTCAATTGTTCTTGTAGAAGTTGTCCCCACCGAGATGATTCTCCCATTATTCTTTTTTACAGCTTTAAGTGTTTCCGCTGTTTCTGCTGTCATATGGTAAAACTCGGAATGCATGGTATGATCATCAATATTATCTACACTAACAGGCCTGAATGTTCCAAGTCCAACATGGAGCGTAATAAATGCAATAATTACACCCATATCCTTTAGTTCATCTAACAACTCATTGGTAAAATGTAAGCCTGCTGTAGGAGCAGCCGCTGATCCTTCTTCCTTAGCAAAGACAGTCTGGTAGCGTTCTTTCTCAGATAACTGCTCCGTGATATACGGAGGTAGAGGCATTTCTCCAAGTTCATCAAGAACCTCATAAAAAATACCATCATAGTTAAATTGCAGAATTCGTCCGCCATGTTCTCTTGTTTCAAGACAAAAAGCTCGAAGTCTACCATCGCCAAATACTAGTTCGGTACCTACTTTTATCTTCTTTGCGGGCTTAGCGAGAACTTCCCAGCAATCTTCTTCTTCTTGTTGAAGGAGTAATACCTCCAGTTTTGCTCCAGTATCTTTTTTTATACCATACAGTCGTGCAGGCAGAACTCGTGTGTCGTTGAGAACCAAACAATCACCTTTTTTAAGGTAGTTCTTTATATCGGGAAAATGTTTGTGTTCAATTTCTTTTGATTTACGATTCATAACTAATAGTCTTGATGCAGTCCGATCTTGTAATGGTGTTTGTGCAATTAGCTTTTCTGGTAATTCAAAATCAAAATCATTTATATCCATGTTGCAACGCCTTACCCTTTCTTATCTCCATTTCCCTATTAAAAATAAAATAATGGACAGTATTATACTTACTACAATGGATGTCATAATCGGAAAGTGAAAGGAAAAGTTGCCCTTTTTAAAACTAATATCACCTGGCAGTTTACCAAAAAGTGTCCATATGACTCCAATAATAATAAAAACTACTCCTAATACAATAAATATTTTTCCCATACTCATTCTACTCAGGTCCTTTTATTCCAAAATGGTTATAAGCTTTTGGAGTAACCACTCTTCCTCTTGGTGTACGCTGAATAAAGCCTATTTGTAATAAGTATGGCTCATATACGTCTTCAATAGTCTGTGATTCTTCACCAATTGTAGCTGCAATTGTATCTAATCCTACAGGGCCACCTTGAAACCCATCAATTATACCCTTTAAAAACTTATGGTCAATATGATCTAAACCGACATCATCGACTTGAAGCATTTCTAGGGCTAGTTCCGTTGTTGATAAACTAATTTCTTCCTCTCCTCTTACCTGAGAGATATCACGAATTCGTTTCAACAATCGATTCGCAATCCGCGGTGTTCCTCTTGATCTACTAGCCACCTCTGCGGCAGATTCTTTGGATATAGTTGTTTGAAATATTTCTGCTGTTCGTTCTACTATGGAACACAAATCCTTTGCTTCATAAAACTCTAGTCTACTTAATACACCAAAACGATCTCTTAGTGGAGCTGATAATAAACCAGCCCTTGTCGTTGCACCTACCAGTGTGAAGGGTGGTAAATCAATTCGAACAGACCGTGCACTTGGACCAGTACCAATGACAATATCAAGAAAAAAGTCTTCCATTGCGGGATATAGTACTTCTTCTACTGAGCGGGGTAACCGATGAACTTCATCAATAAATAAGACATCCCCAGGTTCAAGTGATGAAAGTATAGCAGCTAAATCACCCGCCCGTTCTATGGCTGGTCCAGAAGTAGACCGAAACTGAACACCCATTTCATTTGCTATGATAGCCGCTAGCGTTGTTTTTCCGAGTCCTGGTGGCCCATATAAGAGAACATGATCTAACGGCTCTTCACGCATCCTAGCAGCTTGAATAAAGATATGTAGATTCTCTTTTACTTTATTTTGTCCAATGTATTGGTTAAGTGTTGTGGGGCGAAGACTAAGTTCAACAGTAGAATCTTCTTCCTGTATTTCACCTGTGACCATGCGTTCCTCCATCATTATCCCCCCATTAATTCTTCATTAACAACGCTAAAGCTTTTCGAATGATTTCATCTGTATTTGATAGGTTTTCTTTTTGTAACTGCGGAATAACAGCTTTGATTTCACGTTCTGAGTAACCTAATGATCGTAATGCTTCTTGAGCCTCTGATAGTCCTTCTACCGATTGTTTCTGCGCTGGTTGATTGTCAGCTGACTCATGCGAAATGGAAAGCATAGCTGTAAGCTTTCCCTTTAAGTCTAAAATAACTTGGCGTGCAGTCTTTTTACCTACACCTGGAAAACTGGTTAAAAATTTATCATCTTCCCGTTCAACGGCTGCAACAAAATCACTGACATTAACAGATCCTAAAATAGCAAGTGCACCCTTTGGGCCAATGCCAGATACTTGTAAAAGTTTTGTAAAGAGAGACTTTTGCTCCTGATTTTTAAAGCCATACAATACTTGTGCATCTTCTCGTACATGATGATACGTAAATATTAGTGCTTCATCATTTAGTGAAGTTTGAAAAACAAAAGGATTGGCACATAAAATCTCGTACCCAACCCCCTGCACATCAATGATGACTGAATCATCTTGAATATATGTAACTTTCCCCTTTATGTATGCGATCATAATCCTTCTCCTCTAAACATTCTTCCTCCATTTTAACATAAGAAACGATAGAGCGTACAGGAACACCCTATTGCTATATAAAACAAAAGCTTCTATTCACAATAAGGAATAGAAGCTTTTACTTTTAGCTAAGTTCTAAATTATGATGGATATCTTGAACATCTTCGTTATCTTCTAATGAATCGATTAGATTTAACATCTTTTCTTCATCCGCTTCTGGTAGCGTACTGTAGGTTTGTGGAATCAACGTGATTTCAGAGTCGGAAATGGGATATTCTAACCCGATTAAGTGTTGACGAACATCTTCAAAATCCTCAGGAGTAGTAAAGAT
Organism: Virgibacillus necropolis; assembly: GCF_002224365.1. GTDB lineage: Bacteria > Bacillota > Bacilli > Bacillales > Amphibacillaceae > Virgibacillus_F > Virgibacillus_F necropolis. Next base: position 1,899,335 of record NZ_CP022437.1, on the reverse strand, counting down.
TTCGTAAGCATCTTCTTCTACGATAATATCCTCTGCACCAGCTTCAATTGCTTGAAGTGTAATATCATCTTCTCCAATCTCACCATCTTCATTTCCTATCACAATGTATCCTCTTCGATCAAACATGAAGGCAACACATCCGCTCTCTCCAAGGTTTCCGTTATTTTTCTTAAATGCATGACGGATATCTGCTGCTGTCCGGTTTTTATTATCGGTTAAAATATGCACAATTACTGCTACTCCACCTGGACCATATCCTTCATATGTAATTTCCTCAAAGCTCGCACCATCAAGTGTTCCTGTTGCTTTTTTAATAGCACGTTCTATATTTTCACTTGGCATATTATCAGACTTTGCTTTATCAACCACTAAACGTAATGAAGCGTTTGTCGCAATGTCTCCTCCACCTTGCTTTGCCGCAGTATATATGTCTTTCGCATGACGCATAAAAACTTTACCCTTTTTAGCATCTTGAGCATTTTTTCTCTTTTGAATATTCTTCCATTTAGAATGACCAGCCACTTGGACATTCTCCTCTCTAGAAAGTTTCTCTCTTTACTATATCAAATTTTCCCCACCATATAAACATAAAATTATAAGAAAAGCGCAAGCGCCCGTTTAGCGACGTATGGACTGGACTGAACCGCAGGAGATAAAGGAAACACGGTGAGCGTAAGCGATCCGATGTTGACTTATCGTACGGAGGTAAAGGAAGTCCACTAGTCGCTGGGCGCTGGAGCTAGACAGTAATTTTAAACTTTCTTATCTTTCAAGAAAACCTTTGCTATATCACAAAGGTTTTTCACATTATTGATCCCGACCAGGATTAAATAGCCATTCCATGTCTTCTTTTATTTCATTTGGAGATTCTGATCGTTTAAGTCCAGACTTTAGATTGTTCATCCGATCCCAATAAATACTGTCGGTATACACAACAATCGTTTTATTTTGATCAAACGTACGAACTTCCTTTTCAATTTTTTCACCAATTTCATCATCCGTATATTCACTCAACATAACTGCCACTACTATTTTTTCATCAGTAATTGCTACTTGGGCTGCCTTAATATCACGTCGGTCCGTCAAATGGTCTGCGATAACCTTAGACTGTTCACTTGTAAAAATATCGGTATTCTCTCCAACAGTGTTATCACCTCTATTTATTTCCTTTTGTTCGGATTGAGGGTATCCGCCTTTTTCACCTATTGTCTGATTGCGTATACCAAGTCGTTCATTTTGTTCTTCTCTTGTCTCATAATGAATTGGTTGCGTTTGTATTTGTTCATCATTATTCGCTTCATTATTTTGTCCATTCGTACAACCAGCGGTCACTAACACAATAAACAATAAGCCAACATAACTGAATTTCATTTTAAAAAACACCTCCTTCACATTTAGGATGTTTAAAAGAAGTGTTTTTTACCCTAGTTAATTATAGGAATAAATTTATGTTGATCTGACTATCTGGCTTGAATTTTTCTCAATTTGATAAGCGAAACTGATTAGCAGCTTTCCGTTTATGTTCCGTTCGTCTATGCATTTTTTCAATAATTTCTTTGTCTTTTATAGGAATTTCTTCCCCTTTTAAAAATGCGTCAATTTTGTCATAGGATGTTCCCATTTCCGTTTCATCTGTTTGACCTTCCCAAAGGTCTGCACTTGGTTTTTTATTAACAACTTCATCTGGTACACCTAAGGCACGTGCCATTTCGCGTACCTCCTGTTTAGTGAATTCAATAATCGGTAAAATATCAACCCCACCATCACCGTATTTAGTGAAATATCCCGTGTACCATTCAGACGCGTTGTCAGTACCTACCACTAGATAATTGTAATTCGTTGCTAACGCGTAAGACGTGCTCATACGTAATCGTGCGCGGAGATTTGCGTTAGATAATTGATCATTTTGCTCTTTCCACTCTTTTTTTTGTTTTAATTGATCTTGGATTTGAGTGTACATGACTTTATGTGTATCCGTTAAATCAATTGTAATCTTATCAATACCACATTTTTCAATTACCTTTTCAGCATGTGTCACACTATCAGGACTACTATCAAGGGGCATAATGACACCAAGCGAATGATCTGGTACTGCTCGTTTAATCAAATTTGCAACAACGGCGGAATCCAGACCGCCACTAACACCGACTAGTAGTCCTTTGACATTTGCTTCTTTAACTTGATCGCGTAACCACTGTACAATTTTGTCTATTGTCTCTTCCATTCATAAAACTCCTTTAAGCATTATTATAACTTTATTTATTATATTATCATTATTTGATGATTTCCGGAAAAAATTCGCCCAAAAAAGAGAGACGATTGATTAGAATCTCGTCTCTCTTTTTTCTTATTCGTTATTATTTTCATCCTCATCATCTCTGAATGAAGCATTAGGGAATGGTTGAAACCCAGGTGGAGCTGGATACGGATTGCCATACCCTTTATTTTCATCCATTTTAGGAAATGGCTGATTGTAACCTTTATAATGATGTTTGTACTCCATATCATTACAGTCATCGTCAAATTTATGGTTCGGTTTTTTAGGCATTTCCATCTCTGGCATTTCGTCATACATACTCTTATTCATCTTTTTATCATAATGCTGGTAAGGTGACTTTTCTTCATACATATTCATGTTACTCGGGTAATGATGAAATGGCGGCTTTTTCCCTTCACATCCACAACCACATCCATGCTGCTTATGAGGCATAGGTTTTTGCGGTGGCATATGCATTGGTGATACATTTCCTTGGTGCATAGGATACATAGGATAACAGCACATAGGAACCATTTGCATGTGGTGTGGCATGTGATGTGGCATTGGATGCATATTCTCATGGTGTTTAACTTGTTTCACTTCTTCTTTTGGCGTTGGCATTTGTGAGAAATTAATGGTTGTATATTGATGCATGTCTTGGTCCATGATTGGCATATGATACACTGGTGGCTTTTGCATCATTGGTTGATTATGCGGCATCTTTGGATTTTCCATCATTGGTTGGTTATACGTCATCTTCGGATTTTCCATCATTGGTGGTTTGTGCATCATCTTTGGTTTTTCTTTTTCATCCTCCTTTATAACTGGTAAAGGCTTCGGAGAAATATCCTTGTATGGTGTTTTTACCATTTCCTTCTCTTTTACATACATGTTTTCTTTTTTTACAGGCTTCGAATTACTAGGTACTTTGATTTTCATACCAGGCATAATCATATCAGGGCTAGATAATTGTGTGTTTAGTTCTTTTAATTGCTCAAAATCGACATCATATTGATTGGCGATTTCCCACAATGTATCCCCTTTTTTTACAATGTGTATTTTCAAACTAATTCAATCTCCCTTCCTATCTTGTTAAGAACTGGGCTAACCATTCATTAACAACATATGCAGGAACCCAGAAAAAGTTGAACTATAATAAAAAAAACTACCTACTTCAAAATGAAAAGGCAGCATTTTTTACTTGATTTATGGCTTTTTTAGGAAAGATTATTATTTTAGCGCCGTACTTAGAAATATACTCTGTCTAGCTACGTCTCCTAAAAGCTGCCGTCATAAGTAATGAACACTTCAAACGCGAAAGACCACGCGTTTTCGGTTCTTTACTTATGCGTCCGCTTCTGGGCAGTCGCCTTCGCTTTTCCTGTCTAGCTACGGCTCCTAGAAGCTGCCGTCATAAGTAAGGAACACTTCAAACGCGAAAGACCACGCGTTTTCGGTTCTTTACTTATGCGTCCGCTTCTGGGCAGTCGCCTTCGCTTTTCCTATCTTATTCAACAAATTCAAATTCATATTCTGATAATCGGATGGTATCGCCATCTTTAGCCCCACGTTTACGTAGTGCTTCATCTACTCCCATACCGCGCATTTGACGTGAAAAGCGTTGAATTGCTTCGTCCCTGTTAAAGTCTGTCATTTTGAAAAGCTTTTCTATTTTCATACCCTCTAATACATAGGCTCCATCTGGATCTCGCGAAATTGTAAATGGCTCTTCTTCTTTTTGATAACGATATACCACTTTTTCATTCTTATCCTCAATCGTAGTACTTGTCTTTGGAATTTCGTCTAATCTATCTGCAATAGCAAATAAAATATCTCGAAGTCCATCTTTCGTAACTGCTGAAATAGAATAAATTGGGTAGGTATTATTAATTTTCTCTTTGAATAGCTCTAAATTTTCTTCAGCATTTGGCATATCCATTTTATTAGCAGCAATAATTTGTGGTCGATCTGAAAGTTTAACATCATATTCTTTTAACTCTTGATTGATTTTGACAAAATCATCATATGGATCTCGTCCCTCTGTACCTGCCATGTCAATTACATGTACAATCAGTCTTGTCCGCTCCACATGTCTTAAAAATTGATGACCTAACCCTACACCTTCGCTTGCTCCTTCAATCAATCCAGGTAAATCTGCCATAACAAAGCCACGTTGATCCATTGTTTCAACGACTCCTAAGTTTGGTGCGAGCGTTGTAAAATGATAATCAGCAATTTTTGGTTTAGCAGCACTGACAACCGATAATAGTGTAGATTTACCAACACTTGGGAATCCAACCAAACCAACATCAGCGATCAATTTCAGTTCAACCTTGATAGTACGTTCCTTTCCCGGTTCACCGTTTTCGGCCATATCTGGTGCAGGATTCCGTGGGGTGGCAAAACGAGAATTACCACGACCGCCTCTTCCACCCTGTGCAATAATTGCTTGCTGCCCATGATGTGTTAAATCAGCGATGATTTCTTTTGTTTCTTCATCAACAACCGTTGTACCAGGTGGAACTGGTACAATTAGTGGTGCTGTATTTTTTCCATGCTGATTTTTACTCATTCCATTTTCTCCACGTTTTGCTTTAAAATGACGATTGTAACGAAAATCCATTAATGTATTAAGCCCTTCATCAACCTCAAAAATAACATCGCCACCATTACCGCCGTCACCACCAGCAGGGCCGCCTTTTGGTACATACTTTTCTCTGCGGTAGGCAACAAGACCATTCCCGCCATCACCGGCTTTTACAAAAACGCTTACCTGATCTACAAACATTATTCTTCACCTTTTCTATTCCATTGGATAGTTATTGTATACGTAACGTGATACTCACTTTTCTGTAGTGTAATATTCTCATTTTCTATCGATATTTTCTTACTCACTATATCTGAAAAGGAACCATTTAAAGTAAGTTTTACTTGAACTTGTTTCGTTTGCGTGAGATATTCAAGCACTACTTCACCTTCATATAATTCGTTATCATTTGTCACTTCTTGTAAACGCGATATGCAATATTGACAATCTGTTGTAAGTTTATCGTCTATATCAGATAAATCAACTTTTTCAATACATATAGCGTATGTAAACCGGAAATTTGGATGTATAGAATTAAATGGAATTAGCCATAAAGCTAAATTTGGTGCGTTTAAATTCATAAGCTTTCGCTCTTCATCAAAATGTGCCATATAAGTGGCTAACTTCTCTTCAACCTTTTCTAACTTCCCCATACTTGTATACGCGTGTACGATTTGCAAATCATTCATAATATCGTGTCGGTAATAGCGTAGTAAATCCATAACCTTTTTTTCCTCCACTAATATCCCTCCATTAATATGAAAAGTATAGCAGATAATACTCAAAAGCGTAAGCACCCGGTGAAGACCAACCGATCTAGTTAAAAAGTTATAGTAAGCAATAAAAAAACCCCAATCAGCTAAATGATTGGAGTTTTACATGTAATTACGCTTCTTTAGCAGTTGGATAAACACTTACCTTTTTACGATCACGACCATAGCGTTCGAATTTCACAACACCATCAGTCTTAGCAAAAAGTGTATCATCCCCACCACGACCTACGTTTTCACCTGGATAAATTTTAGTCCCGCGTTGGCGATATAAAATAGATCCTCCAGTAACAAACTGACCGTCTGCACGTTTAGCACCAAGACGTTTGGATTCAGAATCACGACCGTTCTTTGTACTACCAGCACCTTTTTTCTGTGAGAAAAATTGCAAATCTAGACGTAGCATATTGCTGCACCTCCTTATTTACTTTGTATCTTTATAAACTGACTATATTCCTGCTCAATTGTTTCTAATGAAATAATCATACTCTCAAACAAGACTTGCATCTTTTCCATTTCATTTTTATGTAAATGATTTGGGAGAGAAACATGAAGATATCCACCTTCACCTGCTTGTTGAATATCCAAGTTTGTATCACATAACCTCATAACGCCATTTATTGCTCCAAATGATACTGCTGACACTCCAGCACATACTAAATCATAACCATATGGCCCACTATCAGCATGCCCTGAAATTTTGAATGCATCAATTTGATTTTTTTTACGATAAACAGTGACTTGGATCATATACACTTACCTTTATAAATTAATTTTATCAATAACTAATTTAGTATATGGTTGACGATGTCCTTGTGTACGGTGATAATTTTTCTTTGCTTTGAATTTGAAAACAGTAATCTTTTTTTGACGACCATGCTTTTCAACTTTAGCAGTTACAGTTGCGCCACTTACATATGGAGCGCCAACTTTAACTTCATCTCCGCTAACAAAAAGGACCTTTTCGAAAGTTATAGAATCATTTGCTTCTCCAACAACTTTTTCCACATAAATTTCTTCGCCTTCTGTTACTTTGATTTGTTTACCACCTGTTTCGATAATTGCGTACATATACTGCACCTCCCTAACTGACTCAGACTCGCCATACAGGTACTTTAGAAAAGCGGAAACGCCTTGGTCAAGTTTAAAAACCTGTTCTGTGCGGTTGTAGCATTTGGTGCTACAATGAATAACGTATTGATATTATCATGTTTTAGTAGATTATGTCAAGTATACGTCTACAATTTAATCCATTCGTTTTACCTCATCAACTGTTATATTATAGTGTTTATCTTGAAAATAACTTCTGAGGCAATCCCATTCATCAATGCTTGTCTCTTGACCATCATGATAGGAAATATAAATGATATGTTTTCTTTCACGAATAAATAATGAGAACACATCAAATAAAGTGTTGCTATTAGATACTTTTATAAGAGAAGTTTTTTTTGCATGATTTGTTCCATAAAAACGCCTGGATAAAAATCGAAGGAAAACATAATAGCGTTGTTTCCATTCGGTTCTGTTTTCTAACAGAATAAATAATAGAATAAATACAGAGCTTAATGTAAATGGCAAAATGAACAATTGTGTGAACAAGATACAAATACTGACCAAAACTGATGTTAAAATCATGATTGTGTGCGCTCTTTTATATGGGACATATGTTGATAATAAGGTGAATAAACATTTCCCACCATCTAACGGCCATACGGGTAACAGATTAAATAACAGAATAACATTATTATAATACACAATAAGTTCCATAATTGAGATGGGAATAACATTCATTGGAGCAACTATCATAATGAAAAGATAAATGAAAACATGTTGAAATGGACCAGCAATACTAACTAGAGCTTCCTCATATGTAGGCCTATTACCATGCTCATCTGTATCCATTACACCACCAAATACCCATAATGTGATACTCTTTATCCTCCATTTGAAAGAAATCGCCATTATATAGTGCCCTATTTCATGAAATAATACAATAGCCAACAGAATAATGATTTCCATGAATGTACCTGTAATGAATCCAATAAATAGAAAGATAATTAATATAGGATGAATGTGAATGGTTGGTAGTAATTTAAGAACGGTCATCGACTTCAATCACTTGTACAGGATCCATGAATGCATCGTCTTTTTCTATTGAGAAATAAACGTTTTTACTATTTTCAGAAGGCACAAACTTACCGATTACTTGGTTGTTTTCAACAAATTGATACAAATGAACATTCGTTGAGCTTAGATACCCATACGTAGATTTACTCCCATCTGCATGCTGAACAACAACTGTTTTATTTGTTTCTGGATCATTCCCTGCAAAAATTATTACCCCATCTCGTAAAACGGAAACCGTAGATGCTTCATCAGGCGAAATTAATACTCCTTCCCCATTTGCTTGGAAGGACTCGGATATATTTCCTGAAACTGGAAGAGCCAATGTTGAGTCATCAGGTGTGTTGGCATTGTCTTTAGGTGTGAGTGCTAGTGGGGTACCAAACGTTTGCTGGTACCATTGATTTACTTTTGCGAACGGAAACTCATTTGTTAATAAACTACTTGCCACAACTTTAGGATCATCTAACATATCATTATTCGTTTGTAATAATAGTGCAGTTCCCAGAAATAAAATGCTTGATAAAATACCTTTTAAAATAAAGCCAGAGACCATTTTACTTTTGCTTCTCTTTGGTAGTTTTTGATCTGCGAAAATTGGAAAGTAACCATGCTTTTCTTCTTCCTGTACTTGAAGGTGAGAAAATTGATTTTTGCTTAAATCCTTAGTTGAGTCAGATCCTGCTAAACCACGAGACCTTTTACGATCGGATATTGACTTACGAATTTTATTAACTCTTGGATTCATTTTATTCACCGTCCCTTGTCATGTCATACTTCTTTTAAATTGTATGAAACAAGTGGACAAGATATGTTAATGATACTAACAACAAAAAACTAAAAATGTCACTTATTAGTGTGTGTTCAAAAAGTTGCCGAATTAGAAATACGAAGGTCGAGGCACGAGAGTTTTGAGGACCAGAGCGTATGCCCTTAATACGTGAGGACCGGACTTGCACACGAGGTGCTGACTTCTATGTTGCCCACAGGACGTGGGCGACCTTAATAGAAGTTCCTTTTTCAACGAAGAGATTCGCCATTTATCATTTGGTGACTTTTTGAACATCCTATATTATGGAGAAGAATCCTCATTCTACTGAAACGTTTACAATCAGAAAACAAAAGAAGCAAAAAACAAATTGTTTCTTGCTTCTTGTAGTATTTAGGAATTCATTCCAAAAAAACTTTTGATCTTTTGTAGTATCCCTTTATCTTCTTCAAGTGATTGTAATGGTACTGATTCACCAAGAATTCTTCTTGCTATATTACGATACGAAATGGAAACTTTCGTATTTGGATGAAGTGCTATCGGCTCTCCCAGATTTGAAGCTTTAATAACTTCATCATCATCAACGACAATACCGATTAGGTCGATAGAAAGTATTTGGATAACTTCATCCACATCAAGCATATCGCCATTTTTCATCATATGACTACGAATACGATTGATCACAAGGCTAGGTGGGGCCATTTCTTCTTTCTCTAGTAAACCAACAATTCGGTCAGCATCTCGAACACTAGATTTCTCTGGAGTAGTAACAACAATTGCTTTATCAGCGCCAGCTACTGCATTTTGAAAGCCTTGCTCTATTCCAGCCGGACAATCAATGATGATATAATCATAGTCTGGTTTAAGTTCTTCTATAATTTTTTTCATGCCATCAGTTGTTAAAGCGGATTTATCACTAGTTTGGGCTGCTGGTAATAACACTAAATCATCAAATCGTTTATCCTTGATTAGGGCCTGTTTTAATTTACATCTTCCTTTAATAACATCAACAATATCATAGATTATTCGATTTTCTAAGCCCATTATCACATCAAGGTTTCTAAGCCCAATGTCGGTATCAATTAAACAGACCTTCTTCTCCATTAATGCGAGTGCCGTACCTACATTCGCGGTAGTAGTTGTCTTACCAACGCCACCCTTACCAGATGTAATCACAATTGCTTCACCCATTATTTATTCTCCTCTCGAACCCACTCAAATCAACCTGTTTATGTGAAAGAACCTGTAGTCTGTCAATAACAATTTTATCCTGCTTTTCATCGACTCGGCCACACTCCATATATACACCATCAGATTCATAATCTGGTGCACGACTAATGTAATCTGCAATTCGAAGCTGATTGGGTTTCATAAAGGAAGCTACGATTATTGCATCACGATTACCATTTACTCCTGCATGAGCAATCCCATGTAAACTACCCATTATATAAATATTTCCAGTTGATTCAACCGTACCACCTGGGTTCACATCGCCTATTAGCAACAAATCGCCTTTCACTTCAATGATTTGCCCAGATCTTACAATTCGATTTATCGTTTTCACTTCACTTTCTTCCATCCACTGAAGTGCATCATGACGCGCCACAACATCCGAGTAAATGGATACCACTCTAAAATGGTTTCCTAAATTAATTAATTCCTTAAGCTCTTCTTTTTGTGTTTGATTCAAGTAGCGACTCCCTAGTTTAACACTAACGGAAACTACAGGTTCATCTTTTTTTGGTCTATTATTTGATAACTTTTCACTCAAGTCTTTATATGCTTCATCATATGAGCAAGAGTCATCTATAAACAGAGTGAGCCCATCTCTAGTACCCTTTATTGTAATTAGCTGTTTCTTTTCGAGCATGATAAGTTCACCTCAATCTACTCTCTTTCCATTTTTGATAAAGCTAGTATTGATTAGTTAATTGTTTTGGTGATTTGTTCATCTTGCCATTTCGACAAACGGTTTTTAGTAATGGGATATAAGACTAGTAAAAATAATAAATTGGCTATGATGGTTGGCAAGAGGCGATAAAGCATATAATCTTCAAGCACCATATCTGTAAGTCCCACGACTGAATAGACAAGATAAATTGTAAAATCAGCAAACAGAATCCCGATGATTCCAAGTAAAATCGTCACATATATATTGCTGTGTAATAGCTTCCTGATACCGTGCATAACATAGATAGTAAATGCATATGCAAACATATAAACACCTAACACTCCCGTATACACAATATCAATTAACAAACCAAATATGGCACCGTATAATACGGAAAAGTATGTTCGATCATTATCATAAAACAGTGCAATATATAATAAAAAGATAAATACCCAATGTGGAATGATTAATAGATCACTCATAACAAAGCTGGCTGGTAACAACTCAATTGCGACACCCTCTAGTATAACAAAGAAAAAAAGAACGAGTGGGAGGTATAAACGTCTCATTATTCCTTATCCTCCTGAACTGATTCAGCCTTATCATTTTCTTTTAATGTTCGATCAACTACTATTACATTATTTATTTCAAACATATCTGCTGCTGGTTCAACTAAAGCAGTTCGGGTAAGTCCATACTGATCTGGCACAACTTCTTTAACTGTTCCAATCGTTAAACCTGCAGGGAATACTCCACCCATCCCCGAAGAAACTACTAACTCTCCTTTTTTTAGATCCGTTTCTGAATCTTCTATGATCTTGAAAAGTAAGGAATTAGTTTCTTTATCATATTCTTCAATTAAGCCGAAGATATCGTTTCCTTCTTCACGGGAAATAGTAGCTGAAATACGATTAAATTGATCAAATCCAGTTAATAATTGAACAGTTGATGAAAATTGTGAAACTGTCTGTATTTTACCAACCATACCATCAGCTGTAATTACAGCCATATTGGAGCGTACACCATCTTGTTTTCCTTTATTAATTGTAACCTGTTCTACCCAACGTTCAGGAGTTCGTGACATAACTGTAGCTTGTATCGGATTAAAATCACGAATGGATTCTGTTTTATCAAGTGCCTTTCTTAATTCTTCATTAGCTTCTTTTATTTCCTGTACCTCATAAATCAAACTTTTAGATTGTGAAAGTTTTTCTTTAAGTATTTGATTTTCCTTATAAGTATCCTTTAAATCATCTATATTAGTAAATATATCTGTTATAAATTTAACTGGGGTGTGTACAACACTCTGTGCCCATCCAACGGTGTCTTTGATAAATTGTTCGGGAGTGGATAATTGATCTCTACCTTTTAAAGAGAAACCAATCAAAACTACCAAAATTATAATACCAATTAAAATTATAAACAAACGTTTTTTACGAAAAAAAGGCATTCATTCCACCTACTTCTTAGTTAACAATTGGACGAGAAGATACATTCGGATGGGAACGAAAGTGTTGAATGTATTCTAAAGATTTACCTGTACCGATTGCAACGCTATCTAATGGGTCATCTGTTACAAAAACAGGCATTTTTGTCTCATCACTAATAACTTTATCTAAGTTTTTTAAGAGTGAACCACCACCAGATAGTACAATACCACGATCCATAATATCAGCAGCCAGTTCTGGTGGTGTTTTTTCTAGGGTAACCTTTACAGACTCAACAATAGCATCCACTATTTCCTTTAAGGAACTGGAAATTTCCTTCGTTGTAACGGTTATTGTTTTTGGTAATCCAGTTAACATATCACGACCGCGAATATCCATTTCCACATTTTCAACAACTTCACCTGCAACACCGAGATCCATTTTTATAGATTCAGCAGATCTCTCGCCAATCATTAAGTTATGATTCTTTTTCACAAATGATATGATTGCTTCATCCATTTTGTCCCCTGCTATGCGAATAGATTGGCTGGTAACAATCCCCCCGAGTGATATCACTGCGACCTCGGTTGTTCCACCGCCGATATCAACAATCATACTACCCGTCGGTTCCCACACTGGAAGTCCTGCCCCTATTGCTGCTGCAAAAGGTTCTGCAATTGGAAAGGCATCCTTCGCTCCAGCTTGTTTTGTTGCATCAATTACTGCTCGTTCTTCTACCATAGTTATACCAGAGGGTACACATATCATTACATTAGGTTTTTTTGCAAAAAAAGATCGATTTCTCATAGCTTTCTTAATGTAATATTTCATCATTATCGCTGTCGTCTCATAATCAGCAATTACCCCGTCTTTCATCGGACGAATAACGGATATATTGCCAGGTGTTCTACCAATCATATTTCGAGCAGAGCTACCAACAGCTTCTATCTGACCCGTTTCAATATCTTTAGAAACTACTGATGGTTCACGCACCACCACACCTTTTCCTTTTACAAAAACAAGGCTATTTGCAGTTCCTAAATCTATCCCTAAATCTTGTGAAAAATTAAATATCCCCAAAAAAGATCTCCCTTTCTAACGCACTATTCATTACATATGTAGGTTTACTATATCGATTTAAAGTAGTTTATGCAACGTGAAACCCATATAAACTATGTATCTCTTTCCATAAAGTGAAACTTCATTCAGTGAGGATTTTACTGCCTGTCCGAACCGCGATAACGTAAATTTCCACATGTTGATTCATAATCATAATAAGCGCCAATTTCAATAACAATTGAAAAATGGCGCTGTTTATCTCTTATTATAATTATACGAAAAAAACATGAAAATAGATAGTGTTATAAGTAGCCTTTTTCTTTAAGGGACACAAATTTTCTATCACCAATAATTAAATGATCAAGAAGTTCAATTCCGATCATTTTTCCCGATTCAACTAATCGTCTTGTTACATGGATATCTTCTTGGGAGGGAGTAGGGTCTCCAGATGGGTGGTTATGTGCGCAAATAATAGATGCAGCTGATCGTTTGACTGCCTCTCGATAGACTTCTCTTGGATGGACTATAGATGCATTTAGGCTTCCAATAAAAATAGTTTGGTTATGAATAATTTGATTCTTGGTATTTAGAAATAGTACGACAAAATGTTCTTGATTTAAATGCCGCATTTCCTCCATGACATAATCTGCTCCGTCTTCAGGAGAGCGAATAACATACCTTTCATTAGGCTTATACTGATTCATCCTCTTCCCTATTTCGATAGCAGAAAGTATTAATACCCCTTTTGCTTCACCAATTCCTTTTATCGCCATGAGCTCTTCAATTGTTGCATCCTTTAACAGTTTTAACCCTTCGAAATGCATTAGGATTCTTTGGGACAAAGTCATGACAGACTCTTCTTTTGTTCCAGTCCCTAATAGAATGGCTAACAGTTCTTGGTTCGATAAGTATCCGGAACCGAGCTTTAACAATCGTTCTCTTGGTCGATCCTCTTTTGGTACATCTTTAATCATTACAGATGGTATTGTCATCATTCTTCCTCCTTTGATGGATGAAAATATCATAGCGAGGAAAGTATGTTTCAACAAATTGATAAATTTCTATTTTCTAGTTGTAGTTGACCATAATAATTCACTTTTCACCTTAGCAAAAAAGGAATTTCACATAGCAATTTAGGAACGAAAATAGAAAAGTACAAGATTGACGATGAAAATAAAATCTATTATCTTTAATTCAATACAAAATTTTCATAGTGGTTCCATAGTTTTAATAATAGAATTGGTGATGAGGTTTCACTGGCTTCATCAATATTAGTTTGAAGACTTTTTACTTTTTCAAAGAATTCACTCGTATTTTTCACGTTTTCGGGATATGATTTTATCCATTCATTCCATTCAGTAGAAGAAATCGACTGATTCTTTGAAACATTTTTTAATGACATATTCCATATGTTGTGGAAGTCTTGAAGCCATTTATATTCAGTTTCTGTTAACTCTATCTCTACCTCACTGGTCGTCCATTTTTTTGCGTACGTTTCTAAATTTAATTCCGTATATTTCGCTTTCTTGCTATCTGTTTGATCTTTTGTTTCCGCTACATTAGCAAAAAGATAATAATTATCGTCCCTTTTCCAAACCATTGTCGGAAATCCAGCAGTATCATACTTTTCTTGAACTACTGTTACATTTGACTCTTCACTAAATAAGCCCGCTTGAAGTACAAATGCTTGTAAACCCTTTAATGTGTATGTTGACAAATCAGAAGCAATAGCCTCTTCACCTGAATTACTTGCATCACCATTCGTTGTTTCAGTTTGCTGATTGAATACCCCACCTACTGTATTTGTATCGATATTCGTGAACATATTTAACATAAAAACTCCTAATCCAACACCTAGTAAAATAGCTGAAATAGCTGCAAGGAATATGTGCTTATATGTTTTGTTTTTTGGGCTTTTGCTTTTTTTAAATGGTACTTCCTCTTCAAACGTATTTTGTCTAATATAAGTGGGGATTGGATCAAGTTCTTTTTTATCTTCATTCGTAGCTGCATGTTCTTCGTTTTTATAAGCATGCTGAACAGTTTGATTAACATTTTTGTTTTGTGAAACCTTTGTTTTTTTACCATCCATCCATACAATAATAGTTTTTCGTTTATCCATTTTCTCCCCTCACTTTCCAAAGTTTTCTATACTCTATCATAAGAGACTTGAAAAGTAAGACGAGTTTTGTCAGTAACTATTAAAAACTATTCAACAAAAAGCGCGTCAACAACCCCACCTAAATCGAAGATTTTAACAGAGTCTCCTTGACTTTTGATGATGAAAAATACAGAAGAGGCATTATTTCCAATCTATGAAGTAATTAGATTGATTGTAATTCTTGGTAAATCGCTACTTTATTTCTTCCACATTGTTTTGCACCAAGATACATTGCCCTGTCTGCATGTCGAATTAGCTCAATTGGTGATTCACAATGTTCAGGATACGCTGCAACACCAATACTTGCCGTAATAGGAACGTCCTCTACATTATCATGAGGTAAAATATGCTTCTCTACAGGGAACGGAGTGTCTGCTATCAAAACTCTAATAGCTTCTGCCATTTGGAATGCATGCTTTAAGTCAACATGAGGAAGTGATACGACAAATTCCTCCCCTCCATATCTTGCGACCAAACCTTGGTCACCAATAAATTCCGTCAATCGATCCGCAAACAAACATAATATTTCATTACCGGCTTCGTGTCCGTATGTGTCGTTTACTTGTTTAAAGTGGTCTAAATCTAACAAAATTAATGAATAAACACTATTTCCAATACTAGTTGATCCGTACTCTTCTATAGCATTGTTAAAATATCGATAATTATATAATTTTGTAAGCCCATCTATCTCACTATTTGTTTTTGTAATTTCATAATTTTTAGCATTCTCAATTGCTACACCTAGATAATTCGTTAATATAGTTAAGATTCGAAGATGAACTTTTCCATATGCCTTTTTTTCTTTTGTTATTATTGTTACGATACCGATAATTCTATTGTTATATTCTATCGGAAGTGAAATTACACTTTCCATATTGTCAGGAATTTTAGAATGCTTTATCGTTATCCATTCCTTCGAATTATTATAAATAATAGGCTTTTCAGTTGCCCATACTTTGCCACTAAATGCTTCATCTTTAGCTATTCGTTCAGGCATTGCTATTACCTTTTTAGTTACATCATAAAATCTCACTAGTTCAAGGTGATTATCTACAACCATATAAATGTACGAACAATCCATTGGAACGAGGTCACATAATTTATTAATAAAAATATCATGAACCTGATTTACTTCCATCCGTTTCGTTAATTGGTGACCGATCTCACCTGTTTCTTCCAAATAGCGATTAACCTCATGGTAGGAGTATAAAAGTCTGAGGATCACCGATATCATTACAAAAGGTATTCCCATATAAAATATAGCAATCCTTCCAATTTCGTCGTATAAAATAAATAATACAAAACCAACAGGTAACACAATCAAGGTTGATTGTAACTCCCAAAAAAAGCCTTTACTAAAAAGCTTATCTTTTTTTTGATAAAAGACTCGCTGAGTAATATGTATGATTAATTGATTTACTAAAAAAGCAGAAATGGCATATCCAAAGATCGCGATTATATCTTGGAAACTAGTAAAATCAAATGACTCATGATTTCCACCTAACAAATAATAAACAAGTGCCCCAACTATTGAAACTACGGTGAACATTAATAAGTTTAAAGGGTATCGGTAATATTCTTTTTTTCCAACACCTACTCTTATTAAAACGAAAAGGATTGCTAACTGGGTTAAAATCATTTCAGCAAAAAGACCAAAGGATACGAATACAGCTATGCTTATACCGTTCACAAAGAAAATAGGTGCATTATTTATTACTAAGGGAAAAGACGCCACAACACACATGAAGGTTCCAAATAATACAATATCAATCAAATTACCTTGTATATTTAGATAGGTATAATTGAAAGTGACGAACAGACTTAGTGGCCAAAAGATTGCCCATATTATCAACAATACATTTATTCTTTTTACTGAAACCATGTGTCCCCTGTCCTCCTTCAAAACACCAACTTTTTACCTATTTTATGAAAACTTTCTGATAATAACATCTTACCATACTGTTTATTCTTTCGCTATCATACTTTTTACTTTTGTTATAAAGTCCAATGACCCTGTAATATAATAATCAGTAGCTGACCTTGAAGAATTGAGGACTGTTTCAATATTCTTTTGCCAATCTTCTATGGCAAAAACATTTTCTTCATTTACATAGTTAGACAGTTCTGAAATAGTTGCTGCTCTTGGGTGGTCGAATGTTGTTAACGTGATTGTTTCAAATTGCCCTTGAAGTAATTTCAGCATTGCAGGTATATCCTTATCTCTATACGCAGCAAAAATAACGTGTTTAAAACGCGTATCATCATCAACTGTTTTTACAGTATCAATAAAAGATTGGATACCAGCTTCATTATGTGCACCATCAACAATAATTTGAGGTTTACGATGAACAAGTTCAAATCGCCCAGGAACTTGCGTTTTTTCTATCCCCTTTATAGCGAGGTCAAGATCAATAAAATGTTCCAGTTCTATTAATTTGACAATGGCCATGATAGCAACCGCGGCATTGACTTGTTGGTGTCTTCCTACCATTTGCAGGTTAATATTCAGTATATTATATAATCGGTATTTCCAGCTAAAATGTGTATAATAGGTCCCATGGGTTTGAAAATCTTGTCCATATCGAACCAAATTTGCATGGACAGAGCTTGCTTCTCGTTCTATCACATGCATAGCTTCATCTGGCATTGGCCCAACAATAGCAGGTGTCTTGTACTTTATTATACCAGCCTTGTGATAAGCAATTTTGTGAACGGAATCTCCCAAAAACGCCATATGATCACGGCTAACATTTGTTATAATAGATAGCAAAGGTAGAAAACAATTTGTTGTGTCTTCTCTACCACCCATACCCGTTTCAATTAATGCAAAGTCGACAGACTCAGCAAAATAGAGAAATGCAAGTACAGTTATAATTTCGAACTCTGTAGGATGATTATTTCTCTCATCCAAAATAGATATTACTGGATACATAACATTAAGTAACTCTACAAACGTTTGTTCATCAATAGGACTGTCATTGATAAACATATAGTTCGTTAAACCGTTTGGACTCGGAGAAACAAATACACCAACCTTATAATTATTTTGTATTAGAGCATTTTTTATATAATGTATAGTTGAACCCTTTCCATTTGTACCAGCAACATGAATGCTCTTAGTTTTATTTTCGGGATGTTGTAGCAATTGTAGCAAGGTATTAATTCGATCCAACCCAGGTTTAATACCTAATAATTTTCGATTATTAAAGTACCTCTCTACCTCTAAAAAGTTGTTAAACATATCTTCACCACTGACTTTCGAATTATTTTTTATTAAATTAGTATAGCATTGAATTAATTGATATAGAAGGGGACTAGTGTTTTGGAAATGAATGGTTGGATTATTTATAATGGTTACTTACGTGGCAGTAAATTTCTCGATTTTGCCGAATGGTTACAAGAAGCAGCAAGGCAAAAAGAAGTTACTACCTCCATTTGGAAAAATAGCGAGCTTTTAGCATATTTGGCTGATCAAAAGCCCACATTACTACATGTAAATGATCATCATTTACCTGAATTTGTTATTTTTACAGACAAAGATATTTATTTAGCAAACCAATTAGAACAGATGGGGATTCGAGTATATAATAGCTCGGATGCTATCCGGGTTAGTGATGACAAAATCTTAACCTACCAGGCTTTATCATCACAGAACCTTCCAATACCAAAAACGGTAATTGCTCCAAAGGTTTTTACGAATGACACAGATGTGGATTATGCAGTTTGTCAACAAGCCATCCATACCTTAGGTTTACCTTTAATTATGAAGGAAGCATTCGGTTCATTTGGTGAACAAGTATATCTAGTCCACACGGAAGTAGAGCTAGAAAAGAAGGCAAAATCATTACAAGGAAAAGCCTTTATCTTTCAAGAATTTATCGTTTCAAGCTATGGTAGAGACATGCGTTTACATGTCGTTGGAGATGAGGTAGTTGCCGCTATGGTACGAACCGCTTCAGACGACTTTCGTGCAAACGTAACAGCTGGTGGAACGATGCAGGCCTATCAACCTACAGATAAAGAGATTGCAATTGCTGTTGCCGCGACCAAAGCGATTGGTGCTGATTTTGCTGGAGTAGATTTGCTCTTTGGAACAGACGGCAACCCAATTATTTGCGAAATAAATTCTAATGCCCACATACGTAATATGTTTGATTGTACAAAAGTAAATGTTGCAGATTATATCATTGATTATATAATTGACATGCAAAAAGGGTTATTCCAATGAAATACAAAGGGTGGTTGATTTATAGCCAACTGGATGCTGAGGACAACTCTTCTTATATAAACTGGTTTTTAGAAGAGGCTGAATTACAAAGTCTTGATCTTAAATTAGCTATTAGAGAAAACCTTGCAATAGGTATTATTGATGATAAACGAACTATTTTATTAAACAATAAGCCAATTGCTCCGCCAGATTTTGCTGTAGTAAGGACCATTGATCCTTTTCTAAGCTTACATCTCGAAAGTATGGGAATTCGTGTGTTTAATTCATCGTCTATCGCTCAAATCTGTAATAACAAAGAATTAACTCATCACTATGTTCATGGGCTAGGTGTGCCAATGGTGGATACTATTTTCGCCAATTCTAATCAATTACCTAACTTACAAGTACTAGAATTCCCTTTTGTCATAAAGGAATCCACTGGTCGTGGTGGAAAACAAGTTTTTCTTATAGAAAATGAGAAGGATTGGCAAGATTCTTTACCAAATCTAACCTCAAAAACTAGTATCATGCAAACCTGTAACGTCAAGCACGGTAAAGATCTACGGGTTTTTGTAGTTGGAAATGAAATTGTGGGAGCCGTTTTACGCGAAAACTCAAGGGACTTTCGAGCGAATTTTAAACTTGGTGGTTCAGCAAGTCTATATTCTTTAAGCAAAGAAGAAGTTAAATTAGTGCAAACCATCATTGAACATTTTCAATTCGATATGGTTGGTATCGATTTCTTATTTAGTAAGGACCAGAAATTACTATTCAACGAAATAGAAGATGTAGTTGGCTCAAGAACGCTTAGCGCCGTAAGTGATAGCAACCTTTTACAAAAATATAATGCTTACATTAGATCACAGTTATCGTAAGAAAAAAACGGAATTTCATCGTTAAAATGAAATTCCGTTTTTATTAATTATTTAATTCCATTAAGCGAGCTTTTACTTTGGTATGCTTTTCTAGATAGTCCTGTTCTTTTTGTTTCTCTTCTGCTACAACTGCCTCTGGAGCTTTTTTAACAAAGCCCTCATTTGCTAGCTTCTTTTGTACCCTTTCAACTTCCTTAGCCCATTTTTCTAATTCACTTTCTAACCTCGTACGTTCTTTTTCAATATCAATCAGGCCTTCCAGTGGCAAAAATAACTCTAGGCCAGTAACAACTGCCGACATTGCTTTTTCTGGAACATCAACACTAGATGCAATCACTAATTCACTCGTATTACAAAATCGTTCGATATAGGTTCGATTGAATTCTAATTCCTTAACTGTTGTTTCGTCTTCGGCCTGAACAAGAAGCTTCACTTGTTTAGACATTGGTGTATTTACTTCAGCGCGTATGTTACGTACTGATTTTATGATAGAAACAAGGCGTTCCATTTCTTTCATTGCTTGTTCGTCATGTAAATCCTTCCGAACTTCAGGCCATTTTGCAACAGTAATAGATTCACCTTGGTGTGGTAACTCTTGCCAAATTTCTTCTGTGATAAATGGCATGAATGGGTGTAACATACGCATTATATTATCTAATACATAAGCGAGTACAGATTGGGTTGTTTTTTTCTTAGGCGCGTCTTCACCATACAATGGAAGTTTGGCCATTTCGATATACCAATCACAAAAATCATCCCAAATGAAGTTATATAAATAACGACCCGCTTCACCAAATTCATATTTTGTTGTGTTTTTTGAAACCTGTTCAATGGTTTCATTTAATCGTGTCAAAATCCACTTGTCTGCAATTGATTTTTCACCCGACAAATCAATGTCTTCATAGGAAAAGTTCTCCATGTTCATCAGGCAAAAACGTGATGCATTCCATATTTTGTTGGCAAAGTTCCAGGTAGACTCTACCTTTTCCCAATAAAAACGGAGGTCCTGCCCAGGTGATGATCCTGTTAATAAAAAGTAGCGCAGTGAATCTGCTCCATATTTGTCGATTACATCCATTGGATCAACACCATTACCAAGTGACTTACTCATTTTTCTACCTTCCGCATCGCGAATTAACCCATGCATCACTACATCTTTAAATGGACGTTCACCAGTAAATTCAAGTGATTGAAAAATCATTCGGGCTACCCAGAAGAAGATAATGTCATATCCTGTAACAAGCACGTCATTTGGGAAATGACGCTTAAAGTCCTCTGCATCTTTATCCGGCCAACCCATTGTAGAAAATGGCCATAAAGCAGATGAGAACCATGTATCTAGTACATCATTATCCTGTTCCCAGTTTTCACTATCTGCTGGTGCTTCTTTCCCAACATAAATTTCATTTGTTTCTTTATGGTACCATGCTGGAATTCGATGTCCCCACCAAAGCTGCCTTGAAATACACCAATCCCGAATATTATCCATCCAATGTAGATAGGTATTTTCAAACCGATCAGGAACGAAATTAACTTTTCCATCATTTTTTTGCATTTCTACAGACGCATCTGCGAGTGGCTGCATGTTGACAAACCACTGTGTAGATAAATACGGTTCAACAACAGCGTTACTACGCTCAGAATGACCAACTGTATGCGTATGATCTTCTATCTCGAAAAGCACACCAAGTTCTTTTAAATCATTTACGATTTGTATGCGACATTCAAAACGATCCAGTCCTTTGTATTTACCTGCATTCTCGTTCATCGTACCATCTTCATTCATAACTAGAACGCGTTCGAGCTTGTGGCGATTGCCAATTTCAAAATCGTTAGGATCATGTGCAGGTGTGATTTTTACTGCACCTGAACCAAATTCCATGTCCACATAATCATCGGCAACTATTTCTATTTCACGACCAACAATTGGCAAAATAACCTTTTTACCTACTAAATGTTTGTAACGATCATCTTTAGGATGTACCGCTACCGCAGTGTCACCAAGCATTGTTTCCGGACGAGTTGTAGCTATTTCAATAGACTCTTCACTATCTTTAATTGGATATCTCAAGTGATAAAAATGACCTTGAATTTCCTTATGAATAACTTCTATATCTGAAAGTGCTGTTTTAGTTTTCGGATCCCAGTTAATAATATATTCACCACGATAAATTAAGCCCTTGTTATACAGCTTAACGAAAACTTCACGTACAGCTTCTGATAATCCCACGTCCATGGTAAAGCGCTCACGGGAATAATCAAGTCCTAGCCCTAATTTCTCCCATTGTTTCCGAATATGGCTTGCATATTCCTCTTTCCATTCCCATACCTTATCAACAAATTTCTCCCGCCCTAAATCATAACGAGACTGACCTTGTTCTTTCAGCTTTGCTTCTACTTTAGCTTGTGTTGCAATACCTGCATGGTCCATCCCTGGTAACCACAGAACATCATACCCTTGCATACGCTTCATTCTTGATATGGTATCTTGCATAGCAGTGTCCCATGCATGACCTAAGTGTAACTTTCCTGTTACATTTGGAGGAGGTATTACGATTGTAAAAGGCTCCTTTTTTGGATCAGCAGTTGCTTCAAAATATTTACCGTCTAACCAAAATTGATAACGGTTCTTTTCAACAGTCTGCGGATCATACTTTGAGGGCAGCGTGCTTTTTGGTTTTTCCGACATGTTTAGTTCCTCCCTTGTATTGATTTTTTGCAATAAAAAAATCCTCTCATCCTATAAAGGACGAAAAGACTGCTTCCGTGGTACCACCTTTGTTTGCAAGCGCAAAAAAGCTCGCACACTCATCACTTTTAACGAATTTCATCCGACTTCTTCTACTGTTTTCAAAGAAGTAGCATCATGGGCGACATTCCAGGTTAATGGACCTAGGAAATTCTCAGCTTCTATTTCCCTCTCTTAAAGTATTATCCTGTACTCTTCCCATTCATAGCATTTTTATATACTGTTTGTTTATCTATATTACCTATTTATTCCTACAAAATCAAGTATTATTAACATATCTTGCACAAAAACACTATCCTTAAACATATTATAATAAAAATAATTATATATGTGCGTGTTCAAAAAGTCGCCGAATTAGAAATTAGAAGGTCGAGGCACGAGAGTTTTGAGGACCAGAACGTATGCCCTTAATACGTGAGGACCGGAAAAACCGAGTAACGAAGAGATTCGCCATTTATCATTTGGTGACTTTTTGAACATCCTATATATGTGAAGGGCGTGATACATGTGGCACGATATTACCGGTACAAAATTCCACCTTGGGCAAGACACTGTATTTTTGTTATAGAAAAAGTCACGTTGCCAATTCTCATCTTCCAGCTCATGCGGACATTATTTTTTCCAACGACGTTTGATGTGTTCTTGTTAGGTATAATAATCGGTATTTTTATTGCTTTTTATCTAGAATGGATTTAATCCGTATCATCCTTTTCTATAACTAAACTTTTTTTCGTCCAACTCAACATTTGAAGCAGGAAGCGGTGTGTTCGCTTAAGTATGATAATGTGCTCCATCATAGATTTCTTGTTAGTTTTAGTTGCATAATCCTCTACTGCTTCAAAATAGTCAGTAGGGTCTAACAAATATATCCCAAGCAAGTACATTTCAACTTGTTCTAGCTGATTCGCTTTCAAATAGAAAGAGAAATACTCTGTTAGTTCTGTATCTTGCCATTCAAAAAACATTGCATGATACTTAATCATCGACATCACATCTATTACAGCATTGCCATGAAAAAATTGTTCATGGCTGTTTTGATATAAATGTCTTTTCACTAGCAAATGTTTAATATTTTTGTGCCCATAACACCGACAGTATTTCCACTCGTTAACCTGTGAAAGTTCATCATTAAATTGTCCAATACGTTCAATCAGCTCATTGAATAGATAATCAATGTCACGATAATGTGTACACACTAATAATTCAACAGGAGACATGTATCTTTTTTGTTCAAATTCATCGATATAGTGATCAAAGTGCTCTCGGAATTGGATACTTTTCTCATGATATTGCTTGAAATCTTTTTGTACTTTTTCTTTATTGATTGAAATAGTTTGTAATGTACTATTATGGGCATACCCGACTTTTTGAAAGACATCAGGTAACGTCAACTGTTCTCCATATGTATTTATATTCTCATAATTATCCATAGAACTCCCCACATTCATAAAACCACTCAGCCCCTTGTTACAAAACAAGGGGAATAGGTGATTTATTGTTTGTCTAACCTGCTTTTTTTACTTGCTTTGATTTAAGGGAATATATAGTAACTGTCCTTCACTTATCGTTTCATCTTCTAAATTATTTTGTTTATAAATATTAAGCGGATTTATTTTATACCTTTGTGCAATTGTGTCAATCGTGTCATTGTCCTGCACAATACATAGTCTCACCTTTGAGTAGTTTTCCTCGTCTTGTCTAAACATATCAGAAAGATAATCTATTTTTTCCCCACTAGGTTGTTCTACTTTTTTATCCTCTGATGATTTAACAGAAGATGTAGGGGATTGATTCGGCTCATCCTCCACCACTATTTCATCCTCAGATTCATCTGCTGGATAGTACGGTTCACGAAAATATGTTTGTTGGCGCTCTACTTGTTGTTGTTGATCTTGTTCTTCTTGTTCTTCTTGTTTTATATCCTCTTCAACTTGTTGCTTTATATCAAAACGAAACGTATTTTCTTTTTCGGGAAAAATAACTTCCTCGGGGGAGGCAACCACATCTGGAGTAACAATTTCTTCCTCCACTCCTTCTTCCTCCTCCAACCTATCTTCAACTTCCACTTCATCTGTTGATTCGACTACATCATTTATACCTTGTATAGCAATTATCGATGTTAATCTAAGTTGATTTTGATCAGGTATTTCATAATCAAAGAAATCAATAGATACTGTAACATCATTCATATCATTTACACGATAAGTAGGGACTGAAATCTCTACAGGAAAACGGTGAGAAAAAGATGCTTCTCCACGTTCAGCCTCAACTACCTGTTCTACGTAACGCCGAGTAGAATAATCATCCAAGTCATAGAAATTATCTTCTCTTGTTTCGCCTTCACCTACCCTCTGATATTCCCCATTTAACTCAATAACACCTCTAATGGAAATATAATCATTAAATGGTTGAATGGATATTTCGGGCTCAAGGGATATACCAAGAATTTCAGCAACCCCCTGTCCTCGTTCAAAATATAAGGATTCATTCAACTCAAAACTAAACATCGCTTTTTCTTGTGACAAATTCCTTCCTCCTTCCTCACACTTAAAAATAATCATATGTTTTATATCACTATATGAGACAAATTGAGAATATATGATTTTTTACACGTAAGGAAAGTATAAAAGTTTTAAGAAAACGCCGGTATAAGAAAAACAAGTTAAAAAAACATGCTATCGATTGTATCGATAGCACGTTTAGTATTACTATTTATTTAATGCAGAAAAGGCATTTCTTATTGCTTTAATTGTATTTTCTATATCTTCATTTGTATGAGCTGTTGAAAGGAACAGTCCTTCAAATTGGGATGGCGGAAGAAAGACACCTTCTTCAATCATGGCCCGGTAATACTGCGCGAAGTAATCCAAATTAGACTGCTTTGCACTCTCGAAATTATCTACAGGTTCGTTTGTGAAAAATACGCCCACCATTGAACCAGCACGGTTTATATATAACGGAATTTCAAAATCAATAGCAGCCTGTTTGAAGCCTGCTACCAATGTATCAACTTTTTCATTCAATTCTGCATAGGATTCTTTTGTTAATGCTTTCAATGTTTCATATCCAGCTATCATTGCAAGTGGGTTACCAGACAACGTTCCAGCTTGATAGATCGGACCAGCAGGAGCAACCTTTTCCATGATTTCTCGCTTTCCACCATACGCCCCAACTGGAAGTCCACCACCTATTACTTTACCCAGACAGGTTAAATCAGGTGTCACACCAAAGAATCCTTGTGCACAATCATAATCTACACGAAATCCTGTCATTACTTCATCAAAGATAAGGACAGTTCCGTGATCATCTGTGATCTTGCGCAGTTCTTGTAAAAAGTCATCTTTTGGAGGAACAACTCCCATATTTCCTGAAACAGGTTCAACAATAACAGCAGCTATTTCACTTCCAAAGTTAGCAAATGCAAGACGTAAGCTTTCTATGTCATTGTACGGGACTGTAATGGTATTTTCAGCAATCGATGCAGGTACACCTGGACTATCTGGTAAACCTAACGTTGCTACTCCTGATCCTGCCTTGATTAACAATGAATCACCATGTCCATGATAGTTTCCTTCAAATTTTAAAATCTTGTCACGACCTGTATATCCTCTTGCAACTCGTAATGCACTCATCGTTGCTTCTGTACCAGAATTAACCATACGTACCATTTCGATTGATGGTACACGATCAATTACAAGCTGAGCTAGTTTATTCTCAATTAATGTCGGTGCACCGAAGCTAGTACCTTTTCCTGCTGTTTCCTTAAGTTTTTCAATAACACGATCATCTGCATGACCGTGAATTAAAGGACCCCAACTCAAAACGTAGTCAATATATTCATTACCATCAATATCATTAATTTTGGACCCTTTACCAGACTCCATGAAAATAGGCGACATTCCAACAGACTTGAAAGCACGAACAGGTGAGTTAACACCACCTGGCATTAAATCTACCGCCTCTTTATAGGCATCATGTGATTTGTCAAATTGTTTCATACGTATTCACCTCATTAATATAATTTGATACTACTTATTCACTTAACCATCTTGCAACATCTTTTGCAAAATACGTTATGATTAAATCTGCTCCTGCACGTTTCATTGATGTAAGTTTTTCCATTACCAACGATTTTTCATCAATCCATCCGTTCATTGCTGCCGCTTTTACCATCGCATACTCACCACTTACATTGTAAGCAACGACTGGTGCATTAAAGTTATCCTTGATATCTCGAACGATGTCTAGATAAGACAAAGCTGGTTTCACAATAAGAAAGTCTGCACCCTCTTCTATATCTGATTCAGCTTCACGGATCGCTTCTAGACGATTTGCTGGATCCATTTGATAGGATTTCCGATCACCGAATTGTGGTGTGCTATCTGCTGCTTCTCGAAATGGACCATAAAATGCTGAAGAATACTTAACTGCATACGACATGATAGGTATAGACGTGAAGCCGGCTTCATCTAATGCAGTACGAATCGCGATGACAAAACCATCCATCATATTAGATGGTGCAATAATGTCAGCGCCTGCTTCCACTTGTGATACAGCCGTTTTAGCCAATAATTCAAGGGATTCATCATTGTCAACATCACCGTCATGAATGACACCACAATGGCCATGAGATGTAAACTCACATAAGCATGTATCAGCTATAACGAGTAATTCTGGTACCTCTTCCTTAATAAGACGGATTGCCTGTTGCACAATGCCATCATTAACGTATGCACCAGTACCCACTTCATCTTTTGCATCAGGCACACCAAATACTATAACAGAAGGGATTCCCAACATATGAACTTCCTTCATTTCGTCAACAATATTATCTAGTGAAAGTTGAGACACACCAGGCATAGAAGAAACCTCATTACGAATACCTTCCCCCTCAATGACAAAGAAAGGATATATTAAATCCTCTTTTCGTAGATGATTTTCTCGAACGATTGACCGCATGCTGGATGAAGTCCGTAAGCGACGATGACGTTTAAAGTTTAAATTACTAGTCATTGTTATCTATCCTCTCTCTTTTATGTAATGGGCAATTCTTTCTACCATGCCCCTGGTTGTATATTGTTCCGGTATCATTGTTTGAGTAAACCCCAATTTATTGGCACATGTTTCAGTTGTTGATCCGATGCACACACAAGGTGTTTTTTGTATATACGTTAAGTGTTTATCTTTATCAACCATTTCAATAAATGCTTCCACAGATGAGGGGCTCGTAAACGTAATAAAATCTGGATAATCTTTATTTAAATAGTTGTTTAATAGGCTTTGATTACCACTATTACTCCTTGTTTCATAAATTGTAATTTCATCAAAGGCAACGTTATTTTTTGTAAATGCTTCTTGTAGAACCGTGCGAGACTTATTCCCTTTAACGATTAAAAGTTGTCCATTAATTGTAACTTGTTGTAAAAATTCAGCCGCCATAACTTCTGCATTGTATATAGACGGAAAAAAAGTAGCGGTTATGCCATATTCAAGTAAAATTTCTCCTGTCTTATGACCAACTACGGCAAATTGAACGGAATCAAGCTCGCTAAAGGAAATTTCGTACTCTTTTAACCATTTAAAAAAACAGTGAATACCATTTGCACTTGTAAAGAAAATCCATTGGTAATTTGTTACCTGGTCAAGTAAATAGGATTCCTCCATGTAAGGTTTACACGTGATTTTTAATAGTGGTATTTTGATAGGAATACCACCTAAGTCTTTAACTAAATCAGCAAAAGATTGTGATTGACTTTTTTCTCTTGTAATCAAAATCTCTTTTCCTTGTAATGGCTGTAACATTACTCATTTAGCTCCTCTTTCACTTCATCCACAATATCTTTTGCACCGCGAGCAATTAAATTGGACGAAGCTTCTTTTCCAACTGCAATAGGGTCGTTCCCTCTAATTGTTTCTTTTAATATAACTGTTCCATCTGCACTTGAAACGAGCGCGGTCAAAATAACCTCATCTTTTTCTAAATAAGCATATCCGGCAATTGGTACTTGACAGCTACCCTCTAAAAGCTTAAGAAATGTTCGTTCTGCAGTAACTGTTCTAGTTGTATAACCATTATTTATTTTTGCAAGCATTTCTTTTACTTCATCGTCATCCGTACGACATTCTATAGCAAGTGCACCTTGCCCGACAGCAGGTAGACATACCTCAGGATCCAAGTAGTCAGTAATGATAGCTTCATTCCAACCAACACGCTGCATTCCGGCAACTGCTAAAATAATAGCATCATAATCTTCTTCTTGAAGCTTGCGTAAACGTGTTTCTATATTGCCACGCACTGATTTGATAGTTACATCTGGACGTTGTGCTAAAACTTGAGCAGCACGTCTTAAGCTACTAGTTCCAACAATTGCACCTTCAGGTAAATTATTTAATTTTACGTGATTTTTTGCAATATAGGCATCACGGTGATCAGCGCGTTCTGGAATACACGCAATTGACAGTCCTTCAGGCATTTCAGAAGGCATGTCTTTCATACTATGCACGGCAAAATCAATCTCTTTATCATACATAGCTTGTTCAATTTCTTTTACAAACAGCCCTTTACCCCCAACCTTTGATAACGTTACATCAAGGATCTTGTCCCCTTTTGTCACTATCTTTTTTGTTTCAAATTCGTAGGGAACGCCGGCTTTCTTCAATTCGTTAATAACCCAATTGGTTTGTGTTAATGCAAGATTACTTTTCCTTGTTCCAACGATAATTTTACGCATGTCTTTTCTCCTCCTTAAAAGTGGAAATTAGATAATAAACTAAATAATAAAAAATTAATAAGTAAGATTAAAAAAGCTGCAGTGTTGTAAATCGCAATCGATTTTCCTTGATACCCTTTTACCATTCGCAGCAACAAATAAAGCGCATATACTCCAAGTACAAATATAGAACCGAATGTCTTTAAATCGAACCAATAAAACTCAGCGTTAGCGACATAAGCCCAAACAACTCCAAGGATAATACCTAGTAATAATAATGGTACACCAAGTGTTATAGCTATAAATGAATATCGATCAAGCTGTTTTAAATCACCTAACCTCCACATCCATTTCATGCCCTGTTTATTTTTTAATAATTGATATTGAATCAAGTACATAATCGAAAGCAGGAAAGATAATGTAAAAAAGCCATAGGAAACAATCGACAGGGTAATATGTGTAATAAGTATTTCGTTCACAAGCTGTACGCCATGTTCCAGTCTTTCTTGCTGAGCTTCCGTTAATATATACATCAATAGAATAAAGAAACCAAATAAATTTGTAAAAAATACGATAAAATGTATGGTAAATAAGCGATTGATGATTAAAGAAAATGTGACCAGTACCCAGGAATAGAAAAAGAGACCATCATATAGTGATAAAACTGGAAAGCTATTCTCTAAGAAAACTTGTTTAAATAAAAAAAAGCTTTGAATAATCCAGACCATACTAAGTAACCAGAAGGCGATTCTATTTGCCTTCTGGTTATTCTGAATAAAATCAATGAAATAGCAGGTCAAACTTAAGCCATAAATGATTAGAATAATCTCATAAATCCATTTCGTTTCAAACATACTTATTATCCTTTCATCTTAATTAGTTGATAACTTTTCTACTAAAGGAAAGGATACTTTCTCATCTGATTTTAAGTTGATGTTCACGCTGTTTTTTTTAGATTGCTTGTCCAGCTCTTCTTCTACTTCTTCTTTAATACCAAATATATCCATGAACAGTGCTAATTTTTCATCTGAGTCTTTTCCGGCTGCAAGCTCTTTAGCCTGTGTAACTGGTTCTTTTAATAATTGATTAATGATACTTTTCGTGTGTTTATTTAAAACTTTCTTTTCTCTAACAGTCAACTCAGGCATTTTCCGTTCGATACTTTCCATTGTTTCTGCCTGGATAGACAATGCTTTTTGTCTTAATACAGAAATAACAGGTACCACACCAAGGGTTTGCAACCATTCTTTAAATAGAACAATATCAGCCTCTAGCAAGATTTCAATTTTTTCAGCAGCTTGTTTTCTTGAATGCAGATTTTGATCTACTATATGCTGCAAATCATCGATGTCGTATAGGAAAATACTATCCAATTTGCTGATTGCAGGATCAATATCCCTAGGTACTGCTATGTCAACTAAGAAAAGTGGACTTCCTTTACGTTTTTTCTGTAACGGTTCAAGCATCTCCTTCGTAATTACAACAGAATCTGAACCAGTAGAGCTAATTAGAATATCTGCGTCTTGAATTACGTTTACCAGGTTTCCTGTATGTTCTGCGTTTGCATCAAATTTTTCTGCTAGTTCAACCGCTTTTTCAAATGTACGATTAATCATAGTTATTTTCGTTGCACCAGACCCTTGAAGGTTCTTAACTGCTAATTCGCCCATTTTTCCCGCACCAAAAATGACGATGTGTTTATTTTGTAAATCACCAAATATCTTTTTAGCTAATTCCACTGCTGCATAACTAATAGACACAGCATGCTCACTTATAGCTGTATCTTTGTGTGCTTTTTTAGCAAATGTAATAGCTTGCTTAAATAATTCATTAAAAATGGTTCCTGTCGTTTTCATTCGTTGAGCAGTTAAAAAAGCTTGTTTTACTTGTCCAAGTATTTGGGTTTCACCTAAAACCATAGAATCAAGGCCTGCAGACACTTTAAACAAATGCTCTACTGCACCATCGCTTTCTACAATTCGCAAATAAGAAGAAAACTCCTCTTTATCAAGCTGAAACCACTCTGCCAAAAATTGTTTTATATAATAGCGTCCAGTATGAATTTGATCAACCACCGCATATATTTCAGTGCGGTTACATGTAGAAACAATCACATTCTCCAAAATGCTTTTTTGTGTTTTTAAAAGCAGCATTGCATTATCAATGTCTTGTTCAGAAAATGTTAGTTTTTCCCTGACTTCTACTGGGGCTGTTTTATAGTTAAATCCTACTTTTAGTATGTGCAACACGATCTACCCCCAACAAATCTTAAACAAAATTCTTCTTTTATTATACCATAGAATATAAGTACTATTTTTAATAAAATGTGAACAGATTTCGAATCCGTATGATAAAATTATTACTATAATTGCTTGATTATGAACTCGTATGTACTTTATCATAACAGTATGCTATAAGCAAGAAATCGATATACGGAAAGGAATCCTTATGAAAAAACAACATGCATTTGCAGGATATTTATTAATTGGATTTGGATTATACTTTCTCCTAAGTAAACTTAGCCTTCCAATAATCACTGACTTTTATTCTTGGCCTACTCTTTTTATTATTATCGGTCTTGCTTTTCTTATACATAGTTACAAAACAAAAGATTATCAAAATCTGTTTAGTGGAACTATAATTTTGGGCCTTGGCATCCATTTTCATGGTGTAAATCATTATTCTTTTTGGATTGATCATTGGGGAGTTTACCTGCTAATTGTGGGCATTGCCTTTATGGTGCGGTTTCTTAAAACAAAAGAAGGATTATTCTCTGGACTTATTCTTATTGGTTTATCACTAATTGTAATCTTTTCCGTAAATCTGCCACCATATTTAAATTGGGTTTATCAATTTTTAGAACTAATTGAACAATTTTGGCCAGTAGTTTTAATTGGTATAGGAATATATTTTCTTAAACGTAAAAAGTAAAGAAGAGCGCTGTTTCAAATAAAGCAGCGCCCTTTCCTTTATAGTGCGTGTTCAAAAAGTCGGCAAATTAGAAACAAGGTCGACAAAGAACTCAGACGTCCTGTTGCAAAGTCGACATTAGCACGTCCTGTGCGTCAAGTTCGAGGCGGCGTAGGTTTGAGGATCGGAATGTAGGCTATTCCTACATGAGAACCGGAAAAACAAGCCAACGAAGAAATTCGCCGTTTATCATTTGGTGACTTTTTGAACATCCTCTTATAAAATAGAACTTAAAAATGCTTGAGTACGTTCCTCTTTTGGATTATCAAACAAATCGTTTGGAACTCCGCGTTCAACAATTTTGCCATCATGCATGTAAACCACCCAGTCGCCAACCTCACGGGCAAATCCCATCTCGTGTGTTACAACTACCATCGTCATTCCTTCTTCAGCTAGCTCTTTCATGGTGGATAATACCTCCCCGACTAATTCAGGGTCAAGTGCTGATGTTGGTTCATCAAAAAGCATGACTTCTGGCTTCATAGCCAGGGCACGCGCAATAGCAACACGTTGTTTTTGTCCGCCTGACAATGTTGATGGATACACATTATATTTGTCACCTAGTCCTACCTTGTCCAATAGTTCCTTGCCATCTTTAATTGCTTGTTCCTTCTTGATGCCTTTCACTTGTGTTGGTGCTTCGATCACGTTTCCTAATACCGTTTTATGTGGGAAAAGGTTGAAATGTTGAAATACCATTCCTACACGTTCACGGATTTTATTTAAATCATGTGTATCCCTTTCGACCTGCTCACCTTTAATAATAACATTTCCACTATCTTTAATTTCCAAAAAGTTCAGCGAGCGTAATAAGGTACTTTTTCCAGATCCACTTGCACCAATTAGTACAACTACATCACTTTCTTTTACTATCATATCAATGTCCTTTAATACGTGTAAATCTCCGAAAGACTTATTTAATTTATCTACTCTAATCATTTCTTGTTTTTCACTCATTGTAGACCTCCTCACTTAATCACTTTTAGCTAGCTTTTTCTCAATTTGATTAACAATTACAGTTAGTATTAATACGATAAATAAATAATAAACTGCTACGGTTAAATAATACGGCAAGTAATCAAAATTGTTGGATCCCTGTGTGCTGGCGACACCAAACAATTCTTGCATACCAATAAATGAGACAAGTGAAGAGTCCTTTATACCAATAATGAACTGATTACCAAGAGAGGGTACTGCGCGACGAAATGCCTGTGGTAAGATAATTCTTCGCATTGTAAGTCCTTGGGTCATCCCAAGTGTACGTCCAGCTTCTCTTTGTCCTTTATCAATTGACTGAATTGATCCACGAATAATCTCGGCAATATAAGCCCCACTGTGAAAAGCAAGTCCCGCTGTTCCAGCCCAGAATGGAGAAAGCAGTATGATTTCCGCCAAACCATAATAAAGAACAAATATTTGAACAATCAGTGGTGTACCGCGCACAATCCATATATATGCGTCAGCGATCCACTCTAAAATTTTTATATTAGAAATTTTAAATATAGCAAAAATCAATCCGATTATAAAGGCAATCACTAACGAAGCTGCTGATAATAAGAACGTTAGCTTAAGACCTTCAATAAACAGATCAAAACTACTTGTAAATACTTCGAAAAAGTGCATAATAGCATCCAAATGATTCAACTCCCTTTAAAGACAAATGTGCGCAAGCTCTGCGCACATTTGCTTCCTACTATTATTTTAATTCCTCAGGCTCTTTTGTGATATCTACACCAACCCACTCCATTGCTATTTCTTTTAACTCTCCACTTTCTTTTAGTTCCTTTAACGCTTCATTAATTGCTTCTTGTAACTTCTCATTTTCCTTTGAAATTGCTACAGCCTGCTCACTGACTCCTAATTGGCCACGATTTTCAATTTCTAACCCGTTATCAATAGCTGTTTGTCCAGTAATGGCATCTGTTATAACTGCATCATGATGACCCTTTGCAAGTGATTGAAGAGCAACGACATCACTATCAACTTGTGGAATATTATCTGTATACTCCTGAGCCATCTCTACATAACTTGAACCTCTTGATACAGAAATCTCTTTACCTTTTAAATCTTCTGCTGATTCAATATCACTATCAGGTCTTGTGAATATAACTGGTCCAGAATAATAATAAGGTTCTGAAAAATTAACTTCCTTTAGACGATCCTCAGTAATTGTATGACTCGCCACAGCTATATCATAACGACCTTGTTTAACACCGGTTACAATAGCAGCGAACTTAGCTTTTTCCTGAACTGCTTCTAAACCTAATTTTTCAGCAATAGCTTCTCCAACTGCAATGTCATACCCTACCATTTTCCCATCTTTCATATAACTAAATGGTTTGAATTCTCCAGACGCCGCAAAAGTAAGCTTTCCATCCTCTACCAAGTCAAACTCTTGGCTATCTCCTGATGCGTTTCCATCACTCTCTCCACCAGATTCAGCTTCTTCTTCTGAACCACATGCAGCTAGTACTAAAGCTAGTAGTATAACAATAAACAAAATATTCAGTCTTTTCATAAACCAACCACCCTTTCTCTGTTTATTAGCCCAAATACTTCCGTGTATGTAGCTTTCTCTCTTTCAGAACTAATAAATTTAATTATAACAAGTTAACAGAAAATATACGAATTGCTTACAATTCCATATTTCCAACTATTTGTACAAATTCTATATTCTCGTGCATATACCTATTTAAACCTTACAAATGCCCACAAATTCACCAATTTACTCTACTAATTGAATTTAAATTCTGAATAATTCTTAAAAAAAGCTTTGAAGAGATCTAAAATAATCCCTTCAAAGCATTTTTATCGCAGTTTTTACGGGCTGTATAATTCCATTGAATGAAGTTTCATTTTATAAGTAGTTTTATAGATATTGTCTGATTACACCCCATGCTTCATCTTTTCCCTCTCCTGATTCAGCAGAAAAAGGAATAACAATATCTTCTTTCTCCATTTGAAGTGTATCTCTAGTCCGTTTAACGTGTTTAGCAATTTTACCTTTAGCAATTTTATCTAGTTTAGTTGCGATGACAATTACACGAAGCTCAAAATGTTTTAAAAACTGATACATGTTTACATCATCGGCTGACGGTTCATGACGTATATCCGTTATAAGCATAACTGCTTTTAGAGTATCTCTTGTTTCGAAATACTCTTCCATCATAACGCCCCATTTTTCACGTTCCTTTTTGGAGACTTTTGCATAACCGTAACCTGGAACATCAACGAAATAAAAGAGTTGATTAATTTTATAAAAATTTAACGTTTGTGTTTTTCCAGGTTTTGAAGACGTCCGGGCTAGATTTTTACGATGAATTAATCGATTGATAAAGGACGACTTTCCAACATTGGACCTACCAGCCAAAGCAATCTCTGGCAAGCGGTCATTTGGATATTGCTTTTGGCTTACTGCGCTAATAACGATTTCAGCATTATTTACTTTCATGTGAATCCCCCACTAACGCATGCTTCAGTACTTGATCTAAATGGTTTACTTTAATAAATGTTAAATCTTCACGAACACTGGCCGGAATATCGTCAATATCTTTTGCATTTTGTTCTGGAATAATAATCGTTGTAATCCCAGCTCGATGAGCACTTAACGATTTTTCTTTTAAACCGCCAATTGGCAAGACACGACCTCGCAGTGTAATTTCTCCTGTCATTCCCACTTCTTTTTTAACGGCTCTCCCAGAAAGTGCGGAAACTAAGGCAGTGGCCATCGTAATACCTGCAGACGGACCATCTTTTGGTGTAGCTCCTTCAGGTACATGAATATGAATATCATACGTTTCATGAAAACTCGGATTAATATTTAATTCCTTCGATCTTGATCTAATATAACTAAAAGCGGCCTGAGCAGACTCTTTCATCACGTCACCTAGTTTTCCTGTAAGGGTCAACTTCCCTTTACCAGGATAATGGGAAACTTCAATGGAAAGGATGTCACCGCCTGCAGCTGTATATGCTAATCCGGTTGCAGTGCCGATTTGATCTTCTTGTTCTACTTGACCATAACGGAAAACGGATTTCCCTAATAAGTCTTCTATATTTTTGGTTGTAACAATAACTTTTTTCTTGTCCTCTGAAACAATTATTTTTGCTGCTTTTCGACATAACCGTGCTATTTGACGTTCTAAACCACGTACCCCAGCCTCTCTGGTATAGGTACGGATTAACTTTAATAGTGCATCATCCCGTACTTGTAAATTACCTTTTTTCAATCCATTTTCTTTTAATTGTTTGCCTAAAAGGTGTTCTTTAGCTATATGGAGTTTTTCTATTTCCGTATATCCAGCAATTGAAATAAGCTCCATCCTGTCAAGCAATGGACCAGGAATATTATTCACATAGTTTGCTGTTGCAACAAATAAGACATTTGATAGATCATATGTCTCTTCTATATAGTGATCGCTGAAATTACCATTCTGTTCTGGGTCCAGCACCTCTAGCATAGCTGATGATGGATCACCCCTGAAATCATTTGACATTTTGTCAATTTCATCTAAGAGAAATACAGGATTGGTTGTCTTTGCTTTCTTCATACCCTGAATAATTCTACCAGGCATTGCACCGATATATGTTCGGCGATGGCCTCTAATCTCTGCTTCATCACGAATGCCACCTAATGAAGCTCGGACAAAGTTACGGTTAATCGCTCTCGCAATTGACTTTGCTAGTGATGTTTTACCAACTCCAGGTGGGCCTACGATACATAGGATAGGTCCTTTTATTGAATTAGTTAATTTTTGCACTGCTAAATATTCAAGCACTCGTTCCTTAACCTTCTCAAGACCATAGTGATCCTCATCTAAAATTTTATGAGCATGATCTATCTCAATTGTATCTTGCGTTTTTTCAGTCCACGGTAAAGCAACAAGCCAATCTAAATAGTTTCTAATAACTGAACTCTCCGCCGAACTCTGTGGTACTTTCTCATACCGATCTAATTCTTTTAGTGCAACTTCCAAAATACGGTTCGGCATTTCTGATTGTTCAATTTTTTCTCTAATCTGATCAACTTCGCCAGTTTTACCATCTTTTTCACCAAGTTCTTTTTGAATTGCTTTTAATTGCTCCCGAAGATAGTACTCTTTTTGTGTTTTCTCCATTGAATTCTTAACGCGTTGGCCAATTTTCTTTTCTAAATCGAGCACTTTTTTCTCATTTGAAATTAATTTAATTAATCGTTGAATCCGCTTTTTAACATTAGCAGTTTCCAAAAGTTCCTGTTTATCCTTTAATTTAAGAGATAAATGTGATATTACAATATCAGCAAGATGACTAGCCTCTTCAATATCGGAAACAATTGCTAATGTTTCATGATTAATTTTTTTAGATACCTTAACATATTGTTCGAATTGGTTTAATAACGAACGCATTAATGCTTCTTCCTCATTTTTGTCTCCGCGTTCTTCAACTATCTCATCAATTTCAACGATGAATTGTTCTTCTTCCTCAATAAACTGAACGATTTCACCACGATATAATCCTTCAACTAAAACACGGATTGTACCATTTGGTAACTTAAGCATTTGTTTTACCGTTGCTACTGTTCCAATTCCATATATACCTTCAGGATCAGGATCATCCACACTCACTTTCTTTTGTGCAGCTAAAAATATAGTTTGGTCGCCCATCATTGCTTTTTCCAACGCTTGTATCGATTTTTCCCGACCAACATCTAAATGAATAACCATTGATGGAAAAACAAGTAAGCCACGTAATGGGAGGAGGGAAAGCTGAATCGTCTTATTTGTCATTGTATGTACCTCCATACTCCGTAAAAATATAATTTATAGTAGAAACCTCGCTAATCACTCTTTCTTCAATAAGTGAATAGCGAAGTTTTTCATACTTTCCTTACGTGTAAAGTGTAAAGAAAAGTTTTCCTTTTGTAAATGTATAAGTTTCTCTATTAGTGTTACCTATTCGTGTCTATGTATGACTGAAAAAAGACTGACCTCAAGAATAATTTAGAACTCCCAATCATCATTACGAAAGCAATAGGAAGAGCTAATCATTCTCACTAGTCAGTCTTCAATCATGTATCATTTACCTATTATCATGCACTTTCTTTAGGTAATGGTTTATTATCATCTTTCACCGTACCATCTTTAAAAATAAGTTTTGGACTACCATCCTCTAATAGAACTGTTTCTTTAGTGATAATACATTTCTCAATATCATCTCGGGAAGGAAGTTCAAACATTACTTCAAGCATTAAACCTTCAATTATTGATCGTAAACCACGTGCTCCAGTTTTCCGCTCAATGGCATTTCTAGAAATTTCTACCAATGCGTCTTCTTCAAATTCTAACTCAACATCATCCATTAAGAATAATTTTTCATATTGCTTCACTAATGCATTTTTAGGTTTTGTTAAAATTTCAACTAGTGCATCTTCATCTAACGGCTCTAAAGCTCCAATTATAGGTAACCTTCCAATAAACTCTGGAATTAAACCATAACGTAATAAGTCTTCTGGTAGTACTTTTGCAAGTAATTGTCCTACCTCAAGATCTTGTTGCTGTTCATCAGCACCAAATCCAATAACCTTTTTACCAAGACGACGTTTGATGATTTGATCGATACCGTCAAAGGCACCTCCACAAATAAATAAGACGTTTGTCGTGTCAATTTGAATGAATTCTTGATGTGGGTGCTTACGTCCTCCTTGTGGTGGTACGCTTGCAACTGTACCTTCAAGAATTTTCAATAGTGCTTGTTGTACACCCTCACCAGAAACATCTCTTGTAATCGATGGATTCTCTGATTTCCTTGCAACTTTATCAATTTCATCAATATAAATGATTCCTTTTTCAGCTTTTTCCACATCATAATCTGCTGATTGAATTAGCTTTAAAAGAATGTTTTCTACATCTTCTCCAACATATCCTGCTTCTGTTAATGAAGTAGCATCTGCAATTGCAAATGGTACATTCAGAATTCTTGCTAATGTTTGGGCAAGTAATGTTTTACCACTTCCCGTTGGTCCAAGCATAGCAATATTACTCTTCGACAGTTCAACATCATCGTTATTTTTTGGAGAATTAATTCGTTTATAATGGTTATATACAGCAACCGATAAATTCTTCTTTGCCTTATCCTGACCAATTACATAGTCATCTAATATTTCGCAGATTTCTTTAGGCTTTGGTACTTCTTTGAATTCAGTTTCTTCTTCTGTACCAAGCTCTTCTTCTACGATTTCTGTACAAAGATCAATACATTCATCACATATATAAACGCCCGGTCCAGCAACAAGTTTACGAACCTGATCTTGACTCTTTCCACAAAAAGAACATTTCAATTGACCTTTTTCTTCATTAAATTTAAACATTCCATTTCACCCCTAAAAGTTTAAATCTACCCCTAATTATTTTTATATAGGATCCAGCTTTCTTAGCCCATCATATCAGAACAAAATTAGAATACAAAACAATATACTTTACATATATTTATTTTTTAATTATGGAGAAATAAATAAAAAAGTCAAATCATAACCGTTATGATTATTGTTTGTTTTATTTTTCTATGTTCAAATAAAAGTTAGTATTGTTTATCATATGTATGTCATGACTAGAAAGATTACAAAAATAATACGCCAGCATTAAAGTGTAAAACAAGACACGAGGTTATCGTGCCTTGTTAGTATTTGCCTCATTTTGTTTTAAATAAACATAGAATCGTTAATTAAACAGTTTTACTTTCTTCAACTAAGAAATCCATCGCTCGTTTAAACTTCAAGTCTTCTTTAATCGCATCAGTATTGCCACCAAGCATTTGCTTCAACTGCGTTACATCAGTTTGGTACATAGATGCCATGCTTTCGAGTTCTTTGTCAACAGTTTCATCAGACACTTCTAAGTTTTCCTC